>DIVD01000052.1 GCA_002423245.1 Rhodobacteraceae bacterium UBA6141
CGGCGGGCTCGAGGCGGGCGGCGGGGCAGCGGTTCTCCTGCGCCTGCACCGGCCGAGACCCGATCAGCCCCGGCAGGGGGCGACGGCCGCGATCCGCGAGCGTGGAGACGATACTGGCGCCAGCTGGTCGCATCTTGCCATGATCCGTCGTCCGAGGCGGCAGCAAGATCAGGCTGCCGCGGGCCAGGCTGCGCGCGGCGGCGGATCAGGTCGATCTGCGTCGGTCCGCCGGGTGCCGATGCCGGACCCCAGAAGCAGGGACTTCGCCTCCCGATCACCCGTCACCGCCCCCAAGCCTCTGGAGTCACTGCAACTGGCTTTGCACCGTGGTGGTCAACTCCACCAGCGAGAACGGCTTGGGCAGGAAGATGGAGTTCGGGATCCTTGCCTGACTGTCCTGCAGGCTGTCCTCGGCATATCCCGAGACGAAGATGACCCGCACGGCCGGCCGGGTCTTCAACGCCTCACGCACCCAGGTGGGGCCGTCCTGGCCCGGCATGATCACATCGGTGACGAAGACATCGACCTCGAGTTCCGGGTCTTCCAGCAAGCGCAGTGCATCCTCGCCACTTTCCGCCTCGATCACATTGAAGCCGCGCAGGCGCAACGCGCGGCTGGCGAAGGCACGCACGGGCGCCTCGTCCTCCACCAGCAGCACCACGCCCTCGCCCGGATTGGCTTCGGCGCGGCGCGGGGCAGGCGGGACCACGGGTTCGGGCTCGTCGGCCGCACCATAGTCGAGCGCGGGAAAATACAACGTGAAGGTCGTGCCGATCCCCAGCACGGAATCGACAAAGATGAAGCCGCCGGTCTGCTTGACGATACCGTAGGCAGTGGACAGGCCAAGCCCGGTGCCCTCGCCGGTGCGCTTGGTCGTGTAGAAAGGCTCGAAAATCTTTGCGAGCTTGTCAGGCGCGATTCCGACGCCTTCATCGATCACCCTGACGATCACGTAATCCCCCGGCGGCAATGCCGCGCGGTCGCGCCTCATCTCGGCGGCAAGCTGCAGGTTCTCTATCTCGATCCGCACGGTCCCGCCTTCGGGCATCGCGTCGCGGGCGTTCACCACCAGGTTCATGATCACCTGTTCAAGCTGCCGCTTGTCGGCACGGATCGGTCGCAGGACGGGATCGTGACCGAGTGCCAGGGTCACCTTCTCGCCAACCAGCCGGTTCAGCAGGTGCGTCAGATCCGACAGCGTATCGCGCAGATCGAGCACCTTCGGCTTCAATGTCTGCTTGCGCGAGAACGCCAGCAACTGCCTCACGAGACTGGCCGCGCGGTTGGCGTTCTGGTTGATCTGCACAAGGTCGGCATAATCCGGATCGATCTTGTCGTGCCGCAAGAGAAGCAGGTCGCAGTGCCCCGAAATCGCCGTCAGCAGGTTGTTGAAGTCATGCGCGACGCCCCCCGCAAGCTGGCCGATGGCCTGCATCTTCTGGCTTTGCACGAACTGCGCCTCGAGTGTCTTGAGTTGGGTCGCGTCGGACATCACTGCAACCAGCCCCGGCCGCCCCTCCTCCACAACCCGGCTGAGCGTGACCTGCAAGAACACCTCGCGGTCCGAACGGCGCACCCTCAGCACCTCGGGGCGGCGATCGGCCCGGCCGCAAAGCGCGTCGCCAAGCCAGTCGGCGACCGGCCGCCCCAGCCCCTCCAGCCGTTCGGAGAGCGGAACCTCGCCCTCGACCGCACCGATCAGGCCGCGTGCGGCCCGATTGGCAGCCATCACGCGCCCATCCGCCGAAAGACGCAACAGCGCCACCGGCAACGATTCGAAAGAGGTCGGGTCCGACGTGGCCGGGCGGGGATGGTGCAAGGGGGGCAACAGGTAGATCTCCCGCCGCCCGCCCGGACCCTCGATCTCGGCGATCAGCGCACGCATGGTGCCATCGACAGCAGAGACTTCATGTTCGTCGCCGGAACGCAACGGCAGATCGGGAAAGATGCGGTCAAGGCTTTTGACGCGCTCTCCGACGATGCGGCGCAGCGCCTCGTTCATGAACAGGATTGTGCCGCTGCGGGTAGCGGTGAGCATGGGCAGGCTCAGGTTTTCCGCACTGCTGCCGCCCGTTGCGCGTTCGACCATGTCCTCCAGCCGCCACAGATAACCGTCGTCGCCGATCTGGTGCACACAGACGCGAACGTGGCCGCGCCGGGTCACCATGTCCTCGCGCGCGGCCCCCAGGGCTGCGGCCCTGTGTTGAAGACGGACCAGAACCGCGGTCGGATTGGCGAATACTTCGGACAGGGCCCGCGTCAAGGTCTGCCCCGTACGCGAGCCGAAGCGTTCCAGCGCCGCGCGGTTCTGATAGCCGATTTCTCCCTCGCCATCGGTCGTGAAGCTGGGCGAGGCATCATGTTCGACGAAGGTGGCAATCTGCTCGTGCAGGCGCGCCCTTGACGCCGCATGCCGGTGCGCAAGCACCCGCAGGACAATGGCCAGCGCCGCCAGCGTCGCCGCGGCGGTCGTCAGCGGCAGGGCCACCCCGCGTTCGCGGAGCAGCACCGCCGCCCCGGCACAGATCACCGCGCCCACAACGAGCCAGTTGCCCCGCGGCGAAAGGGCCAGGGCAGTACGGGTCAGCGGATGCGGTGACAACGCCGGGTGGGACACGCCCGAGCCTCCTCCTCGAATTGACTTCCCGCATTCGGCCCGGAAATGCTTAACCGGCCTTTAACGCCGGTCATGATTTTGGAGGCGATACGGCAAACTTCAACCTAAGATTGTTGCGGGCCCGGCAATCGCGTCAAGAGGGCGCTGAAAAACCCGTCGCCGCCGTCCAGCGGGGTGAAGCTGCGGCTGTTCGTGCAGTGCCAGCCGGGGTTTCGCCGCACAAAGCCCTCAACCTGATCGGCGTTCTCGGCATCCAGCATCGAGCAGGTGACGTAGGCCAGCACACCGCCCGGCCCCACAAGGGAATGCGTCTCGTCAAGGATTCGGGCCTGTATGCGCCGCAACTCGGCCAGTCTTGCCGGGGTCAGCGCCCACTTCGCCTCCGGCGCGCGGCGCCAACTGCCCGAACCCGAGCAGGGCACATCCACCAGCACGAGATCGTAGGGGGCAAGCGCGGCCACCCCGCTGGCATCCGCGATCTCGACGCTGATCCCGGCGCGCAGGGCACGCCCCGGAAGATCGCACATGCGTTGCGGGGCGATGTCATGCGCCACAAAGCGGGCCGGCATCAGCGCGGCCATCGCCAGCGTCTTGCCGCCGCCGCCGGCGCAGTAATCCAGCACCCGCCCCCCCGTCAGGGGCAGCATCTCCACCACCGCCTGGCTTGCAACGTCCTGAAGCTCGACCCGGCCATCGAGATAGGGGGCGCTGACACGCAGGCGCTGGGGTTTTTCGGTGACCTGCAGTGCGCTCTTTGCAAGCGGATGCGGGACCGCGCCGATCCCCTCGGCGGCGAGCGCGGCCTGCGCCTCGGTCCGGCTTGCGCGTGCAAGGTTCACGCGCAGGAAAACCGGGGCGCGCTGGCGCATCAGGCGCAGGACCGGCTCGAAGGACGGGCCGAGGCTGTCGCACAAGGCCGGCGCCAGCCAGTCGGGGCAGTCGAGAGCCACGTTTCGGGGAAGGGCGCCGGAGGGAGCACGGATTTCATCGGGAGCAAGCTCGGAAGGCGCATGACCCTGCCCGGTGAACATCGTCTCCGGCGCGAGTCCGGCATCGCGCAGCGCGCCGATCATCAAGGCACGCCCGCTGGCTGTCTCTGCCCGGCCGCCCAGGGCCGCATGGCTGCGAAGGCAACGCAGCGCATCGAACACGTGATCGCGGATCGCGGCGCGGTCGCCCGAGCCGGCGAAACGATGACTGCGCGCCCATCCGGTGAGCGCCTGTTCGGCCGGCGTGCCGGCAAGATGCCGGTCCAGAATCTCGATCGCGGCGGCAATTCGCGCAGCCGGAGTCATTGCCGCGCCCCCCGCAGCAGGATGCATGGCAGCCGGACGCAGCGCCATTCCAAAGGACAGACGACAATGAATGACATGGCAATCTCTCAAAGGCCCCTAGCGATGCTAGCGGAACTCCGCCATGACGACCAGCCGGGCGATGCCAGGCTACAACAGCGGCCGCTGGCTTGGTTTCTCCAGATCGACAAGCGCCATTGCGGCAAGCTCCTTTCGCCCCGGCAACGACAGCTTTCCGCCCGACCAGTCGGCAAGCCCGCTGCCTCGAAGCCGCGCCAGGGTCTTGTTCGTGTGGACCAGAGACAGCCCCACGGCATCCGCCAGATCCTGTTGCCGCCAGGGCAACGGCACACGCCCGTTCTGCTCCATGCCAAGCGCCGTGAGCCGCTCATGAAGCCTCAGCAAGGCCCAGGCGATGCGCTGTCCAGCATCGCGCTGTCCCAGCGTCGCCAGTGTTTCGCCAAGGAAGTTCTCTTCCACCGCCGAGAGCCAGGTCAGCGAATAGGACCGCTTCGGCTGGTTCGAGAAGAGGTCCCAGAGGCCGGCGCGGTCAAAGACGCAAAGCGTGGTCTCGACCGATGCCTCCACCGAATGCTGCATCTCACCGGTCACGACGGCCTGAAGGCCCACCAGATCGCCCGGCAAGACGAAGCTGATCACCTGTCTGCGACCGTTCTCCAGCATCTTGTGACGCAGCCCCTGCCCGCGCAGGACGGTGTAGAACTGCGGGCTTTGCGCCCCCTGCATCAGGATCGTCCGCCCCGCCTCGATGGTCAGTTCGCCGATCTTGAAACGCTCCATGAAGGCAAGCTCCTGCTCGGTGAACGGCTCGAACAGCGGCTTGCAGCGCAGGGGACATTCGGCACAGGGCGTTGTCATCGTTTAAATCAATTCCCTGGCCGGATATGTCGCAGTTGAATGCGACGGACGCCATAAAGTTCCATTCAGGGGGCACGGGGTGACGACTCCGCGGCGGGTGCCGCGGTGGCGCCCCGGCCCAGGAGAAGAACGTGGAACGCAGGTCGGATCAGGCGGTCTATCTCATCGTCTTGAAGCATGTCGTCGTGGCCGAGGATCTTGCGCAGATCATTGCCGATTTCGATGCGGCGGCGAAGATCGTGCAAGTTCGGGACACGGCGGCTGCCGTGCAAGCCGTTCGGGGCATCGAAGCCCTGCGGCTCGCGTTTCTCATCGACGACCGGCATGTCGACGGCTGGGCAGACCTGGTATCCGCGATCGGTGCGCGCGGCGGACGCGTCGTGCTCATTCCCCGCAGTGACCGGCTCCGCGCGGCACCATTCGACGACTGCCTGATCCTCGAACGGCCGTTCACCACGGAGATGGTGCAAGCGACGCTCGAGGCCGCGTTTCGGCCGCCATACGTCTGAGCCTCCGCGGCGGGCCTGCGCCGACGCGGGGAACGACGCGGGGAACATCGCCGCCTCCCGGGTGTTGATCGTCGATACGATGGCGCCTGCGCCCTCGCGACCAACCTGAAGGAGAACGCCATGAGCCTGCGCCAGGATTTGCGGGGCGACCCCAAAGCCACCCTCTTCGCCGCGATGGCCGATGTCCGCACCGGGATGCTGGGGATCGAGGGATCGGCGCAACATCTTCAACCGATGAGCCATTATCCAGATGCCGGGAAGGGCGAGATCTGGTTCCTGTCCTCGCGCCAGACCGATCTGGTTCGCGCGATCGGGCAAGGCGCGCGGGCCCATTTCGTCTTCATCAGCAAAGAACATGATCTGCATGCCTGCATGGCTGGCGCGATCATCCAGACTTACGATGACGCGAAGATCGACGAGATCTGGTCGCCCGTCGCCGCCGCCTGGTTCCCGGGGGGCCGGCAGGATCCCGACCTGATCGCCCTCCGCCTGACCTTGCAGGAGGCGTCGATCTGGGCCTCGACCGAAAGCTCGGTGCGGTTCGGCATCGAGATCCTCCGCTCGAACATGAGCGAGGACCACCAGCCCGACGTCGGCGATCATGTGATTGTCGAGTTCAACGACTGATCTTGCGTCATGCGGCAACGGCGCATCCCCCCGCGCCGTTGCCCTTCGTCAGCCCGAAGGCAGCCCGAGTTCGGCGTAATGCGCGGCAATCCGCACGGCGCCACCCGCGAAGCTGCCGCCCGTGGCGGTCAGCAGCACGCCTGACGGAGCATAGAACGCCATCGGTGCCGAGAGCACTCCGCGAGCCCAGGACCCCTCACCGAGGCCGAGACCCGAACCAAACCTGTCCGGCGCTCCGGCGTTGCCAAGCTGCCATGTGCTCAGATTGCCGGTAATGGGGTCGGTCACGCGGGCGGTCACCCCGAAAAGCATGGCCCCTGACGGGATCAGCACCGCCGTTTCGGACGTGGCACCCGCACCCAGCACGTGATCGGTCTGCGCCACGCCAAACGACATCCCGGCCCCCGAGGGCGCGAGCGTCGCCGCCCCGCCGCGCCAGGCCACACCGTCGTGAATCGCGGGCACGCCCTCGTCGATGATGAAGGCGCGCCAACCCGCCTTGGGCAGGGCGAAGACCCAGCCCCCGTTGGCCCGGATCGCAAGCTCCCCCTCATGCCCCGCCCAGGCATTGACCGCGCCCGCCGGCACGCCATGAACGGTGCCATCCTCCACCGCGGCAGGCGGAAGGGGCAGGCTGCGCGATGCGATCACCAGTTGCGTCAGCCCGTCCAGCCGCATCAGCGCATCGTTCATCGTGACATGCTTTTGCGCCTGCGAGGCGCGCAGCAGCGGCAGCGAAAGCCGGTTCGTGTCAGTCATTGATCTCGATCCTTTCGAATGGCCCCGGTCCGAAGGCATCGGACAGTTGCGCCACTTGGATTTCAAAGCCCGCGGTCGCCGCGTCGGCGGCCCGCTGGGCGGCGGAATAGGTCCAGGCTGGCGTGCTCACCGTCTCCTCGCGGCGGATCACCCCGCTCACGACGACCCGCACCTCGTAGGCCTCCCGCGTCTCGCCAAGCGGCACCTCGACGGATTCCCAGCTGTCACCGTCGATCCGCGTCCGGCGGATCCAGCGCAGGGTTCCGCCCCCGGCGCCATCCGCGGTCCAGCCCAGTTGGCAGGGCGCGTAGGGCCGCAGCCCGATGCCCCGGAACGCCTCGAGCAGATGCACATAGGACGGGTCGTCATACCCCCGCGAGGCGGAGCCGATCCGGTAGTGCCGTGCCAGCCCGCGCGCCGATGCGCTCAGGGCGATCTGCTGCAGCGCGCCGTCGATCCGCACGAGATAGCTGCCCACCGGCCACTCGTCCGGCATGTCGGCATCGGTGCCAAGCTGGCCGCGCAGCCGCAGGTCGAGGTCATAGACCCCCTCCGCCACCAGCACCGCACGCTGGCATTGCAGCACCTCCCAGCCGCTGGATGCGCCGGATCCGATCGCAAAGCTGTTGGCCCCGTTCAGCACCGCCTCCTCGTCTGCCGAAGAGAGAGTGCCCCCGTAGATCCGCACCCTCAGCGGAGCCCCCAGATCCCAGTTGTCCGGGGCAGCCCTTGCCAGAGCAGTCTCGATCACCCCGATCACCGCCCGTCTCGACATCAGCACATTCAGCTCATACCCCGCATCGGAGGCCGAAGAATAGACCGCGACCGACCCCGGCCAGGGGGTCGCCGTCACCGCCAGATGCGGGGCATGGGGCACCTCCTCGCCGGTCAGCAGCGGCAGGTCGAGGAACTGCGCAAATACCGGCACCGGCGCCGAAAACGGGCGCGGCACGACCCGCTCCTCGGCTTCGTCGGAGGCCAGATAGACCCCCGGCTCGACCCGCACCGCCTCGATCCCGGCGGCGCCCGCGACCTCGACCCTGTCGATCCGGTAAAGGCCCTGCGCCTCGCCATCCTCCCCTTCCAGGGCGAACACGTCCCCTGCCCCGAGCGCGCCCTGCGACGGCGGCAGCGACAGGCGAAGCCCGTCCCGCGCCACCCGCACCTCCGCCAGCCAGCGCTCGGCGATGCCCTGCCCCTCGGCCCGGGTCAGCGAGAGCGGAAACTCCGTTTCGGCGACGGCCCGCGTCTCGGCATCGGGAAGGACCGCCTCCACGGCCCGCGTCTCGAAATCGCCCTGCGCCTCGACAAAGGTCAGCCGGATGCGCGAGGCGATATCCGCCTGCGACGCCCGCGTTGCCTCCAGCGCGCCGGCAGCATCGGCGCCAAGCGCAAGCGTCTCCGGCCGCACCGCGCCATCCGCCACGCCGCGCCGCATCCGGAAGCGCAACACGCCGTCCCGCTCGATCGCATCGAACCCGTAGGCAAGCATCAGCGGTTGCAGCGCCGACCGGCCGTTGCCGCCCCCCGAGGCGGCATAGCCGCGCACCACGGCGTAAAGCCCCGAGACGTCGATCATGCGTTGCCCCGACCGCGCACAAATCTCGGCCACCACATTGTCCAGCGGCTGCGCGGCCGTGCGGCCGCTGATCCAGTGCCCCCGCGCCCAGTTGTCGCCATCGGTCCACAGGTCTACATCGTTCGGAAACTGCGGAAACGGCCTCGCGTCCCAGGCCCAGACATGCGCCCGCTCCATGTCCACCATCGGCCCGTCATAAAGGTCCGAAGCGGGGTTGTTCGCCGGATCGACCCAGAAGTCGCGCATCGCCCGCAGATACTGCATCTGCATCAGGTCATCGCGGCACCCGTTCGAATAGTGCGGCAGATCCGATTCCGAGGATCGCGGATCGAGGAACTTGTTCGGCTCGTTGCCGCCCTTGTCGATCGCGGCGCAGCCCATCTCGGTGAACCATACGGGCTTGGAGCGTGGCACCCAGCCGGTCGGCAGATCGGCCCGCACCCCGCCTATGCGGTCGTGATGCGCATTCTCCCACCAGTTGCGGATATCCTTGACCCGCCAGATCCAGGGCTCGCCATGGTCCCCGTCGGTGATCGGCGTGCGGATCTGCGCATCGCGGTGCGCGTCATGGCCATAGTACCAGTCATAGCCCTCGCCGCCGGCGATGTTGGATTTCAGGTAGTCGAGGTTGTAGATCGCATCCCAGCCCGCATCGGCGTGGTCCGTCCCGTCGCGCCAGTCGGAGACGGGCATGTAGTTGTCGATGCCGATGAAGTCGATCGCCGGGTCCGCCCAGAGCGGATCGAGGTGGAAATAGCGGTTGCCCTCTCCCGCGTCATATCCGGCATACTCGCTCCAGTCCGCGGCGTAGCCGATATTGGTCTGCTGTCCCAGGATCAGCCGCACCCCGGCCGCAAGCTGGCGCAACTGCTGCACCGCAGGAAAGCTGTCGCCCGCGCCGCGGATCTGCGTCAGGGCGCGCATCTCCGAGCCGATGCAGAACCCGTCGACCCCGCCCGCCGCGCGGCAGAGCCAGGCATAGTGCAGGATGAACCGGCGATACGACCATTCATCCGGCCCGTGATAGGCGATCGTCGGCGGCTTGCCGCCCTCGGTTCCCAGCGGGCCAAGCTCGCCCGAGGGGGTGAAATCCTCACGCGCGGCGCCGCCGAAGAACGCGGCCACCTCCGCCGCGGCCAGATCGGTCCGGTCGGGCGAGCCTTGCCTGCCCGGCGCGGATGACAGCGTGATGCGCCCGCGCCACGGCAAGGCCGGCTGGTCCTCGGCCCCCGTCCAGGGGTCCTCCCGGCCGTTGCCCGCAAGCTGCTCCATCAGGATGAACGGGTAGAACACCACCTTCTTGCCCGCCGCCTTCAGCGCCCGGATCGCCTCGATCACCGAGGCGTCCGCGGGCGTGCCGCCATAGATCGGCCGCCCGCCCATCTGCGCCACCACCTGCGCACTCCGCCGCGTCTGGTCGCTGACGCGCCAGGGATAATTCGCGCCATCGAACTCGCCCTGCTCCACCTTGGGGCGCAGGCTGCACTGCCCGCAGCGCAGGTCGTCGCCGAACCACGACACCACCAGCGAGACCGACCCGCAATTCGGCAACTCGTTCTTCAGCGCCTCCAGCGAGGTCAGGAAATCCGTCCGCCCGCTTGCGGTATTGACGTTCGCGCTTTGGCCGACGCCCGGTCCCTTGCCGTAATGCACCGGCCGCGTCGCCAGCGCATATTCCCCCGATCCGGGGATCATCGCGACCGCCCGCACACCGCGCGTCAGATCCTCGACCGGGCCGATCGCCTCGCCCTGCGCCGGCCGGATCACCTCGAACGAGAATTGCGGCACCCGGTTGCCATAGGCCGCAAGATCGAGGTTCTCGAACACCACATAGGCGGTGCCGCGATAGGCCGGCGCCAGCCCCGCGCCCTCCACTGCCTCGATCTTGGGGTCCGGCAACTGGTCCTCGCTGCCGGTATAGACGCGCATCTGCACATCATCCGGCGCGATCTCGGCGCCGTCCGCCCAGATCCGGCCGATGCAGGTGATCTCGCCCTCGCCCACCGCCACCGCCACGCTGACCGAATAGCTGTAGCGGGTGATCGTGCTCGTCGGCGCGCCCTTGCCGCCCACCTCCTCCTTCTCCTTCGTCTCGACGAAGGGAGAGGCCCAGATCACCTGCCCGCCCACCCGCATCCGGCCCCAGACCACGCCCAGCGGCGCGCCCTCGCTGGCGCCGGTCAGCCGGAACCGCTCGATCCGCCCGGTCTCGACCGAGGAGGATCCGCCCCCCAGGATCGCCTGGTCGATCACCCGGCCGACCGTCGCCCCGACGGCCCGGCCGATCACCGCGCTCGACAGGCCAAGGACGGTCCCGCCGAACCCCGCGCCGATGGCCGCACCGGCGGCCGCAAACAGAATGGTGGCCATCACGACCCTCCCGCAGGAAAAGCGAAGCGCGCCGCGATCCGGCGCTGCCAGGGGCCCGAGAGCGGGCTTTCCAGCACCGCATGGCCGGAATAGGCGTGGATGAAGGCTGCCTGCGCGCCCGCGCGCGACAAGATCCCCAGATGCTTGGCCACCGACCCGGCGCGCATCCGGAACAGCAGCACCTCGCCCGGCTCTGCCGGCGCCTGCAACGGCCGCTCCAGCAGATGCCGCCGCGCCGCCTGCCACAGCCGCTCCTCGCGCGCGGGCTCGGACCAGTCGGCGGTATAGGCGGGCACGGCCTCGGGCTCGCAGCCATGGACCTCGCGCCAGACGCCGCGCAGCAGGCCAAGACAGTCCGCCCCGGCCCCCCGGACCGAGGCCTGATGCCGGTAGGGCGTGCCGATCCAGCCGCGCGCCGCCGCCACGATCCGCGCCGCGCCTGCGCCCCCCGTTGCGGCCCCCGCCCCCATTGCGGTCCCCGCCCCCATTGCGGTCCCCGTTGTGCTCTCCGTCATGCCGAAGTCCTCCCGGCCGCCTTCATGGGCGAGATGGTCAGCCAGTCCTCGCCCGGCACATGCGGAAACCCGCGGAAATTCGCGAAGTTCTGGAATTTCAGCCGGCAGGTCTCGGCCCGCCTGTCGCAGCCCGCCTCCAGCCGCAGCAGATCGCCCGGCGCCACCGGCACCCGCAGCCCCTGCCACAGTTCGACGCTTCGCCCCGCCGTGTCCAGCCGGTCGTTCTTGATGCTGCCCCACAGCCCCGCAGCGGCGCCGGTCAGCACCGAAAGCCGCCCCTTCTCGAACCAGCGGTCGTCGAACTCGGCCAGCGCCGGCAGACGGAAGAGCGTGTCCCCCGCGCTCTCGCCCGCCGCCACCTCCACCCGGTAGCCCGATTGCGCCATGTCGAACCGGCAGCGGGCATCGCCCAGCACCGCCGTGCAATGCGCAAGATAGACATGCCCCTGCGCCTGGTTCAGCGGCTCGCTCAGCCCGCGCAGTTCCGCGGTGAAGGCCCCGCCCGTCCGCGCCAGTTCGCCCAGCGTGCCGCGAAACTGCAAGAGCCGCGCCTCGGGGTCCGCCCAGTTGACCAGCCAGGCGCGGACATCGGCGCCATCATAGCGCCCGGCCACGATGTCGGCCTCGGCAATCGCGTCGCTGCGCAGCGCGCCATAGGCCTCGCTGTTGTCCACCGCGAGGCCCGTCGCCTGCGCCAGCGCCCGCGCCGTGATGCCGCTGTCGGCGCGGAACACGATGCCCTCGAAGCTCAGCTCGCGGTCATGGTCGGTGAAGCCGAGCACCACCCCGTCCGTTCGCGTCACCGCCCAGGCCCGGCACACCGTCGTCGTGCCGGTCCCCAGATGCGCAAGCAGCGCGGCGGCGGTCATATCCGCACCTCGACCACCGGCACCTGCGGCACGTCGCCGGCCTGAAAACTGGCCACCGACACCTGAATGCGGTCGGTGTCGAAGCGCACCGGCACATCGAACTCGAACCCGGCCGAGATCCGCTCCCCCGGTGCGGGCGGCACCGCGAAGCTCACTGTGCCCGCGGCGCTGTCCACCTCGTAATGCAGCCCCTCGACCAGCGCGTCGCCCTCCAGCCCGACCCGAACAGAGCCCGTCACCGGCTTGGCGATGGCGCGCAGATAGGTGCTGCCGCCGGACTCGTAGCCTTTCACCAGCGCGAAGCGCGCCGTCTCGCCATCCCCCAGCCCGATGAACTGATCGTCGAACGCCACCTCGCGCGAGGCGGGGCAGGACTTGAAATCCGCCCAGTCCTTCCAGCGGAACCCGTGAAGCTGCCCGGCCCGCGCCTCGAAAAAGGCGATCAGCCGCTCCACATCGTCGAGGCTGCGCAGCCCCAGCCCCGCGTCGTAGCGACGGCGCGATTGCGACCAGGGCGTGTTGCGCTCCTCGAACCCGTTGGCCAGCGTCACGATCTCCGTGCGCCGCTCGGGCCCGCCGACAGAGCCAAAGCTCAGGTTGGCGGGAAACCTCACCTCGTGAAATGCCATCTTGCTCTTCCTCGTGTCTGCCCCGGCGAATCTCTGCCCCCGGCCGCCGTCAGCGGTTGCGCTCGCCCCGCGCCAGTGCCCGGCCCAGCTGCGCCGCGATCTGGCTCTGGCTGCGCGCGAACCCCGCCGCATCCGGCGTCGTCACGTTCATCACCACGTTGACGGCGCGGCCCCCGCCCTGGGCCTGCACGCCCAGCCGGCCATCGGCGCCGCGGGTCAGCGGCATGATCGCCTCGGGCCCCGCCTCGCCCATCAACCCGCGGCCATTGCGCATCGGGAAAGTGGTCGGCGCCGAGACGACCCCGCCCCTGGCAAAGGGCATCACCCGCCCCTGCGCGAAGCTGCCGCCCTTCTCGAAGGGGAACAGCCCGCTCATCAGGCTGTTCATGCCATTGGCAATCGCGCCCGCCGCCGCGGTCTGCACCGGCTTCATCGCGATGGCATAGACACTGTCGGCCATCGACTGCGCCACCGTCTTCAGCGCATCCGACAGCTTCACCCCGTCGAAGACCAGCCCGTCGAAGGCGCTGCGCAGCCCCCGGCCGATGCCGGTGGTCAGCAGCGAGACCTCGCGGCTGGTGAAGGTCATGCTCTCCTGCATCCGCAGAAGCTCCTCGCCGAAGGCGGCGGTCATCGTCTCGGCGCCGATCAGCGCCCGCTCCAGATCCGCGGCCTGCCGCGCCAGATCGTCCATCCCGTCCACGTCAGCCATCGCCGATCCCTTCCATGTCCTGCTCGTCCATGTCCTGCTCGTCCATGTCCTGCGCGGCCGCCGGGGCGGCCGGCTCCTGCGCCCGCGTCGCCGGCAGGTCCGGCCACTGGCGCGCCAGATCCTCCAGCCGGGCGCGCGTCAGCGGCCCCGCCCCGGCCTCTGCCCCCAGCATCAGCGCAAGCTCCGCCGGAGTCAGCCGCCAGAACGCCTCGGGCGTGAGCCCGAGCCCCCGCAGCCCGGCCCGCATCAGCCCCGGCCAGTCCATGCCGCCCCGCCGGGCCATGTCAGTCCGCCTGCGGCAGCGCGAAGGCCCGCGCCAGCAGCTCTGCCGCCACCCGCGCCGCCTCGACCGGGCCGCCGCCGATCTCGACGGTGCGCAGATCGGCCGCGCTCCCCTCCCAGCCGCCGCCGCGCAGCCCCGCCACCAGCAGCGCCAGCACGTCGCGGCTGGAAAACCGCCCGCCCTCGAAGCGTTCCACCAGCGCGATCAGGCTGTCCTCGGCCAGCGCCGTCTCCAGTTCCGCCAGCGCGCCCAGCGTCAGCCTGGCGACATGGCGGGTGCCATCGAGCCGGACTGCCACCTCGCCTGCCCAGGGATTGGCCATGCTCACAGCGCCACGAAGCCGAGCGCGCCCGCCGAGGCCAGCGACAGCTCGTAGCTCGCCTCGCCGTTGTGGCTGCCGGCATATTCGATCGAGGTGATCTGGAACGGCCCCTGCACGATGCCGAAATCGGGGATGATCACCTGGAACTGCGGCACCTCGCCGTCAAAGAAGATCTGGCGTGCGCGTTCGTCCGTCGCCTGGTCCTTGAAGATGCCGGACCCCGAGATCGAGGCGGATTTCACCCCCGCCCCCGCCAGCAGCTCGCGCCAGCCGCCGCTGCTTTCAAGACTGGTCACATCGACCGTTTCCGCGTTGAAGCTGATGCGCGTGGCGCGCAGCCCCGCGATCGTCTCGAATTGCAGCCCGCCGGTGAGGTCGAGCTTGATGAGTAGATCCTTGCCGTTCTGGGCAGCCATCTGGAAAACTCCGGTAATGTGGCCGGCGGCCGGGGGCGCTGCCCCCGGACCCCCGGGATATTTGGGCCAACAAGAAGCGAAAGAGGTCAGTCCTCGATGCGGGCGCGGAAGGTCAGGTCGATGCGCCGCATCTCGCCGGTCTGCACCCGCCGGGCGCGGGCCTTGAGGAACCACAGCCCGACCAGATGGCCGCGCGCCAGCACCGGCGGCGGCGCTTCGGTCAGCGCGTCCGACACGGCCGCCGCCACGTCCTTGGCCTGCTGGAAGCCCGCGGCATCGGTCACGATGCTGACGGTGAAGTCATGCGCCGCGCCGGCGCCCGTGGCATCGGAGGCATCGCGCACGTCTTCCGGGCCGAGGCTGACATAGGTGCCGCTGAGCGTGCCGGGCGGCACCGCGTCATGCACGGCGGTGCCGACAAGCGCGGCCAGCGCCGCATCCCCCGTCAGCCGCTGGAAGATCGCCGCCTGCAGGGCGGCTCCGTTTGCATAGCTCATGCCGGCACCTCCTCGCGGGCAAAGCAGGTCAGGTAGGCGCCGCGCGCATCCGCCTCGGTCACCGCCAGGATGCGGAACACCCGCGGCCCCTCGCGCAGGCGCTGGTCGGGCCGGGGCCGCGAGGGCGCGCCGACCGGCGCCCCGCGCACCGTGATCCGGCAGGGCACGCTCGCCAGCGTCACCAACTCGCCCGCCCGCTCGGTGCCGGTGCCGGGGGCGATGCTGGCCCAGAGCGTGCCCAGCACCGCCCACTCCGTCGCATAGCCCCCCGCGCCGTCCGCCACCCGCTGCGCCTGTTCCAGGTGCAGCCTGCGGTTCAGCACCGGCGCCGCGCCCGCCCCGAATCCGGCCGTGAAGCCCGCGCTCATGCCCGCCCCCCCGAAGACCGCGCGCCCGAGGACCGGCCGCCCAGCACCCGGACCGTGCGCCAGCGTTCGATCAGCGCCATCACCCCGAACGGCATCGCCCCGGCAGAGCCCGGCGGCTCATGCCGCCGCTCGTGATATTGCGCGGCCAGCAGCAGCACCGCCTGCCGCAGATCGACCGGCAGTTCGGACCAGGCAGCGCCGAAGCCCGCGGTGAACACCACCTCGGCCACGCCCCCCGGCGGGATGCAGGCCAGCATCGCCCCGGTCGCCACGATCCGCGGCCGGTGCGTATCCTTCACCAGCCGCCAGCGCGCGGGGTCGACCGGCATCGCCACCCCGTCCCGGTCGCGCAGAGTGACGGAGGCGACCGCCGCCACCGGCGCCACCGGCAGCGCCTGTTCATCCACGTCGCGCCAGGCCTCGATCTGCCACAGGAAGTCGCGCGCCAGCAGCATCTTCGCCGTGCGCCCCTCGATCGCGGCCAGCGCCGCCCGCAGATGGCTTTCCAGGATCGCATCCTGCGCGGCATCATCGGCAAAGCCGGTGCCAAGGCGCAGGTGGTCCCGGACCTCGGCCAGCGGCAACGCTTCTGCCGGCACCCCGGTCTGTTCGGTCAACATCATCGGCTGTCTCTCCGCAAAAAACCTGCCCCAAATCCTGCCCCGCGGCCCGAAGGGGCGGACGCGGACCCTTCACCCTCCCGCTCGGACGGAGGGAGCAGCTAGACGGAAGGGTGGGCACCGGCCCCGCGTCCGCACGGGCCGGAGGGCTCGCCCCCGGCCCGATCCGATCTCCGGCCGGGGCGCGTCGCGCCCGGCCCGATCCGATCTCCCGCCGCCTAGGCGGTGGCGAACTTCAGCAGCTTGATCGCCGCGAAGTCCGACACATCCCCGCCGACCCGCTTGGAGGCATAGAACAGCACATGCGGCTTGGCCGAGAACGGGTCGCGCAGGATGCGCAGGTCCGGGCGTTCGGCGATGGTATAGCCATTCCTGAAATCGCCGAACGCGATGGCATAGGCGTTCGCGCCGATGTCGGGCATGTCCTCGGCGATCAGCACCGGATAGCCCATCAGCCGCGCCGGCTCGCCGGCCTGCAGCCCGTCGGACCACAGGAAGCGGCCATCGGCATCCTTCATCTTGCGCACGGCGCCCGCGGTTTTGGAATTCATCACGAAGGTCGCGTTGGCGCGGTATTCCGCCTCCAGCGCATAGACCAGATCGACCACCGCATCGCTGGCGTTCGTCGAGGCGAAGTCGCCCGCCGCGCCCGTCGCGACATAGCCAAGGCTGCCCCAGGCCCAGGAGGCATCGGCGATCTTGGGATGGGCGAGAAACCCCTTCGGCTTGTCGGCGCCGTCCCCGGCGACGAAGGCCGCCGCCTCGGCGCGGGCGAACTTGTCGGCGATCCGGTTCGCCAGCCAGCTTTCGATGTCGAAGGCGCTGTCATCCAGCAGCCGCTGGCTGGCCTTCGGCATCGCCGACAGCTCGTGCAGCGGAATGCTGATGCGGTCGATCTGCGGGGTCGTGGTCTCGGTCAGCGTGGCGGTCTCGCTCGCCCAGCCCGAGCCCATGTCGGTATGATCGACCAGCACGTCGAAGCTGCTGGCCTCGACATTGACGACGCAGGCCACCTGGCGCAGCGACGAGGTCGCCTTCAGCACGCCGCGGATGGTTTCCGAGGTGACCGGATCGACCAGATAGCCGCCCTCCGCCGCCACGGCGGTGTTCATCGCCTTGCCGTCCAGCGCGAGGCTGCGCAGCCCGTCATCGTCGCCGCAGCGCAGATAGGCCGCGAAGGCCTTGGTGTGCGGACCCTCGTCCTGCACCGCGGCAGACAGTGCCGGACGGCCTGCGTTCGGGGTATGGTTCTTGCGATCCAGCATGGTCACTCGCTCTTCTGGTTGTTGAAGCCTGAATTTCATCTCGGTCCGAAAGCCGCGCAGCTCGCTCAGGAACCCGGTCAGCGCGGCCGTCGCCTCTGCCACCGGGGCCGCGGGCACAGCGCCGCCGGCCCCGGACATCGTCTCGGTCTTGGTCATCGTTTCACCCCTGGATAAATCGGCCCCCGTCGCGGCAGCGCCGCCGGATGGCCCGTCACAGCCTGCCCCCGGATCCGGCGGCCACCGCCACCCGGCCCGGCCCGGCTCAGCGCAGCGCGAGTTCCGCCCGCGCCCGCTCCAGCGCCTCGGTCAGCGCGCGCCACTCCTCGGCGCCGGGCATCTCGCCCTTGGCCTCGGCCAGCCTTGCATCGGGCAGCATCGGGAAGGTCACCAGCGACACCTCCCACAGCTCCAGCACCTTCAGCCGCCGACGCCCGGATGCGTCCTTCGCGGCGGTCACCGTCCGGTAGCCGATCGACAGCCCGTCGATCGCCCCCGCCGCGATCAGCGCCGCCGCCTCGCGGCCCTGCGCCACGTCGGTCAGCAACCGCCCGCTGACCCACAGCCCGCGCCCGTCCTCGCGCACCTCGTCCCACACGCCGATCGGCGCGGCGGGGTCGTGCTGCCACAGCATCTTGACCCGCCCCCCCGACGCCGCCAGCCTGGCGAGGCTCGCGCCATAGGCGCCCGGCTCCACCACGTCGCCGCCCTGATCGACCGCCCCGAAGACCGAGGCATAGCCGGCGATGACCGTGCCATCCGTCACGCTCACATCCCCGCCCAGCCGGCACAGCTTGGTTTCCAGCCCGAATTGCGTTCGCATCACTTGGGTTTCCTCACTTCGGCGCATAGCTCAGCACCGATTGCACCGCCTGGGTCAGGATCACCCCGACCACGCCATAGACCGTCATCCACAGACGCCGCTCGAGGCCCTCGATCATCGCCTCGATCCGCTCCAGCCGCTTCTCCACGCCCAGGAACTGCAGCTCCATGATCCGCTCCGTCGCCTCGAAGCGCTGCTCATGCACCTCGAACGGCGCCTTGAGGTAGCGCGATCCGCCCGCCTCCTCCATCACTCCGCCCCGTCCGGCGCCAGCGGCGGCAGCCCCAGCAGGGCGCGCTTCTCGGCATCGTTCAGAAAGCTCGCCTCGCCGACCCGCTTCCACTGCTGGTCCCGCTCGGCGGCCAGCGCCGGGATCTGGTCGAGATCGGGCCGCAGCTCCACCGCCGCCCCGGCAAAGCCCGAAAGCCAGTGGCTGATCGCCGCCGTCACCCGCGTCGCCAGCGGCAGCACCGTCAGCCGGTAGAACGCCCGGTGCGCCTCCTGATAATTCGCATAGGTGGCGTCCCCGGGGATGCCCAGCAGCATCGGCGGCACCCCGAAGGCCAGCGCGATCTCGCGCGCGGCGGCCTCCTTGGTCTTCTGGAACTCCATGTCCGAGGGCGAGAACCCCATCGGCTTCCAGTCGAGCCCGCCCTCCAGCAGCATCGGCCGCCCGGCATTGCGCGCGCCCTGATGATGCATCTCCATCTCGCTCACCAGCCGGTCATACTGGTCGGCCGACAACTGCCCCTGCCCGTCCGCGCCCTTGTAGACGATGGCACCCGAGGGGCGGGCGGCATTGTCCAGCAGCGCCTTCGACCAGGCGCTGGCGCTGTTGTGCACATCCACCGCCACCGCCGCCGCCTGCATGGGGCTGAGGCCATAATGGTCATCCTGCGGATGAAAGCTGCGGATATGGCAGATCGGGTCCGGCTCGCCGGTCATGTCGAAGCGGTGCCTGCGCGCGCCCACCGTGTAGTCATAGGCCACCGGCCAGCCATCCGCGCCCGGCACGATGCTCATCCGGTCCGAGCGCAGCACATGCAGCTCGCCCGGCAAGCCCGCCTCGCCGCCCACCGCCTCGAGGTAGCCGTTGCCCGACAGCAGCATCTGGCCATAAAGCGCCTCCAACAGCTCCGCCCGCCCCTGCAGCGTGTTGGGCCGCCGCATCAGATCCAGCACCGGATGCACGTCAAAGCGGCACTCGGCATCCTGGCACAGCAGCGGCACCGCGGCCGCGGCCTCCGCCACCATCTTCACGCAGCGAAACCCCACCGGGTTGCCGGTGAACCCGATCCGGGTCAGCGTTGCGGTATCGCGCGCGCTCCAGGCCACGCGGCCGGACCCCGCCACGCCCCAGGCCACCACCCGCCCCGTCGCCGAAGCCTTGGCCTCGGGCGGCGCAGGCAAGGCTCCGCCGGTTCCGGCACGCCGGAAGAAGTCAAACACCATGTCGCTCTCCTGAAATCCTGTGCGGCGCGCGGGGCGCCAGACCGGGGCGCTAGAGCCCCCGAACCTGCGGGCGCCGGTACTGCGCCGCCGGGGCGATCATCAGCTCGTGCAGCGCCCAGACCAGCGCATCCACCCGGTCGGGGCTGCCGCGCCCCTCATAGCCGCGCTGGCTCATCCGGCACATCTGGTCCTCCAGCGTGCCCAGCCCGCGCAGGTGATGCACCCGCCCCTGTTCGTAAAGCGCGGCAACCGGCTCGGCCCGCGCCGCCTTGCCCCGGCTGGCGCGCACCATCTTCAAGGGCACCAGCGGGTCGATCTGCCGGATCACCTCGGCCACCAGATCGCCGCCCTGGTTGACCTCGGCCACCAGCCGGTCGGCCCCGTGCCGCGCCATCGCCGCCAGCGCCGCCTCGGCCCATTGGCCGGGGCTCGCCGCCCGCAGGCTGCAATCCTCCAGCACCCAGGCGCGCCAGTCCTTCGGCGCCCCCGACTGCTCGATGCCCACCACCACGATGCCGCATTCGTCCGATCCGGCGTGGCCCGTCACCGGCGGATCGACCGCCACCACCACCCGGTCGAGCCGTGGCGCCGCGTCCCGGCGCTGCGCCTCGATCACCGCCGTGGTCCACAGCGCGCCATCGACATCCTCCAGCAGCAGCCCGTCCAGCTCCTGCCGCCCGGTGCGGGTGCCGGCATAGCGGCTGCGCACCTCCTCAAGGAACGAGGCCGCCAGATAGGCCCGGTTCGCCTCGGTCGGCGCATGGGTCATCACCGTCGTCGGGTTGTTCAGGATCGCCTTCAGCACCGCCACGTTCTTCGGCGTCGTCGTCACCACCTGCTGGGGATGCGCGCCCAGCCGCAGCGCGAATTGCAGCATGTCCCAGACCTCGCCGCCCTTCTTCCACTTCGCCAACTCATCGACCCAGGCCGCATCGAATTGCGGCCCGCGCAGGCTGTCCGGCTCCTGCGCCGAATAGACCGTGGCAATCGCGCCGTTCGGCCAGACCAGCCGGCGCCGCGTCGCCTCCCAGTCGGGGCGGCGGTCGGGGGGCGAGCAGGCCAGGATCCCGCTCTCGCCGAACACCATCACGTCGCGCACCTGATCGAAGGTCTCGCCGACCAGCGCCACGCGCCGCGCCCGGCCCGCATCCAGCGGGCGCGAGCCCTCGACCTGCGCGCGCACCCATTCGGCCCCGGCGCGGGTCTTGCCCGCGCCGCGCCCGCCCATGATCACCCAGCTTTTCCACGCCCCCTCGGGCGGCAACTGGTGCGGCAGCGCCCAGAACTCGAAAAGCCAGGGCAGCGCCATCAGCGCCCCGTCCCCCAGCCCCGCCAGAAAGTCCTCAATCTGCTCCGGCGTCGCGGAGGCGAGCCAGGCGGCGCCCGATTTCAGCGCGTGCTGCGTCGAAGTCGAGCGCATAGTCGTGAACGATACCTGCGCTTTGTCGTCCAAGCTTTTCAACGCGCGTCCTTTCTTCCATTGCCAATTGGAAGGCCGATTTCAGGTCACGAACCGAAACCGCGGCCTCCTTGGCCTTCTGGTAATTGCCGATCTTGATCTCGCGGATCACGCCAGCCAGGCTGCGCGCCGCGTCGTCAAAATGCTCCAGGGTCTCCGCAAGCAGATGTTCCGGAGCCGCATCCCCTGCGGGAAAGATCAGTGTCATGTGGTCGGTGCCGCCCTCTCATGCCGTCCCGACGAGAGAAACGAAAAAGCGGCGCCGGGTTGCCCCCACCGCCGCTCTCCCACTTCTTCTAGCATGTCACAACTGATGCCACAGACCGGGCGCCGAGTCAAGTTTTATCGTTCCGGATCAAGGGCTTATGCGAACGCCCCGTTAACGGATCCTCACACATCACATGAAGAACCCCGCGCAGAGGCTTGATCCGGCGGGGTTTTTCGATTTTGCAAAGGTTAACGTCACTCCGCGGGCGCCGGCTCCGCCGGCTGCACCGTCTGCTGCGTGCCCGGCGGCGTGCCCTGCTGCGCCTCGATCTCGCGCCAGCGCGCCACGTTGCGGTTATGCTCCTCCAGCGTGCTCGCAAAGGCGTGCCCGCCGCTGCCATCTGCCACGAAATAAAGGAAATCCGTCTGCTCGGGGTCCAGCGCCGCCGCGATCGACTCGCGCCCCGGGTTGGCGATCGGCGACGGAGGCAGCCCCTCGATGACATAGGTGTTGAACGGCGTCTGCCGCCGCAACTCGCTCTGCCGCAGCCCGCGCCCCAGCGCCCCCTGCCCCTTGGTGATCCCGTAGATCACCGCCGGGTCCGTCTGCAGCCGCATCCCCTGCCGCAGCCGGTTCACGAAGACGCTCGCCACCCGCCGCCGCTCGGTCGGAACGCCGGTCTCCTTCTCGATCAGCGAGGCCATGACCAGCGCCTCCTCGGGCGTGTCATAGGGCAGCCCCTCCGCCCGGTTCGCCCAAAGCTCGGCCAGCGTGTCGGCCTGCCGCCGCGCCATCTCGTCCAGCACGGTCTGCCGCGCGGTGCCCCGCGTCACCTCATAGCTGTCGGGCGCAAGCGTGCCTTCGGGCGGCACCTCGCCCAATTCGCCTTGCAGGAACTCGGCCCGCTTCAGCGCCTCGACCACCTGCCAGCTGGTCGCGCCCTCGGCCAGCGTCACCCGAAAGCGCACATCGCCGCTTTCGGCAATGTCCAGATAGGCCTGCGGCGCCG
Organism: Rhodobacteraceae bacterium UBA6141; assembly: GCA_002423245.1. Classification (GTDB taxonomy): domain Bacteria; phylum Pseudomonadota; class Alphaproteobacteria; order Rhodobacterales; family Rhodobacteraceae; genus Frigidibacter. Next base: position 22,077 of record DIVD01000052.1, read on the forward strand.
CCGTCGTCGCCGGATCGAACTTGGCCACTTCCACATAGCGGTTCGTCGCCGGATCCAGCTCGCGCACCAGAACCTCGGCCACCAGCACGCCGATGCGGTAGTTGATCTCGGTCCCGCAGGTTGATTGTCCGCCCCGGGTGATCGCATCGACGATGTCGCTCATCGAGGCCCCCGGCGCGATCAGGTAGCTGCCGAACTTCAGCTCATCCGCGCGGCCGGTATAGTCGGCGCCGACGCGGAACACATAGCCCGAGGTGATCGCGCCCCGCGCCTCGAGATCGTCCGACACCTTGCGCAGGCTCGAGCCCTGCTCCACCCGCAGGCAGATCGCCTCGGCCAGCGGGCCGGGGCCGGTGAACTGCCGCTGCCCCCAGGCGACAAGCCCGCCCGCCGCGATCAGCAGCACGATGGCCAGCGTCAGGAAGTTGGATGCGATGGACCGCCACATCAGCCTGCCACCCTGCCCAGCACGAGGCTGGCATTGGTGCCGCCGAACCCGAAGCTGTTGGACAACGCGATGTCGATCCTGCGCTCCACCGCCTTGTTGGGTGCGAGATCCAGCTTCGGCTCCACCGCCGGGTTGTCGAGGTTGATGGTCGGCGGCGCGATCTGGTCGCGCAGCGCCAGCACGCAGAAGATCGCCTCCACCGCGCCCGCCGCCCCCAGCAGATGCCCGATGCTCGACTTGGTCGAGGACATCGTCGCCCCCGCCGCCGCATTGCCCAGCAGCCGCTCCACCGCCGCAAGCTCGATGGTGTCGGCCATGGTCGAGGTGCCGTGCGCGTTGATGTAATCCACATCGCCCGGCGTGATCCCCGCCCGCTTCAGCGCGGCACTCATGCTGCGGAACGCGCCGTCGCCATCCTCGGCCGGGGCGGTGATGTGATAGGCATCGCCCGACATCCCGTAACCCAGGATCTCGGCATAGATCTTCGCGCCGCGGGCCTTGGCGTGCTCGTATTCCTCCAGCACCACCACGCCCGCGCCCTCGCCGATGACAAAGCCGTCGCGGTCCGCGTCATAGGGGCGGCTGGCCTTCTGCGGCGCCTCGGGCCGTTTGGTGGACAGCGCCTTGCAGGCGTTGAAGCCGGCCACCCCGATCTCGCTGATCGGGCTTTCGGTGCCGCCCGCGACCATCACGTCGGCATCGCCCCACTGGATCAGCCGGCTGGCATCGCCGATGGCATGGGCCCCTGTCGAACAGGCGGTCACCACCGCATGGTTGGGCCCCTTGAAGCCGTAGCGGATGCTGACCTGCCCCGAGACGAGGTTGATCAGCGCGCCCGGAATGAAGAAGGGCGAGACGCGGCGCGGGCCTTTTTCGTGGATCAGCAGCGCGGTTTCGGCGATGGAACTCAGCCCGCCGATGCCCGAGCCGATCATCACGCCCGTGCGCTCGCGCCCCTCGGCATCGCGCGGCATCCAGCCGCTGTCCTCGACCGCCATCTGCGCGGCGGCCATGCCGTAGAGGATGAAGTCATCGACCTTGCGGCGGTCCTTCGGCTCCATCCAGTCGTCGGGGTTGAAGGTGCCGTCGCTGCCATCGCCGAACGGCACCTCGCAGGCGTATTTCGTCAGCACGTTCGTCGCGTCGAACCGGGTGATCGGGCCCGCCCCCGACTGCCCGGCCAGAAGCCGGGACCAGGTCGCCTCGACACCCGAGGCCAGAGGCGTGACCATCCCCAGCCCAGTGATAACCACCCGACGCATCGGCTTCTCCCGCATCCAGTTCCTGCCTTCGAGGCACCTGATACTAGGCTTGGCCCCGACGCGCAACAATCGCCGGACCGCCACCGGCGGTTGCACGGAGCCGGTGCCGCAGGCCAGCCTTGCGGGCCGCAGCCCCGCGGCCGGCGAGGGCGGGGCCCATCTGCCCCCGCACCCCCGAGGATACTTGCAACAAGGCAAAGGGGGAAGATGCGGGCGGCGCAGGGTGCGGAGAACGGGGAACGGCGCCCGTTGCGGGGCGCCGTTCATGGGGTCGTCCGTCGCGGTCCGGCGGGCCGAACGCGGCCGGATCAGGAGGCTTCGGTGATGAACCTGACCGCATCGCCGAAGGTCTGGATGGTCTCGGCGGCGTCATCGGGGATCTCGATCCCGAACTCTTCCTCGAAGGCCATCACCAGCTCGACCGTGTCGAGGCTGTCCGCGCCCAGATCGTCGATGAACGAGGCGTTCTCGGTCACCTTGTCCTCTTCGACGCCGAGATGCTCGACGACGATCTTCTTCACGCGGTCAGCGATGTCGCTCATGTCCTGTCCTCACTATGCGGGCATTCCGCCCTGTCCGTCCGTTGCTCGCCTCCGAGCGGTTTCCACCCCGGGCCGGGGCGCGCCCCGAAGCGGCCATGCAGGCGCCCTCCGGTCCGTCTGCGCCGCCTATAGCACAGTGTGGTATGAAGGCAACCGCTTTCGCAAGGGCCAAAAGCCGGCGGTTCCGGGCGGTCAGATCATCGCCATTCCGCCGTTCACATGCAAGGTGGCGCCGGTGACGTAACCGGCCTCGGCGCTGGACAGGTAGAGCACGGCGGCGGCAATTTCGGCGGGCGCGCCCATGCGGCCGGCGGGGATCTGGGTGAGGATCCTGGCCTTCTGGTCGTCGGTCAGCTTGTCCGTCATCGCGGTGGCGATGAAGCCCGGCGCCACGCAGTTGACGGTGATGCCGCGGCTGGCCACCTCGGCGGCGAGGCTCTTGGACATGCCCACGAGCCCGGCCTTGGCGGCGGCATAGTTGCCCTGCCCCGGATTGCCCGTCGCGCCCACCACCGAGGTGATGTTGACGATGCGGCCCCAGCGCGCCTTCATCATCCCGCGCAGCACCCCCCGGCAGAGCCGGAAGCCCGAGGTCAGGTTCACCTCCAGCACCGATTGCCATTCGTCATCGGACATCCGCATGAAGAGGTTGTCGCGGGTGATGCCGGCATTGTTCACGAGGATGTCGACCGCGCCCATCGCCGCCGCCGCCTGCTTCGGCAGCGCCTCCACCGCCTGCGGGTCCGACAGGTCGCAGGCGAGCACATGGGCGCGCTCGCCAAGCTCTGCGGCAAGTTCCTCGAGCGGGGCGCTGCGGGTGCCCGACAGCGCCACCGCGGCGCCGGCGCCGTGCAGCGCGCGCGCGATCCCGGCGCCGATGCCGCCCGAAGCGCCGGTGACCAGCGCCGATTTCCCCGTCAGATCGAACATGCGTTCCTCCCTCTCTGCCCGACATGCCATAGCAGCGCAGGCGGCGGCGCGCCACCGGGTGCGGGCGGGTCACGGGGTGGAGGCTGGCCACGGGTGCGGGCTTGCCGCGCGGGCGTGCGCTGCGCCCCTCCCGCTCAGCCCTTCGCGGCCAGCACCTCCTCGGGGGTGCCGACGGCGCGGGTGGCGGCGCCGGGGGCGATGCGGCGGATCATCCCGCACAGCGCCTTGCCCGGCCCGATCTCCCAGAACTCGGTCACGCCCTGCGCGGCCATGAAGGCCACGCTCTCGCGCCAGCGGACCGAGCCGGTGACCTGCGCGACCAGCAGATCGCGGATCGTCGCGGGATCGCTCACCGCCTCGGCGCGCACGTTCGCCACCAGCGGCACGGCGGGGGCCTTCACCTCCACCGCGGCCAGCGCCTCGGCCATCGCCTCGGCGGCGGGCTGCATCAGCGCGCAGTGGAAGGGCGCCGAGACCGGCAGCAGCATCGCGCGCCTGGCGCCCTTCGCCCTGGCGATGTCCAGCGCGCGTTCCACCGCCGCCCTGTGCCCCGAGATCACCACCTGCGCGGGGTCGTTGTCATTGGCGGCCTGGCAGACCTCGCCCCCCGGGCCTGCCGCGAGCGCCTCGCGCGCCACGGCGTCGGCGGCGGCGAAGTCGAGCCCCAGCAGCGCCGCCATCGCCCCGAGCCCGACCGGCACCGCCTGCTGCATCGCGCGCCCGCGCAGTTGCAGAAGGCGCGCGGTATCGGAGAGGCTGAGGCTGCCCGCCGCGCAGAGCGCCGAATACTCGCCGAGGCTGTGGCCCGCGACATAGGCGGCGCTGGTGACCGCGATGCCCTCTGCCTCCAGCGCGCGCAGGGCGGCGAGGGAGGTCGCCATCAGCGCCGGCTGCGCATTCTCGGTCAGGGTCAGCGCCTCGATCTCGCCCTCCCAGATCAGCGCCGACAGGTTCCGGCCAAGCGCCGCATCCACCTCGGCGAACACCGCCCGGGCGGCGGGATAGGCCATCGCCAGCGCCCGGCCCATGCCGATGGTCTGGGCGCCCTGGCCGGGAAACACGAATGCGCGGGTCATCAAGCTCTCCTCCGGGATCGGCCGCTGCGGCCCCTGGGCGGAGGACTTAGCAAGGCGCGGGGCCGCGCACAACAGCACAGGGCGCGGGGCCGCGCACAACAGCCGCGCCGCGCATCTTGCCGGCGCACAGGCGCTGTGCGGCGGCCGGGATGGGCGCGCGGCGCGCGGCGCGGTATCGTGCCACCCGAACAGCCTGCCCCCAGACCTGCCCCCAGACGTGCCGGAGCCTTCATGCCGCTTGCCAACACCGACCGCAGCTATGGGGCCCTCGCCCGCGCCCTGCACTGGCTGACCGCGCTGCTGATCCTCCTTGGCATCGGGCTCGGCCTTTACGCGGATCGCCTGCCCGAGGGGTCGGGCGCCGACGTGGCGCGGCTGGCGCGGGTCTATTCGCTGCACAAGACCATCGGCATCGCGGCCTTCTTCACCGCGCTGGTCCGCATCCTCTGGGCGCTGACCCAGCCGAAGCCCGCGCCGCTGCACCCCGAGCGGCGGGCCGAGACGCTGGCGGCAGAGGTCACGCATTGGGCGCTTTATGGCGCGATGCTGGTGATGCCGCTGTCGGGCTGGATCCATCACGCATCGGTCGCGGGCTTCGCGCCGATCCTGTGGCCGTTCGGGCAGGGGTTGCCGCTGGTGCCGCGATCCGGGGCGGTGGCGGGCGCGGCGCAGGCGGTCCATGCCGCCTCGGCCCTGGTGCTCTATCTGGCCATCGGGCTGCATGTGCTGGGGGCACTGAAGCACGCGCTGATCGACCGCGACGCGACCCTGGCGCGGATGACTCGCGGGGTGGCGGGCGGTATGGCGGGCGGGGTGCGGGGCGCGCGCCACGCATCACCGCTCGCGCCGCTGGCGGCGCTGCTGGTCTGGGCGGGCGTGATCGCGGCCGGCGTGGCGGGCGTGCCCGCGCCCGCCCCGATCGCCGCCCCAATGCCCGCGTCCATGCCCGCCCCGATGCCCGCCGCCGCGCCGGCGTCCGCTGCCCCCGGCTCTGGCTGGGCGGTGCAGGAGGGCATCCTTGGCATCGCGCTGTTGCAGATGGGCGCCGAGGTGCGCGGCAGCTTCACCGGCTGGACGGCGGCGATCGCCTATGACGAGACCGCGCGCAGCGGCACGGTGGAGGTGACGATCCCCCTTCGCGGGCTGACGCTGGGATCGGTCACGCCGCAGGCGCTGGGGCCGGAGTTCCTCGATGCCGAAACCCACCCCGTCGCCGTCTTCTCTGCCGACATTGCCGAGGGGGCGGGCGGCCTTGCCGCCACCGGCACGCTCGATCTGCGCGGGGTGCGCGTGCCGGTCTCGCTGCCCTTCACGCTCGAGATCGAGGGCGATACCGCAAGGATGACCGGCAGCACCACGCTGGACCGGCGCGATTTCGGCGTGGGCGCGCGCTACCCTGACGAGGCGACCGTGGGCTTTGCGGTGCAGGTCGATGTGGCGCTGACGGCGCTGCGGGCGGAGTGAGCCCCGCCCGCACGTCCGCCGGCCCCCCGCCTATTCGGCCTTCATCGCCTCGATCGAGATGGTCACCGCCACCTCGTCCGAGATGAAGGGGGCGTAGAGGCCAAGGTTGTAATCCGACCGCAGCAGCGTGGTGGTGGCGTTGAAGCCGGCCCAGGGCTTGTTCTCCATCGGGTGGATGCCCGCCTGGTTCAGCAACGCATCCAGCACCACCGGCTTCGTCACCCCGTTCAGCGTCAGATCGCCGGTGATGAGCGCGGTCCTGTCGCCGGTGACCTCGATCCCGGTGGAGGTGAAGGTGACCATCTCGTCATCCGTGGCGCCGAAGAAATCGGGCGACATGAAATGCTCGAACCGCGGCTGCCAGCCGGTGAGCATGGTGTTCACCGGGAAGGAGACGGTCACCGAGGAGGCGGCGGGGTCTTGCTGGTCGAACCGGATCTCGCCCTCGAAGCCCGAGAACATGCCGGTGCCGGTCGAGAAGCCGAGATGGTTGTAGCTGAACAGGATCTGGCTGTGGCCCGGATCGAGCGTGTAGAGTTCGGGCGCGGCAAGGGCCGGGGCCGACAGGGCGGCAAGTGCAAGGACGCTCGCGAGGACGGGGGCAAGGAAGGGGGCGGGGGCGGCGGCTGGGGCAAGGGTGGGGGCGGATTTCATGGGCGCAATCTCCTGCGGCTGGAACAACTCGGGCGGCAGGGTGCGCGCGCCGGCGCCGCGGCACAATCCGGCAGGGGCCAACAGACATTGTGCGCAGCCGCACCAAGGCGCCGGAGTGCCGGGGCGCCGGAGTGCCGGCGAAGCTCCGGTCCCGGCTGAAAGGCGGCCGCACCAAGGCGCCCGGCCTGCGGCGCGGCGCGCACGCCGAGGCCGGGGGGTGCTTGTGCCCGGGGCGGCTTCGTGTATAAGGCCCCATCCTTCCGCCCATTGGCAACCAGCGCAGCCTCTCGTGGCGAGATGCGGAAGGCAAGTCTCGCCTATGAAGTGCGCCATACAAGACAGGAGCATACATGCCGCTTTACGAGCATGTTCTCATCGCGCGTCAGGATCTGTCCAGCGCGCAGGCCGAAGGCCTCGTCGAACACTTCTCGACCGTTCTGGCCGACAACGGCGGATCGGTTGTCGGCTCCGAATACTGGGGCGTGAAGACGATGGCCTACAAGATCAACAAGAACCGCAAGGGCCACTATGCCTTCCTGCGCACCGACGCCCCGGCGGCGGCCGTGCAGGAGATGGAACGCCTGGCCCGCCTGCATGACGACGTGATGCGCGTGCTGACCATCAAGGTCGATGCCCATGACGAAGGCCCCTCGGTGCAGATGCAGCGCCGCGACGACCGGGGCGACCGTCCCGAGCGCGGCGACCGGGGGGACCGTCCGGACCGCGGCGATCGCGGCGACCGGGGGGACCGGGCCGGCGACCGCGGCGACCGTGGCGGCGACCGCGGCGGCTTCCGTCGTTGATCAGGGCTTGAGGAAAGGACCATAAACCATGGCCAGCAAACCGTTTTTCCGCCGTCGCAAGGTCTGCCCGTTCTCGGGCGACAACGCGCCGAAGATCGACTACAAGGACGTGCGCCTGCTGCAGCGCTATGTTTCCGAGCGTGGCAAGATCGTCCCCGCCCGCATCACCGCCGTTTCGGCCAAGAAGCAGCGTGAGTTGGCCCGCGCGATCAAGCGCGCCCGCTTCCTCGCCCTGCTGCCCTATGCCGTGAAGTAAGGAGAGAGGCACATGCAAGTCATCCTTCTGCAACGCGTGGCCAAGCTTGGCCAGATGGGCGAGGTCGTCAACGTCAAGGACGGCTACGCGCGCAACTTCCTGCTGCCGCAGGGCAAGGCGCTGCGGGCCAACGAGGCCAACATCAAGTCCTTCGAGACCCGCAAGGTCCAGCTCGAGACCCAGAACCTCGAGACCAGGAAGGAGGCCGAGGCGCTGGCCGAAAAGCTGGACGGCCAGACCTTCGTGGTGATTCGCTCGGCATCCGATGCCGGGGCTCTCTACGGGTCGGTCACGCCGCGCGATGCCGCCGATGCGGCGACCGCTGCCGGCTTCACCGTGGACCGCAAGCAGGTCGTGCTGACCCGTCCGATCAAGGATCTCGGCCTGCATGAGGTGTCGGTGGTCCTGCACCCCGAAGTGACCGTGACGATCGTGCTGAACGTCGCCCGCTCGGTGGAAGAGGCCGAACTGCAAGCCTCGGGCAAGTCGATCAAGGAACTCGAAGCCGAAGCCGAAGCGGCCGCGGATTTCGAGATCTCGGAACTGTTCGACGAAATGGGCGCCGAGAACGACTTCGACCCCCGCGACGCCCGCTGAGCCGCAAGCCAGGGGCAGGATCGGCCGCGTCCGGGGAACCGGGCGCGGCTTTTTCGTTCGCGGCTCCGCCACCCGGCGATCGCCGCACGGCTGCGCGCCCTCATTCCGGCGACGGCAAGGTTGCGGGCGACAGCAAAAGGCACGCCAACGCAAAAAAGGCCGCCCCACGGGGCGGCCCTTCGCAGTCCGTGACGCGCGCGCGCCGGGCGGGTCAGATCTCGTCCAGCGCCTCGATGGCCTTTTGCAGCTCGTCCTTGCCGATTTCCCTGTCGGTGACATTGGCGCCGGCCACGATGAAATCGACGACCTTGTCCTCGAAGATCGGCGCGCGCAGCTGCTGCTGCACCTGGGGGTTCTTCTGCACGAATTCGAAGAAGGCCCGCTCCTGCCCCGGATATTGCCGCGCCTGCGCCAGAACCGCCTGCGTCATCTCGGCATCGGTCACCTCGATCTTCTGCTTGCGGCCGATCTCGGCCAGCAGCAGGCCAAGGCGCACGCGGCGTTCCGCCAGCGCCTTGTGCTCATCCGTCACCTCGACATGGCCGTGGTCGTGGTCGTGCACCTCGGGGTTTTCCTCGTGCCAGAGCTGGTGGGAGATCTGCCCTGCTTCGGCCTCGACCAGCGCCTCGGGCAGATCGAACTTCACCAGCCCGTCGAGCTGGTCCAGCAGCGAGCGCTTCAGCACCGCGCGGGCGGCGCCCTTGAACTCGGCTTCCAGACGCTCGGTGATCTGCGCCTTCAGCGCGTCGAGATCGTCGGCGCCGAACTTCCTGGCCAGATCGTCGTTGATCTCGGCGGGCTTCGGCGCCCTGACCTCCTTGATCGTGCATTCGAACACGGCGTCCTTGCCGGCCAGATGCGCCGCGCCATAGTCGGCGGGGAAGGTCACGGTCACGCTCTTTTCGTCGCCGGCCTTCACGCCGACAAGCTGCTCCTCGAAGCCCGGAATGAACGAACCCGAGCCGATGACCAGCGGGTAGTCCTCCGCCGCGCCGCCCTCGAAGGGCTCGTCATCGACCTTGCCGAGGAAGTCGATCACCACCTGATCGCCCTGCTGCGCGGCCTCGGACGTGTCGCGCGGCTCGAAGTCCTGCGAGGATTTCGCCAGGTTTTCCAGCGCCTCGGCGACCGAAGCCTCGTCGGCCTTGACCACCAGACGCTCCAGCGTCACGGCGGAGGCGTCGAGTTCCGGGATTTCGGGCAGCGCGTCATAGCTCATGGTGACGGTGACGTCGTCGCCCTCTTTCCAGGTCTCGCCGCCCTGCATCTCGACCTTGGGCTGCAGCGCGGGGCGGTCGCCGGTGGTCTCGAAATGCTGCTTCATGGCGCCGTCGATGGCGTCCTGCATCGCCTCGCCCATCAGACGCTGGCCATACTGCTTGCGCAGCAGCGCCATCGGCACCTTGCCCTTGCGAAAGCCCTTCATCTCGATCTCGGGCTGTGCCTCGACGAGCTTCTCGGTGACCTTCGTTTCCAGCTCGGCGGCGCTGAGCGTGATGGTGTAGCCGCGCTTGAGGCCGTCTTTCAGGGTCTCGGTGACCTGCATTCCTATCCGTCCTTTTTCAACCTGGTGCGGGTAGAGGGACTTGAACCCCCACGCCTTGCGGCGCCAGAACCTAAATCTGGTGCGTCTACCAGTTTCGCCACACCCGCAATGCCAAAGGAGCGGCCCCTGTCGCTGCTGCAAGGACGGACCGCCTCCCAAATCCGCGCCCTTCTAGCAACTCCGCAGGGCCGATGCGAGCGGAAAAAACCGAGCCGGAACCGCGGGCGCGGCGCATTGCCGGGGGGCGGATGCGGGGCGGGCGGATGCGGGGCGGGCGCGCGTCAGCCCTCCAGCGCGCGGAACAGCGCGGGGAGCCGTTCGGGCAGATCCTCGGCGATCAGGCCGGGGCCGAAGCTGCGCGCCGCCTCGACATGCAGCCAGGCGGCGGCGGCGGCGGCAGGGAACGGGTCCAGCCCGCGCGCCAGCAGCCCGGCGATGAACCCGGCCAGCACATCCCCCGCCCCGGCCGTGGCGAGCCAGGGCGCGGCGCGGTCATAGGCGGCGGCGTTCAGCGCGGCCTCGCCGCCGGGGGCGGCAATCACCGTGTCCGGCCCCTTCAGCAGGACGGTGCAGCCGGCGCGGGCGGCGGCGTCGCGGGCGGCATCGAGCCTGGAATAGGCCGGGCCGCGGCTGGCGGGCGCCGCGAGCCGCTCCGCGATGTCGGGGAAGAGCCGCGCGAACTCTCCGGCGTGGGGGGTGAGGATGCAGGCGCCGTGCAGCCGCGCGAAAGGCGATGCCTCGCCCGCCAGCGCGGTGAGCGCGTCGGCGTCGAGCACCGTCGCCCGCTGCGCGCCGAGCGCCACCGGCAGCAGCGCCGCCGCCCGCGCCACCCCCATCCCCGGCCCGAGGCAGAGCGCGTTGATGCGCGCGTCCTCCAGCAGCCCCGCAAGTGCAGCCGCCTCGCCCTGCCCCTTCAGCGGGCGCAGCATGATCGCGTCGAGCCGCGCCGCGTTCTCCACCAGCGCCGCGGGCGGGCAGGCAAGCGTGACCAGCCCCGCGCCGATCCGCAGCGCCCCGCGGGCGGCCAGACGCGCCGCGCCCCCGCGCCCGACCCCGCCCGAGAGCACAAGCGCGTGGCCGTGGCGGTATTTGTGGCCGCCGCGCTTGGCGAGCCCGGCGGGCGGGCCGATGAGCCTGCACGGTCCGGCCTCGCCGGTGCCGGCCGCAGGGCGCGGCAGGGCCGCAAGCCCGATGTCATGAACGGCGAGCTTGCCGCACCACTCCGGCCCCTCGGCCAGATAGTGCCCGCACTTGGCGCGGTGGAAGGTGACGGTCAGATCGGCGCGGACACAGGCCCCGCCCGCCCCCGCCCCCAGCACCCGCCCGGAATCGGCGCAGAGCCCCGAGGGCACATCGACGGCCACCACCACGGGCGAGCCGCCGGCCCCGGCCCGCGGATCGCGCCCCGCCGGCGGGGCGAGGCTCAGCGGGCGGGTCAGGCCGGTGCCGAACAGCGCATCGACGATCAGATCGGGCTTCGAGGGGCGCGGCACGTCGCGATCGTCGAAGCGCGTCAGCTCTCCCATTCCCCGCCACCGCGTGCAATTGGCCCGCGCGTCGGGCGGCAGCGCCGCGGGATCGCCGTAAAGGAACAGCTCCACCTCCCAACCCCGCTGCCTCAGCAACCGCGCGAGCACGAACCCGTCGCCGCCGTTGTTTCCCGGCCCGCAGAACACCGCGCCGCGCCGCGGGGCCGCCGCCAGCGCGGGCCATTCGGCGAGCACCGCCTCGAGCACGCCGCGCCCGGCCCGCTCCATCAACTCCAGCCCGGTGACCGCGCCAGAGACGATCGCGGCGGACTCGATGGCGCGCATTTGGGCAGATGTGAGGATCTCGGTCATCGTTTTGCCCGCCATTTTCGCAAACCGCCCGCCAAAGAGACAGGCTGCACAGATATTCATCACGTCCCGCGGATTCCCGCCGGCGCGTCGCAGGTGCCCAGACTAGCCAATTGTGGGCGAGAGGTGAAAGTGGTCTGACACGTTTCCGAGAGATCTGTTAGCCAAGGGGAGTCCGCGCGGATGAAGAAGATCGAGGCGATCATCAAGCCCTTCAAGCTCGACGAGGTGAAGGAAGCCCTGCAGGACGCGGGCGTCCAGGGGCTCTCGGTGATCGAGGTGAAGGGCTTCGGTCGCCAGAAGGGCCATACCGAGCTTTACCGCGGGGCGGAGTATGTGGTCGATTTCCTGCCCAAGGTGAAGATCGAGGTGGTGCTGCCCGACGACATGGTCGAGACCGCGATCGAGGCCATCGTGTCGGCCGCGCGCACCGACAAGATCGGCGACGGCAAGATCTTCGTCTCCTCCGTCGAACAGGCCATCCGCATCCGCACCGGCGAGACCGGCGACGACGCGGTCTGACGACTTCACGGGCCGCGCCGGCAAGCGGCGGCCCCCATGCTCAATCGTAAAGGGAAGAAGGTCACATGAGCATCAACGACGCCCTCAAGCTGATGAAGGATGAAGAGGTCGAGTATGTCGACATCCGCTTCACCGATCCGCGCGGCAAGCTCCAGCACGTGACGCTGGTCGCGGATCTGGTCGACGAGGACTTCTTCGAGGAAGGCTTCATGTTCGACGGCTCTTCCATCGCGGGCTGGAAGTCCATCGACCAGTCCGACATGAAACTGATCCTCGATCCGGAGTCGGTCTATATCGACCCGTTCTATGCGGAAAAGACCATGTGCGTGCATTGCACCGTGGCCGAGCCCGACACCAACGAGCCCTACAGCCGCGACCCGCGCGGCACCGCGATCAAGGCCGAGGCCTACCTGAAGTCCTCGGGCATCGGCGATGCGTTCTACTGCGGGCCGGAAGCCGAGTTCTTCATCTTCGACGACGTGCGCTACAGCGTGAAGATGAACAAGGTGTCGTTCGAGGTCGATGCCGTCGATGGCGCCTGGAACACCGATACCCAGTACGAGATGGGCAACATGGGCCACCGCCCCGGCATCAAGGGCGGCTACTTTCCGGTGAATCCGGTCGACCCGGCGCAGGATCTGCGCGGCGAGATGCTGAGCACCATGAAGCGCATGGGCATGAAGGTGGACAAGCACCACCACGAGGTCGCCTCGAACCAGCACGAACTGGGGCTGATCTTCAGCACGCTGACCAAGCAGGCGGACGAGCTGCAGAAGTACAAGTATGTCATCCACAACGTCGCCCATGCCTATGGCAAGTCGGCGACCTTCATGCCCAAGCCCATGAAGGGCGACAACGGCACCGGGATGCATGTCAACATGTCGATCTGGAAGGAGGGCAAGCCGCTTTTCGCGGGCGACAAGTATGCCGACCTCAGCCAGGAGGCGCTGTGGTTCATCGGCGGCATCCTGACCCATGCCAAGGCGCTGAACGCGATCACCAACCCCTCCACCAACAGCTACAAGCGCCTGATCCCCGGATTCGAGGCGCCGGTGCTGCGGGCCTATTCGGCGCGCAACCGGTCGGGCTGCGTGCGGATCCCGTGGACGGAATCGCCCAAGGCCAAGCGCGTCGAGGCCCGTTTCCCCGATCCCTCGGCCAACCCCTATCTGTGCTTTGCCGCGCTGCTGATGGCCGGCCTCGACGGGATCCGCAACAAGATCGACCCGGGCCCGGCCTCGGACAAGGATCTCTACGACCTGCCGCCCGAAGAGCTGGCGGAGATCCCCACCGTCTGCGGCTCGCTGCGCGAGGCGCTGGACGAGATGGAGAAGGATCACGAGTTCCTGCTGGCCGGCGACGTGTTCACCAGGGACCAGCTCGAGGGCTACATGGCGCTGAAGTGGGAAGAGGTCTACGCCTACGAGCACACTCCGCACCCGGTCGAATACCAGATGTACTATTCGTGCTGATGTGACGGAACGATCCCGGAAAGGGCGCCTTCGGGCGCCCTTTGCGTGCCGGGCGCCAGCGATCCGGGCGCGGTTGTCGGGCGGCGCGGTTTGGGGGGCCGTGGTCTGGCGGCGCGGTCAGGCGGCGCGGTCAGGCGGCGCGGTCAGGCGGCGTGGCGGATCGGGAATTGCCGCAGCAGCGCCGCCTGTTCGGCGCCGAGCGCCTCGGGCCGCACGACATAGGTGTGGATGGTGAAGGCCACGGCGCGGGTCTGCGGCAGGCGCAGCAGGCATTGGCGTTCGACGCGCAGGAAGGGCAGATCGCCGCTGATCGCACGGCCCATCGCCTCGGTCCGCGGGTTGTGCAGCGGCGCGTCGGAGTGGTGGGCGGTGCCGCGCAGCAGGGGCCTGCCCGGCTGCACCCCGTCCAGCAGGCGCTGCACGCGCCTTGCCACATCCTCGGTATAGATCGCGACCGGCAGATGGATGCGGCCCATCGGCTGGCCGAACTTCTCGGCGAGGGTCCAGCCCGCCGGGAAGCACAGGATCGCGCCGGCCAGCACATGCTCGCCTCCCGGACCGGGCAGCATCAGGCACAGGTCCTCCTGCACCAGCCGGCCCAGCGTCAGCAGCGGCTGGCCTGGGTCGAGCGGCACCCTCACCCCGTCGGGGCGCAGCGCGCTCGCGCCGTCCAGCCGGAAGCCGAGGCCCGGCAGCAGCGGCAGCATCATCGCGTAAAGCTCGTCCGCCGCGGCGCGCGCCCCGGGGCTCAGCGCGTGGACGGCGCCGGGGCTTTGCGCGATCAGCGCATCGCGCAGCGCCATCTGCCCGGCATGGGCATCGTCGATGTCGATCCAGTCGGCCATGTCGAGCGGCACGATCCCCGGCAGCCGCCTTGTGCGCGGATCGGCCCAGGGGGCGAAGGGAAGGCTGGATTGCAGCACGGGGGTCATGCGCCCGAGCCTAGCGCCGCGCTGCGGCGGGCGAAAGCCGGGCAGCGACAGGACTGGCCTGTTTGCGGCGCGATCCTGCCCGGCCGGCGGGGGCCTTGCGCCCCCGCACCCCCGCAGGATATTTGCACCGGCAAGAATGAGGGGCGCGCGCTTGCGGCAGGCGGGGCTTTGGTTGTAACAGGCGCGCGACCCCTGCCGCGAAAGGCCCTGCGATGATCCCGCGCTATTCCCGCCCCGAAATGGTCGCCATCTGGTCGCCCGAGACCAGGTTCCGCATCTGGTTCGAGATCGAGGCCCATGCCTGCGACGCGCAGGCGGCGCTTGGCGTGATCCCGAAGGCCAATGCCGAGGCGGTGTGGAAGGCCAGGGACGTGACCTTCGATGTGGCGCGCATCGAGGAGATCGAGGCGGTGACAAGGCATGACGTGATCGCCTTCCTGACGCATCTGGCCGAGCATGTCGGGGCCGAGGATGCGCGCTTCGTGCATCAGGGGATGACCTCGTCGGACGTGCTCGACACCGCGCTGAACCTGCAACTGGTGCGGGCGACGGACCTGCTGCTGGCGGATATGGACCGGGTGCTGGCGGCGCTGAAGGCCCGCGCGATGGAGCACAAGTACACGCCGCGCATCGGGCGCAGCCATGGTGTCCATGCCGAGCCGACGACGATGGGCCTGACCTTCGCGCGCTTCTACGCCGAGATGGCGCGCGGCCGCAGACGGCTGGAGGCGGCGCGGGCCGAGGTGGCGACCGGCGCGATCTCGGGCGCGGTCGGCACCTTTGCCAATATCGATCCGGCGGTGGAGGAGCATGTGTGCAAGATGCTGGGGCTGACCCCCGAGCCGATCAGCACCCAGGTCATCCCGCGCGACCGCCATGCGATGTTCTTCGCGACGCTGGGGGTGATCGCATCCGGCATCGAGAACATCGCCATCGAGATCCGCCACATGCAGCGCACCGAGGTGCTGGAGGCGGAGGAGTTCTTCAGCCCCGGCCAGAAGGGATCGAGCGCGATGCCGCACAAGCGCAACCCGGTGCTGTCCGAGAACCTGACCGGCCTTGCCCGGCTGGTGCGGATGGCGGTGATCCCGGCGATGGAGAACGTGGCGCTGTGGCATGAGCGCGACATCAGCCATTCGAGCGTGGAACGGGCAATCGCGCCGGACACCACCATCACGCTCGATTTCGCGCTGAACCGGCTGGCGGGCGTGATCGAGAAGCTGGTGATCCATCCCGAAGCGATGCTGGCGAACATGAACAGGTTCAAGGGCCTGGTGATGAGCCAGCGGGTGCTGCTGGCGCTGACGCAGGCGGGGGTCAGCCGCGAGGACAGCTATCGACTGGTGCAGAGGAACGCGATGAAGGTCTGGGAGACGGGCGCCGATTTCAAGACCGAACTGCTGGCGGACCCCGAGGTCACCGCGGCGCTGAGCCCGGCCGAGATCGAGGAGAAGTTCGATCTGGGCTATCACACCCGGCATGTCAACACGATCTTCGCGCGGGTGTTCGGCGCCGCGTAAGGCGCGGCCTGTCACGCGGCTGTGATTTTGCGGGACTCGCGCGGCGTGGTCCCATCGGGGGGTGCATCCTGTTCAGGAGGTCTGCCGATGACGATCCGTGCCGTGACCACCGCCCTTGCCGCGCTGTGCCTGGCCTTGCTGCCGATGGCGGCCGCCGCCCAAGGCTGCAGCGATGACACGCGCATGAACTGCGCGCCGGGCACCACCTGGGACGAGGCGACCGGAACCTGCGTTGCCACCACCAGTTGACGGCGTGGCGGTAACGCGGCCTTAAGGGCCTCGCGTCCACACTGCACCCTCACGCGGCGGCTGATGAGGGAGTTTCGGATGGCGGGCTTCACCCCCCTCGCGCTTTCGGGCGGCGGGGCCGGATCTGGCGGGCCAGGGTTTGCCGAAGGGTTCGGCGTGCCTGCGCGGGCGCGCGGCTCTGCGCCCGGCTCTGGCAGCACCGCCCATCTGACGGGCCATCTGACGGGGCCGCAGAAGGCCGCGATCATCGTGCGCCTGCTGCTGGCGGAGGGCGCGGAACTGCCGCTGTCGCGCCTGCCGGACCGGCTGCAGGCGGAGATCGCCCAGCAGATCGGCCAGATGCGCAGCGTGGACCGGGCCACGCTGGACGCCGTCATGCAGGAGTTCTTGGATGGCATCGACAGGATCGGGCTGTCCTTTCCCGGCGGGCTCGACGCGGCGCTGACGCTGCTGGACGGGCATCTGTCGCCTGCCGCCTCCAGCCGGGTCAGGCGGCTTGCGGGCGCGGCGGGCGACCCCTGGCAGCGCATCGCGGGGCTGGAGCCGGACCGGCTGCTTCCGGTGCTCGAGGAGGAATCGACCGAGGTCGGCGCGGTGCTGCTGTCCAAGCTGGCGGTGTCGAAGGCCGCGGACCTTCTGGGCCGCCTGCCCGGCGACAAGGCGCGGCGCATCGCCTATGCCGTCTCGCTCACCGGGAACGTCGCGCCCGAGACGGTGCGCCGCATCGGCCTGTCGCTGGCCGCGCAACTGGATGCGCAGCCGGCGAAGGCCTTCGACACCGGGCCGGTGGAGCGGGTGGGGGCGATCCTGAACCATTCGGCCGCGGCGACGCGCGATGCGGTGCTGCAGGGGCTGGAGGCGGAGGATGCCGGCTTTGCCGAGGAGGTCCGCCGCGCCATCTTTACCTTCACCAACATTCCCAGGCGGATCGACGCGCGCGACATTCCGAAGATCATCCGCAATGTCGATCAGGCGGCGCTGGTGACGGCGCTGGCGGGCGCGCGCGGCGCCGACGAGCCGGCGGCGGACTTCGTGCTGGCGAACATGTCGCAGCGGATGGCGGCGAGCCTGCGCGACGAGATGGCGAACCTCGGCAAGGTCAAGGACAAGGACGCGGAGGAGGCGATGGCCGAGGTGGTGGCCGCGATCCGCGAGATGGAGGCGGCGGGCGAGATCTTCCTTGTCGCGGGCGACGATGAATAGCCGTTGTCGCAGGCGACGATGAAAAGTCCCTGTCGCGGGCGACGCGGATCATGGTCGCGGGCGACGAGGAGCAGGCGGTTCAAGCGCCGGGGCCGGAACCTCGCCGGAGGCCGCAGATGCGGCGGGCCCCCGCCTGAAACCGGCATCCGCCCCCGACGGGCGGAAAGCGGGCGGAAAACGGGCGGAAAATGCCGCCATTCGCCCCGCGTTAGCGCCACCACGATTGCGCGATGCCGCGCCCGCCCATAGACCTGCGGGCAAGGCCAATCCAGTCGAGGAGACGACCATGCGCGCGACGAGAACCGTTCAGAAGATCCTGTCGAATTACGAGGGCGACAATGCCGGCGTGAAGGGCAACCTGTGCCGGATGCTGATGGAAGGCAAGCTCGGCGGCACCGGCAAGATGATCATCCTGCCGGTCGATCAGGGGTTCGAACACGGTCCCGCCCGCAGCTTCGCGCCGAACCCGGCGGGCTATGACCCCCATTACCACTACCAGCTGGCCATAGATGCCGGGCTGAACGCCTATGCCGCGCCGCTGGGAATGCTCGAGGCGGGGGCCGACACCTTCGCCGGGCAGATCCCGACGATCCTGAAATGCAACAGCGCCAACAGCCTGATGTCCGAGAGCTGCGGCAAGAACCAGGCCGTGACCGCCAGCGTCGACGATGCGCTGCGGCTTGGCTGCGCGGCGATCGGCTTTACCATCTATCCGGGCTCGGACGCGCAACTTGAGATGTATGAAGAAATCGTCGAAATGCGCAAGGAAGCGGCGTCGAGGGGCATCGCCACGGTGATCTGGTCCTATCCGCGCGGCGAGGCGATCACCAAGGAGGGCGAGACCGCCATCGACGTGGCCGCCTATGCCGCGCAGATCGCGGCGCTGATCGGCGCGCATGTCATCAAGATCAAGCTCTCGACCGACCATCTGATGCTGGCCGAGGCCAAGAAGGTCTACGAGGCACAGACGATCGACATCGCGACCCAGGCGGCGCGGGTGCGTCACTGCATGGAGGCCAGCTTCAACGGCCGCCGCATCGTGGTGTTCTCGGGCGGGGCCAAGAAGGGCGAGGACTCGGTCTATGACGATGCCCGCGCGATCCGCGACGGCGGCGGCAACGGCTCGATCATCGGGCGCAACAGCTTCCAGCGCTCGCGCGAGGATGCGCTGGCGATGCTGGCCAAGCTGGTCGAGATCTACAAGGGCCGCGCCTGACCGCCGCCCCCGTCGGCAACCTGGCGATCGCCCCGCGCAAGCCTTCCCTGCGCGGGGTTTTCTTTGCGAATCTCCTGTGGCATCATTCGCGGCGCGCCCCTCAAGGCGCAGGTCAGGGTCCGCAGCAGACGGGCCGATGAGGCAGGATGATGAGCGGACCCGCGAAACGACCGGCGCTTGGCGCGATGTTCTTTGTTGCCCTTGCCACCGTGCTGGGCGGCTACTTCACCTTCGCCGCCGTGCAGGGCGATTACGGCGTCTTCCGCCGGGTGCAACTGACCGCCGAGGCCGAGGCGCTGACGGCCGAGCGGGACCGCCTGCGCCAGGCCGTCGCGCGGATGGAAAACCTCACGCTGCGGCTTTCGGACGATTACCTCGACCTCGACCTTCTGGACGAACGCGCCCGCGCGACGCTGGGGCTGGTGCGCGGCGACGAGATCGTCATCCGCTGACGGCCGAAGGCGGGCAGGTGCCGCCGCGGCAATCGGGACTGGTTCTTGGGGGCCGGATCGGCTATGGATGGTTTAACGTTGAACTATCTGCCGCCACCCGCCGATACGGAGGTTCCCCGCAATGGCCGCGCGCAAGACAGCCGAACTGCCGAACGTCTCGAAGGACGATCTGCTCAGGTATTACCGCGACATGCTGCTGATCCGCCGATTCGAGGAAAAGGCCGGGCAGCTTTACGGCATGGGGCTGATCGGCGGGTTCTGCCACCTTTATATCGGGCAGGAGGCGGTGGTCGTCGGGCTCGAGGCCGCCGCGGCGGAGGGCGACAAGCGCATCACCTCCTACCGCGACCACGGGCACATGCTGGCCTGCGGGATGGATCCGAAGGGCGTGATGGCAGAGCTGACCGGGCGCGCGCGCGGATATTCCAAGGGCAAGGGCGGGAGCATGCACATGTTCTCGAAGGAAAGGCACTTCTACGGCGGGCATGGCATCGTCGGCGCGCAGGTGCCGCTGGGGGCGGGGCTGGCCTTCTCGGACAGATACAGGGGCAACGACCGCGTCACCTTCACCTATTTCGGCGACGGCGCGGCGAACCAGGGCCAGGTCTACGAGACCTACAACATGGCCGAGCTTTGGGATCTGCCGGTGATCTTCGTGATCGAGAACAACCAGTATGCGATGGGCACCAGCGTCAGGCGCTCCACCAAGTCGCCGACGCTGTGGCAGCGCGGCGCCGCCTATGGCATCGAGGGCGAGGCGGTGGACGGCATGGACGTGCTGGCCGTCAGGGAGGCGGGCGAGCGGGCGGTGGCGCACTGCCGCTCCGGCAAGGGGCCCTATATCCTTGAAGTGATGACCTACCGCTACCGCGGGCACTCGATGTCGGACCCGGCCAAGTACCGCTCGCGCGAGGAGGTGCAGAAGATGCGCGAGGAACGCGACGCCATCGACCATGTGCGCGAGCTGCTGACGCAGGGCGGCCATGCGACCGATGACGAGCTGAAGGCGATCGACAAGGAGATCAAGGCCATCGTCAACGAGGCCGCAGAATTCGCCAAGGACAGCCCCGAGCCCGATCCGGCAGAGCTGTGGACCGACATCTATGCCGAAGTGGCGCCGCAGACCGCCTGAGGGAGAGACGAATGGCAACCGAGATCCTGATGCCCGCGCTGTCGCCCACGATGGAGGAAGGCACGCTGGCGAAATGGCTGGTGAAGGAGGGGGACGCCGTCACCTCCGGCCAGATCCTCGCCGAGATCGAGACCGACAAGGCCACGATGGAGTTCGAGGCGGTCGATGAAGGCATCATCGGGAGGCTGCTGGTGCCCGAAGGCACCGCGGGCGTGAAGGTCAACACGCCGATCGCGCTGCTGCTGGAGGAGGGCGAGGATGCGGCCAGCGCCGGGGCACCGAAGGCCGCCGCGCCCGGCCACCCCGCACCCGGCCAGCCCGCGCCCGGCCAGCCCGCACCCGAGCAGACCGCGCAGAAGTCCGACGCGCCGCGGCCCGAGGGCAAGGTGACCTCTGCCGTCGAGGAGGTGCCCCACCCGGCCCGCGCCGCGGACACCGCGCCCGACTGGCCCGAAGGCACGAAGATGAAGGCCATGACCGTGCGCGAGGCCCTGCGCGAGGCGATGGCCGAGGAGATGGAGCGCGACGACAGCGTGTTCCTGATGGGCGAGGAAGTCGGCGAATACCAGGGCGCCTACAAGGTCAGCCAGGGCCTTCTGGACCGCTTCGGCGCGAGGCGGGTGATCGACACCCCGATCACCGAGCAGGGCTTTGCCGGCATCGGGGTCGGCGCGGCGTTCGGCGGCCTGCGCCCGATCATCGAGTTCATGACCTTCAACTTCGCCATGCAGGCGATCGACCAGATCGTCAACTCGGCGGCCAAGACGCTCTACATGTCGGGGGGGCAGATGGGCGCGCCGATGGTGTTCCGCGGCCCGAACGGCGCGGCGGCCCGCGTCGGCGCGCAGCACAGCCAGGATTACGCCGCATGGTATGCGATGGTGCCGGGGCTGAAGGTGGCGATGCCCTATTCGGCGGCCGATGCGAAGGGCCTGCTGAAATCGGCGATCCGCGACCCGAACCCGGTGATCTTCCTTGAAAACGAGATCCTCTATGGCCGCAGCTTCGATGTGCCGGTGCTGGAGGATTTCACCATCCCCTTCGGCAAGGCGAGGATCTGGCGCGAGGGCAGCGACGTGACCATCGTCAGCTTCGGCATCGGCATGGCCCATGCGCTGGAGGCTGCCGACAGGCTCGCCGGGGACGGGATCAGCGCCGAGGTCATCGACCTGCGCACCCTGCGCCCGCTGGACTATGACACGGTGCTGGGCTCGGTGATGAAGACCAACCGCTGCGTGACGGTGGAAGAGGGCTGGCCGGTCGGCTCGATCGGCAACCACCTCTCGGCGGTGATCATGGAACGCGCCTTCGACTATCTGGACGCTCCGGTGATCAACTGCACGGGCAAGGACGTGCCGATGCCCTATGCCGCGAACCTTGAACGGCTGGCGATCCTCAATCCGGACGAGGTGGTCGCGGCGGTGAAAAAAGTGACCTACCGCTGAAGGAGGGGACAATGGCGACCGAGATCCTGATGCCCGCGCTGTCCCCGACGATGGAGGAAGGCAAGCTGGCAAAATGGCTGGTGAAGGAAGGGGATGCCGTCACCTCCGGCCAGATCCTCGCCGAGATCGAGACCGACAAGGCCACGATGGAATTCGAGGCGGTGGACGAGGGCATCATCGGCAAGCTGCTGGTGCCCGAAGGCACCGCGGGCGTGAAGGTCAACACGCCGATCGCGCTGCTGATCGAGGAGGGCGAGGCGCTGCCCGAGGCTGGCGCCGCGCCGAAGGCCGAGACCACGCAGGCGGAGACCCCGAAGGCGGAAGCCCCGAAGGCGGAAGGCCGGCGGGCCGACACCGCCGAAACGGTGGAGGCCAAGGCCGCGCCCGCCTCCCCCGCGCCCGCCTCCCCCGTGCCTGCCTCCCCGCCGGCCCCTGCCCCCGCCGCGCCGAAATCGGCCGAGGGCGCCCGCATCTTCGCTTCGCCGCTGGCCCGGCGTCTGGCGGCGGAAAAGGGGCTGGACCTTGCCGCGATCAAGGGCTCCGGCCCGCGCGGCCGCATCGTCAAGGCCGATGTCGAGGCGCAGGCCGCAGCCCCTTCCCCTGCCCCTGCCGCCTCCGCAGCCACGACGGAGGCCAGGCCGGAAGCGGCGGCCCCCGCCCCGGTCGCCGGCCCCGCCGCGATGCCCGCGGGGATGAGCGCCGACACCGTGCGCAAGATCTATGCCGGGCGCGACTTCACCGAGGTGACGCTCGACGGGATGCGCAAGACCATCGCCGCCCGCCTGACCGAGGCCAAGCAGACCATCCCGCATTTCTACCTGCGGCGCGAGGTGCGGCTCGATGCGCTGCTGGCCTTCCGCGAGACGCTGAACGCCCAGATCGCGGCGCGCGGCATCAAGCTGTCGGTCAACGACTTCATCATCAAGGCCTGCGCGCTGGCGCTGCAGGCGGTGCCCGATGCCAACGCCGTCTGGGCCGGGGACCGGATCCTGAAACTCGCGCCCTCGGATGTGGCGGTCGCGGTCGCCATCGAGGGCGGGCTCTTCACCCCGGTGCTGAAGGATGCCGAAAAGAAGACGCTCTCGGCCCTCTCGGCCGAGATGAAGGATCTGGCGGCGCGCGCGCGCAGCAGGAAGCTTGCCCCGCAGGAGTATCAGGGCGGCAGCTTCGCGGTTTCCAACCTCGGCATGTTCGGGATCGAGAATTTCGACGCGGTCATCAACCCGCCCCATGGCGCGATCCTTGCGGTCGGCGCCGGGCTGAAGAAGCCGGTGGTGGGCAAGGACGGCCAGATCGAGGTGGCCACGATGATGTCGATGACGCTGTCGGTCGATCACCGGGTGATCGACGGCGCGCTGGGGGCGGCGCTGCTGAAAGCCATCGTCGAGAACCTCGAGACCCCGGTGGCGATGCTGGCCTGAAGTTCACGCCAATTCGGCCCTGGGCGCGCGCACGACCTCGATGAGCCCGCCGATGGCGGGCTCATCGCGCTTGCGCAGGCCGAACGCGGCATAGATCCGCGCCGCCTCCTCGGGGTCCGTCACCTCGCAGCGGGCAAGGTAGACCATCTTGTCATGCCCGCGCCGGGTCTGAACATTCTCGCCGTGGTTCACCAGGTAGATCATCGCCGGGAACGGCACCGGCGCCAGCGGCCGGCCGAGCCGCCTGCTGCGCGGTGCGTAGTTCAAGTGGCCCTTTCCGATCAGCCGCAGGTGGAAGGCCGGAAACTTCTGCCGCCCGAAATCGACCGCGAAATACCCGCACGACCCGCAATGCTTCCAGAATGGCGACTCCCCCGGCGCGGTGCCCATCCGCGCGATACGGCCGCTTTGCGCGTCCAGCATGAACCCCTTGTCCACAAGGTAGCCGCAGCCGTTGTTGTCTGCCGCGATCCATCCCGGCAGATCCGGATGGACCAGATCATCCGCATCCAGATGCGAGACATAGGCAAACTCGCGGCAGGTCCGCGCCGCATGTCTGGCCAGGAGCCGCGCCTTGACGCTCTGGTCTGACAGGCCCTTGGCCATGTCCTGCGGCGGCGCCTGCACGAAGGCGTGGCGCGGACCCTCGACAAAGCCCTCTGGCCGATCCTGCGAGCACAGAAGCACCCGCCAGTTGCGGTAATGCGCCGCCTCGAGCGAGGCGAGCGTCTCGGCCAGCAACGCGCAGGCCCGGTTCCAGTCGCCCGCGTTCGCGCGCCCGACCATCGGGATCAGCCACAGGATCAGCGGATCCGGCCGCGGGGCCGGCGTGCCAAGAAACAGGGTCCGGTAGGCACCGGCAAGCAGCAGTTTGGGATGCATGGGGTCAGGGGCCAGTCAATCGCGGCAGGGGTCGGGGTCGCGTCGCGGCGGCAGCAGGGCCGCGCCCTGCGTGCTGCCACGCCGCTTCAGCCGCCCATCACCAGATGGTCCATGTTGATCGCCGGCTGCGGGCAGCCCGCCTCGCCCACCACCCGCGCCGGCACGCCGGCGACCGTGGTGCAGGGCGGCACGTCGGTCAGCACCACCGAGCCCGCCGCGATGCGCGAGCAGCGGCCGACGGTGATGTTGCCCAGCACCTTCGCCCCCGCGCCGATCAGCACGCCGTCGCCGATCTTCGGGTGCCGGTCGCCATCTTCCTTGCCGGTGCCGCCCAACGTCACCGAATGCAGCATCGAGACGTTGTCGCCCACCACCGCGGTTTCGCCGATCACGATGGAATGGGCGTGGTCGATCATGATCCCCTGTCCGATCCGCGCGCCGGGATGGATATCCACCCCGAACACCTCGGACACCCGCATCTGCACGAAATAGGCCATGTCGCGCCGGCCCTGCTGCCAGAGCCAGTGGCCGATCCGGTAGGCCTGGACCGCCTGATAGCCCTTGAAGAACAGCACCGGCTGCAAGAAGCGGTGGCAGGCCGGGTCGCGGTCATGCACGGCGACGATGTCGGCGCGGGCCGCGCGGCCGATCTCGGGCGCATCGGCCAGCGCGCCATCGGCGATCTCGCGCAGGATCTGCTCGCTCATCTCGCCCGAGGCCAGCTTCAGCGAAAAGCGGAAGGCCAGCGCCCGTTCCATCGTCGGATGATGCAGCAGGCCCGAATGGATCAGCCCGCCCAGCAGCGGCTCGTCGCGGACCGCAGCCTCTGCCTCCTCGCAGATGCGGCTCCAGACCGGATCCACCTGTGCCAGTTTCGCTCTGGTTTCGGCCATAGCGCATCCTCCGATTTTTCCTGATCATAGCAGATAGGGCGCCGGATGCATCCCGCAAAGAGCCGCCCATTGCCAAGGCGCGGTTTTCATGCTGCACTGCGGCGCAGCCCCGCAGGCGGAACTGGCGCGAAAGCGGGCAGCAGCGGCGCGGTCGCGCTTCGTTGTGAAAGATATGTCGAACGGGTGTAGCCGAAGCGCCCGCCGCCGCGTTAGACAGATGCTCCCGGATTTTGATGAAGAGGTCGCCCATGTTCTTCCTGCCCCTCGTCCTGCAAAGCGCGCTGCTCGCCCTCGAATCGCAGGCGGTGATCGAACAGCGGCTGACGCTGCTGGCGCGCGGCGGGCCCGGCGCCCAGGACGAGGCGGTGCGCATGGTCGGCGAAAAGGTCGCGCTGGCGGCCCATGTCTGGCACCAGGGCGCGATCTCGCTGGCGGGCGGTGTCTCGCCCGACAGCCTGATGCTGGCGGCGGTGTCGCTTTACCGCGAGGCGGTGGATGACAACCGGCGGCGGCTGACGATGTAGATCGAGGTAGATCGAGGCGCCGGTTGCACCAGGGAAAGCGGCCAGGCAAGAGCACGGGCCGGATCAAGAACACGGGCCGGA
Source organism: Rhodobacteraceae bacterium UBA6141 (assembly GCA_002423245.1). Taxonomy (GTDB): domain Bacteria; phylum Pseudomonadota; class Alphaproteobacteria; order Rhodobacterales; family Rhodobacteraceae; genus Frigidibacter. The sequence continues at coordinate 47,437 of DIVD01000052.1, forward strand.
TCAGGGCCCCGGCGGCAACGCCCCGTCGCTGCGCGAGGCCATGGCCCGCCGCAGCGCCGCCTCCAGATCGTTCGGGCTGAACGGCTTTTCCAGCACGCTCGCCCGCGGATCGGCCTGCAGGTCGAAGGCGGTGTGCCCCGTCGCCAGCACGACCGGCACCCCCGCCTCCAGCAACTTGCGCGCGAGGTCGAGCGAGGTGTGCCCGTGCCCGACGCTGACATCCAGCAGCGCGAGATCCGGCATCCCCTCGGCGAGCGCCTTTTCCGCCCCGGACAGCGAGGCCGCGGCGGCGATCCGGCCGAAGCCGAGGTCGCGGAGCAACTGCGATGTCTCCATCGCGATGACCGCCTCGTCCTCGAGGTAGAGGATGCGCAGTTCGGGGGGTGTCCAGGCCAAGTCGGGATCCAGTTCGCTCAGGGTCGCGCGGGTCTTCCGGCCGGCTGCAAGGCGACGCCGACGCCCGCTCCTGCCGACCTTGCGCATCCCGGGGCCGCCACGGCGGGCGCGAGGTCCGGCCCCGGACCTGGGCACCCCGCGCGGCACTGGTTCTCGCCCGGTCAGTATGACCTGCAGTTGCACAAAGGAAAATCCCCTCCGCCCTGTCCCGCTACGTCAACCGGCAGGCGCGGCGGCGGTCTTTCGCCGATTGCGCCGGCTTTCGGCCGCAAGCGGCGCATGGATGCGCTGCCCGGTCCTCCATGCGCCGCACCCACCTTCGCCCCCCATTCTTCCCGACCCGCTGGCCAAGCCTCCGGCCCGGATCACGGGGCCGTCATCGGCCGGGGGAACCCGCGGCCGCGAAGCCGCGTTATGCCAGCAGAGGTGCGGCCCGACCCGGCGGCACCGCAGCGTCCGAAACCCTTCAGAAGGAGTTGCACCATGCTTGGCTGGGCTCTCACCTTCCTCGTCATCGCGCTGATCGCCGGCGCCCTCGGCTTTGGCGGCATCGCCGGCGCGTCGGTCGGGATCGCCAAGATCCTGTTCTTCGTGTTCATCGTGCTGTTTGTCGTGGCGATGATCGCGCGCGCCGTCCGCGGCCGCCCGCCCGTCTGACGAAGGCCCGTCTGGCGAACGCCTATCTCACTTCCGCGGCGCCCCCGGACGGGGCTGCCGGATTTGTTTGCCGGGTTGCCGGGCCGGTATGCCCCCTACCGGATGCTCCGGGCAAGGGTCGCGGCCACGGCCGCGGCCCGCGCCGTTTTGGGGCCGCACCGTGGCTCGCTTCGGGCGGCGCCGGCGCCCTCCGTCTGGCGGCGCGCCCCTCTGCAGTTGCCCGTCTGCACCGGAACGCGAGTTTCTGCACGCCACGCCTGCGGCGCGCTTGCGCTCCGCGGTGGGCGCCCCTACTCTTTCCGCCGCAGCCGGGCCGGCAAGCCGGGCGCAAGGTGGTCCGCGACGCGGAGCAGAGGACGCGGAGCAGAGGGGCCGGCGCACGCCGGGCGGGTGAGAATGTGACTGCGGACAAGATCCCACCCGGTCGCGGCATCGCGAATCGCGCCCCCGGCGCGGCCGGTGTCGACGAGGTGCTGCGCAGGCTTCTGGCCGAGATCGCGCGGGAAGATGTGCCCGAGCGCATCCGCGAGCTGGCGCAACAGCTTGACCGCGCCCTGAAAGAGGCTTCCACAAGCCGCTGACCCGGGCCGTTTTGCTGCCTCCTTCCCCATTTCCCGCCGCCCCCAAGCGGAACCCGGCCGGCTGGCGGCGCGTTGTTCAGGCATGTTCCACCACTTCGGAAGGATGCTGCCGTGACTGGTCAGGTTTCCCATGAACAGAGCCTGGCCGCGCAGTCCGAACAGCCCGATGTGGTGCTGCTGATCCCGCCGCTGCGTGCCTATGCCCGCGCGCTGACCCGCAACGCGGCCGATGCCGATGATCTGGTGCAGGACACGCTGTGCAAGGCGCTGGCGAACCTGCACCGCTTCCAGCCCGGCACCCACCTGCGCGCCTGGCTGTTCACCATCATGCGCAACACCTTCTACACCCGCGCCGGCCGCTCCAGGCGCGAGGTGACGGGCAGCAGCGACTGCGTCTCCGGCACGCTGGTCTCGGAGCCGACGCAGGAATGGTCGGTCCGCGGCAAGGAGCTGATCGCCGCGGTCGGGCGCCTGCCGGTGCATTACCGCGAAACGCTGGTGCTGGTGGTGATGCTGGGCGAAAGCTACGAGACCGCGGCCGGCGTCTTCGGCTGCACCGTCGGCACGATCAAGAGCCGNNTCCCCGTCACATCCGCCTGCTACCCGTCGCGCGAGCCGCGCGAAGGAGCCCTGCGATGACCGATCCGACCCCACTTCCCGGCCGCGACTGGCTTGAGGCAGAACTCGCCGATGCGCTGGACGAGGATTATGAGCTGGAACTGGAAGACAGCACGCTCAGCCTTGAAATCGCCCGGATCTACAAGCGCAGCCATCCGCAGGCCATAGACCGCGCCAGCTATTTCCACGCGCTGATCCGGCTGCAATCGGAACTGATCAAGCTGCAGGACTGGGTGCAGCACAGCGGCGAGAAGATCGTGGTGCTGTTCGAGGGCCGCGACGCCGCCGGCAAGGGCGGCGTCATCAAGCGCATCACCCAGCGGCTGAACCCACGCGTGTGCCGCACCGTCGCGCTGCCTGCGCCCAACAGCCGCGAGCGCACCCAGTGGTACTTCCAGCGCTACGTGCCGCACCTGCCGGCCGCCGG
>DIVD01000060.1 GCA_002423245.1 Rhodobacteraceae bacterium UBA6141
CGCCGATGCCGACGCCGCCCGACAGATGCACGTTCCTGCCGATCTGCGCGCAGGAGCCGACCGTGGCCCAGGCATCGACCATCGTGCCCGTGTCCACATAGGCGCCGACATTCACGAAGGACGGCATCAGCACCACGCCCGGCGCGATATAGGCCGACCGGCGCACCACGCAGTTCGGCACCGCGCGAAAGCCCGCGGCGCGCCACTGGTCATCGCCCCAGCCGGCGAACTTGCTGTCGACCTTGTCCCACCAGCCCCCCGATTGCGGGCCGCCCTCCTGCCGCTCCATCTCCTTGATGCGAAAGCCCAGCAGGACCGCCTTCTTGGCCCACTGGTTCACATGCCACTGGCCATCCGCCTGCCGTTCCGCCACCCGCAGCGCGCCGCCGTCCAGCGCCGAGAGCGTGGCCTCGATCGCCTCGCGCGCGGGGCCGGTGCTGGCGGGGGTCAGCGTGTCGCGGATCTCCCATGCGGCCTCGATCGCGGTTTCCAGCTCTGCGTCGGACATGGGTTTCCTCCGGTTATCTCTTGGCCTGATCCGGGCCCAGCCTATAGACCGGGGTTTCCAGCCGCGCAACGCAAGTGAGGACATCATGGACGACAGCAGCCGCACCCACCCCTTCCGCGACAGCGTGCAGGACGCGGCCGCAGCCGGGCAGGTGCCCGATACCCCGCAGACGCGGGCCCCGGCCTACCGGCTTGCCTTCACCGACACCGATTTCCTGATGCGGGACGAGCTGCGCCCCGTGCGGCTGCAACTGGAACTTCTGAAGCCGCAGATGGTGATGGATGAGCGCGGGGTCCGCTCCACCATCGTGCTGATGGGCAGTGCCCGGGTGCCCGATGCCGAGGGCAAGGGCAGCGCCACCCCGCTGGCCGAATGGTACGGCATCGCGCGCGATCTTGCCCGGCGCATCACCGAGCGCAGCCTTGAAAGCTATGGACGCGACTGGGTCGTCTGCACCGGCGGCGGGCCGGGGATCATGGAGGCGGGCAACCGCGGCGCGGACGATGCGGGCGGGCAATCCATCGGGCTGAACATCGTGCTGCCGCATGAACAGGCGCCCAACCGCTTCGTCACACCGGACCTGTGCTTCAACTTTCACTATTTCGCGGTGCGGAAGATGCATTTCCTGATGCGGGCGCAGGCGATCTGCGTCTTCCCCGGCGGCTTCGGCACGCTGGACGAGATGTTCGAGAGCCTGACGCTGATCCAGACCGGGCGGATGCGGCGGATCCCGTTCCTGCTGTTCGGCCGCGCCTTCTGGGAGGGGGTGATCAACTGGCAGGCGCTGGCCGATGCCGGCACGATCGCGCCGGAGGATCTGGAGCTGTTCCGATTCGTGGAAACGGCCGAGGAGGCGATGGCGGCGATGGACGACTGGCCGCCGGCGGGGTGTTGAGGGGGCGCTGAAGGCGCGGGGCTGAGCCTCGCAGGCAGGGCAGCGCCGCGTCTTGATCCCTGATCGCCCCGCCCGGACCGGAGGCCCCCGGGGCACCTCCATGCTGCCCACCTTCCGACGGGGCGCCCCTCCTGCTATCATCTTGTCATCATGCCAGCCCTCTGCCGCGATTGCCTGACGACCTTCCAGACCGGCCCGCGCTGCCCGGCCTGCCGCAGCCCGCGCGTTCTCTCGCATCCCGAACTCTTCGAGCTTTCCATCGCCCACATGGATTGCGACGCCTTCTATGCCTCGGTCGAAAAGCGCGACGATCCCTCGCTCGGCGACCGTCCGGTGATCGTGGGGGGCGGCAGCCGCGGCGTCGTCTCCACCTGCTGCTACATCGCGCGCATTTCCGGTGTGCGCTCGGCCATGCCGATGTTCCAGGCGCTGAAGCTCTGCCCCGATGCCGCCGTGGTGACGCCGCGCATGGCCCGCTATGTCGAGGTCTCGCGCGCCATCCGCGCGATGATGGAGGCGCTGACCCCGCAGATCGAGCCGCTGTCGCTGGACGAGGCGTTCCTCGACCTTGCCGGCACCGCCCGCCTGCATGGCGCGCCGCCCGCGCTGCTGCTGGCCCGGCTGGCCCGGCGGATGGAGGCGGAGCTGGGCATCAGCGGTTCCATCGGCCTGTCGCACAACAAGTTCCTCGCCAAGGTCGCCTCCGACCTCGACAAGCCGCGCGGCTTCTCGGTGATCGGGCGGGCGGATACGGCGCAGTTCCTGCGCGGCAAGCCGGTGCGGCTGATCTGGGGGGTGGGGCCGGCGACGCAGGCGGCGCTGGAGGCAGCGGGGATCCGCACCTTCGACGACCTGCTGCGCTGGGACATCCGCGATCTTGCCGCCCGCTTCGGCGCCACGGGCGAGCGGCTGTGGCACATCGCGCGCGGGCAGGACCGCCGCCGCGTCAGCCCGAACGCGCCGGTGAAGTCGATCTCGAAGGAAACCACCTTCGACGAGGATACCGCCGACGCCGGGCGGCTGGCCGGCCATATCTGGCGGCTGTCGGAACAGGTCTCGGACCGCGCCAAGGCCAGGGACATGGCGGGCCGCGTGGTGACGCTGAAGCTGCGCCGATCGGATTTCACGGTTGTCACCCGCCGCCACGCGCTGCGCGAGCCGACGCAGATGGCGGACAGGATCTGCCGCGCCGCGGACGCGCTGTTTGCCCATGCCGGCGAGAGGGGGCCGTTCCGGCTGATCGGTGTCGGCATTTCCGATCTGGTCCCCGCCACCGCGGCCGATCTGATGGATGACCTGCTGGACCCCGCCGCGCAACGCCGGGCGAAGGCCGAACGCATGACGGACGCGATCCGCGCAAGGTTCGGCGAGCGGGCGATCATCAGGGGGCGGGGGCTGAAGTAGCCGCTGCCCCGTTATTTCTTGATGAGGTAACCGACCAGGCCCCCCGCCGCCCCGGTGAGAAACGACATCGCCCACTTCTTCTCTTCGGCGGGAGCCGTCAGCGACCGCACCGTGTCGAAGCATATCCAGGTAAGAACACCCAGAAACACCAGCGCCGCGACAAACAGCACGAAATCCTTGATGACGCGGGCCCAGGCGTCCCTGCTGGTTTCTTGCGGCCTCACCGTTGCCGTGTAGGTGTGTCCGGGCGGCGTGACGGACAGGTCGTAGGTCGGCGGGTTGGTCACAGGCCCACGAACTCGGTTTCCATCCGGCGGGTCTCCGGCTCGACGAGACCGAGCTTCAGGCCGCGTTTCTTGCCTTCTTGCGCAGCGATGAACAGTTGCAGCGCCTTGCGGATGACTTCGCTCTTGTTGCTCTCGCTGTCTGTCACCACCTGATCGATGGCGTTGTTCAGGTCGTCCGACAGGACGAGGTTCATTCGGACGCTCATGGTACCCTCCTTGGCATGCTGAGTGATGTGCAGAATATGTGCATTATCTGCCCATCCGTCAAGGCGGGAGCGCCGTTGACTCCGAGGAAGGGGCCGCGCGCGCGGCAGCCCCTACTCCGCCGCCAGCGGCATCTCCTGCACGCCCATCGCCACGATCCGGCTCAGCACACGCCGCATCAACAGGGCGAAAGCGCCATAGCCCGCGTGCGGCAGGATCAGCGCCTCGTCCATGTAAAGCGCCCGGTCGATCTCTATCTGCACCGCATGGCGCCCGCGCGAAGGGCGGCCATGCGCCTGCAACACATAGGCGCCGGCGAAGGGCACGTTGCGGCTGACCGTCAGCCCCTCCACCGCGAAGGCCTCCTCGATCCGCTCGAGGATATCCGGCGCCGCGGTCGCGCCGAAGCGGTCGCCCAGCACGATCTGCGGGCGCGGGGCGCGGCTGCTGCCGCCCTCCACCGCCTCATGCGGCATCGAGTGAACGTCGATCAGGATCGCCTCGCCGAAGGAGGCCACCGACTCGTCCATCAGCGCCGACAGCGCCGCGTGATAGGGCCGCCAGGCCCCGGCGATCCGCGCCTCGGCCTCGGCCAGCGTCATCTTCCCCGACCGGATCGCGCGGCCCCCGGCAACGACGCGGGGAATCACCCCCAGCCCCGAGACCACCCGCGGATTGTGCGGCACGGGCCGCGCACCCTCGATCAGCGCGGGGTCCAGTTCCTCGGCCGCGCGGTTCAGGTCCACATAGGCCCGCGGCACGGTCGCGGCCAGCAGGGGCGCCCCCAGCCCCGGCGCGGGGTCCAGCAGGCGGTCGATGAACGCATCCTCGGACGAGCGGATCGTCTGCGCATCCAGCACCGACCGGCGCAGAAAGGCGTCGGGATAGTCCCGCCCGCTATGCGGCGAGGCGAAGATGACCGAGGTCGTCCGCCGTGCCGGCAGCATCAGACGATAGGGCAGGCGGTCATCATCCGGGTCCATGATGACGAAACTATAGCGGCATTCGGGCAGCCGCCAAAAGCCCTTGAAAGGCGTATCGAGTCCTTTTATAGACCGCGGGACCGAAGCGGCACCCTTCCGTCCGGCCCGCCGGGCTGCGGGGGATACCGCAAGGTTCGGGCGCGTAGCTCAGCGGTAGAGCACTACGTTGACATCGTAGTGGTCACAGGTTCGATCCCTGTCGCGCCCACCATCCCGCCCCCGGCAAGGGGGGCATCGCCGCCGCCCCGGCACCGGGGCATCCTCACCGCCCCCGGCAAACGGGGGCATCGTTGTTCAGAAGGCGCACGCGCGCCGCGAATGGGAGAAGACCGATGAAGGTCCGCAACTCGCTCCGCTCGCTCAAGCAGCGTCATCGCGATTGCCAGGTCGTGCGCCGCAAGGGCCGCATCTACGTGATCAACAAGACGCAAAAGCGCTTCAAGGCCCGTCAGGGCTGATCCTTCGGGATCTTGCGCTAGCGACAGATGCGGCCGTCGGGGAAACCCGGCGGCCTTTCTGCCTGCGCCGGCGGGCGGCCGTCACGGCACCCCCGGACAAGCGCCTCCGGTCAGAACCCCCGGCGGATGCGCAGCCAGGACCAGAGCCCGAGCCCGCCGCCCAGCGCGGCAAGCGTGATGTACAGCACCAGTCGCCCCGGCGGCTCTGCCTGCGGCGCGGCGAGCGCCATCCAGCCAAAGGCCAGCGCCGCCGCCCACCCGACGGTGAACATGATCGACCAGATCTTCATGGCCCGGAACCTCCCCCTCTGCCATCGGGTCCCCATCAGCCCGAACCGCCCCGTCTCTGCGACGGTTGCGGCCCGGGTTGCGGCAACGGGACGCAGCCGATCAAACCCCATCGGCCGCACCCGCTCAATGCCTTTCTCATCGGGCGGGCGCGGGCGAAGCCTGATCGCCCTCGCGGGGCGGCGCAGGCCGGTGTCGCCTAGAGAACCCCGTCCTCGGCATCCTCGACCGGGATGCCGAGCGCATCCAGCCCGTCCTCGAGATAGTCGGCCAGCAGCGGCACCCCCAGCAGGTAATCCGCCGTCGGCGCCGAGGCTTCGCTGCGGGCGGTCTCGATCGCCTCGTCAAGCTCGTCCGGGCCGAAAGTCTCGCGGCCGATCCACATCACCGCGACGAGGCTGGCCTGTTCATCGACGTTCAGCCCGCGGATGAAGGCGCGCAACTCCTGTTCCGTCGCGTCGCCCGAGAGCGATTCGAGGATCGCATCGGAATCGGGCCGGTCATCGGCGCTGTCCCAGGGGGCGACCTTCGCGTCAAGCTCGCGCGCGCGCACGATCACATGGGCAATCTTCTCGGGGCTGATCTGCAGCATCGGGCACCTCCTTGGCTGGCTGCGCCGAGTCTTTCGCAAACCGCGCTCCGGCGCAATGCGGGCCGACGGCACAAGAACGGCCCCGCCGCGTTCATCTGCCCCGCCAGCGCCCGGCCGCTCGCGGCGCCCGCGCACTCGTGCCGCGGCATCGTTCGGCGTCGCGGACCGGAGCGGGGCGGATCGTCGCGACCAGTTCGGCCACCAGCACCCCCCATTTGCGGAACTGGCTGCGGTTGACGATGCTGCCGCCCGGCGTGGCATACATCCAGTCCGTCACCGACAGCACATGCCCGCCCGCATCGGGGGCCAGGCGGATGCGGTAGCGCAGCACCAGCGCGCTGCCCCGCTGGCGCCCGATCGCGCGCCCGACCAAATCCGTCGCCGCCGCGCTGATCGTGCCGTCGGGCGCCAGATCCAGCACCCAGTCGCGCCGGTCCACCGCGCCGCCGTCATAACGGAACACTTCCGCCATCCTGCAGCGCGATCCCTGCCAGACGGCCTGAATCTCGCCCGCGAAGCGCGATCTCGCCCGCCCGTCCGGCCCGTGGATCACCCCCTCGCAGACCAGCGCGCCGTTCAGCGCGCTGCGGATGTCCAGCACCGGCCCGCCGGCATAATCGCCGCTCGCCTGCGCGGCAAAGCCCGCCAGCCGCCCGCGCAGCCAGACCGCCAGCAGCACCGTCGCCGCCCCAAGCGCAAAGCCGATCACCGCGTCACCTCTTCCGCGGGCGGCTGCGGCCGCTTGCGATACCGCGCGCCCTTCACGAACAGCTTCAGCGCCTGCCAGTGGATCAGCGCCAGCACCCGCCGGCTGCCCAGCGGCCGCCGCAGCAGCGCGCCCAGCAGCCCGGCATCGCTGAGCGGCGCCCGCCGCCCGGTCAGCGTGGCCAGCACCCCCCCGGTCCCGGCGCGATAGTCGATGCGGATGCGGATGCGCCGCGCCCCGATGTCGAAGCGAAAGCGATACTCGCCGGCGACATCCTGAAACGGCGAGACATGGAACACCTTGCGCGCCACGATCTCATCCCCGGGCCGGATCGGCTCCAGCCCGTCGCGAACGCACAGGTAGGAATGCCGGTCGCCAAAGGTGTTCGTCACCTCGGCCAGCACCGCGCGCAAGGCGCCCTCCCCGTCCCGGCACAGCCAGAACGATACCGGGTTGAACACATGGCCGAGCAGGCGCGGCTGCGTCAGCAGCCCGATCCGCAACCCCGGCACCGCAACCCCTTCGGCCGCCAGCGCCTCGCGCACCCACACCGGGCCGCGCCCTTCGCCCGGCGCGCCGCCATGGTCGCGGTCCCGGACCGAGGCGAGGTTGCCCGCGTTGCGCGAAAACAGCCGCGGCCCCGTCACCGGCGCCTCTGCATCCTCGATCAGCACATAGTCGATGCCATAGCGGAAGCTGTTCCCCGGCCCGCCATGGCGCGCGTGGAAGGTCTGCCCGCGGATATGCTCCACCCCGGTCATGCCGCGGCCCTCAGCGAGACCCGCGCCGCGATCCCGGCCGCGACCTCGAGCGCGCTTGCGATCCCGTCCTCGTGAAAGCCGTTGCGCATCCACGCCCCGCAGAACCAGCTGTGATTGTTGCCATTCAGCGCCCGCACCGCCGCCTGCCCCCGCAGCGCCGCAAGGTCATAGACCGGGTGCCGGAAGGTCGCGGTGTCATGGATCAGCCGCTCGTCGATCTTGCGCGCGCCGTTCAGCGTCACGAACAGCGGATCATCCGGCGGGATCGGCTGCAACGAGTTCATCCAGTAGGTCAGGTCGATCCGGTCCGCCGCCTGCCCCGCCGCCTCGGTATAGACCCAGCTTGCCCAGGCCGCTCGCCGCCTCGGCATCACCGAGGCGTCCGAATGCAGCACCATCTCGTTCGGCTGGTAGCGGATCGCCGACAGCGCCGCCCGCTCTGCCCCCGAGGCATCCGCCAGCAGCGCCAGCGCCTCGTCGGAATGCACCGCCATCACCACCTCGTCGAACCGCTCCCACTCTGCGCCCGCCATCCGCACCTCGGCGCCATGGCCCGGCCGGCGGACGCCCGCCACCGCGCCGCCGGTGCGGATGTCCACCCCGCGCCCGCGCAGGCTGGCCTCCAGCCGGCGCACATATTCCACCGAGCCGCCGCGCACCGTGAACCACTGGTGCTGGCCGGTATGGCTCAGCAGCGCATGATTGGAGAAGAATTGCAGCATCGCCTGCGCCGGAAACTCCAGAATCCCGCGTGTCGGCGTGGACCAGATCGCGCCCGACAGCGGCGTGATGTAGTAATCGCGGAACCACGGCCCGGTGCCGAGCCTGTCCAGCAGCGCGCCGATGGTCATCGCCGGGTCATCCGCCGCCGCCAGCGCATGACGGTTGAAGCGGAATATGTCGCGCAGCATTCGCCAGAAGCGCGGATCGGCCGCCCGCCGCTTCTGGGTGAACACCGCGCCCAGCGATTTCAGCCCGTATTCGAACCGCCCGCCGTCGATCGAGGCGCCAAAGCTCATGTCGCTTGCCGCAACCGGCACGTCCAGTTCGGCAAAGAGCGCGCACAGATGCGGGTAATTCACCCGGTTGAACACGATGAACCCGGTATCCACCGGCTGGTCGCCGCGCCTGCCCGCCAGCACCGTGCGCGCATGGCCGCCCAGCCGCGGCGCCGCCTCGATCAGCGTGACGCGGTGGTTCGCCGCCAGCCGGTGCGCCGCCGCCATCCCGGAAATGCCGCCGCCGATCACCGCGATGCGGCGGGGAAGGGGGGCCAGGTGTTCGAAGGGCATCGGCAGCTCCGGTCATTGGGCGTTATGGGGGCGCGTCTCGGTGGCTTACGCGGCGGCCGCGCCTGCGGATCATTCCGCCTGTCAGGCCGCCCCGGTGATCCGCCCGCCGCCCCGCCGCGTAACACCGTCATGCTGACCGACGCACAGACCATCGACTTTGCGGATGCATCCGCGCCCCGCCCTGCCTACACTGGCAAGGTGCGGCCGGCCCTGCGCCGGCTGCCGCCAGCCAAAGCCCCGATTGCGGAGGGTTCGATCAAGGAGACCGGTGCGACCGTGCAGCGTGCAACCGACGAAACCGACTGGGCCGCCATCTTGCTGCAGGTGCGCGACACCCGCGACACCGCCGCCTTTGCCGCGCTGTTCCGGCATTTCGCCCCGCGCGTGAAGGCGTTCCTGATGAAATCGGGCGCCGATGCCGCGCTGGCCGAGGAATGCGCGCAGGACGTGATGGCGACGCTCTGGCACAAGGCGCATCTCTACGACCCCGCCCGCGCCAGCGTCGCCACCTGGATCTTCACCATCGCCCGCAACCGCCGCATCGACGCGCTGCGCCGCGCCCGCCGGCCAGAGCCCGAAGACCTGACATGGGGCCCGGGTCACGAGCCCGACCAGACCGAGGTGCTGGCCCAACGGCAGGACAGCGCCCGCCTTGGCGCCGCGCTGACGCAGTTGCCGCAAAAGCAGCGCGAGTTGATCGAGCAGGCCTATTTCGGCGACCGCACCCATACCGAGATTGCGGCGGCCACCGGCCTGCCGCTCGGCACCATCAAGTCCCGGATCCGGCTTGCGCTGGACCGGCTGCGCCACGAACTGAAATCGCCGAACTGAAATGACCACATGACCGACAGCATCCACCATCACCTGACCGACGATCTTCTTCTGGGCTACGCCGCCGGCACCCTGCCCGAAGCGTTCAGCCTTGTCGTCGCCACCCACCTCTCGCTCTGCGACGACTGCCGCGCGCAGGCAGAGGCGTTCGATGCGCTCGGCGGCAGCGTGATCGAGACGCTGGGCAGCGCCCGCCTTGCCGAGGGCAGCCTCGAGGCCACGCTGCAGCGCATCGCCGCCGGCCCGCCGCAGGAGCGGCCCCGCCCCCGCGCCAGGGGCGGCCTGTTCCCCGCGCCGCTGCAGGACTATGTCGGCGGCGATCTGGCGGCGGTGCGCTGGCGCCCCGTCGGCATGGGCGTGCGTCAGGCGATCCTGCCCAGCGGCCCCGGCGCGACGGCGCGGCTGCTTTACATCCCCGGCGGGGCGGCGGTCCCCGACCACGGCCATCGCGGGCGCGAGTTGACGCTGGTGCTGCAAGGCGCCTTCCGCGACGAGGACGGCCGCTTCGGCCCCGGCGATGTGGAAATCGCCGATGAGGCGGTCGAGCATACCCCCACCGCCGAGCCCGGCCAGCCCTGCATCTGCCTTGCCGCGACCGATGCGCCGCTGCGCTTCCGCGGCCTGCTGCCCCGCCTCGCGCAGCCCTTCTTCAGGATCTGAGGAAATCGCCCGACATCCGGGTTTCGGGTTCCGGTCACGTCCGCCCGAACAGCCGCTCGATATCCGCCAGCTTCAGCTCCACATAGGTCGGGCGGCCGTGGTTGCACTGCCCGGAAAGCGGCGTCGCCTCCATCTCGCGCAGCAGGGCGTTCATCTCCTCGGGGCGCATCTGCCGCCCCGAGCGCACCGAGCCATGACAGGCCATCCGGCTGAGAACCGCGTCGATCCGCGCCTGCAACCGCTGGCTGTCGCCCAGATCGGCAAGCTCGTCCAGCAGGTCGCGGATCAGCGCGGCGGCGTTGATCGCGCCCAGAATCGCCGGGGTTTCCCGCACCGCGACGGCGCCACCCCCGAAGGGCTCCAGCACCAGCCCCAGCCGCGCCAGATCGGGTGCAAGCTCCAGCAGCCGCGCCGCATCCCCTTGCGAAAGATCGACGATTTCCGGGATCAGCAGCGCCTGCGCCGCAATCCCGTTGCTTGCCATCTGCGCCTTCAGCCGCTCATAGACCAGCCGTTCATGCGCCGCGTGCTGATCGACGATCACCATCCCGGTTTCGGTCTGCGCGATGATGTAATTCTCGTGCAGTTGCGCCCGCGCCGCGCCCAGCGGCAAGGCAACGGGCGCCGGCTCCGCCGCCTCATACCGCGCCGAAGCCTCCGCGAGTTCGGGCGCCAGCGGGGGCTGGGGTGCAGGCTGGGGCGCCTGAAACGCCCAGGCGGACCGCAGCGCCCCGGCAGAGGGGCGGTCCATCTGGTACACCCTCGGCGCGCCCGCAGCCTCGGGCCGCATCGCCCCCAGCGCCGCCCCCGCCACGGTGCTGGAGGCGCGGTGCCCCGCCCCCGCCAGCGCGTGGCGCAGCGCAGACACGATCAGCCCGCGCGCAATCCCCGGCTCGCGGAACCGCACCTCGGCCTTGGCGGGATGCACGTTCACATCCACCGCCTGCGGATCGCAGGTCAGAAACAGCGCCGCCGCCGGGTGCCGGTCGCGCGACAGCACATCCATATAGGCCGCGCGCAGCGCTCCGATCAGCAGCTTGTCCCGCACCGGGCGGCCGTTCACGAACAGGAACTGTTCCACCGCCGCCCCGCGCGAATAGGTCGGCAGCGCGGCATAGCCGGTCAGCCGGAACCCGTCGCGCTCGGCATCAATCGGCAGGGAGTTCTCGGCGAACGCCCGCCCGAGGATGCGCGACAGCCTTGCCTGCAAGGCGCCGAACAGCTCGCCCTGCTCGGCATCGGCGCGCAGGATCACCCGGCCCTCGCCCCCCGTCTCGTCGCGCAGGGTGAAGCCGACATAGGGCGCCGCCATCGCCAGCCGCCGCACCACATCGGCAATCGCCTGCGCCTCGGCCCGGTCGCCGCGCAGGAATTTCAGCCGCGCCGGCGTGGCATGGAAGAGGTCGCGCAACTCGACCACCGTGCCGCCGCCCAGCGCGGCGGGCCGCACGCCGTCCGCGCGCCCGCCCGACACCGTGATCCGCGCCGCCGCGCCGCCCTCCACGCGCGAGGTGATGGTCAGCCGCCCGACCGCGCCCAGCGAGGGCAGCGCCTCGCCGCGAAAGCCGAAGCTGCGGATCGCCAGCAGGTCCGACCCGTCGATCTTCGATGTCGCATGGCGGCACAGCGCCAGCGGCAGATCCTCCGCCGTCATCCCGCAGCCATCATCCGTGACCCGGATCAGCGTCTTGCCGCCATCGGCATAGGCCACCTCGATCCGCCGCGCCCCGGCATCGAGCGCGTTTTCCACCAGTTCCTTCACCGCAGAGGCAGGGCGTTCCACCACCTCGCCGGCGGCGATGCGGTTCACCGCCGCCTCATCCAGTTGACGGATCACCGGACGATCGGCGGATATATGGGGGTGCGGCGCATTCATGCCACCAGACCTAGCACGTCCCGGCAGATTCGGCCATGCCCCCCGTGCGCCTCAGTCGGAGGAGTCGAGCCCGACCGGCCGCCCCACCACCACGAAGCGCAGCCCCTCGGGGTGCAGCCACTTCGCGGCGACACGGGTGATGTCGTCCAGCGTCACCGCCTCGATCTCGGCATTGCGGGTGTTGACGTAATCGGCGGGCAGATGGTCCAGTTGCATTCCCGCCAGAATCTCGGCGATCCGGCCATTGCCGTCAAAGCGCAGCGGATAGGAGCCGGTGAGGTAGGTCTTCGCCGCCTCCAGTTCCGCCGCCGTCACGCCGCCCGCCGCCGCCTTCGCCCATTCGTCGCGCACCACCGCGATGGCCTCCGCCACCCGTTCATTGGCCGAGGCGAAGCTGCCCTGCCAGGTCTCGGCATGGTCGCGCGGCACGAGGTAGGAATAGATGCCATAGGTCAGGCCCCGCGCCTCGCGCACCTCCTGCATCAGGCGCGAGGAAAAGCCGGCACCGCCAAGGATCTGGTTCAGGATATAGGCCGCGAAGAAATCGGGATCGTCGCGCTTCAGCCCTTCATGGCCGAACACCACCACCGATTGCGGGGTATCAAAGCCGACCACCGTCACGCCGCCGGTCAGGCCCAGCGTGGCATCGCCCGGCAGCGGCGCGCCGGTCTCGGGCAGGTCGCCCAGCAGGTGATCGAGCAGCGCGCCGAGTTCCGCCGCGGTGATGTCGCCGACCGCAGCCACCACCACCCGGTCGCGCGCGATGGCGCGGGCCTTGGCCTCCAGCATGTCCGCGCGGGTCAGCGCCGCCACAGACTCCGGCGTGCCGTCCTGCGGGCTGCCGTAAGGATGCGTCCCGAAGGCCAGCGCGTTGAAGGTACGGCCCGCGATCGTGCCGGGATCCTGCTCGTCCGATTGCAGACCCGACAGCACCTGCCCGCGCACCCGGTTCAGCGCATCCTCGTCGAACCGGGTTTCGGTCAGCGCCAGCTTCAGCAGATCGACTGCCGCATCGCGAGTCGCGGTCAGCATCCGGGCCGAGACCGACACCGCGTCATCGCCCGCCTCGAACCCGTAGCTCGCCGCCAGCGCTTCACGCGCCTCGGCAAAGCCCTGCGCGTCCAGATCGCCCGCGCCCTCCTCGATCAGCGCGGTCATCAGGTTGATCGCGCCGCGCTTGCCCGGCGCATCGAGGCTGGCGCCGCCGCGAAAGCGCAGTTCCAGCGCGACGAAGGGGATGCTGTGATCCTCGACCAGCCAGGCGTCCACGCCGCCGGGGGAGGTGATTTCCTGAATTTCGACCGCCGCATCCGCGGGGAAGGCCAGCAGCAGCGCGGCGCAGGCCGCGACCAGGGCGCGGATCATTGCAGCACCTCCACCGGCTCTGCCGCGGCCGGTTCGGGCAGATCTTCGGGCGCCGCGCCGGCATTCGCCTGCATCAGCCAGCCGGTGACCGCGCGGCGCCTGTCGAACAGTTCTGCCGCGGCGACCATGACGTCGGCCTCGGTCACCGCGTCCAGCACCTCGGGCCAGGCCTGCACATCCTCCACCGTGAGCCCCGATGTCAGCGCGGCGCCATAGCGGCGGGCAAGCCCGTCGACGCTGTCGCGGGCATAGATCTCATCCGCGCGGATCTGGGTCTTGATCCGCTCGAACTGCGCGGCATCGACGCCTTCGGCCAGAAACTCCGCCAGCGCCGCATCCAGCGCCGCCTCGGCCTCGGCAAGGCCCACGCCCGGCGCGGGCACGACGGCCAGCCCGAAGGTGGAGGCATCGAGCGAGACGGCATCGTAGAAGGCCGAGGTGTAAAGCGCGGTCTGCGTCTCGAAGCTCAGCTTGCGGCCCAGCACCGAGGTCTGCTGGTTGCCGCCCAGCACCTCGGCCAGCATCGTCAGCGCGGCGGCCTGTTCCTGCGCGCCGCTGTTGCGTTCGGGCGCGAGGTAGGTGCGGATCACGTAGGGCTGCGCCACGCGCGGGTCGGAAAACTCGATCCGCCGTTCGGCAAGCTGCGTCGGCTCGCTGGGACGGGCGCGCTGTGGCAGGTTCGACGAAGGCGCCAGCGGCCCGTAATGCTCTTCCGCCAGCCGCCGCACCTCGCCCGGCGCCACATCGCCCGCCACGATCAGGATTGCATTGTTCGGCGCATAGTAGAGGCGGTACCAGTCCAGCGCATCCTGCAGGCTCAGCCGCTCCACTTCGTGGCGCCAGCCGATGATCGGGATGCCATAGGGATGGTTCAGGTATTGCGCCGCCATGCGCTGTTCCGAAAACAGCGCGGCGGGGTCGCTGTCGGTGCGCTGGCTGCGCTCCTCGAGGATCACGGCGCGTTCCGTCGCCACGTCCTCCTCGGTCAGGATCAGGTCGCGCATCCGGTCCGCCTCCATCTGCATGACAAGGCCCAGCCGGTCGGCGGCGATGCGCTGGAAATAGGCGGTATAATCCTGCGAGGTGAAGGCGTTGTCGGACCCGCCATTCGCCTCGACGATGCGCGAGAATTCCTTGGGCGCGACATCGTCGGTGCCCTTGAACATCAGGTGTTCCAGGAAATGCGCCACGCCCGAGACGCCGGGCCGTTCATCCGCGGCGCCGATCCGGTACCAGATCATGTGGGTGACCGCGGGGGCGCGGTGATCCTCGATCACCACGACCTCCAGCCCGTTTTGCAGGGTGAAGGTGGTCACGTCCTCGGCCAGCGCGGGCACCGCCGCCAGCAGGGCCACCGCCACGGCCCACAGATGCCTGATCCACATTCCGCGCTTCCTCCATCCCGGTCCCGTCGGGCTGCACCCTAGCCTGCCACGGCAAGCGCGCAAGCCGGGTGACGCGGAAGTGAGCGCCGGAATCGAAGGGGCGGCAGCCTTAGCGCGCGATCTCCACGCTTTCCGGCGGCGCGCCGACAGTGCGCACGCCGGCGGCACGCCAGCGTTCCAGTTCGGCATACTGGTCGAGCGACATCGGCTGGTAGGCCTTGTAGTAGATGTTCACGTTGAAGGCGCGTTCCAGCAGCCGGCCATCGTTGCGGCGGCGATAGTCCAGATCCTCGGCCGCAAGCTGCGCGCGGATCGCCGGCGTGGCGCCGAAGCGCGCGGCATGGGCCACCAGCCCGCCATCGCCCGCCGGAACGCCCGTGCGGCCAAGCGCCGCGGGATTGCCGCCAAGCGCGGCGACGGCATCGGCCTCGGGCTGCGGATCGGTGCGGTTGCTGCCGCCCGGAGTGGGTTCGGGCAGCGAGGCCACATCTTCGGGCAGTTCCAGCGGCTTGGTGGGCAGGATGCCGAATTCGTCGGCGCCGGGGCCCTGCTGGCGCAGGTTCATCAACTCGGGGATGCCATCGCCGTCACCGCAGGCGGCCAGCGACAGCAGCGCCGCCCCCGCAAACACGATGATGCCAAATCTCGCCCGCATCGGCCTTCCCCCTTGCAGCTTCCGGCCCGTCTTAGCGCATGTCGCGGCGCGCGTCACGGGGCATGTTTCCGGGCATCAGGCCCGCCTGCCGCGCGGCCTCGGCCTTTGCCTGCCGTCGCCGGTGAACAGCACCAGTCCGATCGCCCCGGCGAAGATCGCCACATCCGCCACGTTGAACGAGAAGGGGTTGGCGATGCCCGGCACGCTCATGTTCAGGAAATCGGCCACCGCACCGTACAGCAGCCGGTCCAGCACATTGCCAAGCGCGCCGCCGATCAGCAGCCCGGCGGCGATGCGCGCGCGCACGCCCTGCCCGTCGCGGCGCATCCACAGCCAGACCCAGGCCGAGATTGCCAGCGCCAGCGCGATCAGCACCCAGCGCATCACCTCGGCCGAGTTCGAGAACAGGCCGAAGTTGATCCCCTGATTCCAGGCCATGCGGAATTGCAGCCAGGGCGGCAGCACGTCGATCTGCCGCACCCGGTCCAGTTCCATCACATGGACGACGACATATTTGGAGATCTGGTCCAGCACGAACACCGCCGCCGCCGTCCAGGCCACCATCCGCATCGCTCCGGCCCTGCGCCGCGCCATCCCTTCGCCTCAGTGCCGGAAGTGGCGCATGCCGGTGAACACCATCGCCAGCCCCGCGGCATCGGCGGCGGCGATCACCTCGGCATCGCGCATCGAGCCGCCCGGCTGGATCACCGCCGTCGCCCCCACCGCCGCCAGCACCTCCAGCCCGTCGGCAAAGGGGAAGAAGGCGTCCGAGGCGGCAACGCAGCCCCGCGTCGGCGGTTCGGCCAGACCCAGTGCCTCGGCCATGTCCTCGGCCTTGCGGGCGGCGATGCGGGTGGAATCCACCCGGCTCATCTGCCCCGCGCCCACGCCCACGGTCGCGCCGTCCTTCGCATAGACGATGGCGTTGGACTTGACATGCTTGGCCACCCGCCAGGCGAACAGCAGGTCGGCCAGTTCCGGCTCGGTCGGGGCGCGCTTCGTCACCACCTTCAGATCGCCGCGGCCGATGCGCCCGTTGTCCTTGTCCTCAACGAGAAAGCCGCCCGCCACCTGCCGGAAGGTCAGGATCGGCGCCGCCGGATCGGGCAGCGCCGCGGTGGTCAACAGGCGCAGGTTCTTTTTGGCCGCGAAGACCTGCATCGCCGCCTCGTCCGCGCCGGGGGCAATGACCACCTCGGTGAAGATCTTCGCGATCTCCTCCGCCGTCGCCGCATCCAGCGGGCGGTTCAGCGCGACGATACCGCCGAAGGCGGAGGTTCGGTCGCAGTCATGGGCGCGCGTGTAGGCCTCGAGCAGCGTCGCCCCCGTCGCCACGCCGCAGGGGTTGGCATGTTTGACGATCACGCAGGCGGGCGCGTCTTCGCCGAATTCCGCCACAAGCTCGAAGGCGGCATCGGTATCGTTGATGTTGTTGTAGGACAGCTCCTTGCCCTGCCACTGCTTGGCGGTGGCCACCCCTTCGCGGCCGCTGCCATCGGTGTAGAAGGCCGCCCTCTGGTGCGGGTTCTCGCCATAGCGCAGGGGTTGGGCGAGCTTGCCCGCAAAGGCCCGCCGCCGCGGCGCGAACTCGCCGAGCGCCGCCGCCATCCAGGTGCTGACCGCCGCGTCATAGGCCGCGGTGCGGGCATAGGCCACCTGCGCCAGCCGCTGCCGGAAGCCGAGGCTGGTGCGATCGTCATGGGCGTCAAGCTCTGCCAGCAGCGCCGCGTAATCCTCGACATCCACGACGACGTTCACGAACAGATGGTTCTTCGCCGCCGCGCGGATCATCGCCGGGCCGCCAATGTCGATATTCTCGATGCAGGTGTCGTGGTCCGCACCCTTCGCCACCGCCGCCTCGAACGGGTAGAGGTTCACCACCAGAAGGTCGATCGGGTCGATCTCGTGCTCGGCCATCGCCGCCTGATGCTCGGCATTGTCGCGCAGCGCCAGCAGGCCGCCATGCACCTTGGGATGCAGCGTCTTGACGCGGCCATCCATCATCTCGGGAAAGCCGGTCACGTCGGCCACGTCGCGCACCGTCAGCCCCTCTGCCCGCAGCAGCGCCGAGGTGCCGCCGGTGGACAGAAGCTCCACCCCCCGCGCGGCCAGCGCACGGGCAAACTCCACCAGCCCGGTCTTGTCGGAGACGGAAATCAGCGCGCGGCGCAGGGGCACAAGATCGGTCACGGGAGTGGTCCTTCAGAAATGGTCAGAAATGGGTCGTGTCGTCGCGGTCCAGATCGCGGATGGCGGCGGGGGTACCCTGTGCCTTCGCCAAGGTCCAGCCGATCTGGCAGGCATAGTCCATGACCCGCGCAGACAGCACGATCTGCCGGGTGGCGCGCGGCTTCAGCCGCCCCCTCTCCAGATAGACCGAGGGTTCCAGCCGCAATGCTCCGGTGCCGTCATGGCGGAACAGCCAGATCTCGCCGCTTTTCAGCGCCAGCGACACGGCGCTGCCGCCCATGTCCAGCGCCGCATCCACATCAGGATGCAGATGAAAGCGGATGTCGAAGGGGATGCCCTGCAACCCCGTCCGGTCCATCAGCACATCGAAGCGCCGCCGGTGCGCAGAGGTCAGCGCCCCCAGCGTATCCTCGCCGCTCAGCATCCGGCCGGGGATGTCCAGCAGCAACTCGCGCACATGCGTCATGCCATGGGTGGGGACATAGCCGTCATGGCCGGCGATCAGGCGGATGCCATCCTCGCCATGCTCCAGATCCACCCGCACATCGCCCGGCGCATCGCCCAGCAGGCGCCGGCCCCCCTTCACCACCAGCCCGTCCGTGCCAAACCGGGCGGAGGAAAAGCCCTCGATCCCCAGCGTCGAATGGCTCGGCGTCGCCCGGCCCGCGCGGTGCCAGTCGGGGCCGAACCCCGCGCCCGAGCCGCAGTTCACCACCAGCGGCCTGCGGCCCGAGGTCAGCTCGAACGCCAGCGTCGAGGCATGGGCATTGGCCGAGGCGGCCCCCGCCGGCGGGGGCGCGGCATCGACGATGACCGTGGTGCGCCCCGCCGCCAGCCGGACATAGCCCATCGCCGGCCGGTCCGCCACGACCGGCCGTACCCCCGCCGCCGCCAGCGCCTGATCGAGCCGGCCCTCGATGCCGCGCCCGCCGCCGTGGAACCGCGCCAGCCCGCCATCGGCATGGCGCAGCGCCCGCAGCGTCGGCGCGATCCGCCCGATCGCCTCGAGATGCGCGGGCTGCGGGGCGCGCCCCGCCTCGCCCAGGGCTGCCGCAGCCCAGGTCAGCAGGGTGAACACCTCCAGCAGTTCCTCGGGGTTGCGGGTGGGGATGCCGCCTTCGGCGTCGATCTGCTGCGCGCATTCGCGGGCCAGCGCCGCAGCGGCGGGCGCCACGTGCCGCTCCATCCCGGTCAGCGACAGGCCGGCATGGATCAGCCCGGTCAGCGCCTCGAACCGGGGCAGGCCGGGCCGGGCGGTATGCCAGCAGCGGGCAAGGAAGATGGTCTGCTGGCCAAGGCTGCGGAAATAGGCGTCCGCTTCGGCCCTCTCGCGCCCGTTGAGCAGGAAGAGGGCGTGGTTGATCCAGCGGATCAGCCGCCGCCCGGTCAGCTCCGGCGTCCAGCCCGGCCCGCGGCCCCGGCCAAAGCGGGCGATCCAGTCCCAGGTCCAGCCCTGCGCGCGGGCGCGCGCCGCCGCATCGGCCACCGCCGCCAGATCGTCGAGCCAGGCAAAGCCGTGCAATGCCTCCTCGAAGGCGGGCGCGGGCATCGGCAGATCCCAGATCGAACGGTCTGCTGCTTCGACCAGATGGCCCGCGAACAGGAAGTTGCCGGCGCAAAGCTGCTTGCCGCGCGCGAAGGAGCCGATGGTCCGCGGTTCGGGCTGACTGACAAAGCCGGTCGCGGGCCGCGCCCGTATGGCAAGGCACAGCGCCAGCCGGTGCATCAGCCGGATGCGCCGGGCAGTCCAGCCTTCGGGTTGGATCGTGCCTGCCTTGCCTTGGGTCATGGGAGTGGCTGGGATTTCCGCGGAATTTGTCGGGGACTGCTCGGGCCGCACCATAGCCACGGGGGGGTCCGCTGTCACCGCCAAAAGCCTTGCGCAAAGCCTTGCGCCCGCACCACCCGAAGCCGGCGGGGGGCTGTCTGCCCCCCGCACCCCCCGAGGATATTTCCCCGGCAAGAAGCCGACGATTCTTGCTGGCCCCAATATCCCCGCCGGAGGCATCCGCCCTCAGCCCGGGGCGCGCAGGCACGCCATGAAGAACCCGTCGATCCCGCCCCGCCCTGCCCAGAAGTCGGGCCGGGTCCGCACCATTCCCTCCCCCGCGCGCCATTCGGGGGCGATCCAGGGCAGGTCGGCCGCTGCCGCGTCGGGCGTCAGGTCCGGGCGGCGGTCGCGCAGACGGGCGATCTGCTGCTCGCCCTCCTCGGGCAGCAGCGAGCAGGTGCAATAGACCAGCCGCCCGCCCGGCCGCAGCAGGGTGAGCGCATGGTCCAGCATCTGCGCCTGAAGCGCGAACAGGTCGCGCAGCCCGTGGCCGCCCCTGGCATGGGGCAGGTCTGGATGGCGGCGGATGGTGCCGGTGGCCGAACAGGGCGCGTCCAGCAGCACCGCATCCAGCGGCTGCGCGGGCCGCCAGTCCAGCGCATCCGCGACCACGAGATCTGCCGCGAGCCCGCAGCGGCCAAGGTTCTGTGCCACCCGGTCCATCCGCCCCTGCGAGATGTCGAGCGCCGTCACCACCGCCCCCGCCGCCGCCAGTTGCAGCGTCTTGCCGCCCGGCGCGGCGCACAGATCCGCCACCCGCTCCCCCGGCTGCGCCGCCAGCAGCCGCGCCGGAATCGCCGCCGCCGCGTCCTGCACCCACCACTCGCCGGCGGCGTAGCCCTCCAGTTCGCTCACCTGCCCCGGCGCGGTCAGGCGCACCGAGCCGCCGGGCAGCGCCTCGCCCCCCAGCCGCGCGGCCAGCGCCTCCGCATCGCCATCCTTCGGCGTCAGGTCCAGCGGGGCGCCGGCCAGATGCGCCGCCTCCATCGCGCGGGTGGCGGGCTTGCCCCAGGCCGACATCAGCCGCCCGCGCAGCCAGGCGGGCAGTTCCGGCACCGGCAGCCGGCCCCAGAGGGCGGGATCGGTCGCCGCCACCTTGCGCAGAACCGCATTGCCGAGGCTGGCGAAGCTCTCCGTCCGCTGCCCGCCCGCGCGCAGCGTGTCCACCGCCGCGCCGACCACGCCATGCGGCGCGGCGCCGAGCGCCAGCATTTCCACCGTCGCAACCCGCAGCACCGCCAGCACCGGGGCCGGCGGCGCGCGGCGCAGGAAGGGCTTGAGCACCGCGTCGGCGCGCGGCATCTGCCGCAGCGTCTCGGTCGCCAGCCGCTGCGCCCGCGCACGCTCTGCCGGGGGCAGTGCGGTCAGCGCGCCCTGCCCCAGTGCGTCGGACAGCAGTTGCCCCTCGCCCGTCACGGCCGCCACCAGATCCGCCGCCGCCGCGCGGGCCGAAACTGCGTCCTTGCTCATGCGCGCCCGCGCCCCCGATCGTGCCGAACCTTGTTCCATCCGCCGGCCCGCGTATATCACGGGCAGCGACGTTACAAGGAACCCGCCATGACAGACGAACCCGCACCCGATCTGCCGCCCGCCGCCCTGCGCGCCCTGGCCGAGGCCGAGGAGCGCCGCCGCGCCGCCAGCGGCCCCGCCCTGCCGCGAGAGCTTGGCGGGCGCGAGGGGCCCGAGCCGGTGCGCTATGGCGACTGGGAGAAGAAGGGCATCGCCATCGACTTCTGACGGCGGGGCGCTCAGATCCCCAGCACGTCGAGCATGTCATAGGCGCCGGGGATGCGGTCCTGCCCCCAGAGCGCGGCCTTCAGCGCGCCGCGGGCAAAGATGGCGCGGTCGGTCGCGATGTGGCGCAGCACGATCCGCTCGCCCGCCGCGGCGAAGATCACGTCGTGCTCGCCCACCACATCGCCGCCCCGGATCGCGGCAAAGCCGATATGGCCCCGCTCGCGCGGGCCGGTGACGCCGTCGCGGCCCCGGTCCGACACCGCCGCCAGATCGACGCCGCGCCCCGCCGCCGCCGCCTCGCCCAGCATCAGCGCGGTGCCCGAGGGCGCATCGATCTTGCGGTTGTGATGCGCCTCCACGATCTCGATGTCCCAGTCGGCATCCAGCGCCGCCGCGACCCGTTTCGTCAGCTGTGTCAGCAGGTTGACCCCGAGGCTCATGTTCCCGGCGCGCACGATCACGGCATGGCGGGCGGCGGCGGCGATCTTCGCCAGATGCGCCGGCTCCAGCCCCGTCGTGCCGATCACATGCACCGCGCGCGCCTGCGCCGCCAGTGCCGCAAACTCCACCGTGGCTTCGGGGGCGGTGAAGTCGATCACCGCCTGCGCCCTGGCGAACGCCTCCAGCGGGTCATCGCTCACCAGCACGCCCAGCGGCGCGCCGCCCATCGCGGTGCCCGCATCCTGCCCGACCCAGGGGTGCCCCTCCCGCTCCAGCGCGCCGACCAGCCGCGCCTTGTCCGAGGCCGCGATCTCGGCGATCAGCATCCGGCCCATCCGGCCAGAGGCCCCGGTGACGACGATACCCGGCAGATCGGTCATGGCATTTCTCCTGTCAGTCCGCCCCCAGTTACCGCGTCGGCGGCTGTTTGGCAAAGCCCGTTGCGGCAGCCGCCTTCATGCCGTAAATGCGTGGGAATGGCTTCCAACCGCACCTCCCAGGGCACTGGCCCCAAGCAGCGCCAGCTTCGCGTGGGCGAGCTGATCCGGCGCAACCTGTCGGACGTTCTGGCGCGCGGCGACCTGCATGACCCGGATCTCGAGCGGATCTCGATCACCGTGGGCGAGGTGCGGATGTCCACCGACCTGAAGGTTGCCACCGTCTATGTTCTGCCCCTCGGCGGCAGGTTCGCCGACGAGGCGCTGGCGGCCCTGCGCCGCCATACCGGAGAGTTGCGGCATCTGGTGTCGCGGAACATGACGCTGAAGTTCACCCCGCAACTGCGTTTCGTGCCGGACGAGACCTTCGACCGCATGGACGAGACCCGCCGCCTGTTCGCCGACGAAACCGTGCAGCGCGACATCGCGCGACGCGACGACGACGGGCCGGGCGGTGACGGGCCGGGCAATGACGGGCCGGGCGGTGACGGGCCGGGCGATGACGGGGAAGCGTAAGGCGCTCGCCCTGGCGCTGCTGCTGCCGGCGGGCGGAGCGGCGGGCGCGCAAACCTGTCAGGATACCCGCTTCGAGGGCACCGCCTACACCGTCTGCGATGTGCGCGCCGGCGCCGATCTGCGGCTGTGGCTGACCGCGCCCGATGGCCGCCCTGTCGGCAGCTTCGAGCGGTTGCGCAGCATGACCGGGGCGCAGGGGCGTGATCTGGTCTTCGCGATGAATGCCGGGATGTATCATGCCGACCGCAGCCCCGTCGGGCTGCATGTCGAAGCGGGCGAGACGCTCGCCCCGGCCGTCACCTCGGCCGGTGGCGGCAATTTCGGGCTGCTGCCGAACGGTATCTTCTGCATCCGGCCGGACGGGTTCGCGGTGGTGGAGACGAAAACCTTCCTCGCCGCGCCGCCCGCCTGCACCTATGCCACGCAATCGGGCCCGATGCTGGTGATCGGCGGCGAGTTGCACCCGCGCTTCCTGACAGAGTCGGAGTCGCTGAACATCCGCAACGGCGTCGGCGTGACGGCAGACGGGCAGACCGCGCGTTTCGCCATTTCCGCCGGCCCGGTCAATTTTCATACATTCGGCCGCTTTTTCCGCGACGTGCTGGAAACGCCCGATGCGCTCTATCTCGATGGCAGCATCTCGCGCATCTACGCGCCCGAGCTTGGGCGCAACGACGGCGGCGGCCCGCTGGGCCCGATCGTCGGGCTGCTGGCGCCCGCCCCTGAATGACGGCCCGGATTGAGGGGCCAGATTGACGGGCCAGATTGACGGGCCGCGCCCGCAACGCTAGCACTCGCGCCTTGCCGCAGGGGGATCGGAACATGGGACGCAGGAAAGGCCGGGCCATTTCTGGCTGGCTGGTGGTGGACAAGCCCGCCGGGATCACCTCGACCTCGGTGGTGAACAAGGTGCGCTGGGCCTTCGGCGCGGCGAAGGCGGGCCATGCCGGCACGCTCGACCCGGCGGCGACCGGCGTTCTGGCGGTGGCGCTGGGCGAGGCGACCAAGACCGTGCCCTACATCACCGACGCGCTGAAATGCTACCGCTTCACCATGCGGCTGGGGGCTGCGACCAATACCGACGATGCCGAGGGCGAGGTGATCGCCACCTCGGACCTGCGCCCGACCGATGACCGGATCCGCGCCGCCCTGCACGCCTTCACCGGCGAGATTTCGCAGGTGCCGCCGCAGTTTTCCGCCGTGAAGGTGGACGGGATGCGCGCCTATGCGCTGGCCCGCGAGGGCGAGGAGATGGACCTTGCCGCCCGCCCGCTCTGGGTGGACAGCCTTGATTTCGTCGCCCGCCCCGATGCCGACCATGTGGAGCTTGAAATGGTCTGCGGCAAGGGCGGCTATGTCCGCTCTGTCGCGCGCGATCTGGGGCAGGCCCTGGGTTGCCTTGGCCATGTGCTGACGCTGCGGCGCACCTGGTCCGGGCCTTTCGATGCCGCGCAGGGCCTGAGCCTCGAGCGGATCGAGGAACTGGCGCAGACGCCCGAACTCGACAGCCACCTCCTGCCGCTGGAAACCGGCCTCGCCGACCTGCCCGAGCTTCGCGCCACCGCCGAGGGCGCGCTGCGGCTGCGCAACGGCAATCCCGGCATGGTGATCGCCTCGGACGTGGACTATGGCGACGAGGCCTGGGCCAGCTATCACGGCCAGCCCGTCGCCGTGGGCGTCTACAAGGCGGGCGCGCTGCATCCGAGCCGCGTTTTCAACCTCTGACCTGCCCTCCGCCTGCCCGTAAATCTGTCGCAATGGTTAACGCCGTTTGCCTTTCGGAAAGCCGAATCGGCTTCGCTGATCCCGGGTGAAGTGGACGCCCCGGGCCCCGGTCCGGGGCGCAAGAACGGGGTGGGCGTCATGCTTATGCTGACGGGACTGCTCGGCCTGGTGATGGCCGGGTCGATGATGGACTTGACTTTCATGCAGCGGAGCCAGGAGGAGGAAGAGGCCGAAGCCGAGCCCGCGCCGGAGGGCGGCGGCGACGACGATGACGAAGGCCCCGGCAACCTGTGGGAGGACTGGGACGACGCGGCCCCCGCGGGCGACGAGGCCGGCCGCGAGGAGGACGGGCCCGCCGCCGGCGCGGAAGCGGCTGGGCCGGGGATTTCGGAGCCCGGGCTGGACATGTCGGGCACCGGGGCCGACGACATCATCGGCGGCGGCGCCGGCGCGGACACGCTGCAAGGGCTCGAGGGCGACGACCAGATCAACGGCGGCGAGGGCGATGACCTGCTGATCGGCGGCGAGGGCGCCGACGATCTGCACGGCGCCGGGGGCGACGATCTCCTGCTGGGCGGCGACGGCGCCGACACGCTGCACGCGCAGGCGGGCGATGACACGGCTCTGGGCGAGGCGGGCGACGACACGCTTGCCGGCCACGCGGGCGACGATGTCCTGCTGGGCGGCGCGGGCGATGACTGGCTGATCGGCGGCGAGGGCGCCGACACGCTGCGCGGCGAGGCGGGCGATGACAGCCTCGAGGGCGGGCTGGGCGACGACCATCTGGATGGCGGCGCGGGGCGGGACACGCTTTTCGGCAATGACGGTGACGATAC
Source organism: Rhodobacteraceae bacterium UBA6141 (assembly GCA_002423245.1). Lineage (GTDB taxonomy): Bacteria > Pseudomonadota > Alphaproteobacteria > Rhodobacterales > Rhodobacteraceae > Frigidibacter. The sequence continues at coordinate 24,864 of DIVD01000060.1, forward strand.
GCTTGTCGGCATCCCCGCAGACGCGGCCGATGACAGCGCGGGGGATGCCGACTTCCTCAACGGCGGCCGGGGCGAGGACAGGCTGGTCCTTGGCGCGGGCGACTACGGCTCGGGCGGCGAGGGCGCCGACAGCTTCCTTCTGGGCGACTGGCTGGCGCATGGCGAGGGGGTCGCGACGATTGGCGACTACGAGCCGGCCGAGGACCAGATCGTGCTGGCCTATGACGCCGCCGCGCATCCGGACCCGGCGGTGACGGTCGAAACCGAAGGCGCCACCGCGCATGTGCTGATCGACGGCATCCGCATTGCCGAGGTGGCGGACGCGGCGGGGCTGACGGCGGATGACATACTGCTGCTCCGCTCCGACGAGATCCTGGAGGCGTGGAGCACGCAGGCCGGAAGGGCGGCCGCCTGAGCCGGGGGCGTTCCTTCCGGCGAGGGAAGCGGGCGCCGAGTTGCGGCAGCCGACGAAGTCCCGATGTGCCCGCCCCGGGGCCGCGGGCCCATTCGTGCCAGAACCTGCTTCCCTTTCCGCTTCCCTTTCCGGGCGATTTCCCCTATAGGCGCGCATCCGCTACCGTTGGCGGTCAGCCTCCAAGGGCCTCGCTGGACGACATCCCGGCCTGCGCCATAACCTCTTGCAACAGGAGATCCCGATGTCGATCACCGTCGAAGAGAAGAACCGCCTTGTCAGCGAATTCGCCACCAAGCCCGGCGATACCGGCTCGCCCGAAGTGCAGGTCGCGATCCTGACCTCGCGCATCGCCACGCTGACCGAGCATTTCAAGACCCACAAGAAGGACAACCACTCGCGTCGTGGCCTTCTGATGATGGTGGCCCAGCGACGCAAGCTGCTGGACTACGTCAAGGGCAAGGACCAAGCCCGCTACCAGTCGCTGATCGAGCGTCTGGGCCTGCGCCGCTAAGACCGGGACGCGCCCCCAACCGGGGCGCGTTTCTTCTTTCATCTGCGGGCCGCCATGCGGTCCGATGTCGGCCTTCCCACCGGATCCCGTGGGACGGGCAACCGGGAAAGAAAAGGGATCACGGGCAATGGGGCCCGTAGGCAACCGGCGCGGGGAGGGTCCCTGCGCGACATAGGAAAACAGATGTTCAACGTTATCAGGAAATCCATCCAGTGGGGCGACGAAACGCTCACGCTGGAAACCGGCAAGGTCGCCCGTCAGGCCGATGGCTCCGTCATCGCCACCCTGGGCGAGACCAGCGTCATGGCGAACGTGACCTTCGCCAAGGAACCCAAACCGGGCCAGGACTTCTTCCCGCTCACGGTTCACTACCAGGAAAAATACTACGCGGCCGGCAAGATCCCGGGCGGCTTCTTCAAGCGCGAGGCGCGCCCCTCGGAAAAGGAAACGCTGACCGCCCGCCTGATCGACCGTCCGATCCGCCCGCTGTTCGTGCCCGGTTTCAAGCATGAAGTGCTGGTGATGTGCACCGTGCTGTCGCACGATCTCGTCAACGATCCCGACATCGTCGCGATGATCGCCGCCTCGGCGGCGCTGACGATCTCGGGCGTGCCCTTCATGGGTCCGATCGGCGCCGCGCGCGTCGGCTTTGCCAACGGCGAATATGTCCTGAACCCCGACGTGCAGGACATGGACAAGCTGCGCAGCAACCCCGAGCAGCGGCTCGATCTGGTTGTCGCCGGCACCAAGGACGCCGTGATGATGGTCGAATCCGAAGCCTACGAGCTGTCGGAGGACGAGATGCTGGGCGCGGTCAAGTTCGGCCATGAGGCGATGCAGCCGGTGATCGACATGATCATCGACTTCGCCGAGGAGGGCGCGAAAGAGCCCTTCGACTTCCAGGCGCCGGACTATTCGGCGCTTTATGCCAAGGTGAAGGCCGCGGCCGAACCGCAGATGCGCGCCGCCTTCGCCATCAGGGACAAGCAGGAACGCAGCGCCGCGATCGAGGCCGCCCGCACCGCCGCCAAGGCGACGCTGACGGAAGAAGAGCTGTCGGACCCGAACCTCGGATCGGCGTTCAAGAAGCTGGAATCCTCGATCCTGCGCGGCGACATCATCAATGGTGGCGCCCGCATCGACGGGCGTGACAACACGACCGTCCGGCCGATCATGGCCGAAGTGGGCATCTTGCCGCGCACCCACGGCTCGGCGCTGTTCACCCGCGGCGAGACGCAGGCGCTGGTCGTGACCACGCTCGGCACCGGCGACGACGAACAGATCGTCGACGCGCTGCACGGCAATTCGCGCTCGAACTTCCTGCTGCACTACAACTTCCCGCCCTACTCGGTCGGTGAAGTGGGCCGCGTCGGCAGCCCCGGCCGCCGCGAGATCGGCCACGGCAAGCTGGCCTGGCGCGCGCTTCAGGCAGTCCTGCCCGCCGCGACGGACTTCCCCTACACCATCCGCCTCGTCTCCGAAATCACCGAATCCAACGGCTCGTCCTCGATGGCCTCGGTCTGCGGCGGCTCGCTGTCGATGATGGATGCGGGCGTTCCGCTGAAGGCTCCGGTCGCGGGCGTGGCGATGGGCCTGATCCTGGAAGAGGACGGCCGCCATGCGGTGCTGACCGACATCCTTGGCGACGAGGATCACCTCGGCGACATGGACTTCAAGGTCGCGGGCACCGACGCGGGCATCACCTCGCTGCAGATGGACATCAAGGTTGCGGGCATCACCCCCGCCATCATGGAACAGGCGCTGGCACAGGCCAGGGACGGCCGGATGCACATCCTGGGCGAGATGGCCAAGGCGCTGACCGCCGGCCGGCAGGAGTTCTCGGCCCATGCCCCGCGCATCGAGACGATGACCATCCCGACCGACAAGATCCGCGAAGTGATCGGCTCGGGCGGCAAGGTCATCCGCGAGATCGTGGAAGTGTCGGGTGCCAAGGTCGACATCAACGACGATGGCGTCATCAAGATCGCCTCGGCCAATGCCGACGCCATCAAGAAGGCCCATAACATGATCTATTCGATCGTGGCAGAGCCCGAAGTGGGCAAGATCTACACCGGGAAGGTCGTGAAACTGGTCGATTTCGGCGCTTTCGTGAACTTCTTCGGCAAGCGCGACGGGCTCGTGCACGTCTCGCAGATCTCCAGACAGCGCCTGAAGCACCCGAACGAGGCCCTGACCGAGGGCCAGGAAGTGAAGGTCAAGCTGCTGGGCTTCGACGATCGCGGCAAGGTTCGCCTCGGGATGCGGATGGTGGACCAGACCACCGGCGAAGAGATCACCGATTCCGAGGACGCATAGGCGTCCCCGCATCGGCACCCGAAGCAAGGGCCCCGGCATCGCCTGCCGGGGCCCTTTCCGTTTCGCGCGCGGGTGGCGAGAGAACATAACCTCGCCTCGACATGTCTCAAAACACACCCATAAGCAGCAAGATGATGATCACGATGCCCGGAACGCCAAGCAGCCAAAGCAGGATCGGCATGATGTTCTCCTCATTGAAACTGTCAGCACAACGGGCCGCGCCCCCCGCTGGTTCCGCCGCCCCGGCGAGGGGCCTCCTGCGGCCCTGGCGGCCACCGCTCGATGACCGGGCGGGGCGCAGGACGGCCGCCGGCACAAAGCCTGACCGATCCCTCTTGCAAATGCGCGCGAGACCCGGTAACCCGCCGCTCACGGTCGGAGCGTAGCGCAGCCTGGTAGCGCACCTGCTTCGGGAGCAGGGGGTCGGAGGTTCGAATCCTCTCGCTCCGACCATTTATCCCCCTGAAAACAAACAAAAAACATCGCCCCTTCGGGGTGCCCTACATGGCACCAAGAAGAACGGAAGGGAGACGAAATCCCTGTTCAGGGACAAAAAGTCCCTGAAAAAGTCCCTGACATGGCCACGGCTGCACCGAGTCGTGGCGGTGCCTATTCGGAACTGGCCAGACTTCGCACCAACTTCCGGGCTGACCGCCTCCCACCTCAAGGTGAAGCGATGATGCAAAAGCTGAAATCCAAGACCGCGAAGGCCGAACTGGCCGCTGCCCTTGAGACGGACAACACCGCTCAGAAGGCGCAGGATCAATCCCCGCTCAAGACCAAAAAGGACATACGGGGCTTCTGGGCACAATTCCCGAAGACCCGCGACCTGTTCGGAGAGATCATGAACAGGTGGCGCAAGTCGGGATCACGTCGCCCCGGCCATGAAGGCTTCTGGGCCGCGTGGCCCTATCGGGATTGGAGTATCGCCACGGGGCTGCCCGTCGCCACGTTGAAGCGGCATCTGAATGCCCTCGAACAAGTCGGGCTGATTGATCGCACCCTTGGGCGGCATGGGGGCAGCCGGGTGCTGACTTTCATCCGCCCCACGCCCCTCGCGCTTTATCTAAGCGACGTGAAGGCGGGAGACTGGCAGCGGCTGGGAATACCTCTCCAAACAGACTTTGCGGACATACTTCCGCTGAGTGTTCTGGAGGCCAATCCTGAGCTTCTAGAGGGCTGAAATAGCGCGTAGCGTCGGGGCAAATCTGCGCCGTGCGCCGGCGCAATATTGCACCCATAGTGAGCTAGTCCATGAGCTAGTCTGTGAGCTAGTCGATTACACAGTAATATTCACTTCGTTCATATTCCTATCCAACTCCTTTTTACCAAAAGGAGTAATCCTCTTCAGCAAACGCATCCGCGTTTGCGCTGGCTTCGCCTCCCTTCGGGTGACTTCGGGAGAAGAGAAAACAGAATTGACAGAGTGACCCCGGAAGGCCCTCCACCCCCAATAGCCCCCCGCCTCCCGTGGCCGAAGACAGGATGCAGGTAAGTGCATCCGATCCAACACTTGGCGCAACCCGTAGTGGGGCGGGTGAGATTTCGCACCAATCCTAGCAGAAGACGCTTGCCCCGTGCCCCGGCTTCGGCTATTCTTACCGGGCTTGGTTGATCCGCTCCCTTCGGGGGAGCCTTGAGCATCAACAGAGCGGGGAGACACCCGCAGGCGGTTCGCAACGCTTGCTCGGATTTCCCGCTCATGTGGCCCTTCACCCGCGCCCCGCACCAGATCGACACCGCTGCCCCGGCTGAGGCCCGTTCCCTGTCCGATCCTGACGCTTGGCTCTTCGAGCTTTTCGGGGCCACCTCTGCCACCTCGGGCGTGACGGTGAGCGCCACCACCGCTTTGCGTGTCCCTGCCGTCTCTGCCGGGGTGAAGGCTATCGCCGAAGCCGTGGCGATCCTCCCCCTTCATGCCTATCGCCGCCAAGCCGATGGCAGCCGGGAACGCATCGCAGATGCTCCCGCCACCCTGCTGAACGGTGACGCCAACCCTTGGACCCGTGGCCCCCAGCTTCGGGAGCTTCTGACCTCGGATGCCATCACCTTCGGCAACGGCTTCGCCGTCATCGTGCGGGATGGTGAAGGCGCACCGCGTGAACTTCACCGCGTCCACCCGCAGGCCGTTTCGGTGGACGTGGACCCGGTGAGCGGGGAACCCCGCTACCGCATCGGATCGCGCACCCTGAGCTTCATGGACGTGCTGCACATGCGTGCCCCGTGCCCCACCTCCACCGACGCCGTGACGGGAAAATCCCCGCTTCTGGAAGCCAAGGATGCCATCGGGCTGCTGATCACCCTGCAAGGCCACGCCTCCCGCCTCTTCGCCAACGGGGGCCGCCCCTCGGGCATCCTGAGCTTCCCTCAGCGTCTCGGGGCCGAAGTGGCGAAGCGCATCAAGGTAAGCTGGCAGGCTGCGACCTCGGGCGGCAATTCCGGCGGCACCGCAGTGCTGGAAGAAGGCGGCAGCTTCACCCCGCTCAGCTTCAACAGCGTGGACAGCCAGTTTCTCGAAATCTGGGCATTGTCCATCACCGAGGTGGCCCGCGTGCTGCGCGTGCCGCCTGTGCTGCTGATGGATTATTCCCGGCAGACTTGGGCCAATGCCGAAACGGGCGGGCAACAGTTCCTGACTTACTCCCTTTCCCCTTGGCTGGCCCGCTGGGAGGCCGAAGTCACCCTGAAACTGATCGCCCCTGAGGATCGCACCACCATCTTCGTGGAGCACCTTACCGATGCCCTGTTGCGGGCTGACTTCGCCACCCGTGCCAACGCCTACGGGCAATATCGCAGCATGGGAGCCATGACGGCCAATGAGGTTCGGGCGGGGCTGAACCTGCCCCCGCTGCCCGGCGGGGATGCCCTGCAAAACCCTTACACCACCAGCAACACCAGCACGACCGAGGGGGCCACCGATGCCTGAACTTCCCGCCTTCCGTTTCTTCTTCGGCGATGCCGAGCGCAGCTTCCGCCTAACCCCCGAACTGGTGGGGGAGCTTGAACGCCTCACTGGCACCGGCATCGGCGGCTTCACCCGCCGCTTCTTCCAAGGGGATTTCCGGCTTGCCGACCTTCACGCGGTCATCCGGCTGGGGCTGATCGGCGGGGGCGAAGCACCGAAGGAAGCCGATGCCCTTGTGAGCGCCTACGCCGTGCCCCGCCCCGTGATGGAAATCTTCCCGCTGGCCTTGGGCATCCTCGAAATCCTGATGTTTGGCACGGTGCAGGACACCGCCGGGGAAGCCGAAACCTCCGCCATTGCGGCTTCGGGGAAAGCGGCATGAGCAAGGGACCGGGGAGAATCCAGAGGGCGATTATCGCGCTCTTTGAGTCTGAGCCGCAAAGCCGCATGACCGTGCCGCAGATCGCAGCCCGCGCCTATCCGGGGGCGTTCATCGGCAAGAGCGAAACCGAGGCCGTGCGCCGCGCCCTGCAAGGCATCGCCCCGGAAATTGGCCTGACCCGCTGCCGGATCGCCCGGCCTGATGGGCAGGGCTGGCATCACGTCTATGGGAGGGCCGCATAAGTGTTTGAACCAATGAACTTGCCTGCAATCGAAACCCGCAAGGGCACCGGCACCGAAACCGCCGATGCCGAAGTGCGCTTCACCGCCCCCAGCGATACCGGGGAGCTTGAGGGGGTCGCGGTGCGCTTCAACGTGGCTGACAGCTACCGGAGCGAGTTTGCCCCGCAGGCTTTCACCTCTGCCCGCACCCCCATCCCGATGCTTTGGAGCCATGACCCGGCGCAGGTCATCGGATCGTGGACCAGCATTGAAGCCCGTGCGGATGGGCTGGCCGTCAAGGGCAAGCTCAATCTGGCCGTGGCGAAAGCTCAGGAAGTGCGGGCGCTTCTTCAAGCCGGTGACGTGGCGGGGCTTTCGGTGGGTTTCCGCACCCTGAAAGACGAACGCAGCGCCTCGGGCACCCGCCGCATCACGCAAGCCGACCTCAAGGAAATCAGCATCGTGGCCTTTCCTTCGGTGCCCGGCTCCCGTGTCACCAGCACCCGCAGCACCGCCAATCTCACCGGGCTGACCAAGGCCATTCGGGCCGCAACCTCCACCATCAAAGGGAACTGACCATGAAAGACCTGATGACCCCGGTGCTTGAAACCCGCCAAGACCCGCCTGCCGCCGATCCTGTGGCCGAAGCCACCGAAGCCGTGACGGAACTGCGCACCGCCGTGACCGAGCACCAGACCCGGCAGACCACCGAACTGCGTGGCCTGACCGACCGTCTGGCCGCTCTGGAAACCCGGCTGAACCGCCCCGGCACGGGCACCGAGACCACCACCGAACCGGGCGCTGAACAGCGGGCCTTCGCGGCTTTTGTCCGCACCGGGGTGGAGCGGATGCAGGCTGATGAAGTGCGCGCCCTGACCGTCTCGACCGAAACGGCGGGCGGCTATCTGGCCCCGGAACAGTTCCTTGCAGAGCTGGACCGCAACCTTGTGGAGTTCTCGCCGATCCGGGCCGCTGCCCGTGTGGCCGCGACCTCTGCCGGGGAAATCCTGCTGCCGAAGCGCACCGGCAAGATGACGGCAAGCTGGGTGGGGGAAGGCGGGGCCACCACCGCCACGCAACCGACCTACGGGCAACAGAAGATCACGGTGCATGAGCTGGCCTGTTATGTGGACATCTCGAATCGCCTTCTGGAAGATGCGGCGTTCAACATGGAAGCCGAACTGGCCTTTGACTTCGCCGAGGAATTCGGGCGGGCGGAAGGTGCGGCCTTCGTCAACGGCACCGGCGATACCAACAACCAGCCCAAAGGGCTGCTGACCGAAACCACGGTGGGCGGCATCACCACGGCGGGGGCCAGCATCACCGCCGATGAACTGATTGACCTGTATCACAAACTGCCGAGCTTCTACGCAGCGCGGGCCGTCTGGGCGATGAACCGCACGACCATCGGTGAAGTGCGCAAGATCAAGAACACCTCGGGGGATTTCCTCTGGAAGGATGCGATAAGCGAAGGCAACCCGCCCACCATTCTGGGCCGCCCGGTCATCGAGTTCCCCGACCTGCCCGACGCTGACGCCACCGAAATCCCGATCATCTTCGGCGATTTCGGCACGGGCTTCCGCATTTTCGACCGGGTGAACCTGTCGGTTCTGCGCGACCCCTACAGCGTCCAGACCTCGGGGCTTGTGCGCTTCCATGCCCGCCGCCGCGTTGGCGGGGGCATGACCAAGGCCGAAGCCTTCAAGTTCCTGACCATGCACGCCTGAGCCTGAGCGGCGGGGGCGACCTCGCCGCCTTTCCTCTGATCTGAAAGGGAGATGCAATGACCATCAACAGCACGGCGGGCGCGAAAGTCTATATCGGCCCCGCATCCGAAGCGAAACTTCTGACCGAGTTCACGGCGATCACCACCGCCGGGGATTGGGTGGAAATCGGCGAAGTGGAAGACCTCGGGGAATGGGGTGCCGAGGGCACCGAAATCACCTTCAAGAACCTCGGGGACAAATACACCCGCCGCCGGAAAGGCACCATCGACAGCGGCAGCGTGGCGCTGATCTGTGCCCGTGATCCTCTAGACGCTGGCCAGATCGCCGCACGGGCGGCAGCGGAAGAGCAATACAGCTACGCCTTCCGCGTGGTGCTGGAAGATCAGCCCAGCGATGCGGGCACCCCCACCAGCTTCTATTTCGTGGCCGTGGTGCTCAGCGCCAAGAACAGCTTCGGCACCGCCGATGATCTGACCAAGACCACCTTCACCCTCGGAATTGACGGTGCGGTGATCGAAGTTCCGGCGACCGCGTAAGGGGTGGCCGGGATGCGCGTGGGCGAAACGTATGCGGTGCGTTTCTCGGGCGGGGAAATCCTCCTTCTTCGCCCGAGCCTGCGTTGCGCCATGAAGCTGGCAGACCGCCCCGGCGGTTTCCCGCAGATAATCCGCAACCTGCAAGAGGGCAGCCTTACCGCCATCTGTGACCTGATCGCCGATCACGCCACTATCCCGCTTCTGCCGCACCGCGTGTTTGACAGCGGCATTGATGCCTTCCGTGCCCCGCTGATGGCCTATGTGCTGGCCTGCGCGGGGATCGACATGGAAGCGGAAGACACCCCCCATCAGGGCAAGAGCCTGAGCTTTTCCGAACATCTGGCCCAGCTTTACCGCTATGGCACCGGCTGGCTGGGGTGGACCCCCGAAGAGACGCTGGACGCCACCCCCGCCGAAATCATCGAAGCGGTGAAGGGCCGTGCCGAGATGGTGCGGGTGATCTTCGGCGGCAAGGAACCGGGGGAAGAACCTGCCCAGCGCGCCGACCTCGGGCAGAAGTTCCGGGCCATGTTTTCGGGCTTCGGCACCAAGATTGAGAGGGCCACCGAATGAGCGTCTGGGCCAACATCATCCGCGATCTGATGCAGGAACAGCGCATCTCCGAACGCAGGCTTGCCGATGTTTCGGGGGTTTGCCGGTCCACCGTGCGAAGCATGTTGAAGGGCAATGGGTGCAGCATCGACAAGTTTGAAGCCCTTCTAGTCGCCCTGGGCTACAAGCTGGACCTCATTCCCATTGAAGGCTTCGAGCCTGCCCAGCCTGATGCCGCGCCCAAGAAACCGATCAAGCGCAACCGTGACAAGTTCCGGGGCATCAAGCCTCTGCCCGAATGGCTTGGGGAACAGGTGGAGGATGCCTGATGCCCCACGCAGCCCCGAGGATCTGCCAGTGCGGGAAGCCCGTGCCCAGCGGCACCCGTTGCCCCTGTCAGGCCAAGCGCGATGCAGAGCGCAAGGCCCGCTTTGATCAGACCCGCCCCACCGCACGGCAGCGGGGCTATTCGACCGCATGGGAAAAGGCGCGGGAAGGCTTCCTGAAAGCTCACCCCCGCTGTGCCATGTGCGGGCAGCCCGCCACCGTGGTGGATCACAAGACCCCGCACCGTGGTGACAAGAAGCTCTTCTGGGACAAGGCCAACTGGCAGCCCCTTTGCACGTCCTGCCATTCGAGCCGAAAGCAACGGGAGGAACGCCAATGACCTATGGACGCTCTCCCATGCTGGTGAAGTTTCGGGGGCGGGGGCTGACCGTGCCCGAAATCGCCATGCTCACCGGGCTGGCAGAGGCAACGGTTTATCGCCGCATCCGTCTGGGGCGACCCATCGAAGGCCCGCACAGGTGTGGCCCCGAGCCGAAGCGTTTCGCCTTTCGGGGGGAAATGCTGACCGCTGCCGAGATCGCAGAACGCACCGGCTATTCCGTCTCGCATGTGCGGCGCAGAATCAGCGGGAACACCTACCTTGAAGGCGAAGAGGCACGGGCGAACTTCGCCGATGACTTTCACCCCAACTGCGTGCTGCTGACCCATCGTGGGAAGACCGACAGTCTGTCAGGTTGGGCAAGGCGCACGGGCATCCCGCAATATGTCATCAGCGAAAGGCTGGGGCGGAAGGGCTGGACCGTTCACCGCATCCTGACCGAGCCGAACAACGCCAAGCCCAAGACCATCAGGAAGGGCATCAGGCACATGGTGCGAGGGTTCAGGATCGCTCGCAACCGCATTGCTATCATGCGGATGATCGAAGGGTTCGGGCGGCATCAAGAAATAGGGCGGCAGCGTTCAGGGAAAGGGGCACGTTCCTTGCGGAACGAGCCCCGGACCTCAGAAGCCTAACAACTTGGCCAGGGTGGCGAGTGCTCCGATTAAGGAAATCGACAACGTGACTTCGATGATTAGGGCTTCTTGGGTCTTAGTGATCTGTAACTTCAACATTATTTACCTCTTTGAAAATAGGCACAAAGAGGCGCCGTATCCGCTGCCTAATGACAGCTTGTGGCCCATAGAGCCGACACCTCCGTGCCGGTTACATTTAGCCGCTCAGCAGTTCGCGTTGTTGGGCCCGAGTGGCGGTTGGCCCCACCTGCAATCTGCTCATACCACGTTCGCAGCGTCATCGTGGAGGGGGGTAGCACAGAAGTTTTCCAAATTAACAGGGACCGGCGCGGGAAGCAACGCGCACCATTTGGAAGGTAAGCGGCTATGACCATTCTCAGCGTGATTGACCTGAAAGAGCATCTGAACATCATCGAAGGAACCGATGACAGCGTGATTGCCGCCAAGATCGCGGCGGCTGAGGCATGGATTGCCCAGTTCATCGGGGTGGCATTGGATGATGCCACCGCTTTCCCCGATGGCACCCCCGAGCCGATCAAGGAAGCGATCCGGCAGCTTGTGGCCCATCTCTATGAGAACCGGGAAGCCACGCTGGTGGGGCTTTCGATCACCGATGTTTCCCCCGGCCTCTTCGACCTGATGGCCCCCTATCGTGTTTGGAGCTTCTGATATGAGCACCCAGACCGAACGCCTGAAACGCCGCCTTGCCGCCGTGCCCGTGGCGGTGAAGCAAGCCGTGACCCCCGCGCTGATCAAGGGCGGGGAAGAGATTGCCGCAGCCCAGAAGGCCCTTGCCCCCGAGGATACCGGGGCACTGCGCGACAGCATCACCGTGACCCCGCCGGGGCAGGCCACCCCGGCTTATTCGCAGCCGGGCGGCAGCACCGTGGCCGGGGAGAATGAAGTGCTGGTGACGGCAGGCAACAGCGAAGTGCGTTATCCGCACCTTGTGGAGTTCGGCACCGCCAAGGCTCCGGCGCAGCCGTTCTTCTGGGCGGGCTTTCGCCTGACCCGGAAGCGGGCACAGAACCGCGTCAAGCGCAGCATCAAGAAGGCGGTGCGGGAGGCGTGGGAATGATCGAAGCATCCTTGGACCTGCAAAAGGCAGTGCGCTCCCGTCTGGTGGCCTCTACCGAGGTGCTGGGGCAAGTGCCTTCCGCGCATATCCTTGACCGCAACAGCCGCCCCGAGGTGTTCCCCTGCATCCTGATCGGCGAAAGCCAGACCCTTGCCGGGGCTGGCCTCTCCCGCCTTCGGCACGATGTTTTCGCCGATCTGCACATCTGGGCCGAAGAGCCGGGGCTTGCCACCGTCAAGACCATTGCGGGGGCGATCCGATCCGCCCTGAGGGATGGGCGCTGGACCCTCGATCATCACCATGTTGCCGACCTCTACATTCAACAGGAACGCTTCCTGCGTGATCCTGACGGCATCCATTCGCACGGGGTGATGACCCTTCGCGCCCATCTGGTGGAGGTGAGCTGATGCGAGCCGGGAAGCTGACCAAGACCCTGACCATTGAACGGGCCACCATCACGGTGGACGCTTACGGCACCCCCGCCGAAAGCTGGGCCACCATCGCAATGGTGCGGGGGCAACTTATCCAATCCAGCACCGAAGAATTCCTGCGCAACTTCGGGGCATCCTCGGAAATCGCTACCGTGTTCCGCATCCGCTACCGCGACGGGATCAACGTGGCGGATCGCGTCACCTGTGACGGCATCACCTATGATCTGAAAGAGGTGAAGGAGCTTGGACGCCGGGAAGGGCTGGACCTGCGTTGCATCGCGGTGGGGGCAAGCTGATGGCCATCACGATCCGCAAGAAGGCGAAGCCCTACAATCCCTTCCCCGAAATCCCTGATCCGTTTGGCTATGGGCAACGGGCGGTGGATTTCCTGCGCAGCCTGAAACACCCCAAATCCCGGCTGGCTGGCAGGGGCTTTCAGCTTGACCCGTGGCAGGAAGAAATCATCCGCCGCATCTATGGCCCCTGCGATGAACACGGCAACAGGATCGTGCGCAACGTGGTGATGTTACTGCCACGCGGGAACCGGAAAACCAGCTTGGGGGCAGCCCTTGCCCTGTTGCATACGCTTGGCCCCGAAGCCGTGCCCGGCGGGGAAGTGCTCTGCGCCGCTGCCGACCGGAAACAAGCCAAGATTGCCTTCGCCGAAGCCGAAGGCATCCTGATGGCCGGTGACACCGAGGTGTGGCGCAAGGGGCAGGCTGCCCGACGCTTTGACGCTGCGAACGCGGTGAAGCTGCAAGAATACAAGAACCGCATCACCTTCCCGGATGGGTCGGTGCTGGAAGCCCTGAGCAATGACGCAGCCAGCCAGCACGGGCGCACCCCGGTGTTTGCGCTGGTGGATGAACTGCACGCTTGGAAGAAGCGCGAGCTTTGGGACGTGATCCGCACCGGGCTGGTGAAGGTGCCGAATTCCCTTCTGGTGGTGATCACCACGGCGGGCCGGGGGCAAGAGAACATCGCCTTCGACATTGTGGATTATGCCCGCAAGGTGGCACGGGGCGAAGTGCATGACCCTGCAACGCTGCCGATCCTCTATGAGACTTCCCCGGATGCCGATTGGCAGGATGAAGCGGTTTGGCGGGCGGCCAATCCCGGAATGCAATTCGGCTATCCCGACCTCGGGGGCCTGCGCCAGCTTGCACGGGAGGCGGCAGAACGCCCCGCAGATCGGGAAGCCTTCCGCCAACTTCATCTGAACGTCTGGCTGGGCCATTCCTCTGACCCGTTTGTTGACATGCCCACCTATGACAAGGGGGCTGCCGCCTTCCATCTGTCCGAGCTTGAGGGGCAACCCTGCTGGCTGGGCGTGGACCTTTCCAGCAATTCCGACCTCACCGTGATTGTGGCCGCATGGCGCGACGGGGAAGACGGTTACATTGTCCACCCGTGGTTTTTCTGTCCTGCCGACAACCTGCAACGGCGGGCGGATCGGGATGGGGTGGCCTATCCTCTCTGGGCCGATCAGGGTTTCATTGAACCCACCCCCGGCAACGTGGTGGATTTCCGGGCGGTGGAAGAGACCATCCGCGAAATCTGCGTGCGCTTCGACGTGCGCGAGATCGCCTTTGACCCCCACCTTGCCCGGAACATGCTGAACAACCTTTTGGAAGACGGCTTCCCGGCGGTGGAGATGCGGCAAGGATGGGTGACGATGGCCCCGGCCATCAAGGAACTAGAACGCGCAATTGTCGGGGGCCGGTTCCGGCACGGCGGGCATCCGGTGCTTCGCTGGAACTTCGACAACATCGCCGTGGAAACCGACAAGGCGGGGAACAAATCCTTCCACAAAGGCAAGAGCCGGGACCGGATCGACGGGGCCGTTGCCGCCGCCATGGCCGTGGCCCGAGCCGCGACCGGGGAAGACCCCCGCAGCATCTATGACAGCGAAGACCGCCCCGAGGGGCTGCTAATCTTTTGAGGGGGCCACCATGCCGCTGGATGACGAACGCCTGATTGTTGCCCTTGAAGCCCGCATCCGCGACTTCGAGAAGAACTTTGCCAAGGCTGGCAGGACCGCAGATCAGCGGTTTTCCGGCATTGAACGCCGCGCCAAGCTCTCGGGGGATCGCCTGCAAGGCTCCCTTTCTCAGGCTGCCATGCGGGTGAATACGTCTATGAAGGCGATGATGGCGGGCTTTGCTGGTGGGGTGATTGGTGGGGCAGCCACTGGCCTCTTCGCGGGCATCACCTCTGACATTCAGGGCACGGTCAAGGGCATCGCGGAAATCGGTGATGAAGCGAAGAAGGCCGGGGCTTCGGTTCAGGCGTTTCAGGAATGGCGGTTCGTGGCCGATCAGAACCGCATCAGCGTGGATGCGCTGACCGATGGCCTGAAAGAGCTTTCCTTGCGGGCCGATGAATTCGTGACCACCGGGGCCGGGAGCGGGGCCGAAGCCTTCGCCCGGTTGGGCTTCACGGCGGATGAACTGGCCGAGAAGCTGAAAGACCCTTCGGCCCTGATGCTGGAAATCATCGGCAGATTGCAGGGCTTCGACAAGGCGGCGCAAATCCGCATCGCCGATGAAGTCTTCGGTGGCACGGGCGGGGAACAGTTTGTGCAACTGATTGGCCAGGGCGAAGCCGCGCTGCGCCGCACCATCGAACGCGCCCACGAAACCGGGCAGGTGCTGGATGCTAAAATGATCGAAAAGGCGGCTGAACTGGATCGCCGCTTCAACGAACTCAAGGGCACGGTGGGGAACTTCTTCAAGGCTTTCGCGGTGGGGGCCGCGCAATTTGCCGTGGACGTGGCCACGATGAAAACCGACCTGAACAACCTCTTCGGGGGTGAGAATCAGGCGCGTTCCATGCTGGGGGATAACCTCTATGACGGGCTGAGCAAGGATCAGGCGGCAATCGACGATCAGGCCGAAGCCCTCGGGCAACTTCGCGGGCAGTATCGCAGCCTGTCCGAAACTGCCAATACCACCGCGATGAGCCTTGCCGGGGCGTCCAGCACCGTGAGCGCATGGGGCTATGAGGAAGCCGGGAATGAGCTTGCCAGCGTCTCGAATGAAATGCGTGATCTGGTGGCCCGTTTTCAGGATGGGCAGGTGGAGGCTGAAGACTTCGCCGCCCAGATGCAGGAAGTGCAGGCAAGGGCGGCTGAGGCTTTCGACACGCTGGAAGATGCCGACAAGGTGAACTTCGGGCTGGCCATTTCGGAAGTCACCCGGCTGGGCAATGTCATCAATACGGTGATCGGCTTGGCCCGCTCCCTGAAACAGGCGATTGCAGACGCTGCCGGGGCGGCCCCGGCCAAGTCCGACATGCAGACCTTCCGGGAAGCCGATGCTCAGTCAATGCGGAACTGGGAAGCCCAGCAAGCAGCCAAGGAGAAGTTCCTTGCGCTGGAAGATCAGGAGAACGCCAAGAGCCGGGATCAGCTTGCCCTTGACCGGGAGATTGCCCAGTTCCGCGAACGGGCTGCCAAGGCCGGGGTCTATGTCACCGATGCCGAGGCAGCGGCGGGCGGCGCGGCTGCCATCGCTGCGGACACCGCCCGCAACGCGTCCACCAGCCCCGCCGGGGGTGGCGGTGGCGGTTCTCGACTGGATGCCTATTCGGCGCAGGTGGGGAAGATACAGGAACAGATTGCAGCCCTTGAAGCGGAAGCCGCCGCCCGTGCTCAGGCCACCGGCAGCACCGAGGAACAGGCGCAGGCGGTGGAGCGTGCCCGGATCGCCTATGACCTGCTGAACGCAGCACAAGAGGCGGGAATTGCGATCACCCCGCAGGTGCAGGCCGAAGCCAATGCGTTGGCCAGCCAATACCTTGAAGCCGAGCAAGCGGTGAAACAGCTTGCCGATGCTCAGGCCGAAGCCGCCCAGCGGCAGGAAGAGTTCAAGGAGGCGGGGCGGGAAGCCTTTGTCGGGCTGCTGACGGGGGCGGAGAGCTTTTCCGAAGCCCTGTCCAATCTTTCCGCACGGCTGGCCCAGATGGCCGCCAACCGGCTCTTTGATGCGATCTGGGGAAGCCTGACTGGTGGCTCAGGTGGGGGCATCCTTGGCACCTTCTTTAGCAGCCTCTTCATGAAGGATGGCGGGATCGTTCATGCCGCCACCGGGGACAAGGTGACGGGGCCGGGCAGCGGCACCAGCGACAGCATCCCCGCCATGCTGAGCAACGGGGAATTTGTCATCAATGCCAAGGCCACCCGGCAGCACCGCCAACTTCTGGAAGCCATCAACAGCGGCAGAGTGCCAGCCTTCGCCGCCGGGGGCATGGTGGGGGGCAGTCTCTCCAGCACCTACGCCCCCAGCCTTGCCATCAATGTGCAGGGATCGGGGAACCCGAAGCAGGACCGCGCCCTTGCCGACATGATCGCTGATCAGGTGGATGCCAAGTTGAAGGCCAATTCCGGCCAAGGCAACTTCCGCATGTCATCGGGCAGCGCCCTTGCCTCCACCCAAGCCAAGCTCAGCCGGGCAGCATCCCGGCGGGGGTGAAAAGGACGGGTGAAGACAAGTTCACCCGTCCCAACTCTTACAGAAGCGCAAGGAGGTGCGCAGACTCAACCGAGCAAATCGTCAAGCGATGTGTCGCTGGACGTATCGGGAACATTCTCTTCCACAGAATGCGTGTAAGGGTCAAAACCCACTTCCGCATTCGGAACATCTGCGGGCCAGTATCCATGCGGTTGAAGCCGCACAATCTGGCTGCTCATTCGCCACAGCATCGTGCTCAGCACCATTTCGGGATTAGAACCCCGGATCACAACACCCGCCTCGCTGAGGGCCTCGAATAGTTCCGTGCGCCCCATCGGCTCACCATGCTCAAGAATCAGTTCGCGTGCTTTGGCCGCAACATCTTCCTTCTTCGGGTTCTTCGGGCGCTTCATCTGGGGGCGAGGCGGCTTTTCGACAGGTTCAAGGCCAGGGATAGCCTGTGGAAGAATCTGGGCTTCCGGGGCTTTTTCGGCACCAACTCCCGCGAATTCATTCCACGAGGTAAGGAATGCCCTAGCTCGCTCGCACTCATCCTGAAGCGAAGCGCGCTCTGACCGCAAGGCATTGATTTTACTTTCAATTTCTTGGATTCGAGCGGTCGCATCGGCGATTCGACGCTGCGCATTCTCAACAGCAATGTCCGTCATGCGTCCCTCCAAAGGCGTTGACTCTCATGAAGGATTCTGCCCGATGTCCACACATTTATCAACACGAAACGCAGATACAGAAACGGCTTGCTCGAAGATACGAGTGGCGCTAGATTGTCTTTGCATCTCGGAAGAGGCGACTCGGGGGGTAGGAGCCCCGAGTCATATTCAACCGTGTAAGGAAGAAAGGAGGTTGCCGTGTCTAACTACCCGTGGCTGGGCGGAAGGGGAAACTTTACCCCGTCCCCAGCCTTGTTAAGATAGAGACAACCAAGGGTGGCCTTAGGGCCACCCTTTTTCTTTAGCACGCGCACAGGACTCCGTTCAACAACAAAGTCAAGAAATTTGTTCGCGCTCAGGTTACTTACTGTTCGCGGCAAGTGCGCTCAGGCGGTTGTCAACGCCACGAATGATTTCCCTAAGGTTCTCGACCTCAGCCTCCAACATCGCAAGTTGCTGACCGGTCACGAAATCGGATGCAGCTACGGTTTCGCCAGTCTCAAAGGACTGGGTTAACCGCAAGACAATCTCACCATTCAGCGAACGGTTCTCAGCCCGTGCGGCCTCCTCAATCTTCTGCCGAAGATCGGGCGGCAATCGCAGCTTCATATCTGGGACGTTGCGTTCTGACATGGGGCACATATGCCCCAATCTGGGGATTGACCGCAAGCTCAAATAAATATACCCAAACTGGGGTAATATTAACCCATAGGTGGAACATGAAGAACATCGAACTGAAAATCAGGCTGCCGGAAGCCGTGAAGGAATGGCTGGCCGCACGGGCCGAAGCGAACGACCGCAGCATGACCGCAGAAGTGAACCGCATCCTCAAGGCGGCTCAGGCCGCCGAAACTCATACGGGGGCCGCGCAATGACCCACCAGCGCACAATCAGCATTTATCAGACCAGCTTGAGCCGTTTCGTCGTGCACCTGCGTGGGCTGCCTCACCGGGATTTCCCGACCCTTGCCGAAGCGGAAGGACACGCCGAGACGGTGCAGGCTGCGAACGGTGGCGCTGATCGCTGCCGGATCGCTATTCGGCGGGAGGCAGGCGCATGACCACCCTTCAATCCGAAGACCACCCCCTGATGACCGCTGCCGAAGCCGCCGTGAAGCTGGGAATGAGCGCCAAAACGTTGATGGGCCACGTCCATTCCGGGCGGCTTCGCTTCATCAACATCGGCACCGCCAAGCGGAAATCCTACCGCTTCACCCCCAAGAACCTGCGCACCTTCATTGAAAACCAGAAAGAAAGGGAGGTTCCCAAATGTCCGTCTTTCCCAACAAAAAAGGCATCTATCAAATCGACTTCATCATTCGGGGTCACAGGATTCAGCGCAATGCAGAAACCCGGAACCGCCGCGAAGCCGAAGCACTAGAGAAGGAGCTTAGGAAGCAGGTTCTGGCCGAGATCGAGCGGGAAAAAGCGACTGGTAAGGGGCCGCTGACTCTTGATCTGGCCTTCGGGCGCTATTGGGAGGAAGTCGGGCAGCACCACGCAAACCCGAATGACACCCACCGCGACATTGCCCGGCTGATCGCATACTTCGGCAAGGACACTTTGCTTGACCAGATCACCGACCGAGAGGTTGCCGCCATGGTCGCATGGCGTTCATCTCACACGGTGGGGGGCAGGAAGAAGCGGAAGGATGGCAGCCCCATGCCGAAGATCAGCCCCGCGACAGTGAACCGAACCGGCACCCTTGTGTTGAAGAACCTCTTCGGGCGCGCACGGCGCGTGTGGCGCTATCACTTCCCGCTTGAGCCGATCTGGCGTGACCACCTGTTGAAGGAGCCGCAAGAGCGGGTGCGGGAACTGCACGACGACGAAAGCACCGCGCTGGATGATGCTGTGCGCGACGATTACGCCCCGTGGATAGAGTTCGCCCGGCTCACCGGCCTGCGCCGCAGGGAAACGCTTCTGCGGTGGCGTGACGTGAATTGGAGTGCAGGACAGATCAGCGTTATGGGCAAGGGAGGCCGGAAGGTAACGACCCCGATCACCGAAGCTGTGCGTGCCCTTTTGGAGCCCTTGAAAGGCCATCACCCGGAATGGGTGTTCACCTACGTTGCCAAGAAGACCCGAGGCAACAAGGTGCGGGGCACCCGCTACCCTATCACCCTTGAAGGGGCCAAGACACAGTGGCGCAGGACGCGCGAGAAGGCGGGCATCACCGACTTCCGGTTTCACGACATTCGGCATGACGTGGGCACCAAGCTGCTGAGGGCGACCGGGAACCTGAAACTTGTTCAGCGCACCTTGAACCACTCCGATCTGAAAACCACCCTGCGTTATGCCCATGTGCAGGATGCCGAGATCGCCGCAGGGCTTGAGGCCCTTGCAAATCAGCGTTCAAAGTCCCTGAAAAATCCCCTGTCCACCAACTGACGTGCTGCACAACTATCCGAGAAAGAACGGAAAAGTGAACTTCGGCAATCAGATTCGGGAGCAGGGGGTCGGAGGTTCGAATCCTCTCGCTCCGACCAATATGTCCCGTACTCCTTGTCGGGTCTTAGGCGCGGCCGCATATTGGTGGCCAGCGGGCTATGCCCGTGTCACTATTCCGGTCACACAAGCGGTTCAGGTGGCTTCAACATAGTTGCCGCCAGCTCTCCAAGTTGTTCTAGTTTCGAGCGGGCGAATCGGGGTTGATACTTAGTACAGGCTGAACAATCTTCTGGCATGCCGCTCTGACGGTTAGCCCGGCAGTTCTGGGGGATCGGGGCGTTCATGATCACGGCGAGTGTGGTGATAAAAGGGGTCAAGAGCGCCCTGAGATGGGTGAGGATCTTGCGGAGGTTGGCCGCA
>DIVD01000062.1 GCA_002423245.1 Rhodobacteraceae bacterium UBA6141
TGAAACGGCTTTTTCAACAGCCCCCCGGATCGTTTCCTGATCCTCCTCACTCATCGATGTCTTCGCCCGCACGATCGTGGGCTGGCGCGTTTCGACCTCGACGACCACCAGCTTCGTGCCGGATGCCCTGAACCAGGCCATCTGCCAGCGCTGCCTGGCAGAGGGCTGCGGCCTGATCCATCACTCCGACCGCGCCAGCCAGTACCTGTCCATCCGCCATACCGAGCGGCTGGCCGATGCCGGCATCGACACCTCGGTCGGCAGCGTGGCTGACAGCTATGACAACGCGCTGGCCGAAAGCATCATCGGCCTGTTCAAGACCGAAGTGTTCAAGTTCCTCGGCCCCTGGAAATCCGTTGGTCAGGTCGAATGGGAGACCCTGCAGTGGGTCAGCTGGTACAACAACGAGCGGCTACACAGCGCCATCGGGCATCGGCCGCCGCAGGAAGTCGAGGAGGCGTTCCACGAACAGATGAATACCCTTGAAAAAGCCGCACAGGTTTTGAACAAGAAAGCCTCTCGGAAACCCGGGGCGGTTCATGGCGCACCTCGCCGCCCCGCTCCCCCGCAGCCACTGCCACTGCCACTGTGATCGTTGCCTTGTGGACATCCAGCCCGATGAACATGCTATCCTGCGGTCTCTCCTCCATTCTTGAGGCTCGGCGCCAGCCCGCCTGGCGCAATCCTCGAAGGAGAATGCCGCGGGAGAGACCACCAAACCAGCCAGGTGACACCGCGATCATGGGGTCTAATGGTGTGATCAACTCGGACTTGCCGATCGCCTTACGCAGTTCCACAGGAACCGACATGCGAGCGTAGAAGCGACTGTCCTTGACCTTCAGATATCTTACCTGCCCAGCCATTTCCCCACCCATTCTGGCACCTGCTCCGGCACGAGAAACGGCACCAACTCCTTGAGTGGAGGGGCTTCTTTCACATCAACGGCTTGGAACGGGGTAGGGTGAGAGGAACGGGGTAGGGTGAGAGGCTGGACAACGACCCAAGCGGGGCTCGTTACGGCTGCTTCCTTCCGGACCTGACCGGGTTGGCGAGGCGCTCGCCCGCGCCAACCTCTCGGGGAGGGATATAGGCCGGGGCGCCGCGCGATGCAAGGGTGGCGAGACTGCCGTGGGAGGCTCAGCCCTCCAGCAGATCGCGGCAGAAGAACCGGCCGAAGGCGCCGGTGCAGGTGGCGGTGCGGTTGAAGCCCTCGACCGTCACGCGGGTGGTGAAGAGGCGCTCCTCAAAGGTGACATCGAGGCTCTCGCGCACGACGCGCACGCAATCGGAAGGGCGCAGCTTGCAGCCGGCCAGCGCGACCTGCTCGAAGGCGTCGCCCTCGCCCTCGCCGATGTCGGTATTGGCGACGCGGTCGCGGATTGCGGCCTCGAGCGTCGCATCGAACTCGGCGGGGCCGGGTCGGGTGGCGAAGGCGGCGATGCCGATGACGGCCAGCAGCACGATGAGCGAGATGAGCAGGCGCATGGGAACCTCCGTGGGCGCGGGATCTGGCCCCGGTATGCCCCGCGCCGGATGGCTTGTCGAGCGCCGCTGGCTGCCGGCCGGGGGCGCTGCCCCCGGACCCCCGGGATATTTGGGCCAGCAAGAAACGGGAAGGGTTCAGTGCGCGGGGCGTTCGGCCCAGCCTGCGAAGGTCTTTTCCAGCGCGACGACGCCGTAATAGAGCACGATGCCGAGGAAGGCGAGCGCGATGAGGACGGCGAACATCAGCGGATAGTCGCCGTTGGTCTCGCCGGACTTGAACAGCGCGCCGAGGCCGCGGCCGTGGGGCGATACGATCTCCACAAGGTTGGTGCCGATGAAGGCCAGCGTCACCGCGACCTTCAGCGCGCCGAAGAACTCCGGCAGGGTTTTGGGCAGCGCGATCTTGCGGAAGATGGTGATCTTCGAGGCGCCGAGCGAGCGCAGGATGTCGCGGTATTCGGGCTCCAGCGTGGAAAGGCCGATGCCGACCGAGACCGCGATGGGAAAGAAGCTGATCAGGAAGGCCATCAGCACGGTGTTGAAGTCGTGCCGGCCGATGAACAGCAGCGCGAGGACCGGCACCAGCGTCGCCTTGGGGATCGCGTTGAAGCCGACCAGCAGCGGATAGAGCGCGTCGCGCGCGATGCGGGAGAAGCCCATGACCATGCCGAGGAAGGTGCCGAACAGCACCGCCAGCGCAAGGCCGGCGATGGTGCGCCACAGCGTCTGCCAGCCCATCTGCAGGAACAGCGGCCAGAAGCGCCTGTAGGCGGCGGGCAGGTCAGAGGGCGCGGCCATGACGTAGTTCGGCCAGCCGTTGACCCAGACGATCGCCTCCCACAAGGTCAGGAAGGCGAGGATGGCGCCCAGCGGCACGGCGATCTTCTGCAGGCTTTCCATCAGTGCACCGCCCCGTCGCGCCCCTGCGCGATGCGGATCTGGTCGCGCAGGATGTGCAGCATGTCGGCGACCTCGGGCGTGTAGAGGATGTCGAGCGTGCGGTCTTCGGGCAGGGTCACGTCCATCACGTACTGGGTGGTGGCCGGGCGGCCGGACAGCACGATGACCTGATCGCCGAGGAACAGGCTTTCGCGCAGGTCATGGGTGATCAGCACGCAGGTGAAGGGCTCTTTCGCGCGCAGATCGCGCATGGTCTGCCACAGATCCTCGCGCGTGAAGTTGTCGAGCGCGCCGAAGGGCTCGTCCATGATCAGCACATCGGGCTTGTGGACGATGGCGCGGCAGAGGCTGGCGCGCTGGCGCATCCCGCCCGAAAGCTGGCTGGGGGTTTTGCCCTCGAACCCGGCGAGGCCGACCATCTCCAGCAGTTCCATCGCGCGGGCCTCTTTCCTCGCCTTCGGCATCGAGGGGGCGACGATTTCCAGCGGCAGGATCACGTTCTGCAAGATCGTGCGCCATTCCAGCATCACCGGGTTCTGGAAGGCCATGCCCACCGTCTTGCGCGGCGATTTCACCAGCTCGCCATGCAGCCAGACCTCGCCGCGATCGGGCTTCATCAGCCCCGCGACCAGCCGGGTCAGCGTGGATTTGCCGCAGCCCGAGGGGCCGACGACGGCGCAGAACTCGCCTTCGGGCACCGCCACGTTGAGGTTGTCGAGCACCGGCAGCGGGCCGGCCTTGGTGCGGTAGGCGTGCGTGACGCCCCTGATGTCGATGAGATTTGCCACCCGATATGCTCCAGTCCCCTATCCGCCCGCCGCGCCGCCCGGTGCCCATGTGACCTGCCGGCTCAGTCCAGCATCAGGCTGCCATCGGCCGGAAGATAGGCGCTGTCGAAGTAGAGCGCGGCATCGGCGGCGTTGGTGAAGGTATAGACGGTGGCCGTCTGCTCGATCGCCTTCGCCATGCGGTCCGCGTCGATGCCGCCAAGACCGTTCTGCTTGACCCAGTCGGTCAGCACGTTGTCGTCGATCGCCATCTGCAGGCGTTCGGTTTCCAGCGCGGCATCGGCGGCGGGGTTGCGCTCGATCAGGCTTTCGATCGCCTTGGCCGGGTCGGCGATGGCATCCTTCCAGCCAAGGGCGATGGCCTTGAGAAAGCCAGTGACCAGTTCGGGATTGGCCTCGGCGAAGTCGGTGTTGACGATCACAGCGTTGCCGTAGAGCGCGACGCCGTGGTCGGCCATCAGGATGACCGAGATGTCATCGGCCGGAACGCCAAGCCGCTTGAGGTTCAGCGTCGAGGAGAAGCTGAAGCCGGTGACGGCATCGACCTTGCCCTCGGCCAGCATCGGCTCGCGCACCGGGAAGCCGACAGGCTCGACGGTGATGGTGGCCATGTCGAGCCCGTTCTCGGCCGCGAAGATCGGGAACTGCGCCCAGGCGCCGTCGGGCGGCGGCGCGCCAAGCACCTTGCCGGGCAGGTCGGCGGGCCCCTCGATGCCAAGCGACTTGCGCCCGACCACCGCGAAGGGCGGCTTGTCGTAGATCATCATCACGGCGGTGACGGGCGCGCCGGGGTTCTGGTCGAGGAACTTCATCAGGCTGTTGATATCGGCAAAGCCCACCGGATAGGCGCCGGTCGCGACCTTCGGGATCGCGTCGAGCGAGCCGGCGCCTTCCGAGATTTCCACCTTCAGCCCGGCATCGGCGAAATGGCCGTTGTCGATGGCGACGAAATAGGGGGCGGCGGGGCCCTCGAACTTCCAGTCGAGCGCGAAGGGCAGGGTGGTCTCGGCCGCAGCCGGCGCGGCCAGCCCGGCGGCGCCAAGCGCGGCGGCAAGGAATGCAAAGCGGTGGAACACGGAGGTCTCTCCCGGTTGATGACCCGCATGACACTGTGGGCTCCGCCGGCGCGGCGGGAGGGGATGCCTGCTGCGGCGCGCTGCCGGGGCGGCGATGTGCGGGATATTTCGGCATCCGGCGCGGAGTTGCACGGGAATTGGGCGGTGCGCGGGTCTTCAGAACCGGATGCGGAACCGGGCGAAGCCGTCGGCACCGGGGCCTGCCGCCTCGATCCGCGGGTCGCTGACCTCTGCCAGATGGCGCTCGGCGCGCGGGCTGCTGTCGAACAGCGCGCTGGTGCCGGGCGGGGCGGTCAGCCGCCATGTGCCGCCGGCGCAGGGGGTGAGGGTGCCCTGGCGCGCGATGTATTGCAGCAGCACGTCGCGGTTGGTGGTGGTGCCGTCATAGATGATGCTGCTGCCCCCCGCGCCGGCGAACCCGCCGCCGCCGCCGGCACGGTAGCTGTTGGTGGCGACGGCAAAGACCTGATCGGCGCGCACCGGCCGCCCGGCATGGCGCAGGTTGCGGATCCGGCGGGCAGAGGCGTCGCGCAGCCTGCCCTGCTGGTCGAATCGCGCGGGCCGGGTCGGGTCGATCTCGTAGCTCAGCCCGGCGATCACGTCGAAATTGTAGCTGGCGAACGCGGTATCGAGCAGCGGCTGATCGGCGAGGCCTGGCTGCAACTGCCGGAACAGGCCCGCCGCCCGTTCCAGCCAGTCGGCCAGTTCCGCGCCCGTCACCCGCACGGCGCGGATGGTGTTGGGAAAGACGTAGAGGTCGGCCACGTTGCGCAGGGCGATGTCGCCGGCCGGCACCTCGGTGAAATGCGCGGGGCCGGCGCGGCCCCCGGCGCGGAACGGTGCCGCAGCCGAAAGCAGCGGCAGGCCCTGCCACTCGGTGCCGCGAAGCGCGCCCTCGACATGCCATTTCTGCGCCGCGCTGATCAGGTGCAGCGCCGGATCGTCGGCGACGAGGGCGAAATAGCTGTTCAGCGGCCGGGTATTCACCCCCACGGGCCGCCGGATATAGGCCAGCGTCGCCGCGTGTTCCTGCGCCGCCGCCGCCAGCACGCGGGCGCTGCTTTCCACCAGCGGCACCGGCGCGCCGGTGTCGCGGCGGGCTGCGATCGGCCGCGCCTCGACCGCGAAATCCAGCACCCGCCAGCCTTGCGCGCCATGCTCCAGAAACAGGTCGATCAGGCCCAGATGCGAGCCGAGCGCGCCCGCCATCACTGCGGGCTTGCCCGCGAGGGTGCCGCGCGCCGCATCGACCTCTGCCAGCCCCTCGAAGGCCGGCGAGGGGAAGACCAGATGGCTGTGCCCGGTCATCACCGCGTCGATCCCCGCCAGCCTTGCCAGCGGAACCGAGGCATCTTCCATCCCCGGCGTCCAGTCCGCCGCGCCGATGCCGGAATGGCTGAGCGCCAGCACCAGATCGCAGCCCTCGGAGCGCATCTTCGGCACCCAGTCCTGCGCCGCGGCGACGATGTCGCGCATCGCGAGGCGCCCCTCGAGCACATGCCAGTCCCACATCGGGATCTGCGGCGGGGCGAAGCCGATCACGCCGAGGCGGATCGGGTGGCTGGCGCCGCTGCCGTCGGTCAGCAGGCGGTCGAGGATCACATAGGGCGGCAGCAGGGTCTCGTCCTCGGTCGCCCGCGCTCCGAACCGGGTGACGACATTGGCGGACACGACCGGGAAGCCGGCGCCGCCGAGCGCGCGGGTGAGAAAGTCGATCCCGTAGTTGAACTCGTGGTTGCCGACCGTGGCGCCGTCATAGCCCACCGCGTTCATCGCCGCGATGATCGGGTGGCCGTCGCCCGGGCGCATCCCGCGTTCATGGGCGATGTAGTCGCCCATCGGGTTGCCCTGCAGGAAATCGCCATTGTCGAAAAGAAGGCTGTTCGTCGCCTCGGCCCGGCAAGCCTCGATCACGCCGGCGGTACGGGCAAGGCCGACCGTGTCGCTGGGATGGTCGCCGAAATAGTCGTAGGGGTGGACATGGACGTGCAGGTCCGTGGTTTCCATCAGCCGCAGATGCACCTGGCCCGCAGTTGCGCGCGCAGAAAATGGATGCGGCGTCGTCAATCTGGCACCCCCGGGGTGCAGCCCCCTTGTCGGCGGCCTTTCGGCCGTCCGGTTCGTGATTTCGTCGCCGCGCCAGCCTGTTGCACGGCGGGCTTGAGAGACCGTAGCCTGCCGTTCGGGCGGCGAAAGGCAAATTGCCATGCCGCCGGTCGGTTTTCGCGCGGGGGTTGTAATCCGGCCACGGCGGCTGCCGGACGCCAGCATTGCAAGGCCGCGGCAGCCGTGGCAGAGCTTGCAGCGGCAGGAGCGGGGAGAGCGGGATGCAATACGACGAGCGGGATCTGGCTTTCGCGGGCGGCGGGCTGGACCGGGCCGGGCATCTGCGCGGCGACGCGGCGGCCATGGCCGCGCTGCTGGCGGACCCGGACACGCGGGTGCTGCCGTTCTGGCGGGGCAAGCCGTTGCTGGCCGATGCGGCCGGGGGCGGGCGGCGGCTCGGTCTGCTGGTGCCCGGCCACCCGGCGCTGGCAGGCGCGGGCGCGCCGATGCTGCTGGGGCTGGCGGGCGGCGCGGCGCGGCTGGCCGCCGACATCTCCGGCTGGGAGCCGGTGGGCGAGGTGGCGATGCCCGGCAGCTTCATCGACCCGGCCGAGCAGGCGCACCCGGATCTGCCCGCCGATCACCGATTTGCCGAGTTGCGCGGCGTGATGACGGTGCTGGATCCGCTGGAGGCGGAACTGGCCGCGACGGCGCGGTCCTTGCTGGCATGGCATGGCGCGCACGGGTTCTGCTCGGCCTGCGGGGCGGCATCGGCGCCCGAAAAGGGCGGCTGGCAGCGCGGTTGCCCGGCCTGCGGGGCGGAGCATTTCCCGCGCACCGACCCGGTGGTGATCATGCTGGTCACGCGCGGCAACCGCACGCTGCTTGGCCGCAGCCCGGGCTGGCCGCCGGGGATGTATTCCTGCCTTGCCGGATTCGTGGAGCCGGGCGAGACGCTGGAGGCGGCGGTGCGGCGCGAGGTGCTGGAGGAAACCGGGGTGCAGGTGGGCGCGGTGCGCTACGTCGCCAGCCAGCCCTGGCCGTTTCCGTCGTCGCTGATGATGGGCTGCCAGGGCGCGGCCGAGACCGAGGCGCTGATGCTGGACCCGGTGGAGATCGAGGATGCGCTCTGGCTGACGCGCGAGGAGATGGCAGAGGTGTTTGCCGGCGCGCATCCCGTGGTGCGCAGGCCGCGCCAGGGGCCGATTGCGGGGCATCTTCTGCGCATGTGGCTTGCGGACCGTCTGATCTGACGGCAGAAACCTTGCAGAACCGAAGGGGCAGGCATGAAGTTCTCGACCAGGGAAGACATCGAGGCGCCGGCCGCTTTCGTGTTTGCCGAACTGTCCGATTTCGATGGCTTCGAGCGCGGCGCGATGCGCCGGGGCGCGCGCGTGAAGCGGCTGGACCGGCTCGCGGTGCCGGGCGCGGGCATGTCCTGGGCGCTGGAATTCCGCTGGCGCGGGCGCGATCGAAAGATGGTCACCGAGATGACCGCCCATGACCCGCCGCAGGCGCTGGCCTTCGTGGCGGAATCGGCGGGCTTCGAGCTGGTGCTGGGGATGGGCCTTGCTGAAATGTCGCGCAGGCGCACCCGGCTGGCGGTGGAACTGGAGGTGAAGCCCCGCACGCTGGCCGCGCGGATCATGCTGCAGTCGCTGAGGCTGGGGAAGGCCAGGCTGACGCGGAGATTCGCCTCGCGGGTGCGGATGGTCGCGGAAGAGATCGAGGCGCGGCATCTGAAGCGGCTGGGGTGAAAAGCCGGGGGCCGTCTGCCCCGTGGCCGAAGAAGCGGGGGGCCGTCTGCCCCCCGGGCCCCCCGAGGATATTTTTCCAGCAAGAAGGCCGGGGCGCGGTCAGCGCCGGCGCGGGTCGGCGGGATAGACGCCGAGCAGGGCCATCGACGAGGTGAAGTAGCGCAGTTCCTCCAGCGCAAGCTGCACGTTGCGGTCGTCGGGGTGGCCTTCGATATCGGCGTAGAACTGGGTGGCGGTGAAATTGCCGTCCAACATGTAGCTTTCCAGCTTGGTCATGTTCACGCCGTTGGTGGCGAAGCCGCCCATCGCCTTGTAGAGCGCGGCCGGAATGTTGCGGACGCGGAAGACGAAGGTGGTCATCATCGGGCCGGTGCCGCGGCGCTTCAGGTCCGGCTCGCGCGCCATCACCAGAAAGCGGGTGGTGTTGTTCTGCCTGTCCTCGATATGCCGGGCCAGCACGTCGAGCCCGTAGATCTCGCCCGCAAGCTCCGAGGCAAGCGCGGCGGTCCGGGGATCGCCCGCCTCGGCCACCTGCCGGGCAGAGCCTGCGGTATCGGCGCCGGTGATGGCTTGCAGGTTGTGTTCGCGCAGGAAGCCGCGGCACTGGCCAAGCAGCACGGTATGGCTTTGCGCGTTCTCGATCCGCGACAGCGGGGTGCCGGGGATCGCCAGCAGGTTGATATGCACCCGCACGAAGGCTTCCTCGATGATGTGCAGGCCGCTTTCGGGCAGCAGGTGGTGGATGTCGGCGACGCGGCCATAGGTCGAGTTTTCCACCGGCAGCATCGCCAGATCGGCCTCGCCCTTGCGCACCGCCTCGATCGCGTCCTCGAAGGTGGCGCAGGGCAGCGCCTCCATGCCGGGGCGGGCCTCGCGGCAGGCCTGGTGCGAATAGGCACCCGGTTCCCCCTGAAACGCGATGCGCCCCTGGACCTGCGAGCGATGGGCGGTGGACATCGGGCGGCTCCTTGCTTCCGGCACCCCGCGGCTTCACAGGGCCGGGAAGGGGCGTAACGCTGCGACAAGTAAACCTTGAAAACCGGCAAGGGAAGCGGATACATAGCCCCGAGCAAACAGCCAGCACCGAGGCCCGACATGTTCGACACGATGACTCTGACCAAGGCCGGCGGCGCGCTGTGCGGTTCGCTGCTGATCCTGCTGCTGGGGAACTGGGCAGCCGAAGGGCTGTATCACACCGGCCCGTCCGGGCATGTGGCCGAGGGTGAACTGGCCCAGGCCTATGCCATCGAGGTCGCCGAGGCGGGCGGCGGCGAGGAAGCGGCCGAGGAAGGCCCCGCCTTCGCCGAGGTGTTTGCGGCGGCCGATCCTGCCGCGGGCGAGCGGGTGTTCGGCAAGTGCAAGGCCTGCCACAAGATCGACGGCACCAACGGCGTCGGCCCGCACCTGGACGGCGTGGTGGGGCGCGACATTGCCAGCGTGGAAGGCTTTGCCTATTCCGACGCGCTGTCGGGGCTGGAGGGAACCTGGACCCCCGAGACCATGGAAGCCTTCCTGGCCAACCCCAAGGGTTACGCGCCGGGCACGAAGATGACCTTTGCCGGCCTGCCCAAGGTCGCCGACCGCGCCAACGTGATCGCCTATCTCGCAGCCGCCGGAGGCTGATCCGGGGCTGCCGGTCCGTCCAGGGGCCGCCCCGGCAACGGGAGCGGCCCTTTTCACGACCGGGCCGGCCCGCCTCACGCAATCGCAACTTGAAGCCCGGACTTCCCGCGCCTTAGCCTGAGAACGCGAACGCAAGACCGCCGGAGCGGCGCAGCAGGGGGAACGCATGATGGCATCGACCGGCGGGCACGGGGCGGAAGCGGGGCGGGGGGCGGAAGCGGGGCGCGCGCGCGCGCGCAGACTGCGTGCGGGCGGGATGCTGCTGCTGGGGGCCTGGGCTGCGTGGGCCGGCATGGCCGCCCTGGCAGGGGCGCAGGAGGCGGCCGGCGGCCAGACCATCGTCGCGCATGGCGTCTCGACCTTCGGCGATCTGAAGTACCCCGCCGGTTTCCCGCATCTGGACTATGTGAACCCCGATGCCCCGAAGGGTGGCGAGATCTCCGAATGGACGATGGGCGGCTTCGACAGCTTCAACCCCTACAGCATCAAGGGCCGCGCCGCCGCGCTGTCCTCGATCATGCACGAATCCCTGCTGGTCGGCACCGCGGACGAGATCGGCGCCGCCTATTGCCTGCTGTGCGAGACGCTGGAATACCCCGAGGATCGCAGCTGGGTGATCTTTACCCTCCGCCCGGAGGCGAAATTCTCGGATGGCACCCCGGTGACGGCCGAGGATGTGCGCTTTTCGCACGAGATCATGCTGACGCAGGGGCTCACCTCGTTTCGCGCCGTGATCGGCCAGATGATCGACAGCGTCGAGGTGCTGGACGACAGGCGCATCCGCTTCACCTTCAAGGACGGCTACCCCCGGCGCGACCTGCTGCAGGCGGCGGGCGGGCTGCCGGTCCTGTCGAAGGCGGATTTCGAATCGAAGGGCCGCAACCTGACCGAAAGCAGCATGGAGCCGTTCCTAGGCTCCGGCCCCTATGTGTTCGACAGCATGGATGTCGGGCGCCGGGTGGTGTGGAAGCGCAACCCCGACTATTGGGGCGCAAACCTGCCGATCAACATCGGCCGCAACAATTTCGACCGGATCCGCATCGAGTATTTCGGCGACTATCAGGCCGCGTTCGAGGGGTTCAAGGCCGGCGCCTATACCTTCCGCAACGAGGCGTCCTCGCTGATCTGGGCCACGGGCTACGACTTCCCGGCGCTGGAAAAGGGCTGGATCGTCAAGCGGGAACTGAAGGATGGCAGCATCGCCTCGGGCCAGGCCTTCGTGATGAACCTGCGGCGCGAGAAGTTCGCCGATCCGCGCGTGCGCGAGGCGATCGGGCTGATGTTCAACTTCGAATGGTCGAACGACTCGCTGTTCTACGGTCTTTACGAGCGGGTCGAGAGCTTCTGGGAGAACAGCGAGCTGGAGGCGACGGGCACCCCCTCGCCCGAGGAACTGGCGCTGCTGGAGCCGCTGGCGGATGACCTGCCGGCCGGCGTGCTGACGGATGAGGCGGTGAGGCCGCCGACCTCGGGCCCGGCGCAACTCGACCGGCGCAACCTGCGCCGGGCGGCGGCGCTGCTCGACGAGGCGGGCTGGCCCGCGGGCAACGACGGGATGCGACGCAACGCCGCGGGCGAAGTGCTGCGGGTGGAGTTCCTGAACGACAGCCAGACCTTTGACCGGGTGATCAACCCCTATGTGGAAAACCTGCGCCGGCTGGGGATCGACGCCGTTCACACCCGGGTGGACGATGCGCAGATGACCAACCGCGAGCGCAGCCACGACTTCGACATCATCACCGGCCAGTTGGGGCAGGACCATATTCCGGGCGCCGGGTTGCAGCAGTATTTCGGCTCGGGCTCCACCGACGACGTGTTCAATGCGATGGGCCTGCAATCGCCCGCCGTGGACAGCCTGATCGCCACCGTCCTGTCCGCCGATACCCGCGAGGAGATGACCGTCGCCGTGAGGGCGCTGGACCGGGTGCTGCGCGCGATCCGCTTCTGGGTGCCGCAATGGTACAAGGCCACCCACACCGTCGCCTATTTCGACATGTACGAGCATCCCGATCCGCTGCCGCCCTACGCGCTGGGCGAGACGGACTTCTGGTGGTACAACGCCGAAAAGGCCGAAAGCCTGAGGGCGGCGGGCGCCTTCTGACGGCCTATCGAGGGGCAGGTTCACCACATGGGCGCCTATATCCTGCGGCGGTTGCTGCTGATGGTCCCAACGCTGATCGGGATCATGGTCATCAACTTCGCGCTGACCCAGTTCGTGCCCGGCGGCCCGGTCGAGCAGGTCCTTGCCCGGATCGAGGGCGAGGGCGACGTGTTCCGCAACATCTCGGGCGGGGGCGATGCCGGGCAGGTGCAATCGGTGGGCGATGCCCGCTATGCCGGCGCGCGCGGCCTGCCGCCCGAATTCATCGCAGAACTGGAAAGGCAGTTCGGCTTCGACAAGCCGCCGCTGGAACGGTTCCTGACGATGATGGCCGGCTACCTGCGCTTCGACTTCGGCGAAAGCTATTTCCGGTCCATCTCGGTGGTGGAGCTGGTGCTCGAGAAGATGCCGGTCTCGATCACGCTTGGCCTGTGGTCCACGCTGATCGCCTACATGATCTCCATCCCGCTTGGCATCCGCAAGGCGGTGCGCGACGGCACGCCCTTCGACACCTGGACCTCGGGGGCGATCATCGTGGCCTATGCGATCCCCGGCTTCCTGTTCGCGGTGCTGCTGATCGTGCTGTTCGCGGGGGGCAGCTACTGGCGCATCTTCCCGCTGCGGGGGCTGACCTCGGACAATTTCGAGGATCTGACGCTGATCGGCAAGGCGCTGGACTACCTGTGGCATATCGCGCTGCCGGTGCTGTCCACCACCATCGCCAGCTTTGCGACGCTGACGCTGCTGACCAAGAACAGCTTTCTTGACGAGATCAACAAGCAGTACGTGATGACCGCCCGCGCCAAGGGGCTGACCGAACGCCAGGTGCTGTATGGCCATGTCTTCCGCAACGCGATGCTGATCGTGATCGCCGGGTTTCCGGGCCTGTTTCTTGGCGTGTTCTTCGGATCCTCGCTGCTGATCGAGACGATCTTCTCGCTCGACGGGCTGGGCCGGCTGGGATACGAGGCGGCGGTGGCGCGGGACTACCCGGTGGTCTTCGGCACGCTGTACGTCTTTGGCCTTGTCGGGCTGCTGGTCGGCATCCTGTCGGACCTGATGTATGTGTTCGTCGATCCGCGCATCGACTTCGAGCGGCGAGCCGGCTGATGGCGCTCTCGCCGCTGAACGCCCGGCGCTGGCGCAACTTCAAGGCCAACCGCCGTTCCTACTGGTCGCTGTGGATCTTCCTGGTGCTGTTCGGCCTGTCGCTGGTGGCCGAACTGATCGCCAACGACAAGCCGATCGTGGTGCGTTACCGGGGCGAGACCTATTTCCCGATCTATCGCTTCTACCCCGAAACGGCCTTCGGCGGCGATTTCCGCACCGAGGCGATCTATACCGACCCGGGCGTGCAATGCCTGATCAGGACCGGCGGGCTGACAGAGTGCTGGGACGACCCGGAGGCGACGCTGCAGGACGCCGCCGATGGCGAGGTGGCGGGGCAGGCGGTGGAGCCGGGCTGGATGCTCTGGCCGGTCGTGCCCTACAGCTACAACACCATCAACAACGTCGGCAACGCGCCCTCGCCACCGGATGCCGATCACTGGCTCGGAACGGACGACACCGCGCGCGACGTGCTGGCGCGGGTGATCTACGGCTTCCGCCTGTCGATCCTGTTCACGCTGATCGTCACCGGCGCCTCGGCGGTGATCGGCATCGCGGCGGGGGCGGTGCAGGGCTATTTCGGCGGCTGGCTGGACCTGA
This sequence comes from Rhodobacteraceae bacterium UBA6141, assembly GCA_002423245.1. Taxonomy (GTDB): domain Bacteria; phylum Pseudomonadota; class Alphaproteobacteria; order Rhodobacterales; family Rhodobacteraceae; genus Frigidibacter. The sequence goes on from DIVD01000062.1 coordinate 13,484, forward strand.
TCTTCCAGCGCGTGCTGGAGATCTGGAGCTCGACCCCCTCGCTTTACGTGATCATCATCCTGTTCGCGATCCTGGGCCGCAGCTTCGGGCTGCTGGTCTTCGTGTCGATCCTGTTCGGCTGGCCGGCGCTGGTCGGCGTGGTGCGGGCCGAGTTCCTGCGGGCGCGCAACTTCGAATATGTCCGCGCGGCGCGGGCGCTCGGGGTGCGCGACCGCACCATCATGTTCCGCCATATCCTGCCCAATGCGATGGTGGCGACGCTGACCATGCTGCCCTTCCTCGTGACCGCCAATATCGGCGGGCTGGCGGCGTTGGACTTCCTTGGCTATGGGCTGCCGGCCTCCCTGCCCTCCCTCGGCGAGCTGTCCTTGCAGGCCAAGTCCAACCTGCACGCGCCCTGGCTGGGCTTTTCGGCCTTCTTCACCTTCGCGATCATGCTGTCGCTGCTGGTGTTCATCTTCGAGGGCGTGCGCGACGCCTTCGACCCGCGAAAGACCTTTGCATGACCGTGGTTCTGGATGTGCGGGATCTGCGCGTGGCCTTCCGGCAGGATGGCCGTCTGATCGAGGCGGTGAAGGGCGTGTCCTTCACCGTCGCCAAGGGCGAGACGCTGGCGCTTGTGGGGGAAAGCGGCTCGGGCAAGTCGGTCACGGCGCTGTCCACCGTCTCGCTTCTCGGCGGCAATGCCGAAGTGTCGGGCAGCATCGACTATCTGGGGCAACAGATGGTCGGCGCGGCGGAGCCGCTGCTGCGCAAGGTGCGCGGCAATGACATCAGCTTCGTGTTCCAGGAACCGATGACCAGCCTCAACCCGCTGCACACGCTGGAAAAGCAGCTGGCGGAAAGCCTTGCGCTGCATCAGGGACTGACGGGCCGCGCGGCGCGGGCGCGGATCGTCGAGCTGCTGACCCGGGTGGGCATCGACTCGCCCGAAAGCCGGCTGGCCGATTATCCGCACCAGTTGTCGGGCGGGCAGCGGCAGCGGGTGATGATCGCGATGGCGCTGGCGAACGGGCCGGAACTGCTGATCGCCGACGAGCCGACGACCGCGCTCGACGTGACCATCCAGGCGCAGATCCTCGAGCTGCTGGCAGAACTCAAGCGCGCCGAGGGCATGAGCCTGCTGTTCATCAGCCACGACCTTGGCATCGTGCGCCGCATCGCCGACCGCGTCTGCGTGATGCAGGGCGGCGAGATCGTCGAACAGGGGCCGGTGGAGCAGATCTTCGCCGCCCCCCGGCACCCCTATACCCGCACGCTGCTGGCGGCCGAGCCGGTGGGCCGGCCGGACCCGGTGGCGGCGGACGCGCCCGAACTGGTGCGCACCGAACATCTGAAGGTGTGGTTCCCGATCCAGCGCGGGCTGCTGCGCCGGGTGGTGGGCCATGTGAAGGCGGTGAACGACGCGAGCCTGTCGGTGCGGGCCGGGGAAACGCTGGGAGTGGTGGGCGAAAGCGGCTCGGGCAAGACCACGCTGGCGCTGGCGGTGATGCGGCTGATCGCGTCGGAGGGGCCGATCGTCTATGCGGGGCAGCACATCTCGGGCTGGCAGGCACGGCAGTTGCGCGCGCTGCGCCGTGACATGCAGATCGTGTTCCAGGATCCGTTCGGCAGCCTCTCGCCGCGGATGACGGCCGAGCAGATCATCGCCGAGGGGCTTGGCGTCCACGGCGTCGAACCCGGCCGCAACCGGCGCGAGATGGTGGCCGAGATCATGGCGGAGGTCGGACTCGATCCCGCCGCGATGAGCCGCTACCCGCACGAGTTTTCCGGCGGCCAGCGCCAGCGCATCGCCATTGCCCGCGCGATGATCCTGCGCCCGAAGCTGGTGGTGCTGGACGAGCCGACGAGCGCGCTCGACATGACCGTTCAGGTGCAGATCGTGGACCTCTTGCGCGCGCTGCAGCGGCGGCACGGGCTGGCCTATCTGTTCATCAGCCACGATCTGCGGGTGGTGCGCGCGGTCAGCCACAAGGTCATGGTCATGAAGCGCGGCGACGTGGTGGAGGCGGGGCCGGCGGCGGACCTGTTCCGCGCGCCGCAGCACCCCTACACGCGCGCACTGTTCGCGGCGGCCTTCGGCCGCGCGGCCCCGGTCACCGCCGAAGTCTGACGCCGCCGAAGTCTGAGCCGCGGTTCAGATCGCGGAACTGTGCCCGGCCTTCGACAGCTCGTAGGCGTCGAACACCCGCGCGATCATCCGGGTCAGCGGGCGGGCGCGCTCGGGGATCGACAGTCCCGCCGGCGTCACCTCGACCATGTCGCCGAACGCCCTCTGCGCCGCGCCGAACAGCGCCGTAAGCTGCGCCGGGGTGGCGCCGGTGTCGCGGATCATCTCGCCCGCGTCGATGTGGAAGTCGCACATCACCGCCTCGATCATCCGGGCGCGCAGCAGATCCTCGCCGCTGAAGACATGGCCGCGATGGGTGGAGAAGCTGCCGTCGCGGACCGCGCGGATATGGTCCGACGTGGACGAGGCATTCTGGGCGAAGCCCTGCGGGAAGCGCGAGATCGACGATGCGCCCATCCCCACCAGCACCGGCGCCAGATCGTCGGTATAGCCCTGGAAATTGCGGCGCAGGGTTCCGGCCCGGGCGGCGCGGGCCAGCCCGTCATGGGGCCGGGCGAAATGGTCGATGCCGATCTCGGCATAGCCGTCACGGACGAACATCTCGCGCGCGGTCTCGAACAGCCCGAGCCGTTCTTCGGGCGTGGGCAGCGCCTCCGACGGGATCATCTGCTGGCGCCGCGCCATCCACGGCACATGCGCATAGCCGTAAAGCGCCACCCGGTCCGGCGACAGGGACAGCAACATCTGCACCGATTGCGCGATCCGGGCCGGGGTCTGATGCGGCAGGCCGTAAAGGATGTCGGCATTCAGCGAGGCGACGCCGCGATCGCGGATCATCTCCACGGCGCGCCTCGTCATGTCATGGCTTTGCTCGCGGCCGATGATCTTCTGGATCTCGGGGTCGAAATCCTGCACCCCGATCGAGGCGCGGTTCATGCCGGCGGCGGCCAGGGCGTCAAGCCGCGCCGCGTCGATCTCGTTGGGGTCGATCTCCACCGAGAACTCGGCGCCGGGGCCCATCGGCACCGCCTCGAACACCGCATTCGCGACGCGGGCCATCATGTCGGCGGGCATCAGCGTCGGCGTGCCGCCGCCCCAGTGCAGCCGCGACAGCGTGACCCCCGGCGCCAGCCTGCGCTTGAGCAATGCCAGTTCCGCCAGCAGCACATCGGCATAGGCGCGCACCGGTTCGTCGGACCGGGTGCCCTGCGTGCGGCAGGCGCAGAACCAGCACAGGCGCCGGCAGAACGGCACATGCATGTAGAGCGAGATCGAGGATCCGGCAGGGATCGCCTCGATCCAGTCGTTGAACCGGTCCGGTCCGACCGACGCGGAGAAATGCGGAGCCGTGGGGTAGCTGGTGTACCGCGGCACGCGCGCATCAAAAAGACCGAGCCGCATGAGTTGCGATTCTGTTTCCATGCGCCTAGGGTTAAAAGCAGACGCCCGACAGAACCTTGACCCAAATCAAAAGCAGTCCGATGTCCATCCAGGATGCTCCCAGCCTGTCGCTTCACTGCGGCGACTGCCCGATCCGCCACCGCGCCGTCTGCGCGCGGTGCGAGGTCGATGAGTTGCAGCATCTGGAGGAGGTCAAGTATTACCGCAGTTTCGAGGCGGGCCAGACCGTCACCTGGGCGGGCGACAAGATGGATTTCGTCGCCTCTGTCGTCTCCGGCATCGCCACGCTGACGCAGACGATGGAAGACGGGCGCACCCAGATGGTCGGCCTGCTGTTGCCGTCGGATTTCGTCGGCCGTCCGGGGCGCGAGACGGCGGCCTACAACGTCACCGCCACCACCGACCTGCTGATGTGCTGCTTCCGCAAGCAGCCGTTCGAGGATCTGATGCTGCGCACCCCGCATGTGGCGCAGCGCCTGCTGGAAATGACGCTGGATGAACTTGACGCCGCGCGCGAATGGATGCTGCTGCTGGGGCGCAAGACCGCGCGGGAAAAGATCGCCAGCCTCGTCGCGATCATCGCGCGGCGCGACGCCTCGTTGAAGCTGCGCTCGCCGCAGGGGCGGATGGCATTCGACCTGCCGCTGACGCGCGAGGCGATGGCCGATTATCTGGGCCTCACACTGGAAACCGTCAGCCGCCAGATCTCGGCGCTGAAACGCGACGGCGTGATCGAGCTGCAGGGCAAGCGCCATGTCACGATCCCCGATTTCGACCGGCTGCTGACCGAGGCGGGCGACGACAATGACGGCGGCTATCTGGCCTGAAGCCCATCCCGGTGGGGCTTGGGGGGCCCAAGCGCGGGGGGCCGGGCGCGGCGGAAAGGGGCGGCGCCGGGCCGCCCCCTTGCATCTCGGGCCGCTGCGGCCCTTTCAGGTCAGTGCGCCATGAACACCGGCACTTCGACCATTTCCAGCATGTTGCGCGTCGCGCCGCCAAGGATCGCCTCGCGAAAGCGGGAGTGGCCGTAGGCGCCCATGACCAGCAGGTCGGCATCCACGTCGCGGGCGTGGCGGCACAGCACATCCGAAACGCGCGGCAGGGTCTTTGCCAGCACCGACACCTCGGCCTTCACGCCGTGGCGGGCCAGCCATTGCGACAGCGCGCCGCCGGGGTCCGACCGCTCGGCGCCCTGCGCGGGCGGGTCGATGATGACGATGTTCACCAGATCGGCGGCCTTCAGCAGCGGCAGCGCGGCGCGGGCGGCATGCAGGGCCTCGTTGCTCTGGTTCCAGCCCAGCACCACGCGGCTGCCGAGCCGGGCGCCCAGCCCGGTATCAGGCAGGACCAGCACGGGCGCGCCGCCGTCGAACAGCGCCGCCTCGACGATCGCCTCGGCATCCTGGGTCTGGTCCTTGCCATAGGGTTTTTGCTGCACGCACAGGTCGGCGAACCGGGCGCGCTGCGCCACGAGGATGGACAGGCCGCCCAGTTGCGCGACCGCCGCCTCTGCCGCCCAGCGGATGTCTTCGGCGGCCATGCGTTCGCGCACCGCGGCCTCTGCCTCCTCGGCGTCGCGCTGCGCCCGCTCGATCGTCTCCTGAGTGACGAAGGTGGCCGCGCCGGCATAGTAATATCCGGTCTGCGTCCGGTCGATGCCAAGGCAGAAGATGTCCAGATGGGCATCCTCGCGCCGGGCGATCTCCACTGCCGCGTCGATCTGGGCCGCTGCGGCCTCGGCGTCGGTCACGATGGTCAGGACAGATTTATAGGCCATGCTGCGTCTCCCACTATGCCTGGTGCATGTCGCAAGGGCACTCTTACCCGGTGCCGGTCTGTGGCGCCTTGATCCGCATCAAGCCCGCGAGTCCCGGGACTTGACACAGATCAAGGCATCTTGCGCGCCCCCAGCCCAGAAGCACAACAGTCAAAAAGACAGCCGCCGGCATGAGTCGGCGGCCGGGGAAGGCGAAGGGACGCAAGGAATGTGGGATTACATCAAGCTGATCGCGCTTGGTGCTGTCGCGGTGCTGGCCGCGATCGCAGCCAATTACGCGCGTGATCTGCCCTACATGGTCAACGCGCTGACTGTCATGCTGGCAGCCGCAGTGACGTTTCTGTGGGTGCTCCGGCAGGTGGACGAGGCCCGGCCGGTGCCGGTCAACGAATACAATGACGGCGTGATTCGCGCCGGCGTCATCGCGACATCGCTCTGGGGTGTCGTCGGATTTCTGGTGGGCACGTTCATCGCCTTCCAGCTTGCCTTTCCCGACCTGAACTTCGGTTTCGCCGAAGGCTACCTGAACTTCGGCAAGCTGCGGCCGCTGCACACCTCGGCGGTGATCTTCGCCTTTGGCGGCAACGCGCTGCTGATGTCGTCGTTCTACGTGGTGCAGCGCACCTCGGCGGCGCGGCTGTGGGGCGGCGGCCTCGCCTGGTTCGTGTTCTGGGGCTACAACCTCTTCATCGTGCTGGCGGCGACCGGCTACATCCTCGGCGCCACGCAGTCCAAGGAATATGCCGAGCCGGAATGGTATGTCGATCTGTGGCTGGCCATCGTCTGGGTGTCCTACCTTGTCGTGTTCATGGGAACGCTGCTCAAGCGCCGCGAAAAGCACATCTACGTCGCGAACTGGTTCTACCTGTCCTTCATCGTGACCATCGCGATGCTGCATATCGTCAACAACCTCGCGATCCCGGTCTCCATGTTCGGCTCGAAGTCGGTGCAGTTGTTCGCCGGCGTGCAGGACGCGATGACCCAGTGGTGGTATGGCCACAACGCNNTTCCTGACCGCGGGCTTCCTCGGCATGATGTACTATTTCGTGCCGAAACAGGCCGAACGCCCGATCTATTCCTACAAGCTCTCGATCATCCACTTCTGGGCGCTGATCTTCCTCTACATCTGGGCGGGGCCGCACCATCTGCATTACACGGCGCTGCCCGACTGGGCCTCGACGCTGGGCATGGTGTTCTCGATCATGCTGTGGATGCCGTCCTGGGGGGGCATGATCAACGGCCTGATGACGCTGTCCGGCGCCTGGGACAAGCTGCGCACCGATCCGATCATCCGCATGATGGTGGTGTCGATCGGCTTCTACGGCATGTCCACCTTCGAAGGGCCGATGATGTCGATCAGGGCGGTCAACAGCCTGTCGCACTATACCGACTGGACCATCGGCCACGTCCATTCCGGCGCGCTTGGCTGGAACGGGATGATCACCTTCGGCACGCTCTACTTCCTGGTGCCGCGCCTGTGGAACCGCGAGCGGCTCTACAGCCTCAGCCTCGTGTCCTGGCACTTCTGGCTCGCGACCATCGGCATCGTTCTTTATGCCTCCTCGATGTGGGTCAGCGGGATCATGGAAGGGCTGATGTGGCGCGAGGTCGACAGCCAGGGCTTCCTCGTGAACGCCTTCGCCGACACGGTCTCCGCCAAGTTCCCGATGTATGTGGTGCGCGGCCTTGGCGGGGTCATGTACCTCGTGGGCGGTCTCATCATGGTCTACAACCTCTGGGCCACCGTTGCCAGACAGCCGGCCCGCTCGGCCAGTGTCTCGGCCGCGGTTCCCGCTGAATAAGGGAGGCACAGGACATGGGTATCCTGGACAGACATGCCGTGCTGGAAAAGAACGCCTCCCTGCTGCTGGTGGGGTCGCTTCTGGTGGTGACCATCGGCGGCATCGTCGAGATCGCGCCGCTGTTCTACCTCGAGAACACGATCGAGAAGGTGGAAGGGGTTCGCCCCTACACCCCGCTGGAGCTGACGGGACGCGACATCTACATCCGCGAAGGCTGTTACGTCTGCCACAGCCAGATGATCCGCCCGATGCGGGACGAGGTCGAGCGCTATGGCCATTACAGCCTTGCGGCGGAATCGATGTATGACCATCCGTTCCAGTGGGGGTCCAAGCGCACCGGGCCGGATCTGGCCCGCGTGGGGGGGCGCTATTCGGACGAGTGGCATGTCGATCACCTGACCGACCCGCAATCGGTGGTGCCCGAATCGGTGATGCCGAAATACGCCTTCCTGTCGGACCGGCTGATCCAGCCGACCCATGTCGAGGACCTGCTTGACACGCACCGCATGGTCGGCGTGCCCTACACCTCCGAGATGATCGAGGCGGCGAAGGCGGACTTCACCGCGCAGGCGGATCCCGACAGCGACTATGAGGGGCTGCAGGAACGCTATGCCGGCGCGAAGGTATCGAACTATGACGGGCAGCCCGGCGTGACCGAGATGGATGCGCTGGTGGCCTATCTTCAGGTCTTGGGCACGATGGTCGATTTCTCGACCTTCACGCCCGATGCAAGCCGGTAAGGGGGCGCCGATGGACTATCACCTTCTTCGGGAATTCGCCGACAGCTGGGGGCTTCTTGCGCTGACGCTGTTCTTCGTGGGCGTCATCGTCTGGGCCTTCCGCCCCGGCAGCGCCGAGATCCACCGCGACACGGCGGAGATCCCCTTCCGCAATGATGAAAGACCCGCCCGCGGCCGCGAGGGCACCGCCCGCAGCGCCACGTTCAAGGAGGCGCGGAAATGACCAGGAGACCCGTGAAGGCCAAGCAGGAAGTCGGCACCACCGGCCATTCCTGGGACGGGATCGAGGAACTGAACAACCCGCTGCCGCGCTGGTGGCTGTGGACCTTCTACGCCACGATCATCTGGGCGCTGATCTATACCATCGCCTATCCGGCATGGCCGGGGCTGAGCCGGGCGACATCGGGGCTGCTGGGCTATTCGACCCGCGCCGAGGTCGCCGCCGAGATTGCCCGGGTCGAGGCGGCCCATGCGCCGATCGAGGCCCGGCTCGCCTCGGCCGACCTGACGGCGATCGCCTCGGATCCAGATCTGGCGAGCTATGCGCAGAATGCCGGCGGCGCGATCTTCCGCACCTGGTGCGCCCAGTGCCACGGCTCGGGCGCTGCGGGGGCGCGAGGCTATCCGAACCTTCTGGACAACGACTGGCTCTGGGGCGGGTCGATCGAAGAGATCCACACGACCATCACCCACGGCGTCCGCAACAGCGACGATCCCGACGCGCGCTATTCGCAGATGCCGAGGTTCGGCGCCGACGGCATCCTCGAGCCTGCGCAGATCGAGGCGGTGGTGCAGCATGTGCTTGCCATCTCGGGGCAGGAGCATGACGCGGCGCTTGCACGCGAAGGCGCGACGGTCTTTGCCGAGAACTGTGCGGTCTGCCACATGGAAGACGGCACCGGCGACCGTACCCAGGGCGCGCCGAACCTGACGGATGCGATCTGGCTGTACGGCGGCGACATCGCCAGCCTGACCGAGACGGTGACCAACGCCCGCTTCGGCGTGATGCCGAACTGGAACGCGCGCCTGAGCGAGGCAGAGATCCGGGCGGTGGCGTTCTATGTGCACGGGCTTGGCGGCGGCGAATAGCCGGCCCGGCCCGGCCTGACCTGAACCACGCAGCGGGGGCCCTCGGGTTCCCGTTCGCGTTCTCCAGCCTTCGCCTGATCCGCGCTTTCGCCTGATCTCCGCGCCCCCGCTTGATCCACGTCAAGGCGCCGCGCTGCGCAGGCGGCTACGCATTCCTTGACCCCGGCGCAAACGCCCGGCGTCATGGCATCGGCCCCCCGTCCTGTTCGCGCGTTTCCCGGGGGTGCCGGTGCCATTCCCTTCCGGCGGGACGCGCCGGAATTCATGTATCTGCCGTCTGCCTTTTTTGACGCAGGTCAAAGCCCGGCGCCAGTGGCTATCTTATATACCATCCGACACCACCGCCAACGGAGACCAGCCGTGAGCTCTTCCGAACAACCCGCCAGCCTTTACGCCGCGCGAGAGCCGATCTTTCCGCGCCGCGTGAAGGGCCGTTTCCGCACCCTGAAATGGGTTCTGATGGCGGTGACGCTGGGCATCTACTACGTCACCCCCTGGATCCGCTGGGACCGGGGACCGGGGATGCCCGATCAGGCGGTGCTGATCGACCTGGCGAACCGGCGATTCTTCTTCTTCATGATCGAGATCTGGCCGCACGAATTCTACTTCGTCGCGGGCCTTCTGATCATGGCGGGGCTCGGCCTGTTCCTGTTCACCTCGGCGCTCGGCCGGGTGTGGTGCGGCTATGCCTGCCCGCAGACCGTGTGGACCGATCTCTACATCCTCGTGGAACGCTGGGTCGAGGGGGACCGCAACGCGCGGCTGCGGCTGTGGAACCAGCCGTGGAACCTGCACAAGGCCCGGCTCAGGATCACCAAATGGGCGCTGTGGCTGCTGATCGGCCTCGCGACCGGCGGGGCCTGGGTGTTCTACTTCACCGATGCGCCGACGCTTCTGGGCAACCTGCTGGCCGGACAGGCGCATCCGGTGGCCTATACCACCATCGCCCTGCTGACGCTGACCACCTTCGCCTTTGGCGGCTTCGCCCGCGAGCAGATCTGCATCTATGCCTGCCCCTGGCCGCGCATCCAGGCCGCGATGATGGACGAGGATACCATCACCGTCGCCTATCGCGAATGGCGTGGCGAGCCGCGCGGCAAGCTCAAGAAGGCCCCGGCCCCCGGCGATGCACCGGCCGGCGACTGCATCGACTGCATGGCCTGCGTGAACGTCTGCCCGATGGGAATCGACATCCGCAACGGCCAGCAGCTGGAATGCATCACCTGCGCGCTGTGCATCGACGCCTGCGACGAGGTGATGGACAGGATCGGCAAGCCGCGCGGCCTGATCGGCTACATGGCGCTGAAGGACGAGGCGGCGGAACGGGCCGGCGCGCATCCCAAGCAGATCTGGAAGCACATCTTCCGCCTGCGCACCCTTGTCTATACCGTCCTGTGGGCGGGCATCGGCATCGGGCTGGTGGTGGCGCTGTTCATGCGCTCGCCCTTCGACGTGAACGTGACGCCGGTGCGCAACCCGCTCTACGTCACGCTGTCCGACGGCTCGATCCGCAACACCTACGAGATGCGCCTGCGCAACAAGCAGGGCGACGAGCGCGACTTCATGCTGACGGTCGAGGGCGATCCGTCGCTGGTCACCACCATCGAGGGCGCGGAGGGCAGCGTCGTCAGCGTCCGCGCCGACGAGCTGGGCGAGACGCGGCTTTACGTGGTGGCGCCCGCAGGCTCGGCGCCCGCGCTGGCAGAGCGCACCCCGCTCACCGTCTGGATCGAGGATACCGAAAGCCATGACCGTGTCCGCATCGAGACCATCTTCAACGGGAAAGGGCAGTGACATGACCAGGATGCAGGGGCGCGCGGCGGACGGGGGCCGCCCGCTGACCGGGCGCAAGGTGCTTGCCATCGTCGTCGGCGCCTTTTCGGTGATCATCGCGGTCAACGTGATCATGGCGGTGAAGGCGGTCAGCACCTTTCCGGGGCTGGAGGTCGCGAACTCCTATGTCGCAAGCCAGACCTTCGATGCCGACCGCGCCGCGCAGCAGGCGCTTGGCTGGACCGTCAGCCACGACTACGGCCGCGACGGGGTGCTGAGCCTGGTGATGCGCGATGCGCAGGGCCTGCCCGCGCAGGTGAAATCCCTGTCGGTCGTGGTCGGGCGGACCACCCATGCGCGCGACGACCGGCCGGTGGATCTGGTCTATACTGGCGGGATCTACAGCGCGAAGCTGGATCTGGCGCCGGGCAACTGGCTGCTGCATCTTGACGCGGTGGCCGCCGACGGCACCCCCTTCCGCCAGCGCTACGACATGTTCGTGACCGGATGACCGCGATGGACCTGCCTGCCGCCTCTGCCTGCCCCGCCTGCCTTGCCGCCCCCGCGGCGGAACGCCTTGCCGCCGCCGCCGCCGCGCCACGGGAGGCGCGGCTGTTCCTGTCGCTGCCCACCGCACATTGCGCCGCCTGCATCTCGGATGTCGAACGCGCGCTGTCGGCCACGCCGGGCGTGCGATCGGCCCGGGTGAACCTGACGCTGAAGCGTGTCGCGGTCGAGGCGGAGCCGGAGGTCACGGCAGAGGGGCTGGTCGCGGTGCTGGACCGCATCGGCTATGAGGCGCATGAGCTGGACCCCGGCGCGCTGCTGGTCACCGAGACGGACCGGCGCGGGCGGGATCTGCTGATGCGGATCGGCGTGTCGGGCTTTGCGATGATGAACGTGATGCTGCTGTCGGTCGCGGTCTGGTCGGGGGCCGAAGCGGCGACGCGCGACCTGTTCCACTGGATTTCGGCTGCCATTGCCCTGCCGACGGTGGTGTTCGCCGGCCAGCCGTTCTTTTCCAGCGCCTGGACGGCGCTGAAGGCCGGGCGGCTGGGGATGGATGTGCCGATCAGCCTTGCGCTGATCCTCGCCTCGGCGATCTCGGTCTACGAAACGATGCAGTCGGGCCGTCACGCCTATTTCGATGCCGCGGTGATGCTGTCCTTCTTCCTGCTGGTCGGGCGCTACCTCGATTACCGCACCCGCGCCGCCGCACGCTCTGCCGCCGAGGAACTGGCCGCGCTGGAGGTGCCGCGCGCCGTCGTGCTGCGGGAGGGCGCCGAGGTGACGGTGCCGGTGGCCGAGATTGCGCCGGGCGATCTGGTGCTGGTCCGTCCCGGCGCGCGGATGCCGGTGGATGGCACCGTGACCCATGGCAGCAGCGAGATCGACCGCTCGTTCCTGACCGGCGAGAGCCTGCCGGCATGGGCGGGCGTCGGCAGCGCGGTTCTGGCGGGCGAGGTCAACCTGACCGGGCCGCTGACCGTGCAGGTGACCGCGGCGGGACGCGACACCAGCCTGCACCGGATGGCCGACCTGGTGGCGATGGCCGAAAGCGCCCGCAACCGCTACACCTCGCTGGCGGACAGGGCGGCGCGGCTCTACTCGCCGGGGGTGCATGTGCTGGCGTTCGGCTCGTTCCTGGGCTGGCTGCAGATCAGCGGCGGCGACATCCGCCTTGCGCTGAACATCGCGGCGGCGGTGCTGATCATCACCTGCCCCTGCGCGCTTGGCCTTGCGGTGCCGGCGGTGGTGACGGCGGCCAGCGGCAAGCTCTTCCGCAAGGGCCTGCTGATCAAGGACAGCACCGCGCTGGAACGGCTGGCAGAGGTGGATACCGTGGTGTTCGACAAGACCGGCACCCTGACGATGGGCGCGCCCGAGCCGGTGAACCTTGACGCCCTGGCGCGCGCCGATCTGGAGGTCGCGGCGGCGCTGGCGAATGCCTCCGCGCATCCGCTGGCGCGGGCGCTGGCCGAGGCGGCGCGGGAGCTGGGCATCCGTCCCGCCAACGTGACGGCGCTGCGCGAAGTGCCCGGCTACGGGATCGAGGGGCAATGGCGCGGGCAACTGGTGCGTCTTGGGCGCGCGGCCTGGGTCGGGGCGGCGCCGGGCAGCGTGACCGCCACGCATCTGAAGGTGGGCCCCTGGCCGGCGCTGTCCATCACCTTCGCCGACCGCCTGCGCCCCGGCGCGGCCGAGGCGGTGGCGGCCTTCCAGAGCCAGGGCAAGGCCGTGCACCTGGTCTCGGGCGATGTGCCGGGCGCGGTGCGCGAACTGGCGGACCGCCTCGGCATCACCGAATGGCGGGCCGAAGCCCTGCCCGCCAACAAGGTCGCGCTGATCGCCGAACTGTCGGCGCAGGGCCGCAAGGTGCTGATGGTCGGCGACGGGCTCAACGACACGGCGGCGCTCGCGGCGGCCCATGCCTCGATCTCGCCCGCCTCGGCGCTGGATGCGGCGCGGGCGGCCTCGGACATCGTGCTGCTGGGGGGCGATCTCTCGCCGGTGGCAGATGCGGTGCGGGTCGCGGTGAAGGCGCGGCGGCGGATCAAGGAGAATTTCACCATCTCGCTGCTGTACAACCTGGTGGCGGTGCCGATCGCGATTGCCGGGCTGGCGACGCCGCTGGCCGCGGCGCTGGCGATGTCGCTGTCGTCGATCACTGTCTCGTTGAACGCCTTGCGGCTGAAATAGGGGGGCGCGCCGATGACCATGCTGGCCTATCTGATCCCGATCTCGCTTGGCCTTGGCGGGCTGGGCCTGGCGGCGTTCTTCTGGTCGATCAGGGCCCGGCAATACGACGATCCCGAGGGCGACGCACAGCGCATCCTGTCAAGCGACTGGGACGACCACCCCAAGCCCTGACCGCGCGCGCCGCCCCCGCTTGCCGGCGCCCCGCCCCCCGGTGGCCACCCCGGTGCCCCTCTCCCGCACAAAATTGCCCCCGCCTCTGGCGTCTGCGCCCCCGGAGCCTTACCTGAGATACGGGGAGCGAGGAGAGCCGCGGGATGCAGAAGATCGACCTGCCCGAAAGGGAGGACTGGCGCGCCAGGGCCGAGGAGCTGGGCTTCAGCTTCGCCGACATGCATGGCGAGCCCTATTGGGACGAAAGTTCCGCCTATGCCTTCACGCTGGAAGAGATCGAGACCGGCATCGAAGACCCGGCCACCGAGCTTCACGCGATGGCGCGCGAGGCCGTGGCCGAGATCGTCGCCAGCGAGGAACTGATGGCGCGCCTTGCCATTCCCGAGGCGCATCGCGATCTCGTGGCCGACAGCTGGCGCCGCGCCGAGCCCGAGATCTACGGCCGTTTCGATCTGGTCTGGGACGGCACCGGCACCGCCCGGATGCTGGAATACAATGCCGACACGCCCACCTCGCTGTATGAAAGCGCCGCGTTCCAGTGGGGCTGGCTGGAGGAGCAGATCGCGGCGGGGGTGCTGCCCGCGGATGCCGACCAGTTCAACGGGATCCACGAGGCGCTGGTGGAGCGCTTCCGCGCGCTGTTCCCGCCCGACACGGACCTGCATTTCACCGCCATGGCGGGCAACCCCGAGGATTACGCCACCGTCGAAAGCATGGCCTGGGCCGCGCGCGAGGCGGGGATGGGCGCGCATTATTCCGATCTTGAAAGCATCGGCCTCTCGACCGGGGGCCAGTTCCTCGACGCCGAGGACCGGGTGATCGGCACGCTGTTCAAGCTCTATCCCTGGGAGGATCTGCTGCGCGACGGGTTCGCGGCGCATCTGGCCACGGCCGGCTGCCTGATGCTGGAGCCGGCCTGGAAGGCGGTGGTGTCGAACAAGGGGCTGCTGCCGGTGCTGTGGCGGATGTTCCCGGGCCATCCGAACCTGCTGCCCGCCTTCTTCGAGGACGAAATCGCCGGAGGCGCGCCCGAGGCGCGGCGCGCGGCGGATGCGCTGGGGCGCGCCCATGTGCGCAAACCGCTGTTCTCGCGCGAGGGCGCCGCGATCCGCATCGTCGAGGACGGGCGCGAGACCGAAGCCTCGGCCGAGGGCGGCTATGGCAGCCATCCGATGATCGTGCAGGCCTACCACCCGCTGCCCGAGTTCGGGGGCTTCCGCCCCGTGCTGGGGGCCTGGATCGTGGGCGAGGCCTGCGTGGGCCTCGGGGTGCGCGAGGACCGGGGCCGCATCACGCAGGACCTGTCGCGCTTCAAGCCGCATTTCATCCGCTGACCCTTCGGGAGCAAAGACATGACCACACCCGCCACCGCCGCCAGACCCGACCCCGCGCCCGCCCGCAGACGCAAACGCTCGCGCCGCGTGACGCTGACGATCCTTGGCGCGGCGGCCTTCGCGCTCGCCGGGTGCCGCGAGGAAACGGTCGATGCCGCGGCCTTCCCGGACCTCGCCGCCTGCAAGAGCGCGGCAGCGCAGGGCGGGGAGTTTTCCGCGCTGGATTGCGAGGTCGCCTTCCGCGAGGCGCAGACGCTGCATGCCGAGGCCGCGCCCCGCTATGACAGCCAGCAGGTCTGCGAGGAACAGCACGGCGAGGGCAGTTGCGGCACCGAGGCGCAGGCGACCGGATCGGGCGGCGGGTCGATCTTCATGCCGCTGATCGCGGGCTACCTGATCGGCAACATGCTGGGCGGCGCGCGCGCGGGGGCCGCGCCGGCGCAGCCGCTCTACCGCACGCAGGACGGGCGCTTCACCAATGCTGCGGGCACGGCGACCTATGCGTCGAACAGCGGGCGCGGCCAGCTTTCGGCCAGCCAGTTCACCCGCCCCGCCGCGACCGCCGGCAAGCCGCCGATGACCCGCGCCACCCCCGCCTCGCGCGGCGGCTTCGGCACCTCGGCCGCCAGCCGGCCGACCAGCGGCGGCTGAACGCCGGTCAGCCGCGCAGATCCGTCAGAAGCGGGCGGCGGATGGCCAGCCATGCGGGCAGCAGCGCCATCAGCAGGGTCAGGCTGACGAAGCCCGCGACCAGATGCACCTCTGCCCAGCCGGGGGTCGCGCTGACCAGCACATCGGTTCGGGCGGTGATCACGCCCGAGATGACCCGCGCCGCGACCCAGCCGAGCGCAAGGCCCAGCCCGGCGCCGGCCGCGATCAGCGCCGCCGAATAGGCCCAGACCACGGCAAAGACAAAGCGCAGCGGCGCGCCGATCGCCCGCAGCAGTGCCAGGCTGCGCGCGATCAGCCGCACGAGGATCATCAGCCCGATCAGCACCGACAGCGTGACCAGCACCTGCGTCAGCACCGCCATCAGCGACATGGCGGCGCGCACCTCGCGCATCAGGCCATGCAGTTGCGCCAGTACCGTTCCGGGGAAGAACGCCATCAGGTCGCTGCGCGTGAAGCGCGATTTCAGCGCGTAATTGCCCCACAACTCGGTGGCGCGGACCAGCACGGCGGGGGTGCCGGGCATCAGCTCGGGCACGAAGGGCGGGCCGATGCGCGGATCATCTGGCGCATGGCCGTTGGCAAGGCCATGCACCTCCCACACCGCCTCGACCGGGACCAGCAGTGCGCGGTCCCAGGGGCTGCCGGTCGGGGCCATGCGGCCGGTGACGACATAGGCGAAATCGCCATGTGCGCCCCCCTCTGCGCCCTCCTCCTCGCCGGCCGCCGGCCCCTGGCCATGCGCGGGGGTGAAGCTGTCGCCGACCGCGACGGGGGCGAAGGCGCCCGCCACCGCCTCTGTCGCCGCGGCGAAAAGCCGCCCCTCGGCCAGCGGGCCTGCCAGATGGGTGACGAAGGCGGCGGTCGTGCCCACCACCGGCGCGCCCTGATGGCTGTCGCCAAAGGCGATCGGCGCGGCGAACTCCACGCCCTCGGCCGCCGCGATCTCGGCAAATTGCGCGCCGCTGACCAGCGCCATGTCCGAGGGTTGCAGATAGACGGCGGCCAGCATCGCCGTCACCTCGCTGCCCGGCGCGGCAACGATCAGGTCGAACTTGTCTGCCGCGCGGGCAGAGCCCTGCCGCAGCCCCCGTTCCTGCGCCAGCAGCCCGACCCCCAGCCCGACCGACACCGCGATCAGCAGCACGAACAGCGCGTTGACCACGGCAAAGCGCCGCAGCATCGCGCCCGCCAGCGGCAAGGGGCGCAGCCCGCGCAGCACAAGCAGCCCCGCCAGAAGGCCGGGCGCGACCAGCAGCAGCGCCAGCAGCAGATCCTGCCAGCCGGGGGAGAGCGCGGCCCAGAGGTCAGCCATCGCTGTCCTCCACGATCCTGCCATCGGCGAGGGTGATCTGCCGGCCCAGCCGCGCGGCAAGGGCGGCGTCATGCGTCACCGCGATCAGGGTGCGCCCGCCTTCCGCGGCCAGCGCCACCAGATCGGCGCCAAGCGCGTCGGCATTGGCGCGGTCCAGCGCGGCGGTCGGTTCATCGGCAAGGATCACCGGCGGGCTCGCGGCGAGGGCGCGGGCCACGGCGATGCGCTGCCGCTCGCCGCCCGAGAAGCTGTCCACCGGGCGGGGGCCGGCCTCGCCAAGCCCGAGCGCGGCCAGCCACCCGGCCGCCGAGCGGCGCAGCCGCGCCCGCTCTGCCGCCGGGGCGAAGGCGCTGGCGAGCGCGGCATTGCCAAGCGCCGACAGTTCCTCGAACAGCTGGCAGTCCTGGAACACCAGCCCCAGCGTCTCGCGCCGGAAGCGGGCGCGCGCATCCTCGCTCAGCGCGGCGATGTCCTGCCCGCCCCAGATCACCTGCCCGGCCTCTGGCCGCACCAGCCCCGACAGCACATGCAGCAGCGTCGATTTCCCCGCGCCCGAGGCGCCGCGCAGCGCAACGCTTGCGCCCGCATCCACCGAAAGCTGCGGCACCTCCAGCAGCACCCGGTCCTCGCGGCTGGTCACGCGCAGGTTCCGCACATGCAGCGCAGGCGCCGGCATCTGTCAGGCGCGCGCGAAGGTGGCATCGACGAGGCGCACCTTGGAATAGAAGCCAAGTTCCGGGTCCACCGCATCGCCCAGGTCCAGCACGCCGGTCACGGTGATCGGCACGTTGAAGGCGACCACCTCGACGACGCGCCTTGCATAGACGGCGAGGATGTCATCGGGCCAGGGCATCCCCGGCTCGCAGAACGGGCAGACGGCCATCGGCATCTTGGTCAGCACGAAGAACACCGAGTTGGCCTTCAGCGGCGGCGCCATGAACCCGGCCACGGTGATGCGGCTGCCCTCGAGGGACAGGGCAAGCTCGGAAAAGCTCAGATCCTTGTTGTAAAGATCGCGGAGCCTGATCGGCGTCTCTTCGGCGGCAGGGGCCGCGCGCGGCGCAAGCGCGAGCGCCGGCAGCGCGGCAAGAAGGGTGCGGCGGTTCATCTGTCGATCTCCCGTTCCGGGGCCGCAAGCCGCGGCGCCCGCAGGAAAGATGCGGGCCCCGGTCGCGCCGGGGCCCGCAGCGTGGTCGTTGCGGGCTACTCTGCGGTGACGGCGTGGTTCATCACGTGGAAGATCACGTTCTGCTCGATCACGCCACCGAAGAGATGCGCCCATGGGCCGCGCGCGAACACCGCGACATCCTCGCCAGAGTGGGTTTCCGACGACAGCGGGATCAGCGCCTGCTGGACGTAGTCGGGATCGGTGACCTCTTCCTCGGTCAGGTCGGGGCGCGAGCCCGCGAAGCTCTTGTCGGGCTGTTCCACCAGAACCGATCCCACCCCGTTGAGGTAGCCGGCGACGGTATAGGGCTTGCCGTCGGCGCCAAGGTTCGGCTCGCCGGCATGTTCGACGCCGGCTTCGTTTTCCATCATGCACAGGCCGAGGATGTTGGAGCCGCGGCCGCAATAGCCGTTGAAGGCGATCGCATGTTCATGGTCGGCGGTGACGATGATCAGCGTGTCCTCGGGGTTCGTCATCTCCATCGCCCTGGCGATCGCATCGGCGAAGGCCTTGCCGTCCACCAGCACCCGGTGCAGGTTGCCATCGTGGTTGGCATGGTCCACGCGCCCGGCCTCGACGTTCAGGTAAAAGCCGTTCTCGTTGCCCGCGAGGCCGTTGATCGCGGCTTCGACCATCTCGGCCAGCGAGGGCTCGCCGGTGCGGTCGTATTCGTACTTCATGTGGCTGGCTTCGAACAGGCCAAGCACCGGGGCGTTGTTGCCCATGGTCAGCGCCGCGAAGTCATCCTGGCCGAACACGACCTGCGCGCCCGCTGCGGTCGCCTCGTCCACGAGGTTGCGCCCGTCGGTGCGCTTGCCGGGCTTGCCTTCGATGTCGGTCACGTCCGTGGGCAGGAAGTGGGCGCGCCCGCCGCCCATCGCGATGTCGATCACCCCGGCCTTCATCTGGTCGATCAGCTGATCGGCGATGTCCTTCTGGGCGCAGCCTTCGGGCAGGCCGGAGTTGTCTTCCCAGTCCCGGTTGACGGTGCGGGCATAGACCGCCGCCGGGGTGGCATGGGTGATGCGCGCGGTCGAGACCACGCCGACCGACTTGCCCATCGCGGACGCGATCTCGGCAAAGGTGGTGGCGCCGGCCTCTGCCCCCGCCGCGCAATCGCCCACGGCGACGCTGTCGAGGATGTTGATCACGCCGTTCTTGGTCTTGATGCCGGAGTTCATCGCCGCGGCGGTCGGCGCCGAGTCGGGTGTCTGGCCGTTGGACGAATAGGTCTTGACCAGCGCCACGTTCGGGAAGGTCTCGAACGGCTGCACGTAATCGTCGCCGAGCCCGCCGGCCTGCTGGCCCGAGAACAGGCGGATCGCATAGTTGGTGCCGACGCCGTTGCCGTCGGCGGTGAACAGGATCACGTTCTTCGCGGTGCCGGTGTTGGGCTGAACGGCCAGGCGTTCCTCGATGGTCGCCTGAGCCGCCTCGAACCAGGGGCTGCCTGCCTGCGGCAGGTCCTGCGCGGCGGCGGCGGCGGCAAGGCCGAGGACGGCCACGGTGGAGAGGAGAATCTGTTTCATGGGCGGGCTCCTGATCATTCTGGCGAAACGGTAGAAGCGCGATATGACAGCCATATGATCGGCGGCGGATTTTTCGGCGGCGCGCCGCAGGCGCGGCGGGTGCCGGCGGCCCTTGCTAAAGCACCAGCACCGCGCGGAAATCGTTCACGTTGGTCAGGGTCGGGCCGGTGATCACCTGCCCGCCGATGGCGCCGAAAAAGCTGTGGGCGTCGTTCCGGGCAAGCGCGGCTTTCGCATCCTGGCCGGCGCCTCTGGCGGCTTGCAGCGTTTCCGGGCCGATCAGCGCGCCCGCGACCTCTGCCGCGCCGTCGATGCCATCGGTATCGCAGGCAATGGCGTGAATGCCCTCTGCCCCGTCCAGCGCAAGCGCGAGCGCGAGGCAGAATTCGGCATTCGGCCCGCCGATGCCGTTCCCGCGCCGGGTGACGGTCAACTCGCCGCCCGACAGCAGCAGCAGCGGCGCGGAGCCCTGCGCCCGGCTTGCCCGCTCGTGCAGCGCGAGGGCGGCCTGCGCGCGGGCAACCTCGCGCGCCTCGCCCTCCAGCGCCTCGCCCAGTATCCGCACCTCGCAGCCTGCCGCGCGGCCGAGATCCGCCGCCGCCTGCAGCGATTGCGCGGGGGCGGCGCAGATCACGTTCGTTACCTGCGACAGCCGCGGATCGCCCGGCGCGATCACGCTGCTGCCGCGCGCCAGCGCGGCGGTCACGCCGGCCGGCACCGGCACCTGCCAGTGCTCCAGCACCGCCAGCGCGTCCCGGGCGGAGGAGCCGTCCCCGACGGTGGGGCCCGAGCCGATGAAGGCCGGATCGTCGCCCGGCACGTCCGAGATCATCAGCGCCAGCACTCGCGCGGGACAGGCCGCCGCGGCCAGTTGCCCGCCCTTCACCCGGCTCAGATGCTTGCGGACGATGTTCATCCGGTCGATGGGCGCGCCCGAGGCCAGAAGCGCCGCGTTGACCGCCTGCTTGTCGGCCAGCGACACGCCCTCCACCGGCGCGCAGAGCAGCGCCGATGCCCCGCCGGAGATCAGCGCCAGCACGAAATCGTTCTCGCCAAGCCCCGCCAGCAGATCCAGCATCCGCAGGCTCGCCGCCACGCCGGCCGCGTCGGGCACCGGATGCGCGGCCTCCACCAGTTCGATGCCGCGCAGCGGGCGGGCGTGACCGTGGCGGGTGATGACCAGCCCCTCGCAGGGGCCCCAGGCCTGCTCCACCGCCTCGGCCATCCGCGCGCTGGCCTTGCCCACGCCGACCACCACCACCCGGCCTGCGGGCTTCGCCGGCAGAAAGGCGGCAAGGCGGCGCATCGGGTCAGCCGCCTCGACGGCGCGGGCGAAGAGCGAGCGAAGGAAGGCTTGCGGGTCTGCGAGGGTCATCGGGGCGGGTCCGGAGGCGGGCGCTTCGCCATGCCTAAGCCGTTTCGCTGCCGCCGTCATCGCCCGGTTGCGGCAAAATCAGCAGCGCCCCCGGCAGCCGCGGCTCCAACGGCAACCCGGCGGGCCCTACTCCTCGCGCGTCAGCCGCACGATCTGCGATGTGCCCGCCTGCCGGTTCTCGGTGACCGCGTATACCGAGCCATCCGGCGCGACCTTCACGTCGCGGACGCGGGCACCCAGCGGCACCCGTTCCTCGTAGGCGACGCGGTCATCCTGCAGATGCACGATCACCACGCCCCTGGCCACAAGGCCGCCGATCAGGAATGCGCCCTGCCATTCAGGAAACTCCTCGCCCTCGTACCAGGCCATGCCGGACGGCGCGATCACCGGATCCCAGTAATAGACCGGCTGCTGCGTCCCCTCCATCCGGGTGATGCCCCTGCCGATCGGCGCGCCGCTGTAGTCGATGCCATAGCTCACCTCGGGCCAGCCGTAGTTGCCACCCGCCTCCGGCCGGTTCAACTCGTCGCCGCCCATCGGGCCATGTTCCACCGTCCAGAGCCGACCCTCGCCATCCAGCGCGGCGGCCTGCACGTTGCGGTGGCCAAGGCTCCAGATCTCGGGCAAGGCGCCCTCGGCGCCGATGAACGGGTTGCCCTCGGCCGCGCTGCCATCCGGGTTGATGCGGAACACCTTGCCAAGGCCGCTGCCGATGTCCTGCGCCTGCACGCGGGGCTCGGCGTCCGCCCGTTCGCCCACGGTCACATAAAGATCGCCCCCGGGGCTGAACACCAGGCGCGAGCCGAAATGGTTCGGCCCGTCATGGCTGGGCGTCTGGCGAAAGATCACCTCTACATCCTCCAGCACGCCGCCGCCCGCATCATCCTGAACCAGCGTCGCCGCGGCGACCGAGGTTCCGTTGCCATCCGCGCGCGGTTCGGCGAAGGACAGGAAGATGCGGCCGCTTTCGGCAAAGTCCGGGGCAAGTGCCACGTCCAGCAGGCCGCCCTGGCGCGTGACCTCGACCTCGGGCACGCCCTCGATCGGCGGGCCCGCCTCGCCCGCGGCGGTCACGATATGCAGCGTGCCCCGCTTGGCGGTGACCAGCATCCGCCCGTCGGGCAGGAACTCCATCGCCCAGAGCTGCGGCAGCCCGTCCGCCACCACCTCTTGCGCCACGGCAGGCATCTCGGCGGGTTGCGGGGCGCGGGTCTGGCCGATGAAGGCGGGCACCTGATCGGGGGCGTTCGGCTGTGCCGTCTCTACCGGCAGCCCGGCGGGGGCGCCGCCGCTGGCCGCGGGCCGGGCGGTCTGCGCGAGGGCCGGACCGGCTGCGGCGAGGGCTAGCAACGCCCCGGTCAGCAGCGGCGAGGTTCTGTTCATGCCTGATCTCCCGTCGATGGCGCGCGCGGATGGTGTGCGCGCGGCCGCCCGCCCGGGCCGCGCCATGCAAGCCAACTCCCGCGGCGGCGGAGGGTTGCAGAGGCCGAGGTCAAGTTGCGGTTATCGCGCGGGGGGCGCCGCTGCGCGGGCAAGACGCAAAGCAGCCCGCGGCAGGTGATGCCGCGGGCCGGCACTCGTTACCGCGCGTTCCACACTCTTGATACCGCAATCTACGGCCCGACTGAAGGCACCGGTTGCATTTGCGCCCGCACTGGCGAGCGAACGGGCGGCGTGCCGGCCCCGCCGCCGGTCTCGCAATGCGCGGCCAGCCAGAGCCGAAGCGGTGCCCCCGGCTCTGCCCCGAGGTCCAGGCAGTCGCCCCGCGCGCAAAGCCGCCAGCCGCCCCCGGTTGCGCCCGATGCGGCCAGGAGCACCTCGCGCTGCGGCGGCAGGCTCGGGCGGTAGTGCCAGCCGTCCGCCCTGCGCACCGCATCCGCCGGCGGCTCCATCCCCGCGCCGGCGCCGAGGATGCGCGCCTCGACCGGGCGCAGGCCCTGCGCCGTCACCTCCCACCGCTCCCACCATTCGGTATGGGCGACGGAGTGGGACCAGCTGAGCGTGAAGCTGCTGGCGACGAGCGCGACGACCTTGCCGCCGGAGGCGATGCACAGGCTCATGCCGAGGGCGCCGCCGCCCGCCGCGCCCGCAGCCAGTGCTGCAGCCCGAAGACCAGCGCCAGCGCAAAGCCGGTCTCGTCCGTCATCGGCAGCGCAAGGATCAGCGACACGCCCGCCGCGAAGGCCAGAAGCCGCTCCCACAGCGCGGCGGGCCGCAGGAAGTAGCCCACCGCCGCCACGCCCCAGAGGCCGATGCCAAGGCAGGCCTTGGCGAGGATGTAGATCACCTCCACCGGATAGCCGTAGGCCTCGGCAACCGGCCCGCCATCTTGCAGCATCAGCGCCGGGGTATAGACCGCCATGAACGGGATCACGAATCCCGCCGCCGCCAGCCGGATCGCCTGAAGCGAGATCTTCAGGCCCGACGCCTTGGCGATCGGCCCCGCGGCAAAGCAGGCCAGCGCGACGGGCGGGGTCAGGTCGGCCATGATGCCGAAGTAGAACACGAACATGTGGCTGACCAGCAGCGGCACCCCAAGCTCCAGCAGCGCGGGCCCGGCCAGCGACGAGGTGATGATGTAGTTGGGGATCGTCGGGATCCCCATCCCCAGCACGAGGCAGGTGAGCATGGTCAGCACCAGCGACAGGAAGAGGTTGTCCTTGCCGATCGCGATGATCGCGCCGATGAAGGTCGAGGCGATGCCGGTCAGCGTCAGCGTGCCGATGACGATGCCGACGATGGCGCAGGCGATGCCGACCGGCAGCGCGTTGCGCGCCCCCTGTGCCAGCGCGTCGCGCACGATGCCAAGCGTGGGACGGGCGCCCCGCAACGCGGCGCAGGCCAGCACCAGCGCGCCGATCACCAGCACCAGGAAGTTGATGCCGAGCCGCAGGAACGCCGCCGAGGCAAGGCCGAGCGCCACCCAGAACACCACGCGGAACGCGGTGGGCCCGATCATCGCCGCCAGCGGCGTGCCAAGGATCAGCACGGCCACCAGCGCAAGCCCCATCGTTCCGGCAAAGATCGGCGTGTAGCCGGCGAACAGCAGATAGACCAGCGCCGCCAGCGGCAGGATCAGCGGCCAGCGGTCGCGCACCGCCTGCCACGGGTTCGGCAACTCGGCCCTGGGCAGGCCCTTCAGCCCGGCGCGCCCGGCCTCCAGATACACCATCCAGAACACCACGCCGAAATACAGCACCGCCGGAATGATCGCCGCCTTGACCACTGCGGCATAGGGCACGTTCAGCGTTTCGGCCATGATGAACGCCACCGCGCCCATCACCGGCGGCATGATCTGCCCGCCCATCGAGGCCGTCGCCTCCACCCCGCCGGCAAAGGCGGGCCGGAAGCCGAAGCGCTTCATCAGCGGGATGGTGAACTGGCCCGAGGCGACGACGTTCGCAACGCCGGAGCCCGAGATCGTGCCCATCAGCGCCGAGGACAGGATCGCCACCTGGCCCGGCCCCCCCCGCAGGCCGCCGACGAGGCCGAGAGCGAAGTCGTTGAAAAGGTTCAGCATCCCGGCGCGTTCGAGAAAGGCTGCGAAGACGACGAAAATGAAGATATAGGCGCTGCTGACATAGATCGGCGTGCCGTAGATGCCCTCGGTTCCGAAGGCGAAATGCTCGATGATCTGGTCAAAGCCGTAGCCGCGGTGAATGAACGGCGCCGGCAGGTGCTGCCCGAGGAAGGCATAGGCCAGGAAGATCCCGGCGATGATCGCCAGCGGCCAGCCCATCAGCCGCCGCGCACCGATGAACACCAGCACCACCAGCAGCGTGCCGACCGCGAAATCGGCCGTGGTCAGGAAGCCCGTGCGCTGGATGATCGCCTCGTAGAACACCCAGTTGTAAAGCCCGGTGCCGAAGCCCAGAACGCCGAGCGCCCAGAACCAGACCCGTCCGGCCGGGGTCTTCGCAATCAGGTTGCCGACAAGGCCAAGCCCCAGCAGCAGCAGAAAACCCACATGCATCGCCCGCGCCACCTGGCTGGGCAGCGTGCCATAGGCCGCGACCCAAAGCTGGAACAGTGAGAAGGCAACCGCGATCCAGAAGGCGATGGCGCCCATGATCCCGGTGCCGAACCCGGGGGGGAGCCCCTCGACGGCATCTTCGGTCACGGGCGGGTCCTGGGTGGCGTGCAGCGTGGCGGACATGGCGGAACTCCGGGGGAAGGCCGCGCCCGGCGGGCCGGTGGCCGGGCGCGGCGCAAGGGCGCAGGGCGCGGAGCGGCAGGCGGGCGCGGAACGGCAGGCGGGCGGGGAACGGCAGGGCCGGGCGCGGGGAACGGCAGGGCCGGGCGGCTGCGCGCCGCCCGACCTGCCTGCGCAGGCGGTGCTACTTCAGCACGCCGATCTCGCGGTAATAGCGCTCCGCACCCGGATGCAGCGGGATCGACAGCCCGTCCAGCGCGGTCTCTGGCTTGATGTTGCCGGCCGCCGCATGCGAGGCCTTCAGCCGGTCGAGGTTCTCGAACAGCAGCTTCGTCATCTGGTAGGCGGTTTCCTCGGGCACATCCTCATGCGTGACCAGCACGTTGCCCACCGCGGCCGTCGGCACGTCCGCGTCCTGCCCGGTATAGGTGCCGGCCGGGATCACCGCGGGGACATAGGGCGCGCCGATCTTTTCGACCACCTCCGCCGGGATGCCGACCAGAGTGATGTCATGCGTGGCCGACAGGTCCTTGATGAAGGCGACGCCAAGGCCCGAGGATTGCAGCGTGGCCTGCAACTGGCGGTTCTTGATCAGCTCGGCGGATTCGGCAAAGGGCAGGTATTCGACCTTGCCCAGATCCTCGTAGCTCATCCCCGCCGCGGCAAAGATCGCGCGGGCGTTCAGTTCGGTGCCCGAGGCCGGCGCGCCGACCGACATCGTCTTGCCACGCAGATCCTCGATCGTGGTGGCGCCGGTGTCACCTTCGGCCACGATCTGGATATAGTTGGGATAGATCGCCGCGATGGCCCGCAGGTTGGTCAGCGGGCGCGGGAAGCCGGCCTCCTGATTGCCTTCCCAGGCGAATTTCACCGAATCGCCAAGCGCGAAGGCCAGTTCGCCCTTGCCCTGCGCCAGAAGGTTGAGGTTCTCGACCGAGGCCTTGGTGGCCTGCACCTGCGTGCGCGCGCCGTCGATGTTCTCGGCATAGATCTCGGACAGGCCGACGCCGAGCGGGTAGTAGACGCCCGAGGTGCCGCCGGTCAGCACGTTGATGAATTGCTGGGCCGGCGAGGCTTGCGGAGCAAGGGAAAGCGTGGCCCCGAGAACGGCGGCGGGCACGAATTTCTGGGTGAAGCTGAACATGCGGTTTCCTCCCGTGGCATGGTCCTGATCGCAAGATCGTGCACCGCGGAGGGCGAGCGCGAAAGGCACTTCCGCCGAGAGCCCGCGCAAAAGGCCGCCGCAAGATTTGTGTTTGGTGAAGCGGAGTTACGCGCGCGATGGCGGCAGAGGCGCGGATCTTCTGGCGGCTTTCCGCCAGATGTCGCGGATGGGCGGGCGATCTTTTGCCCGCTACTCGTCGCCGCGCAGGCCGTGGCGGGCGATCTTCTCGTTCAGCGTCCGGCGCGGAACCCCCAGCACATCCGCCGCCAGCGCCGATGACCCGCCCGCCTGCCGCAACGCCTCGGCTATCGCCTCGGCTTCGAACCGGGCGACCCGCTCGGGCAGCGGAACCGCCGCCGCAGGCTCGGCCGCGGCCGGCGCCGCCGGACGCAGGCCCAGAACGTGCCGCTCTGCCGCGGCCTTCAGTTCGGGCAGGTTGCCCGGCCAGTCCTGCCCCTGCAGCAGCCGCAAGTCGCTTTCCAGCAGGTCCGGCAGCGCGCGGCCAAACCGTTCCGCCGCATCCTCGGCAAAGCGGGTGAACAGCAGCGGAATATCCTCGCGCCGCGCGCGCAGCGGCGGCAGGGCCAGTTCCACCGCGGACAGCCGGTAGAACAGATCGGCGCGGAAGCGCCCCGCGGCCACCTCGGCGCGAAGATCCGCCCGCGTGCCGGCGACCACCCGCAGGTCCACCGGGCGCGCGGCGTTGGAGCCGATGCGTTCCAGCCGGCGGTCCTGCATCACCCGCAGCAGTTTCGATTGCAGCGCCAGCGGCAGCGCCTCGATCTCGCCCAGAAAGACCGTGCCGCCATTGGCATGTTCCAGCTTGCCCACCCGCGCCGCGGCGGTTCCGGCCAGAAAACCGCGTTCATGTCCGAACAACTCTGCCTCGAACCCCGGCTCGGCGACGCCGGCGCAGTCGATGGCGACGAAGGGCCGCCGCGCCCGCCGCCCGAAATCGTGGAAGGCGCGGGCAAGCTCCTCCTTGCCGGTGCCCGGCTCGCCGCTGACCAGCAGATCGACGGCGATGTCGGCAAGCTGGCCCACCGCATCGCGCAGCGCGGCGATCGCGGGCGCGCTGCCCGCCAGCCGCGCCTCCAGCCGGGCAGAGGCGGTGTCGGACCAGCGGGTGGCGCGCAACTCGCGCCGCATCCGTCGCAGCTCGACCGCCCGGTCGAGCACCGCCACCAGATGCTCGGCGCCATAGGGCTTCTCGATGAAGTCATAGGCGCCCTCGCGCATCGCCTCCACCGCCACCGGCACATCGGCATGTCCGGACAGCAAGATCACCGGCAACTCGGCATCGCCGGCCCGCAACTGCGCCAGCACCTGCTGCCCGCTCACGCCCGGCATCCTGAGGTCCGTAACCACGCAATCGCAGCGCGCGGTGTCGATCTCGGCCAGCGCCCGGGCCGGGTCGGTATAGGTGGCGACGCGAAAGCCCGAGGCGCCAAGCCAGTCCGCCGCCGCGTCGCACAGCGGCGGCTCGTCGTCGATGAAGGCGATGGTGCCGCGGGTCATCGGCCGGCCACCCGGGCGCGGGCGGCCGCGTGCAGCGGCAGGTCCACCAGCGTCAGCGTGCCGCCGCCGGGGCGGGGGGCGAAGGTCAGGCTGCCGCCCGACTGCTCGAGGATGGTGCGCACGATCGACAGGCCAAGCCCCAGTCCCTCGCCGCTGACCCGGGTGGTGAAGAACGGCTCCATGATCCGCTCGCGCATGTCCTCGGGGATGCCGGGGCCGCGGTCGGCGATGGTCAGGCGCAGGCCGCTGGCGGTGAGCTTCAGCGCCGCAGTGATCGTCACGGGCGCCGCGCCGGCGCTGGCCTCTGCCGCGTTCAGCAGCAGGTTGGTCGCCACCTGTTCCAGACGCACCGCATTGCCGCTGACCGGCGGCAGGCCGGCCGTCCCGGGCAGCGAGAGGCTCACCCCCAGTTCGCGCAGGCGCGGCTCCAGCAGTTCGGCCGATGCGGCTAGCACCGCGGCCATGTCCACCGGCTCTGGCGGGGTCAGCTTCTGCTTCGCGCCGAAGCTCTTGAGGTGCCGCACCATCGTCTGCATCCGGCGCAGCAGCCCGCGCGCGGATCCGAGGCTGTTGGCGGCCTTGTCGGCAGTCCCGCGTGCCAGATGAAGCTCGGCGGCGGCAAGCGTGTTGTCCAGCGCCGACAGCGGCTGGCTCACCTCATGCACGATGGCTGCGGACATGCGGCCCAGCACCGCCAGCTTGGCCGCATGGACAAGGCTTTCATGGGTCTGGCGCAACTCGTCCTCGGCCCGCCGCCGCTCCTCGACTTCATGCGCAAGCGCCACGGTCCGCTCGGCCACCCGCCGTTCCAGCACCGCGTTCTGCTCCAGCTTCAAGAGCGTGAACTGCCGGCGCTGCCAGAGGATCAGCGCGCCGACCGAGGCAAGCAGCCCCGCGAGCGCCGCAAGCCCCGCCAGCAGCCACGCGCTGCGCAAGACAGGCGCCTCCGGCAGGCCGACGATGATCTGCCAGTCGTCGGGTTCCAGCGCGGCGCGCGCGATGCGCAGCGGCTCGCGCGCGTCCGAGGCGATGGCGCCGGTCAGGGGCGCGGCGGCAGAGATGTCGAGCCCGTCATAACGCCGCTCCGCCACGATCCGGGCCAGCGCCGCCGGGGCCAGCGGCTCCAGCGGGCGGTATTTCCAGTTGCGCGGGCCCGACAGGAACACCACCCCGTCCGGATCGGCCAGTGCCACATGCTCTGCGGCGCGCACCCAGGTGCTTTCCAGCGTCGCCATGTCGACCTTGACCACCGCCACGCCGCCTGGCGCCTGGGCGGGGCCAAGCCGGGCCGAGAGGAAATAGCCGGGCTTGCCGGTCGTCACCCCGACGGCGTAATAGCGCGCCTCACCCGACTGCATCGCGCCCCGGAAGTAGGGGCGGAAGCTGTAGTTCTGCCCCAGAAAGCTGCCGGGCCGGTTCCAGTTGCTGGCGGCGACCGTCAGCCCCTGCGCATCGGTCACGTAAAGCTCGTCCACCCCCGACAGGTCGCGCACCGTCTGCAGATAGGCATTGGCCGCCGCCGCCGCGCCAGGGTCTCCCGGATCGGCCAGCAGGCTGCGCACGCGGGCATCCTGTCCGACGAGGGCAGGCAGGTAGCGGAAGCGGTCGATCTCTGTCACCACGCTGTGGCGGGTCACGGTCAGCCGGTCGCGCAGCTCTGCCTCCAGCCGCGCGCTGCCGGCATAGCGCGCCAAGGCGAAGGCCGCCGCCGACAGGGCGACCGTCATCGCCAGCAGCGCCGCGATCAGCAGCGCGGGGCCGGGCGGGCGCCGGTTCGCGGGCAGGGGGCGGGCCAGGGGCAGAGCGCGGGTCAAGGACCGGTGGCGGGTCAGGGACGGGGGGCGCAGCATCGCGGCTCCGGGGGCTGGGATGCGCTACCATGGCAAGGACGGGGGCCCCACCGCAAGTCAGTCGTCGGAATAGCGCTCCTCGCGCCAGGGATCGCCGCGCATGTGATAGCCGTTGCGCTCCCAGAAGCCGGCGCGGTCGGCGCCGATGAATTCGATCTCCTTCAGCCACTTCGCGCTTTTCCAGAAGTAGAGGTGCGGCACCACCAGCCGCATCGGCCCGCCATGCGCAGGGCTCAGCGGCGCGCCCTGCCAATGGGTCGCAAGCATCGCCTCCTCGGCGGCGAAATCCGCCAGCGGCAGGTTGGTCGTGTAGCCGTCATGCGCGGTCAGCAGCACGAAACGCGCGATCGGCAGCGGCTGCACCAGATCCAGCAGCGTGCGCACCGCCACGCCCTGCCAGTCGTTGTCATGGCGCGACCAGGTGGTGACGCAGTGGATGTCGCTGCGCCGGGTCTGCTGCGGCAGGGCGCCGAACTCCTCCCATGTCAGCGTCAGCGGAGTCGCGGCGAAGCCCGTCACCCGCAGCCGCCATGTCGCCAGCGGCACCTCGGGCTGGACCCCCAGATCCAGCACCGGCCAGTCGGTCACCAGGTGCTGCCCCGGTGGCAGGCGGTCCGCTCCGGGCGGGGCCGCGCGGCCGGTCAGGAACTTGCCCGCCTCGGCCCAGGCGCGCTTGCTGCGGGTCAGCTTGCTGTCTTCGGGCGGATCGTCCTGCATGGGTGTCCTCGCGGGGTTTTCCTGCAAGGTGGCACGGCAGGCGCCGCCGTCAAGCCGGGCGCCACATCTGCCCGCGGCGCGGGGGCCGATGCCGCAGCACCGGCCCGCCCGTCACTCGCGCGCCGCCGCCGCCCGTTCCTCGGCAAGCTCGCGCCGGGCGGTCACGTCGGCGGCGGTGACCGCCCCGGCCTCGTTCGACCATGCGCCGCGCACGAAGGTGGCGAGTTCGGCCACCTCCGCGTCGGGCAGCCGCGCCGCAAAGCCCGGCATCCGCAGCGAATAGGGGCGCAGCGCGGTCGATGGCAGTTCGGCACCATGCAAGATGGTGTCGATCAGCCCGTTCGGCGACGCGGCCGTGACCAGCGGATTGCCGTCGAGTTCGGGGAAGACCTGATCGGCGCCGCGTCCGTCGACGAAGTGGCAGGCATTGCAGTTGTCGAGGTAGAGCCGCGGCCCAAGCGCCATTCCCGGCTCGGCGGAAATCAGCGCCGCCTCGGTGCCGCCTCCCTCCATCCCAAGCCGGTCGGCGGTGCGCAGTTCCGGCGCCGCGGCGTAATCCTCTGCCTGGGCGCCGCCGAGGGCGCGCAGGTAGGCGACCACCGCGTCCAGATCCTCGTTGCTGTAGAACTGCAACGAGTCGCGCACCACCAGCCGCATCTCGCCATTCACGCCGGAATGGCTGTTGCGGCCCGAAGCGAGGAACAGCTTCAGATCTGCGGGCGACCAGTGGCGGATCGCGCTTTGCGCGCCGCGCAGCGGCGGGGCGGTCCAGCCGTCGATCTCGCCGCCCGTCAGGAAATCATCGTCCTCGGCGGTATAGCCGGCCTCGGCCATCACCGCGTTGCGCGGGCTGTGGCAGGCGCCGCAATGGCCCGGCCCCTCCACCAGATAGGCGCCGCGGTCATACAGCGGATCGCCGCTGCCCGAGACCTCGCCCGGCTCGCCCAGGGCGATCCATTTCCAGGTGCGGATGCCCCACCGCTGGTCGAAGGGGAAGGGCAGGTCGGTCTCGGGGACGGAATTGCGGACCGGCTCCACCTCCTCCATGAAATAGGCGTAAAGCGCGCGGACATCCTCCTCGGACAGCTTGCGATAGTTGGCATAGGGCATCGCGGGATAGAGATGCGCGCCATCCTGCCGCAGCCCGTCATAAAGCGCGGCGCGGAATTCATCGAGCGAATAGCCGCCGATGCCGGTTTCCTCGTCGGGGGTGATGTTCGACGAATAGATGGTGCCCAGCGGGCTCCGGATCGGGCGCCCGCCCGCGAAGGGGGTGCCGCCCTCGGCGGTGTGGCAGGCCTCGCAATCGGCCAGGCGCATGGTGTATTCCCCCGCGCCTTCGGGCGGCGCGTAGTCTTGGGGCAGGGACGCCAGCGCCGGCGTGGTGCGGACCGGCAGGAAGATGATCGCCGCCAGAACGATGAGGCCAAGAAGCACAAGGCCGGTGAGGATGCGCAGAAAGGTGACCATGGCTGCCTCCTCAAACCAGCGGACGGGGATTGGGGAGGTAGTCCTTGCGGATTGCCTCTGCCGCCCAATAGGCCAGCGCGCCGACAACGCCGGTCGGGTTGTACTGGATGTTCTGCGGGAAGGCGCTGGCCCCGATCGAGAACACGTTGTGCTGGCCCCATGTCTGCAGATAGCGGTTCACAGCCGAGGTGCCGGGATCATCGCCCATGATCGCGCCGCCCACGTTATGCGTGGTCTGGTAGGGCCGCACGTCATATTGCGCGCCCTCGGACTTGTAGGAAGATTGCCAGCTGTCCGGGTTCATCGAGGCCGCGATGGGCTCGATCTTGCTGCGCATGAACTGCGTCATGCGAATGTCGTTCGGCTTCCAGTTGAAGGTCATCCGCATCAGCGGGCGGCCGTGCCGGTCGGTATAGGTGGGGTCGAGATCGAGGTAGCAGTCGCGATAGGCCATGTTCGACCCGTGCGAGCCGATCGACATCGAATGGCCGTACCAGCCGGCGACGGCCGTCTTCCACTCCTCGCCCCAGCTTGCAGTGCCGCGCGGCAGGGCGATGCCGCGGATCGGCTGGCCGTTGGCAACGCCGGCGGTGATGTAGCTGCCGCCGATGAAACCCTCGGCCGCGAAGTCGATCTGGTTGATGGCGAAATCGTCCATCGACATGCCGTTCGCGCCCGACCCGACGAAGGGGTTGAACTCGCGGTCCTTGAAGAACAGCGTCGTGCCACCGTTCATCTGATAGGCGTAGTTCTTGCCGGTGACGCCTTCGCCGGTGGCGGGGTCATAGGGCTCGCCGATGCCGGACAGCAGCATAAGATGGACATTGTGCAACTGGTAGGCGCAGAGCAGCACGATGTCGGCGGGCTGGAACACCTCTTCCTGCGCGGCCTCGTCCCAGTAGGTCACGCCCGTCGCCGTCTTGCGGTCCTCTGCCAGTTCGACCCGCAGCACCTCGGAATTGGTCCGGTAGCTGAAATTCGGCATCCGGCGCAGCGCATCGAGGATGCAGGTCTGCGGCGAGGCCTTGGAGTAGTTGAGGCAGCCGTAGCGTTCGCAGAAGCCGCAGAAGTTGCAGGGGCCAAGCTGCATGCCGTATTCGTTGGTCCAGGGCGCCGAGGCATTGGCGGCGGGGCGCGGGAACGGATGGTAGCCCATCGCGCGGGCGGCCTCCGCGAACAGCGCCGCGTCATAGGTGTGCTTCAGCGGCGGCAGCGGATATTCGCGGCGGCGGGGCGCCTCGAACGGATTGCCGCCCTCGCGGATCTCGCCGTTCACGTTGCCGGCCTGGCCGGCAATGCCAAGCACGTATTCGAACCTGTCGAAGAACGGCTCCAGCTCGGCATAGGTCACGCCCCAATCCTGGATCGTCATGTCCTCGGGGATGATGTCCGCGCCGAAATTCTGCTCGACATAGCTGCGCAGGGTGAGCTCATTCTCCATCGGGCGCCAGGTCTGGCCGTTCCAGTGGATGCCGGCGCCGCCGACACCGTCACCGGGCAGGAACGATCCGAGCTTGCGGTAGGGCAGCGCCGTTTCCTGCAGGGTGCGGCGGATGGTGATGGTGGAATTGCGCGGCTTTTGCATGAAGCCGAAGCGGATGCCGAACTTCAGCTCGTCGATGACGTCGGGATAGCGGAAATCCGGCACCGTATAGCGATCCTCGCCGCGTTCCAGCGCCAGCACTTCCAGCCCCTCGCGCGCAAGTTCGATCCCGAGGATGGACCCGGTCCAGCCGAGCCCGACGATCACCACGTCTTTCCTTGCCTCCGTGCGTGCCATGGTCAGCCCCTTTCGCCCGAGATCGCGACAGGCCCCAGCGGGTAGGGAATATCGTGCCTGTCCACCCATTCAAGGTAGCTGGCCCGCGCCCCGGGAAAGCCGATATGGATCCAGCCGGCCATGCGGTGGTTGCCGCCATACTTGGGGTCGGCGAAGTAGCCCTCCTTGGTGTTCTGCAGCAGGAGGCTGAAAAGATCGCGCAGTTCGGCCGGCAGCGGCAACTCGCCCGCCTCCAGTGCGACAAGGGTCTGCCGCTGCAGGTCCGGGTCCAGCGCGGCAAAGGCCGCGCCGTGGTTGTCCCCGCACCAGGCGTTCACGGCGGCGATGCCCGCGCGGTAGACCTGCGCGGGCGCGAGCGGGGTCTGATAGCCCAGCTGCGGGTCCGCGCGGGGGTCATGCGGGCCCTCCATGTACCAGTCCTCGGCTGCGCCGAATCCGCTTGCCAGTTGCAGGTCGATGAACACCGGCACCCGCGTCTCGATGGCGCCGGGTCCGGTCTCGCCCGACGGGATCAGGAGCGCGGTTGCGGCCATCACGAACTGCCATTCCTCGGGGGTGAAGAACTCGGGCGCATAGGCCTCCAGCGGCTCGGGCTCGGGGGCCTGCGCGGCGACGGGCACGGCCAGCGCGGTCAGCGCCGCGCCCGCAGCGCCCCCTCCGAGAAATCCGCGGCGGGTGGTCTTCCAGTCTGGCAATGGCATGGGTGGTCGTCCTCGATCTGTCCGTGTGGCTGTCTCGGGGAAGCGGTTTCCCCTGCGCTGCTGCGGCAGCGCGCGCTAGCCTGGATCGAGGAAGGGCAGGGCGGGGAAGGGGAGCGTGCTGCGGCGGCGCGGCGATCTCGGGCCGGAGTGAACGCTCGGGCCGGAGTGAACGCTCGGGCCGGAGTGAACGCTCGGGCCGGAGTGAACGCTCGGGCCAGAGTGAACCGCACCGGACGGAACCGGTGCAAGTCGCCTGATCGCGTGCTGCATGCGCCCCCCGTCGTTAGGAAGGGTCTAACCCGGCAGCGCCGCAAAAGTTCCGCGAAAAATGGACCGCCTGCCGGAAGTGAACGGGCAGAGGGGACCGGCGCCCCCGGACGCCTGCGCCTATTCGGCCGCGTGGCGCAGACCGCTCGCGCTGGCCGGGGTGCCGCCGGTCTCCAGCCTGTCCAGGCGGGCCGCCAGCGCCTTCATCTCGGCCGTGGTCTGCGCCGGATCGGGGGCGCCCGGCTCCGCTTCCTTCTGTCCGACCAGCCCGCCGAAGACCCGGCCCAGCAACCGCGACAGATCGTCCATGATCAGGAAGAACGAGGGCACGATCACGAGGCTGAGCACCGTGGACACGATGATCCCGCCGATCACCGCCGTCGCCATCGGCGCGCGGAATGATCCGCCATCGCCCACGCCAAGCGCCGAGGGCAGCATTCCGGCCGACATCGCGATCGAGGTCATCACGATCGGCTGCGCGCGCTTGCGCCCCGCCTCGACCATCGCATCGAAGCGGGTCATCCCCTGCGCCCGCATCTCGACGGCGAAATCCACCAGCAGGATCGCGTTCTTGGTCACGATGCCCATCAGCATCAGGATGCCGATCAGCACCGGCATCGACACCGCGCTGCCGGTCACGATCAGCGCCGCCGCCACGCCGCCGATGGCGAGCGGCAGCGAGAACAGGATGGTGAAGGGCTGGATCACGCTGCGGAACAGCAAGATCAGCACGGTCAGCACCAGCATCAGCCCCAGCATCATCGCCCTGCCGAAGCTGTCCAGAAGCTCCTGCTGCACCTCGGCATCGCCGGCTTCCTCGATCCGCGCGCCGGCCGGCAGCTCCACCGCATCCGCGATCTCGCGGAAGCGGGCGCTGGCGGACTCCAGCGCCACGCCCTGCGGCAGGTTGGCCCCGATGGTGGCGCGGCGTTCCCGGTTCAGCCGGTTGATGGCGCTTGGCCCCTGCGAGACGGTGATGTCGGCGACCGCGTTCAGCGGCACGCTGCCGCCCGTGGCGGTCGGCACCCGCAGCGCGCCGATGCTGGCGAGGTCGTCCTTGATCCGGTCCGTCAGCTGCACGCGCACCGGGATCAGCCGGTCATCCACGGCCACCTTCGCCAGGGCCGCGTCATAATCGCCGATGGTCGCCACGCGCACCGTTTCCGCGATCGCGGCGGTCGGGATGCCAAGCCGCGCCGCCTCGTCGCTGCGCGGGCGGATCTGCACCTCGGGCCGGGGCAGCGCGCCGCTGGCCGACACGTTGGCCAGCAGCGGATCGCCGCGCAGCGCGGTCTCCAGCCGGGCGACGGCGGTGTTGAGGTCGGCCTCGTTCCCCGCCAGCACCGAAAAGCTCAGGTCGCGCTGGCCCCGGTCGTTCAGCTTGTAGATGCGCAGGTCGGGGATGCCCGCGAGGCGGTCGAAAATCTCGGTCTCGATCTCGTGCTGCGGGCGGGTGCGGCCCTCCGGGGTGAGGGGCGGCAGCATCCGGCCAAGGCCCGGAATGTCGTGCCCGATCTCCGCCAGCCGCTGCAGCAGCGAATGGTTCAGCCGGTCCAGCAGCACGCTGACCGAGGCGCGGCGGATGTCCATCTCGCCGGTGGGGGAGGATCCGCCAAGCACGAACACGTCGCGCACGCCGTCAACCCCGGCAATCGCCGCACGCATCGCCTCGGTGCTGCGGTCGGTATCGGCAAGCGACGATCCCGGCGGCAGTTCCACGCTCAGCGAGATGCGGCCCACATCCTCGGGCGGCATGAAGCTGCCGGGGATGCGCAGCATGAAGAACACCGACACCGCCAGCACCGCCAGCGCCGCGATCAGCGTCAGGTAGCGCAGCCGCATCGTCGCCTTCACCACCGCGGTATAGCCGCGCATCAGGGCGCCTTCACGGGCGTCCTCGTGGTGCGCGTCCGAGGGCCGCATCAGATAGGCGGCCATCATCGGGGTGATCAGCCGCGCGACCAGCAGCGAGAACAGCACCGAAATGGCGACGGTCATGCCGAACTGGCTGAAATACTGCCCCGGAATGCCGGGCATGAAGGACACGGGCACGAAGACCGCGACGATGGTCAGGGTGGTGGCGATCACCGCAAGCCCGATTTCATCCGCCGCCTCGATCGCGGCGCGGTAGGGGGTCTTGCCCATCTGGATGTGGCGGGCGATGTTCTCGATCTCGACGATGGCGTCATCGACGAGGATGCCGGTCGCCAGCGTGATCGCAAGGAAGCTGACGAGGTTCAGCGAAAACCCCAGCAGGTCCATCACCCAGAAGGTCGGCACCGCCGACAGCGGCAGCGCGAGGGCGGCGATCAGCGTGGCGCGCCAGTTGCGCAAGAAGGCCAGCACCACCAGCACCGCAAGGATCGCACCCTCCAGCAGCGTGCTCAGGGCCGATTCGTAATTGCCATAGGTGTAGTGCACCGTGTCATCGACCGGGGTGATCTGGATGCCCGGATTTTCGGCGCGCAGCGCGGCAAGGTTTTCCTCGACGATCTCGGCGACGCTGACCTCGGAGGCGCCCTTGGCCCGGAAGATGCCGAAGGTCACCACCTGTTCGCCGTTGAAGCGGCTGAAGGAGCGCGGTTCCTCGTAGCTGTCGATCACCTCGCCCAGGTCCGAGACCTTGACGAACCGGCCCGAGGGCAGGGCGATGGAGGTCGCGGCCAGCGCCTCCGCGGCCCGGGCGTCGCCCAGAAGCCGGATCGCCTGTTCGCCGCCGCCGATCTCGCTGCGCCCGGCGCCGAGATCCGCGTTCGTGGCGCGCAACTGCTGGCTGACGGTCGCGGCGGTGATGCCGAGGCTGTCCAGCCGCGCCGGATCCAGCTCCAGCCGGATCTCGCGCTCGGCGCCGCCATAGCGGTCGATGCGGCCGACGCCGACCTGCCCCTGCAAGGTGCGCTTGATGCGGTCATCGACGAACCATGACAGCTCCTCGATGGTCATGCCCGGCGAGGTGACGGCGAAGGTCATGATCGCCTGCCCCTCCACGTCGATGCGGCTGACGATGGGCGCCTCGACATCGCCGGGCAGATCGCCGAGGATCTGGTCGATGGCGTCCTTGGTGTCCTGCACGGCCTTGTCGGTCGGCACCTCCATGCGGAACTCGACCGAGGTGGTGGACATGCCGTCCGACACGGTGGACACGATGTTCTTCACCCCGGTGATGCCCGCCACGGCATCCTCGATTTCCTTGGTGATCTGGGTTTCCAGCTCTGCCGGCGCCGCGCCCGCCTGCGTGACGGTGATCGCCACCAGCGGCACGTCGATATTCGGAAAACGGGTGATCGGCAGCGTGTTGAAGGATTGCCAGCCAAGCACCATCAGCATCACGAAGGCCAGAAGCGGCGCGATGGGGTTGCGGATCGACCAGGCGGAAAAGTTCATTGCCGCCCCTTACTGCGTGGCGCCGGCCACGCCCCTGGCGGGCGCGGGGGCAATGCCCTCGGCGGGCACGGGATTGATCCGGTCGCCGGGCCGCACGAAGGCGCCCGCCCGCGCCACGATCACGTCGCCCGCGAACAGGCCCGAGGTGATCTCGATCAGCCCGCCCTCGCGGATGCCGGTGGTGACGGGCGCACGCTCCACCGTGCCGCCTGCGGTGACGCGCAGCACCGCGTCGCCGTCCATCGCAGAAACGGGCACCGCCAGCGCCTCGCGCTCGGCCACGAGGATCTCGGCCTCCGCGAACAGCCCGCTGCGCAGTCGGTCCGGAGTGTCAACGGCGATGCGCACCCGGCCCAGGCGCGAGGCGGGGTCCACCGTCGGCTCCACCAGCCGGACATGGCCGGGCAATGGCTCGCCCAGGCCCGCGGCGCGAAGGCTGGCCGGCTGGCCCGTCGCCAGCCGCAGCACATCGCGTTCGGCCAGATCGGCGCGCAGTTCCAGCAGCCCGTCGCGGATCAGCGTGAACATCGCCGGGCCGGCGGCGCTGGCGATGGCGCCGACCTGCGCATTGCGCGCGGTGACCAGCCCGGCCACCGGCGCGATCACCAGCGTGCGCTGCAGTTGCAGGTCGATATCGGCGATCTGCGCGGCGACCTGATCGCGCTGCGCCTCGGCGGCCCTTGCGCCCTGTTCGGCCACCGTCACCCGCGCCTGCGCGGCATCGGCCTGCGCGGCGGCCTGATCGGCAAGCGCCCGGGTGCCGCTGCCCTGGCTGCGCAACCGTTCGGTCCTGTCGCGGACCCGCAGCGCCTCTGCCGCGGCGCTCTGCGCCTCGACCCGCTGCGCCTCTGCCTGGGCGATGGCGGCAACCGCGGCGGCGCGGCTCGCCTCCAGCTGGCTCTTGCGCAGCACCAGCGCGGTCTCCGACAGCCGGGCCAGCGGCTGCCCCTTTGCAACGCTATCCCCCACATCGACCATCAGCGCCTCGATCGGCTGCCCCTCGATCAGCGGCTGCACCTGCACGGTTTCCACCGGCGTCACCAGCCCCGAGGCGATCACCCGGTCGCGCAGCACCGTCCTGGCGACCGTCACGACGCTGATCGCCGGCAGCGCGATGTCCGGCATGGCCGGCGCTTGCGCAGCGAGAGGCTGGGGAAGCATCAGGCCAAGCGGCAAGAGGGCGATCACAAGGCGGGACAGTCGCGGCATGACGGGTTCCTGGGCAACGGGGGAGCGGCAAGGGAGAGGCACAACGACGACAAGAGCCAGCATATAGGCGCGGCACGCCGACAAGTCAGCGCACAAGGTTGTCAAGGAATTCGCAACCGCAAGCAATCTTGCGTGTATCGCGGCGGCGGGGACGCGCCTCATCACGTCCTCCTGCCGCGGACGGCACGAAATTTCGCGGCGGTGCCGGACCCGCAGGCGGCGCAGCCGCGTTGGGGGCCATCTTGCAGGCGGAGGATGACATGGCATCGCGCGCAGTATGGAAGGGGCAGTTGCGGCTGTCGCTGGTAGCGATCGCGGTGGAGATTCACAGCGCCACCCAGTCCGGCGCGCGCGTCAGCTTCCGCCAGATCCACGGGCCCTCGGGCAAGGCGGTGCGGTATGAAAAGACCGTGCCCGGCATCGGCCCGATCGACACCGGCGACATCCTGAAGGGCTATGAGCTGTCCGGCGACGAATATCTGCTGCTGCAACCCGAGGAGATCGACGCGATCAAGCTGGAGACGAAGAAGACCTTCGAGCTGGTGCAATTCGTCCGCGAGGCAGAGATCCCGCCGCTCTACTATGACAAGCCCTATTATGTGGTGCCGACCGACGAGCTTGCCGAAGACGCCTACCGCGTGGTCCGCGATGCGCTGCGCGAGGCGGGCAAGGTGGGCCTTGGCCAGTTGACCATGCGCGGCAGGGAATCGCTCTGCTCGGTTCGGCCCTGCGGGGACGGGCTGCTCATGGAAACGCTGCATTACGCCGACGAGATCCGCTCCGCCGCGCCGCTGTTCTCGCAGATCGAGGATGCGCCGGCGGATGCGGACCTGCTGGCGGTCGCGACGCAGCTGATCGACCGCAAGACCGCGCCCTTCGACGCGAAGGCGTTCAAGGACCATTACGACATGGCCCTGCGCGCGCTGATCGAGGCCAAGCGCAAGAACCGCAAGACCCCGCGCAGCGTGACCGGCGAGGACAGGGCGCGTCCGAAGGGCGAGAACGTGGTCGATCTGATGGAGGCGCTGCGGCAAAGCCTGAAGGCCAGCGGCGGCACGGATGCGGAGGACAAGGGGAAACCCGCCACGAAGCCCGCCACTAAACCGGCGCGCAAGACCGCCGCGAAACCGGCGCGCAAGACGGCCGCCAAGCCTGCCGCGAGCAAGCCTGCCGCGAGCAAGCCTGCCCCCGAACCTGCCGAGACCAAGCCTGCCGCCGGGACCGCCGCCAGAGCGGCCCGCAAGCCGAGGTCGGCCTGACCGCGATGGGCCTGCTGGACAGATACCGCCAGAAGCGCGATTTCGGGCAGACCCCCGAGCCCGCCGATCCGGGGCGCTCCAGCACCACCGCCCTGCGCTACTCGATGCAAAAGCACGATGCGACGCGCCTGCACTGGGATCTGCGGCTGGAATGGCAGGGGGTGCTGCTGTCCTGGGCGGTGACGCGCGGCCCCTCTGCCGACCCTGCCGACAAGCGGCTTGCGGTCCGGACCGAGGATCACCCGCTCAGCTATCTGACCTTCGAGGGCGTGATCCCCGAGGGCAACTATGGCGCGGGCACGGTGATGCTGTGGGATATCGGCCATTGGCAGCCGTTCCACCATGTCGCCGAGGGGCTGGCCGGGGGCCATCTGCATTTCGCGCTGCACGGCCGGCGCGCTACCGGAAACTGGTCGCTCGTGCGGATGAAGGGCCGCCGCGCGGGCGACACGGGGCGCGAAACGGGGCGCGAAACGGGGCGCGAGAACTGGCTGCTGGTGAAGGAGCGCGACGCTGCCGCGCGCGATGTGCCGCTGGTGGACAGGTACCTGACCAGCGTTGCCACCGGGCGCGACCTTGCCGGCATCGCGGCGGGCGCCCCCGCGCGGCCCTTCGGCCCCGAGCGCAGGGGCGCGATGCCCCGCTTTCGCGCGCCGCAGCTTGCCACGGCGGTGAAGGCGCTGCCCACCGGCGATGGCTGGCTGCACGAGGTCAAGCTGGACGGCTACCGCGCGCAGGTGGCGATCGGGCGCGGCGGCGTGCGCATCCATACCCGCAGCGGGCTGGACTGGTCGGACCGCTTCGCGCCGCTGCTGCCGCCGCTGGCCGAACTGCCCGCCGACAGCGCGCTGATCGACGGCGAGATCGTGGCGGGCGCCGGGCTGCAAGGCTTTGCGGCCCTGCAGGCGGCGATAGAGGAGGGCGGCCCGTTCCTGTTCTACGCCTTCGACCTTCTGCACCTGAACGGCGACGATCTTGCGCCGAGGCCGCAGACAGAGCGCCGCGCCGCGCTGGAGCGGCTGCTGGCCGAGGTGCCGCCGCTGGGGCTGGTGCGGCTTTCCCCCGCCATCGAGGGCGATGCCGCGCAGGTGCTGAAGGCGATCTGCGCGGCGGGCGGCGAGGGGATCGTGTCCAAGCGCGCCTCGGCCCCGTGGCGCGGCGGGCGCTCGATGGCCTGGGTCAAGGTCAAGTGCGAGCGCCGGGCCGAGTTCGTGATCTGCGGCTATCAGCCCAGCGACAAGCGCGGCCGGGCGTTTTCCTCGCTGCTGCTGGCCACGCGCGAGGGCGGCGCGTTGATCTATCGCGGCAAGGTCGGCACCGGTTTCGACGATGCCGCGCAGGCGCGGATCGCGGCGCGGCTGGCGGCGCTGGCGCGTCCCGCCTCGCCGCTTGCGAAGG
Organism: Rhodobacteraceae bacterium UBA6141; assembly: GCA_002423245.1. Lineage (GTDB taxonomy): Bacteria > Pseudomonadota > Alphaproteobacteria > Rhodobacterales > Rhodobacteraceae > Frigidibacter. Next base: position 55,269 of record DIVD01000062.1, read on the forward strand.
TTCCGGCAGACCTGCGGGGGGGCCGCTGGGTCGCGCCCGAACTGGTCGCGGAGATCGTCTATGCCGAGGTCACGCCCGAAGGCCGCCTGCGCCACGCGCGGTTCGTGGCGCTGCGCGAGGACAAGCCCGCAGAGGAGGTGCAGATGGACATCGAACTGCCGGCCGGGACGGGGGATCGCGCGCTGGTGCGCGGCATCGGCATCAGCAGCCCGGACCGGGTGATCTTTCCCAGGCCGAGGACGACCAAGCTCGACCTTGCGCGCTATTATGACGCGATGGCGGACCGGGTGCTGCCCACGCTGGCGGATCGCCCCGTCTCGCTGCTGCGCCTGCCCGGCGGGCTGGAGGGAGAGCGGTTCTTCCAGAAGCACGCCGGCAAGGGCTTTCCCAGGGCGATCCGCAGCCTGCCGATCACCGAGAAGGATGGCGGGACCGAGCCATATATCTACATCGCCGATGCCGAGGGGCTGGTGGCGGCGGCGCAGATGGGCACGGTGGAGTTCCACCCCTGGGGCGCGCGGCGCGACCGGCTGGACCGGCCCGAACGCATCGTCTTCGACCTCGACCCGGACGAGGGGCTCGGCTTTGCCGATGTGCGCCGCGCCGCCTTCGATCTGCGCGGCAAGCTCGAGGATCTGGGGCTTGGCTCCTGGCCGATGCTGTCGGGCGGCAAGGGCGTGCATGTGATCGTGCCGCTGCGACGCACCGCAAGCTGGGACACGGTGAAGCTGTTCGCGCAACTGTTCGCCACGCTGCTGGCGACAGGCCAGCCCGACCGCTACACCGCGACGATGGCCAAGGCCGCGCGCAAGGGGCGCATCTTCATCGACTGGCTGCGCAACGAACGCGGCGCGACGGCGATTGCGCCCTTCTCGGTCCGCGCCCGGCCCGGCGCGCCGGTGGCGGTGCCGGTCGGCTGGGACGAGTTGCCCAAGCTGCGCCGCGCCGATGCCTTCGGCATGAAGGCCGCGCTCGGCCGGGACTGGTCCGCCGTGACCCTGCCCGCGCCTGCGACACTGGGCGAGCCGGTCCTCGCGCGGCTGGAGGCGCTGCGCGAGAAGCAGGCATAGCCGGGCGGGCCTTCGGTTCCACCCTCGCCGGGCAGAGCAGGGCCGAGGGCGGCTGACCCTTCGAACTGCCCGCACGCGGTTTATTTTTCCCGGTGCCCGTAACGGAACACCCCCGAACGTGTCATGTCTTGCGGAGGCTTGTTCGCGGACGGGCCGGTCCCGGAGCGACATGAGGAACCGACCTTGAAGAAAGCTGTCTTGCTGGCCGTCCTGGTTGCGGCGGTGGTTGCCCTGCTGGCCGGCCTGCGGGGGCAGGGGCTGGATCTGGACGGTCTTCGCGACCTGATCTTGCGGCTTCGTGTCTGGCAAGGCGAGAACGCGGCGCTGTTCGTGCTTGCCTGTTTCGTCATCTATGTCGCCGTGGCGGCACTTTCGCTGCCTCTCGCGGTCTGGATGACGTTGGGCGCCGGTGCGCTTTTCGGGTTCTGGCAGGGCTTGCTGATCGTCTCCTTCGCGTCCTCGATGGGCGCGACACTGGCCTTTCTGGCCGCCCGCTACCTGTTGCGCGACTTGGTGCGCGCAAGGCTGGGCGCGCGCGCGGCCGCCATCGACGAGGGCATGCGCCGGGACGGGCCGTTCTTCCTTTTTTCGCTCAGGCTCATTCCGGTCATTCCCTTCTTCGCGGTGAACCTGCTTATGGGGCTGACACCGATGCGGACGCCGACGTTCTACCTTGTCAGCCAGGCCGGGATGCTGGCCGGAACCGCGGTCTATGTGAATGCCGGAACCCAGCTCGCAAGGCTCGAAAGCCTGTCGGGCATCGTCTCGGCGCCGCTTCTGTTCTCCTTCGCCCTTCTGGGCCTTTTCCCGTGGATCGCCCGCATGGTTCTCAATCTCCTCAAGCGCCGCAGGGTTTACGCCCGCTGGACGCGCCCCGGCTCCTTTGACCGCAACCTGATCGTGATCGGCGCCGGGTCCGCAGGGCTGGTCTCGGCCTATATCGCCGCCGCGACCAGGGCCAAGGTGACACTCGTCGAGGCGAACAGGATGGGGGGCGATTGCCTGAACTACGGCTGCGTGCCCTCGAAGGCGCTGATCAGAAGCGCGAAGCTCGCCCATCAGATGCGCAAGGCCGATCGCTATGGCCTGTGCGCCACCGAACCCGCCATTCCCTTCGCCCGGGTGATGGCGCGGATCCACAAGGTGATCGCTGATATCGCGCCGCATGACAGTGTCGAACGCTATACCGGGCTGGGGGTCGAGGTCTTGCAGGGTTACGCGAGGCTGGTCGATCCCTGGACGGTCGAGATCGCGATGAAAGACGGCCAGGTGCGGCGGCTGACGACGCGGGCGGTGATCATCGCCACGGGTGCCGCGCCCTTCGTTCCGCCGCTGCCGGGGCTTGACGATGTCGGCTACCTGACCTCCGACACCCTGTGGGACAGGCTCGGGGACCGCGAGCACGCCCCGAAACGGCTGGTCGTGCTGGGGGGCGGACCGATCGGGGCGGAACTGGCGCAAAGCTTCGCCCGGCTTGGCTCGCGGGTCATCCAGATCGAGATGGCGCCCCGCCTCATGATGCGCGAGGATGCCGAGGTCTCGGCGCTGGTGCGGGCCTCGCTGGAGGCTGACGGCGTGCAGGTGCTGACCGGGCACAAGGCCCTGGCCTGCGGGATCGCCGATGGCGAGAAGTGGATCGAGGTCGAGCATGAGGGCGAAACCCGCCGCATCGCCTTTGACGAGATGATCGCCGCCGTCGGCCGCGCGCCCCGGCTGAAGGGCCTCGGGTTGGAAGAGCTGGGGATCGAGGTCGACCGGGTGGTCGAGACCAACGCCTATCTTGAAACGCTCTACCCAAACATCCTTGCGGCCGGCGATGTGGCGGGCCCCTATCAGTTCACCCATACCGCCGGACATCAGGCCTGGTTTGCCGCCGTCAATGCGCTTTTCGGTGATGTGAAGCGGTTCAAGGCCGATTACCGGGTCATCCCCTGGGCCACGTTCACCGACCCCGAGGTCGCCCGCGTCGGCCTGTCCGAGGCCGAAGCCCGCGAAAAGGGCATCGCCTTCGAGGTCACGCGCTATGGCATCGAGGAACTGGACCGCGCGATTGCGGACGGGTCCGCGCAGGGCTTCGTGAAGGTGCTGACCCTGCCGGGCAAGGACCGCATCCTTGGCGTCACCATCGTCGGCGAACATGCGGGCGACCTGATCGCGGAATTCGTGCTGGCGATGAAGCACGGGCTGGGCCTTGGCAAGATCCTCGGCACGATCCACATCTATCCGACCCTGGCCGAGGCGAACAGGTCTGCCGCCGGCGAATGGCGGCGGGCGCATGTCAGCCCGCGGCTTCTGGCATGGGTGGAACGCTATCATGCCTGGAGGCGCGGATGATCGACGCGCGCCTTCTGCCGATCCAGTCCGCGCTGCTGGCCCCCTTCGCCGGGTGGTGCCATCGACGCCGGATCAGCGCCGATGCGCTGACGCTGGCGGGCTTCGGGGTTGGAGCCCTCGGTGCACTGGCGATCGCCCTCGGCCAGTGGCCCGCCGCGCTTGCGCTGATCGTCGCGAACCGCATCATGGACGGTCTCGACGGGGCCGTCGCCCGCCTGAACGGCCCGACCGAGCGCGGAGCCTTCCTCGATATCGCGCTCGACTTCGTGTTCTACGCGCTGGTGCCGCTTGGTTTTGCCCTGCACGATCCTGCGGCGAATGCGCTGCCTGCTGCGATCCTGCTCGCGGCCTTCATCGGCACCGGCTCCTCCTTCCTTGCGCTTTCGGCGGTTGCCGCGAGGACGGGCATCAGGGCGGCGGACTATCCGACGAAGGGCATCTACTATCTTGGCGGTCTGACCGAAGGCTTCGAGACGATCGCCGTCTTCGTGGCGATGTGCCTCTGGCCAGGCGCCTTCCCGGTGCTGGCGCTGATCTTTGCCGCAGCCTGCGCCCTGACGACGGTGCTTCGTTGGTTCGCGGGCTGGTCGCTGCTCGGTCCATCCCGCACCCGGCCGTGACGCGAACGATTTCTGACGAGACCCGACCACAGATCCACGGAGATGACATGCCCCTGAAACTCTCGACCGCCCTGGTGGCGCTGATGCTTGCCACGCCCGCCCTTGCCGATGACTGGCAGGCCAAGCTGGACGCAGCGCGCGGCCAGACGGTCTACTGGAACGCCTGGGGCGGGGATGCGCGCACCAACGCCTTCATCGCCTGGGTCGGGCAGCAGACCGAGCGCCTTCATGGCGTCAGGGTCGAGCAGGTGAAGCTGACCGACACCGCCGAGGCGGTGACCCGTGTCGTGGCGGAAAAGGCTGCCGGGCAGCATCGCGGCGGGTCGGTGGACCTGATCTGGATCAACGGGCCGAACTTTCTGGCCATGAAGGAACAGGGCCTGCTGCACGGCCCCTTCGTCGCCGATCTGCCGAATGCACGCTATCTCGATCTTTCGCCCTCATCGCCCGCCGCCGTTGACTTCACGGTGCCGGTCGACGGCATGGAAAGCCCGTGGCGGCTGGCGAAATTCGTCTTCAACCATGATTCCGCCCGCGTCGATGCACCGCCGGCGCGGATGGCGGGCTTTGTGGACTGGGCCGCGGCAAATCCCGGGCGCCTTACCCATCCGGATCCGTCGAACTTCATGGGCGCGACCTTCCTCAAGCAGGCGCTGATCGAGCTGGCCCCCGATCCGGCGGCCCTGCAACAGCCCGCCACGGACGAAGCCTTCGCCGCCGCGACCGCGCCGCTCTGGGCCTGGTATGATGCGCTGCGCCCGAACCTCTGGCGCGGGGGCGAGAGCTTTCCGGAAAACCAGTCTGTCCAGCAGCAGCTTCTGAACGACGGCGAAATCGACATCGCGATGTCCTTCGACCCGGCCTCGGCCGCCGCGGCCATCGCCCAGGGTCTTCTGCCCGAAACCGTGCGCGTCTTCGTGCCCGAAGGCGGCAGCATCGGCAATGTCAGCTTTGTCGCCATCCCCTACAACGCGGCGAATGCCGAAGGGGCCGAGGTGGTCGCAAACTTCCTGCTGGACCCCGCGACACAGGCGCACATGCAGAACATCGAGGTGCTGGGGTCGTTTTCGGTGCTGGACCCGGCGAGGCTGGATGAGGCTGCAAGGGCCGCCTTTGCCGCCCTGCCCACCGCTCCGGCCTTGCCGGCACTGGAAGATCTGGGGCCGACGCTTCTTGAACCTCACGCCAGCTGGATGACCCGCCTGACCCGGGACTGGGCGCGGCGTTACACAAGGTGATGGAGAGGGCGGCTTCCGGCCGGGGCCTGCGCGCGGCCGTGCTGATCGCGGTTGTGCTTGGCCTTCTGGCGCCCATCGCGGCGGGGCTGTGGCAGACCGGGCGGGCGGCCTTCGGCATATTGCCCGCGATCGGCGCCACCGATGCCGGCCTGTCCCCCTGGGGCCATCTGCTCGGCCTGCCGGGGCTGGGCAGCGCGATCCGGCGCACTCTTGTCACCGGACTGGCCGCCAGCGGCCTTTCGCTGATCCTGGCGGTCGGGTTCTGCGCGGCCGTGCATGCGCGCATGAGGGGCAACCGGGCCGCGCGGCTGCTGACCCCCTTCCTCGCGGCGCCCCACGCGGCGATTGCCATCGGACTCGCCTTCGTGCTGGCCCCGTCGGGCTGGATCGCGCGGATGCTGGCGGCCCCGATGGGATGGGAGCGGCCGCCGGACGTTGCCAGCGTGAACGATCCCTGGGGAATCGCGCTGATCCTCGGGCTGATGGTCAAGGAGGTTCCGTTCCTGCTTCTGGTCATCCTCGCCGCGCTGACGCAGATCCCGGTGCGCCTCCAGATGACGGCGGGACGGGCGCTCGGCTACGGCCGGGGGCTCGTCTGGCTGAAGATCATCATGCCGCAGGTCTGGCCGCTGATCCGGCTGCCGGTCCTGGTCGTGCTGGCCTATTCGCTGTCGGTCGTCGACATGGCGCTGATCCTTGGCCCGTCGAACCCGCCCACCCTTGCCGTGCTGCTGACGCGGCTGTTCGCCGCGCCTGACATCGGGCTCATCCTGCCCGCCTCTGCCGGAGGGATACTGCAACTGGCCCTGGTCGGGCTGGCCTTTGTCCTTGTGCGGGAGGGCGAGGGTCTGGCGGCGCGGATCGGGCTTGTCTGGCTGCGCCGCGGGGGGCGGGGCAGTTCGACCGGGCCGCTGCTGCAGCTTGCCACAGCCGCCACGCTCGCGCTTTTTGCCGCGGGTGCCCTGGCGATGCTGTCGCTGGCGGTCTGGTCGCTGGCTTGGCGCTGGAGCTGGCCGCTGCCGCTTCCCGAAAGCTGGTCGCTGCGGGCCTGGGCCACGCCCTCGGCGGGCTGGGCGCGCGCGCTGGCGAACACGGCGGCGCTGGCGGTCTGTTCCACGGTGCCTTGCCTTGTGCTGGCCATCGCCTGGCTGGAAGGCGAGGACCGCGGCCGCATGGCGCGCGCCCGCTGGGCCGAGGGGCTGATCTATCTGCCGCTTCTGATCCCTCAGATTTCCTTCCTGTTCGGAATGAACGTGCTTTTGCTGCGTCTCGGCCTGAAGCCGGGGTTCTGGGCGGTCGTCTGGGGGCAGAGCCTCTTTGTCTTTCCCTATGTCATGATCGCGCTCAGCGACCCGTGGCGCGCAAGGGACACGCGGCTGGATTGCACCGCCGCCGCGCTGGGGGCAGGGCCCTGGCGGCGCCTGCTGCGCATCAAGCTGCCGCTGCTGCTGGCGCCGATCTGCACCGCCGCGGCCATCGGCGTTGCGGTGTCGGTCGCGCAGTATCTGCCGACCCTGTTCCTGGGGGCCGGGCGGATCGCCACCCTCACGACCGAGGCGGTGGCCCTGTCTTCTTCCTCTGACCGCCGGGTTGTCGGCGTCCATGGCAGCCTGCAGGCCGCGCTGCCATTCCTTGCCTACGGGCTGGCGTTTCTGGTCCCCGCCCTCCTTCACCGCAATCGCAGGGACATGCGCGGCGAGGCGATCGCATGACGCTGGAGATCAGGGATCTGTCCGTCCGGTTTCGGGACCAGCCACCGCTGTTTCCGCCGCTGACCCTGGCCATCCCTGCCGGCAAGGTCGGCACGGTCATGGGGCCGTCGGGGGCAGGCAAGTCGACGCTGCTGGATGCCGTGGGCGGGCATCTGGCGCACGGGTTTTCCGCATCGGGACAGGTCCGGCTGAACGGCAGATCGCTCGACGGCGTGCCGCCCGAGGCGCGGCGCATCGGGCTGATGTTCCAGGACGCGGTGCTGTTCCCGCATCTGTCGGTCGGCGACAATCTGGCCTTCGGGCTGGGGCGCCATGTCCGGGGCCGGGCGGCGCGGGCTGGCGCCGTCGCGCGGGCGCTCGACCAGGCCGGGCTCGCCGGGATGGAAGGGCGCGATCCCGCAACCCTCTCGGGCGGTCAGCGCGCCCGGATCGCGCTGATGCGCACGCTCCTGGCCGAGCCGCTGGCGCTGCTGCTGGACGAGCCCTTCTCGAAGCTCGATCCCGCGCTGCGGGCCGAGATGCGCAGCTTCACCTATCGCCACATCCGCGACCGCGGCATTCCCGCGCTGATGGTCACCCACGAGGCGCAGGACGCCGCCGCGGCGGACGGGCCGGTGATCCGGCTGGGGGAAGGATGATCGGGCTGGGTAAGGCGGGGCGTCCGGGTGGCATAGGTGCGGACATGACGCCTTCAGGCCGGGCGCCGGCCGGTGCATCTTCTGCCGGATGCGCTGCGGGCGGGCGGCGCGGGCGGGCGGCGCGGGCGGACCCGCGTTCCTGCGCGCAACCGGCTCCCACCCGTGCGCGGCATGCTCTAGACCACCTCGACCCGCAGCGGCGCAAGCCCGTCCACCCGCGCCTCCAGCACGTCGCCGCGCTGCACGGCGCCGACCCCGGCGGGGGTTCCGGTCAGGATCACGTCGCCGGGCGCCAGCGTGAACAGCCGCGACAGATGCGCGATGATCTCCGCCACCGGCCAGATCATCGCGGCCAGCGGGGCCTGCTGGCGCAGCGACCCGTTCACCTTCAGCGTGATCGCTGCGCCGTCCAGATGCCCGACCTCGGCCACCGGGCTCAGCACGCCGATCGGGGCCGACCGCTCGGCGGCCTTCGCGGCCTCCCAGGGGCGGCCGGCCTTCCTGGCCTCTGCCTGCAGGTCGCGGCGGGTCATGTCCAGCGCCACTGCGTAGCCGAAGACATGGTCCAGCGCGCGTTCTGCGGGAATGTCACTGCCGCCCGCCTGCAGGGCCACGGCAAGCTCCACCTCGAAATGCACCTCGGCGGTGGCAGAGGGGTAGGGGAAGCGCCCGTCGGTGACGAGGTTGTCGGGGTTCTTCTGGAAGAAGAACGGCGGTTCGGCCTCCGGGTCATGGCCCATTTCGCGGGCGTGCTCGGCATAGTTGCGCCCGACGCAATAGACGCGCCGGACGGGGAACAGCAGGTCGCTGCCCGCGACCGGCAGGGCAACCTGCGCGGGGGGCGCGAAGCAATAGCGGGGGGCGTCGGGCATCCGGGGCTCCTCGGGGCGGAAGGTCTGGGGCCAGATGGCGGGATCGGCGGGGAGGAGTCAACCGCACCCCGGCGCGCGCCCCCGGCGCGCCCGGCCCCCGGCCATCCCTCCGAAGTCCCCCACCGTCGCGCCTTGCCCGCGCCGGGCCAATCGCTATTCTGGGCGGCGAGTTACGCGCGCCCCGCGCCCAGCCAAGGAACGGACCGGCAGATGAGCATCGACGCCCCGGAAACACAGATCGTCACCCACTGGAAGGTCGCCTGCGACGGCGGCGAGGGCGCGCTTGGCCATCCGCGCGTCTGGCTGACGATCCCGCAGGAAACCGGCTATGTCGAATGCGGCTATTGCGACAAGAAGTTCGTGATCGACCGCGAGCACGCGCAGGACGATCACTAGGCGGCAGGCGGTTGCGCTTTGGGTACGCGCCGTGCGATGAGGCGGCCCCGGCGAGCCGATGAAGGAGGCACCGCGATGACGTTCGGCAAGGGCTCCCATCTGCATCTGATCGACGGCTCCGCCTTCATCTTCCGCGCCTATCACGCGCTGCCGCCGCTGACGCGGAAATCCGATGGCCTGCCGGTCGGCGCCGTGGCCGGCTTTTGCAACATGCTGTTCCGCTATGTGGCGAACAACACCGGCGCCGATGCCGCGACTCATGCGGCGGTGATCTTCGACTATTCGTCGAAGACCTTCCGCAACGACATCTACGAGCAGTACAAGGCCAACCGCCCCGAACTGCCCGAAGACCTCAAGCCGCAATTCCCGCTGACGCGCGAGGCGACCCGCGCCTTCAACATCGCCTGCATCGAGACCGACGGCTACGAGGCCGACGACATCATCGCCTCCTATGCCTGCCGGGCGCGCGAGGCGGGCGGGCGCGTCACCATCATCTCCTCCGACAAGGACCTGATGCAACTGGTCGGCGACGGGGTCGAGATGCTGGACCCGATGAAGAACAGGCGCATCGGCCGCGAGGAGGTGTTCGAGAAGTTCGGCGTCTATCCCGAGCGGGTGGCGGATGTGCAGGCGCTGGCGGGCGACAGTGTCGACAACGTGCCCGGCGCGCCGGGCATCGGCATCAAGACCGCGGCGCTGCTGATCAACGAATACGGCGATCTGGAAACGCTGCTGGCGCGGGCGGGCGAGATTCCGCAGCCCAGGCGCCGGCAGGTGCTGCTGGAGCATTCCGAGCAGATCCGCATGTCCAGGCGGCTGGTGGAGCTGGATTGCGATACGCCGCTGACCGAGTCGCTGGACGAGCTGGAAATCCGCCCCGCCGACCCCGAGAAGCTGATGCATTTCCTCAACCTCATGGAGTTCCGCACCCTGACCAGGCGGGTGGCCGACAGCCTCGGCGTTGCCCCGCCCCCGCCGGTGGAGCCGATCGCCACGCCCCCGCACCCGGAGGATCCGCCCGCCACCCCGCCCGAGCCGGAGCGGCTGCCCTTCGACCATGCAGGGTATGAGTGCATCCGGGACGAGGCCGCGCTGACCCGCTGGATCGAGGCGATCCGCGAGCGCGGCCATGTCGCCGTCGATACCGAAACCACCGCGCTGGACGAGATGCGGGCCGATCTCGTCGGCATCTCGCTGTGCATCGAGCCGGGCAGGGCCGCCTATCTGCCGATCTGCCACCGCGAGGGCGGCGGCGATCTGTTCGCCTCGGACCGGCTCTGCGACGGGCAGATGCCGGCAGAGCGGGCGCTTGCGATGCTCAGGCCGGTGCTGGAGGATCCCGCGATCCTCAAGATCGGGCACAACATGAAGTATGACGCCAAGATCTTCGCCCGCCAGCGCGGCGAGGGCTTCGCGCAGGGCATCACCGTCGTGCCCCATGACGACACGATGCTGATGTCCTACGCGATGTATTCGGGCCTGCACAACCACGGCATGGACGAGCTGGCAGAGCGCTATCTCGGCCATGTGCCGATCCCGATCAAGTCGCTGCTGGGGGCGGGCAAGGGGGCCACCACCTTCGACCGGGTGCCGATCGACGAGGCGGTGAAATATGCCGCCGAGGATGCCGACGTGACGCTGCGGCTGTGGCAGCTGTTCAAGCCGAAGCTGCATCAGGTGCAGGTGACGACGGTCTATGAAACGCTGGAACGCCCGCTGGTGGCGGTGCTGGCGCGCATGGAAATGGCCGGCGTGCTGGTGGACCGCGACACGCTCAGCCGCATGTCCAACGCCTTCGCGCAGAAGATGGCGGGGCTGGAGGCGGAGATACACGAGCTTGCGGGCGGGGCGTTCAACGTGGGCTCCCCGCGGCAACTGGGCGAGATCCTGTTCGACCGGCTCGGCCTGCCCGGCGGGGCGAAGGGCAAGACCGGCGCCTATGCGACCGGCGCCGATGTGCTGGAGGATCTGGCGGCAGAGGGCGCCGACCTGCCCGCGCGGGTGCTGGACTGGCGGCAGCTCTCCAAGCTGAAATCCACCTATACCGATGCGTTGCAGACCCATATCCACCCCGAAACGGGCCGCGTTCACACCTCCTATTCCATCACCGGGGCGAATACCGGGCGCATCGCCTCGACCGATCCGAACCTGCAGAACATCCCCGTGCGCACCGAGGAAGGCCGCCGCATCCGCGAGGCCTTCGTGGCGGCGCCCGGCCACCGGCTGGTCAGCCTCGACTACAGCCAGATCGAGCTGCGCATCCTTGCCCATGTCGCCGACATTCCCGCGCTGAAAGAAGCGTTCCGCGAGGGAATCGACATCCACGCGATGACCGCGAGCCAGATGTTCAACGTGCCGCTGGAGGGCATGGACCCCTCGGTGCGCCGCCAGGCCAAGGCGATCAACTTCGGGGTGATCTACGGCATTTCCGGCTTTGGCCTTGCCCGCAACCTGCGCATCCCGCGCGCCGAGGCGCAGGCCTTCATCGACACCTATTTCGCGCGCTTCCCCGGTATCCGCGAATACATGGAGGCGACCGTCGCCTATGCGAAGGCGCATGGCCATGTGCAGACGCTGTTCGGCCGCAAGATCCACACGCCCGAGATCAATTCGCGCGGCCCGACCGCAGGCTTTGCGCGCCGCGCCGCGATCAACGCCCCGATCCAGGGGGCCGCGGCCGACATCATCCGCCGCGCCATGATCCGGATGCCGGCCGCGATCGAGGGGATGCCGGCGAAGATGCTGCTGCAGGTGCATGACGAGCTGCTGTTCGAGGTGGCCGAGGATGCGGTGGACAGCGTCATCGCCCGCGCCCGCGAGGTGATGGAAGGCGCGGCCGATCCCGCGGTGCGGCTCGACGTGCCGCTGGTGGTGGATGCGGGCCACGGCATGAACTGGGCCGAGGCGCATTAGCGGCGGGGTCCATGGCGGCGCCATCGCCTGCCACCCGCGGCCGGGCCGTCCCCCCGCTTGACCTCGCCCTCCGTCGGGCAGAGGCTGGCGAAAGCACCGGAGCATCGCCATGCCGCATGACCATCAGTCCCATTTCGACCATCACGCCGACGCCCGCGGCCACGCGCACCCGGATGCGGATGCGGGCGACCGCAGGGTCGGCGCGGCGGTGGCGGTCAACCTGTTGCTCACGGCGGCGCAGATCGCGGGCGGGGTCGTCTCCGGCTCTGTCGCGCTGATCGCGGATGCGGTGCACAACCTGTCCGATGCCGTCACGCTGATCATCGCCTTCGCCGCCCGCCGTGTGGCCCGGCGCCCTGCCGACCCCGTGATGACCTTCGGCTATGCCCGGATCGAGGTGGTGGCGGCGCTGGTCAACTACACCACGCTGATCCTGATCTCGCTCTGGCTTGCCTACGAGGCGGTGATGCGGATGCTGGACCCGCAGCCCGTGCTCGGCTGGATCGTGGTGGCGCTGGCGGGCGTCGCGCTGGTGGTGGACATCGCCACCGCCGCGCTGACCTGGCGGCTGTCGAAGGACAGCGTCAACATCCGCGCCGCCTTTCTGCACAATCTTGCCGATGCGGGATCGTCGGTGGCGGTGATCGTCGGTGGCACGCTGATCCTGCTTTACGACTGGTGGCTGGTCGATCCGATCATCACGCTGGGGATTTCGGCCTATATCCTGTGGCATGTGCTGTCCGACATCGCCCCGGTGCTGCACATCCTGATGCTGGGCGCGCCCGCGGATCTGCGGCAGGCCGAGGTTGCCCGCGCCATCGCCGCCGAGGACGGGGTGGAGGAGGTGCATCACCTGCACCTGTGGCAGATCGACGAGCGGCGCACCTCGGTCGAGGCGCATCTGGTGGTGGCCGAGGGCCGCGACTTCGCCGAGGTGGTGGCCCGCGTCAAGGCGATGCTGCGCGCGCAGTTCGGCCTGACCCATGTCACGCTGGAGGCTGAAACCCGCCTGTCCGGCTGCGCGGGCGGCTGCCTGCCGGCGCAGCCCTGACCAGCCGGCGCAGCCCTGACCAGCCGGCGCGCCCTGACCAGCCGGCGCAGCCCTGGCCGGCAGGCGCAGCCCTGGCCGGCAGGCAATGCCCCGCCATCGCCGCAAGGCGGGCCTCAGCCGTCGGCCAGTTCTGCCGAGGGGATCAGCCTGAAGAACACGCCGCCCGACCACAGGCCGAACCAGCTCGTGCCGTCCTGTTCCACATGCACGCCGCGCTCCACCAGCCGGTAGAAGGTCTTGCGGTCGATCAGCGCCTCGAGATTGGCGCGGATATGGACATAGGGCGAGGGCTCGCCGGTGTCCGCGTCCCGCTCCACCCGGATCGGATGCTCCGGCCCGGCGGTCACGGTATCGCCGACCTGGGTGGTGAAGGTCAGATCCTGCGCGGTGCCTTCGCCGGAAATCTCGACATCGACGGCGACGAAGGGCGCATCCTCGACCCGGATCCCGACCTTCTCCACCGGCGTGACCAGAAAATAGGCATCCCCGTCGCGGCGCAGGATCGACGAGAACAGCCTGACCAGCGCCGGCCGTCCGATGGGGGTGCCAAGATAGAACCATGTCCCGTCGCGGCGGATCTCCATGTCGAGATCGCCGCAGAACGGCGGATTCCATAGGTGAACCGGCGCCGGACCCTTCTTGCCCGCGCGCTGCGCGGCGACGGCGAGCCCTTCGGCGGTGGGGCCGGATGCTGCGGCTGCGTTCACTTCTGTGTCAGGTGTTTTTGCCATTGGTGCCTGCCGGGATATCTGCGCTAAGGTGGACTATGACCCATCAAGGAGGCGATGTCATGACCGGTCTTTCCGATGCCGAAGGCGCCGCGCTGATCGCCGAGATCGAGGGGCTGGCGGACCGTCTGGCCGAGGCGCGAAGCTCGGTCGACCGGCGCTTCATCGGGCAGGACCGCGTGGTGGAACTGGTGCTGACCGCGCTGCTGTGCGGCGGCCACGGGCTGCTTGTCGGGCTGCCGGGGCTGGGCAAGACCATGCTGGTCGATACCCTGTCCACGGTGATGGGCCTCGCCTCCAGCCGCATCCAGTTCACGCCCGACCTGATGCCCGCCGACATCCTCGGCTCCGAGGTGCTCGACACCGCCGCCGACGGCAGCCGCGCCTTCCGCTTCATCGAGGGGCCGGTGTTCTGCCAGCTTCTGATGGCGGACGAGATCAACCGCGCCAGCCCGCGCACCCAGTCGGCGCTGCTGCAGGCCATGCAGGAGAAAGAGGTCACCGTGGCCGGCGTTCACCGCCCGCTGGGCCGGCCGTTCCACGTGCTTGCGACGCAGAACCCGATCGAGCAGGAGGGCACCTATCCGCTGCCCGAGGCGCAGCTTGACCGCTTCCTGGTGCAGATCGACGTGGACTATCCCGACCGCGCGACCGAGCGCGACATCCTGCTGGCCACCACCGGCACCCAGAGCGCCGAGGTGCATCAGGTGTTCAGCGCCGACAGCCTGATCGCCGCGCAGCAGACGGTGCGGCGGATGCCGGTGGGCGAAAGCGTGGTCGAGATGATCCTCGACCTCGTGCGGGCCTGCCGCCCGGGCGAGGCCGAGGCGGGCGAGCGGGTGAAGGCCGCCGTCGCCTGGGGGCCGGGGCCCCGCGCGGCGCAGGCGCTGATGCTGGGCGTGCGGGCGCGCGCGCTGCTGAACGGCCGGCTTGCGCCCGGCGTCGAGGATGTGGCGGCGCTGGCCCGCCCGGTGATGACGCACCGCATGGCGCTGTCCTTCGCCGCCCGCGCCCGCGGCGAGGATCTGGGCCGGCTGATCGACGCCGTGACCGAGACCGTGACCCGGATCGAGGCGGCGGCGTGACAGAGGCGGCGCCCCTGCACGCATCCGCCGGGCTGCGCCGCCGCGCCGAGGAGATGTCGCATATCCTGCCGCCGCTGCTGGCGGCGGCGCGGCAGCTTGCCTCCACCGTGCAGCTTGGCGCGCATGGCCGCCGCCGGGCCGGGCTGGGCGACGAATTCTGGCAATACCGTGCCGCCCATCCCGGCGACGAGGCGCGCGCGATCGACTGGCGCCGGTCGGCCCGCGCCGACGGGCATTTCGTGCGCGAGCGAGAATGGCAGGCCGCGCAATCGGTGCATCTGTGGGTCGATGATGCCCGCTCGATGGAGTTCACCGGCGATGACAGCCGCCCCGCCAAGGCCGACCGCGCGCGGCTGCTGGCGCTGGCGCTGGCGGTGCTGCTGATCCGCTCGGGCGAGCGGGTGGGGCTGGCCGATCCCGATGTGCCGCCCCGCGCGGGCGAGGTGCAGTTGCTGCGGCTGGCGGCCCGGCTGACCGCCCCGGCAGGCGAGGCCGACTATGGCGCGCCGGAGGGCCGCGCCCTGCTGCCCCATGCGCGGGCGGTGTTCATCTCGGATTTCATGGGCGATCCCGTCGCGGTGGAAGCCGCACTCACCGAGGCATCGGACCGGGGTGTCACCGGCGCGCTGCTGCAGGTGCTCGACCCGGTGGAGGAGGCGTTCCCCTATCAGGGCCGCACGATATTCGAGAGCATGGGCGGGATGCTGGCCCATGAAACCCGCAAGGCCGGCGACCTGCGCGACCGCTATCTGCAACGCCTGGCCGAGCGCAAGGACCGGCTGGCGACGCTGGCCGCGCGCACCGGCTGGCAATACTCCTGCCACCACACCGCCGAGCCGGCGCCCGGCGCGCTGCTGTGGCTCTATCACGCGATGGAGCGGCTGGCCTGATGCTGATCCTTGGCCCCATCGGTTTCGCGGCGCCCTGGCTTTTGCTGGGGCTGGTCGCGCTGCCGCTGCTGTGGATCGTGCTGCGCGCGGTGCCGCCGGCGCCGGTCCGCCGCCGGTTTCCGGGGGTGGCGCTGCTGCTGGGGCTGACCGATGCCGAACAGGTCACCGACCGCACGCCCTGGTGGCTTTTGCTGCTGCGGATGCTGGCGGTGGCGGCGGCGATCCTGGGCTTCGCCGGCCCGGTGCTGAACCCCGCCGCGCCGCAGGGGGGCGCTGGTCCGCTGCTAATCGTGGCCGATGCAAGCTGGGCCGCCGCCCGCGACTGGTCGCGCACCGAGGCGCGGATCGAGGCGGCGCTGGAGGCGGCCGGGGCAGCGGGGCGGCCGGTGGCGCTGGCCAGCCTGTCGCAGCCCCAGCCCGGCGCGCCGGTGTTCCTCGCCGCGGACGATGCCGCCCCGCAGGCCGGCAGCCTCGCCCCCCGCGCCTGGGAGCCGTCGGCCGAAGCCATGGCGGCGCTGGCCGCCGCACTGCCCGAGGGCGGCTTCGAGACGCTGTGGCTGTCGGACGGGCTGGAGCGCGAGGGGCGCGCGGATCTGCTGGCCGCCCTGCAGGGCCGCGGCAGCGTCACCGTGCAGCAAAGCCCGCGGCTCATCCGTGCGCTGGCCCCCGCCGCCTATGCGGACGGCGCGCTGCGCGTGCCGGTGCTGCGCGCCGGGGCCGCGGCGGAGGCGACGGCAGAGGTCGCGGCGATGGGCCTCGACCCGCTGGGCGTGATGCGCGAGCTGGCGCGCGAGACCGTGACCTTTCCGGCGGGCGAGGCGCGGGCCGAGGCGGCCTTCGACCTGCCGCCCGAGTTACGCAACCGCATCACGCGGTTCGAGATCGCGGGCGAGTCCACCGCAGGCGCCGTCTCTCTGGCCGGCGACTCGCTGCGCCGGCGCGAGATTGCGCTGATCGACGGCGGCGGCGCGGCGCGCGAGGGGCTGGAGCTGCTGGCGCCGACCCACTACCTGCGGCAGGCGCTGGAGCCCTCGGCCGACCTGATCGGCGGCACGCTGTCGGACATCCTGCTGGCCGATCCCGATGCGATCATCATGGCCGATGTGGCGCGGGTGACGGACACGGAATCGGACGCGCTGCAGGACTGGATCCGCGAGGGCGGGCTGCTGATCCGCTTTGCCGGGCCGCGCCTTGCGGCCAGCGAGGAAGGCCGCGGCGTGATGGACCCGCTGCTGCCGGTGCGGCTGCGCGCGGGCGGGCGCAGTCTCGGCGGCGCGATGAGCTGGGGCGAGCCGAAGACGCTGCAACCCTTCCCGGAAAGCTCGCCCTTCCACGGGCTCGACCTGCCGGGCGATGTGACGGTGCGCGCGCAGGTGATGGCAGAGCCGGACCCGCAACTGACCGAGCACACCATCGCCGCGCTGGAGGATGGCACGCCGCTGGTGACGGCGCGCAAATCGGGGCAGGGGCAGGTGATCCTGTTCCACGTCACCGCCAATGCGGAATGGTCCTCGCTGCCGCTGTCGGGGCTCTTCGTGCAGATGATGGAGCGGCTGGCGCTGGCGACCCGCCCCGCCGCGCCCGAGGCGGCAGAGCTGGAGGGCACCACATGGGTGGCCGAACGCACGCTCGATGCCTTCGGCGCGTTGCAGGAGGCGGGCGACCTGCCGGGGGTTCCGGGCGCGCGGATGGCGGCGCCGGTGCCCGCGCCCGACCTGCCGCCGGGCATCTATGCCTCGGGCGACCGGCGGCTGGCGGTGAACGCGGTCGCGGGGGACCGGGTGCTGACCGCCGCCGCCTGGCCCGCGGGCGTGGCGGTCGAAGGCGGCGCGGCGCGGGCCGAGGTTCCGCTGCAAGGCCCGCTGCTGGCGCTGGCACTGGCGCTGCTGCTGGTGGACATCCTCGCCTCGCTCGCGCTGGCGGGCCGCCTGACGGCGATGCGGCGCGGCGGGGCTGCGGGGGCGCTGCTGCTGGCGCTGTGTCTGGCAGCACCCGAGGCGCTTCGCGCGCAGGACGCCGCGGATCAGCTTGCGCTGCGCGCCACGTCAGAGGTGGTGCTGGGCCATGTGATGACGGGCGACGCACAGATCGACCGCATCGCGGCGGCGGGGCTGACGGGGCTGGGGCAGGTGCTCTACCGGCGCACCTCGGTCGAGCCCGGCGCGCCGATGGCGGTGAACCTCGAAACCGACGATCTTGCGGTCTTCTCGTTCCTCTACTGGCCGGTCACGCCCGACCAGCCCGCCCCCTCGCCCGCCGCCTACCTGAAGCTGAACCGCTTCCTGCGCACCGGCGGGATGATCCTGTTCGACACGCGCGATGCCGATGTCGCCGGGTTCGGCGCCGCCAGCCCCGAGGGGCGCAAGCTGCAGGCGCTGGCCGCGCCGCTGGACGTGCCGCCGCTGGAGCCGATCCCCGAGGATCATGTGCTGACCCGCACCTTCTACCTGCTGCAGGACTTTCCCGGCCGCTACCAGGGCCGCGGCATCTGGGTCGAGGCTGCGGCGGCGGGCGCCGAACAGGCCGAAGGGATGCCGTTCCGCAACCTCAACGATGGCGTGACGCCGGTGGTGATCGGCGGCAATGACTGGGCCGCTGCCTGGGCGGTGGATGACCGGGGCCTGCCGATGTTCCCGGTGGGGCGCGGCTTCGCGGGCGAACGGCAGCGCGAGATCGCCTATCGCTTCGGCGTGAACATCGTCATGCATGTGCTGACCGGCAACTACAAATCCGATCAGGTGCATGTGCCGGCGCTGCTGGAACGGCTGGGGCAATAGCATGGTGCAACGGATCGTCTTCGATGCGCTTCTGCCCTGGCCGCTGATCTGGGGCGCGGCGGCGCTTGCCGCGCTGATGGTGGGGCTGGCGCTGTGGCGCGGGCTGCCGGGCTGGTGGCTGCGCGGGCTGGCCGCTGCGGCGCTGCTGGCCGCGCTCGCCGGCCCCGCGCTGGAGACGGAGGATCGCCAGCCGCTGTCCGACATCGTGCTGATGGTGGTGGATGGCAGCGCCAGCCAGACGCTGCCGGGCCGCGCCGAACAGACCGCCGCCGCCGTCTCGCGGGTGGAGGCAGAGGTTGCGGCCCTGCCCAACACCGAGCTGCGCCGCATCGACGTGGGCGACGGGGCCGAGGATGCGGGCACGCTGCTGATGACCGCGCTTGCGGCCGCGCTCGCCGAGGAGCCGCGGGCGCGGGTGGCGGGCGCGATCCTGATCTCGGACGGGCAGGCGCATGACCTTGCCGCCGCCCCCGACATGCCCGCGCCGCTGAGCCTGCTGCTGACCGGCCGCGCCGCGGACTGGGACCGCCGCCTGGTGGTAAAGACCGCGCCCGCCTTCGGGATCATCGGCGAGCCGCTGTCGGTCGTGGTCCGCGTCGAGGAGATGGGCGCGATGCCGCCCTCGGAGGCGGGGCGCGACGTTGCCGTGACGCTGGCGATCGACGGGGGCGCGCCGGAAACCTATCAGGTGCCGGTGAACACCGATCTCGAGCTGGCGCTGACGCTGGAGCATGGCGGGCAGAACGTCGTGCAGTTCGACCTGGCCGTGGCCGGGGGCGAGCTGACCGACCGCAACAACGCCGCCGTGGTGCAGATCAACGGCGTGCGCGACCGGCTGCGGGTGCTGCTGGTCTCGGGCGAGCCGCACGCGGGGGAGCGGACCTGGCGCAACCTGCTGAAATCCGATGCCTCGGTTGATCTCGTGCATTTCACCATCCTGCGCCCGCCGGAAAAGCAGGACGGGGTGCCGGTCAGCGAGCTGTCGCTGATCGCCTTCCCGACGCAGGAGCTGTTCGTCGAGAAGATCGACGAGTTCGACCTGATCATCTTCGACCGCTACAGCCAGCGCGGCATCCTGCCGCCCAGCTATTTCGACAACATCCGCGACTATGTGACCGGCGGCGGCGCGGTGCTGGTCAGCGCGGGGCCGGAGTTTGCCAGCGTGGAAAGCGTCTATCACTCCTCGCTGGCCGACATCCTGCCCGCGCGGCCCACGGCGCGGGTGCTGGAACAGGGGTTCCTGCCCACCGTGTCCGAGCTTGGCCAGCGCCATCCGGTGACCGAGGGGCTGGACGATTTCAGGCCGGAGGGCGTGGCCGCCCCCGAACGCGGCGAAGGCGAACGCGCCGCCCCCGAACGCGCCGAGGACGCGCCCGCATGGGGCCGCTGGATGCGGATGGTGGAGCTTGCCGACACGCGCGGCGAGACGGTGATGGAGGGCGCGGAGGGCCGCCCGCTCCTGGTGCTGGACCGCGCGGGCGAAGGGCGGGTGGCGCTGCTGGCCTCGGATCAGGCCTGGCTCTGGTCGCGCGGCTTCGAGGGCGGCGGGCCGCAGCTTGAACTGCTGCGCCGGCTGGCCCACTGGATGATGAAGGAGCCCGAACTGGAGGAAGAGGCGCTGACCGTCACCGCCGAAGGGCAGGCGATGACGATCACCCGCCGCACCCTCGGCACCGGCCCGCGCGAGGTGACGATCACCCATCCCGACGGCACCCAAACCGTGCTGCCGATGCGCGAACTGGCGCCGGGCCGTTTCGTCGCCGGGTTCGAGGCGCCGGAAATCGGGCTCTACCGGATGCGCGAGGGCGATCAGGAACGGGTGTTCGCCGTCGGCCCCTCGGCCCCGCGCGAGTTTGAATCCACGATTGCCTCCGCCGAACCGCTGACGCCGGCGATGGTGCCCAGCAACGGCGGCGCCGTGCGGCTGGAGGAAGGGATGCCCGACATCCGCACCGTGCGCGAGGGCCGCCCCGCTGCCGGTCGCGGCTGGGTCGGCATCACCCCGCGCGCGGCACATGCGACCGTGGGGCTCAGCGTCGCGCCGCTGCTGCCGGCCTGGGTGTTCCTGCTGCTCGCCTCCGGCCTGATCGTTGGCGCCTGGCTGCGCGAGGGGCGGCGCTAGGGGCGCGGAAGCTTGCCGCAAGGCGGAATTGGTCCTACTACCTTGCCAGCCCACCCGGAGGACGCCCCCCGTGCAGATGCCCGCCCCCGATGCCCGCATCCTTGGCCGCAAGCCCGCCATCGTGGCGCGGCTGCGCGAAGTGCTGCCCGCCGATGCGGTGATCGACGATCCGGTCGAACTGCGCGCCTATGAATGCGATGCGCTCTCGGCCTATCGCTGCTCGCCGCTGGCCGCGATCCTGCCGCGCAGCACGGCAGAGGTCGCCGCCGCGCTGAAGATCTGCGCCGCCGAGGGGGTCAAGGTTGTGCCGCGCGGCTCGGGCACCAGCCTTGCGGGCGGCGCGATGCCGTCGCAGGACAGCGTGGTGCTTGGCGTCGCGCGGATGAACCGGGTGCTGGAGGTGGATCATGCCGACCGCATCATGAAGGTGGAGGCGGGGCGCACCAACCTCAGCGTGACCGGTGCCATCGAACAGGACGGCTTCTTCTACGCGCCCGACCCCTCCAGCCAGCTTGCCTGCGCGATTGCGGGCAACATCGCCATGAACTCGGGCGGGGCGCATTGCCTGAAATACGGGGTCACCACCAACAACCTGCTGGGCGTCACGCTGGTGACGATGGCGGGCGAGGTGCTGCAGATCGGCGGCGCGCATCTGGACGCGCCGGGGCTGGACCTGCTGGGGGTGATCTGCGGCTCGGAAGGCCAGCTTGGCGTGGTGACGGAGGCGACGCTGCGCATCCTCGCGCGGCCCGAGGGCGCGCGCCCGGTGCTGATCGGGTTCGAGTCCTCGGAAGTGGCGGGGGCCTGCGTCGCCGACATCATCCGCGCCGGGGTGCTGCCCGTCGCCATCGAGTTCATGGACCGCCCCTGCATCCGCGCCACCGAGGCGTTCGCCCATCCCGGCTATCCCGACTGCGAGGCGCTGCTGATCATCGAGGTCGAGGGCGCCCCCGCCGAGATCGACGAACAGCTTGCGCTGATCCGCACGATCGCCGGGCGGCACAGCCCCGTCGAGATCCGCGAAAGCCGGTCCGAGGAGGAGTCGCGGCGCATCTGGCTTGGCCGCAAATCGGCCTTCGGCGCGATGGGGCAGATCAACGACTACATGTGCCTTGACGGCACCATCCCGGTGTCGGCGCTGCCGCAGGTGCTGCGCCGGATCGGCGAGTTGTCGGCGCAATACGGGCTGGAGGTGGCGAATGTCTTCCATGCCGGCGATGGCAACATGCACCCGCTGATCCTCTACAACGCCAACGCCCCCGGCCAGCTTGATCTGTGCGAGCGGCTGGGCGCCGAGATCCTGACGCTGTGCGTGGAGGTCGGCGGCTGCCTGACGGGCGAACATGGCGTGGGCATCGAAAAGCGCGACCTGATGGGCGTGCAGTTCGGCGCGGCGGATCTGGACGCGCAGATGCGGGTCAAGGACGTGTTCGATCCGGCCTGGCTGCTGAACCCGGCCAAGGTGTTCCCGCTGGCCGCCAGCGCGGCGCGGCGCGGGGCGTGACCGGCGTGCAGGACACCGGAATGCGTCCCACGACCGAAGACGAGCTCGCCGGCATCATCCGCGCCGCCACCGGCCCGCTGCGGATCACGGGCGGCGGCACGCGCGGGCTTTTGGGGGAAGGCGAGCCGCTGGAAACCGGCGGTCTGACCGGCATCGTGCTTTACGAACCCGCCGCGCTGACGCTGGTGGTGCGCGCCGGCACGCCGCTGGCGGAGGTGGAGGCGGCGCTTGCCGCCGAAGGCCAGCGCCTGCCGTTCGAGCCGGGCGACATGGGCGCGCTGCTGGGCCGCAATGGCGCCTCCACCATCGGCGGGGTGGTGGCGACCAACGCCTCGGGCCCGCGCCGGGTGCAGGCGGGCGCCTGCCGCGACGCGCTGATCGGGGTGCGCTTCGTGGACGGGCGCGGCACGCTCATCAGGAATGGCGGGCGGGTGATGAAGAACGTCACCGGCTACGATCTGGTCAAGCTGCTGGCGGGCAGCCGCGGCAGTCTTGGCGTGCTGACCGAGGTGGCGTTCAAGCTGCAACCGATCCCGCCCGCCAGCGCCACGCTGATCCTGCCGGGGCTGAGCCCCGCCCGCGCCGTGGCGGCGATGTCGGCCGCGCTTGGCTCGCCCTATGACGTGACCGGCGCCGCGCATCTGCCGGGGATCGGCACGCTGATCCGGCTGGAGGGGCTTGCCGCCTCGGTCGGCTACCGGGTGGGCCGGCTGCTGGTGGCGCTCGCGCCCTACGGGCAGGCAGTGGTGGAGCGCGATGCCGATGCCGCCGCCGCGCTGTGGCGGCAGGTGCGGGACGCGGCGCCCTTTCACGGGCGCGCGGGGGATGTGTGGCGCATCTCGGTGCGCCCATCGGACGGGCCGGAGGTCGCGGCACGGCTGGGGGGCGAGGTGGTGATGGACTGGGGCGGCGGCCTGATCTGGGCCCTCTATCCCGCCGGCATGGATGCGCGCGCCCCTCTGGCCGGGATCGCCGGCCATGCCACCCGCGTCCGGGGCGGCTCGCGCGATGTGCCCGCCCTGCCGCCCGAACCGGCGGCGGTGGCGGCGCTGACGGCGGGCCTGCGCGCGCAGTTCGACCCGCGCGCCATCTTCGCCAGCGGCCGCTGAGGGAGCGACATGCAGACCACCTT
Source organism: Rhodobacteraceae bacterium UBA6141 (assembly GCA_002423245.1). Lineage (GTDB taxonomy): Bacteria > Pseudomonadota > Alphaproteobacteria > Rhodobacterales > Rhodobacteraceae > Frigidibacter. The sequence goes on from DIVD01000062.1 coordinate 78,351, forward strand.
CACCCCGGAGCAGTTGCAAGACCCCGCCATCGCGCGGTCCAACCAGATCCTGCGCGCCTGCGTGCATTGCGGCTTCTGCACCGCGACCTGCCCGACCTATCAGGTGCTGGGCGATGAACTCGACAGCCCGCGCGGCCGCATCTACCTTATCAAGGACATGCTGGAATCGGGCCGCGCCGCCGATGAAAAAACCGTCAGGCATATCGACCGCTGCCTGTCCTGCCTTGCCTGCATGACCACCTGCCCCTCGGGCGTGCATTACATGCATCTGGTGGACCATGCCCGCGCCCATATCGAGGCGACCTACAGGCGCCCGCTGATGGACCGGATGCTGCGCCGGATGCTGGCGGCGGTCATCCCCCATCCGGGGCGCTTCCGCCTTGCGCTGCTGGGGGCCAGGCTGGCGCGGCCCTTCGCATGGGCGCTGCCCGATGCGCGGCTGCGCGCGATGGTGGCGATGGCGCCGCGGCAGGTGCCGCCCGTCAGCCGCAACGACGACCCGCAGAGCTTTCCGGCACGGGGCGAGCGGCGGATGCGGGTGGCGCTGCTGACCGGCTGCGCGCAAAAGGCGCTGAACACCGAGATCAACGACGCGACCATCCGCCTGCTGCGCCGGCTGGGCTGCGAGGTGGTGGTGGCGCGCGGCATGGGCTGCTGCGGGGCGCTGACGCATCACATGGGCCGGGTGGATGACAGCCACGCGCAGGCCGGCGCGAACATCCGTGCCTGGATGGCCGAGAAGGCGGCGGGAGGGCTGGATGCGATCGTGATCAACACAAGCGGCTGCGGCACCACGGTCAAGGATTACGGGCACATGTTCCGTGCGGATCCGCTGGCCGATCAGGCGGCAGAAGTCTCGGCGCTGGCCTGCGACATCTCCGAACTGCTGGCGCGCCTCGGGCTGCCGGGCGGGCCGGCGCAGGGGGGTGCGGCGCAGGGGGGCGCGCCGCAGGGCCTGCGCGTCGCCTACCACGCCGCCTGTTCCTTGCAGCATGGCCAGCAGGTGAGGGCCGCGCCGATTGATCTGCTGAAGGCGGCGGGGTTCGAGGTGGTGGAGCCTGCGGACAGCCACCTCTGCTGCGGCTCGGCGGGCACCTACAACCTGCTGCAACCCGCGATCTCGGCCGAGTTGCAGCGCCGCAAGGTGCAGACGCTGGAGGCGAAGGCGCCCGAGGTGATCGCCGCGGGCAATATCGGCTGCATGATGCAGATCGGGGCGGGCACGGGCATTCCGGTGGTGCATACGGTGGAGCTGCTGGACTGGGCGACCGGTGGGCCGAGGCCGCGGGCGCTGGCGCAAGCCGGCTGATGCCGGCGACGGGCGGCGAAGGGTGGCGGCGGGCGGCGAGGGGTTCTTGAACGGGCGGCGGGCGCTTCCCATCTTGCGGGTGCCGGGATGCCGCAATCGGGTTCCGGCGCCGCAACCCCTCCCTGCCGCCGGCGGTCTGCCGGGCAGGGCCCAGCATCGCTCGACGGAGGATGACAATGCGTACCCTTGACATGGCGCCGCTTTACCGCGCAACCGTCGGTTTCGACCGGATCGCCGATCTGATGGACCGTGTGCTGGCCGCCGATGTGGCCCAGCCGACCTACCCCCCCTACAATATCGAAAAGACCGCCGAGAACGCCTATCGCATCTCGATCGCCGTCGCGGGCTTTGCCGCCGACGAACTCTCGGTCGAGGTGAAGGACGGCGCGCTGATCGTTGCCGCCAAGAAGGCGGCCGAGGATACCGGGCGCACCTATCTGCACCGGGGCATCGCGACCCGCGCCTTTGAACGGCGCTTCGCGCTGGCCGATCATGTGCGCGTGACCGGCGCCACGCATGGCGACGGGATGCTGCATATCGACCTCGTGCGCGAGATCCCCGAGGCGCTGAAGCCGCGCCGGATCGAGATCATGCGCACCAGCCCGGCGGAAACCGCGCTGGAGGCCCCGAAGGCGGAAACCGCGCAGGCGGAGGAAGCCGCCCAAGCCTGACCCGCGCCGCCTGAACGATAACCGCCTGAACGAAAGGGGGGCGCGCCGCCCGGCGCGCCCCCCTTTTGCCGTTGCAAGCCCCCCGTCAGACCGACAGGCAGATGTATTTCATCTCGAGATATTCCTCGATCCCGTGATGGCTGCCCTCGCGGCCGATCCCGGATTGCTTGACCCCGCCGAAGGGCGCCACCTCGGTCGAGATGATGCCGGTATTGACCCCGACGATCCCGTATTCCAGCGCCTCCTGCACACGGGTGATGCGGCCGATGTCGCGGGCATAGAAATAGCTGGCAAGCCCGAAGATGGTGGCGTTGGCCATCCCGATCACCTCCGCCTCGGTGTCAAACCTGAACAGCGGCGCCAGCGGGCCGAACGTCTCCTCCGTCGAGACCTTCATCTGCTGCGTGACGCCCGTCACCACCGTCGGCTCGAAGAAGGTGCCGCCCAGCGGGTGCCGCCTGCCGCCGGTCAGGACGCTGCCGCCGCCGGCCAGAACGTCGGCGATGTGGTCCTCGACCTTCGCGACCGCCGCCTCGTTGATCAGCGGCCCGGTGTCGGTGCCCTCATCCAGCCCGTCGCCGATCTTCAGTCCTTCCACCGCCGCCGCCAGCTTCGCGGCAAAGGCGTCATACACGCCGGCCTGCACATAGATGCGGTTCGCGCAGACGCAGGTCTGGCCGTTGTTGCGGAACTTCGAGGCCATCGCCCCCTGCACGGCGGCATCGAGGTCGGCATCGTCGAACACGATGAAGGGCGCGTTGCCGCCAAGCTCCATCGAGCATTTCATCACCCGGTCGGCCGCCTGCCGCAGCAAGATGCGCCCGACCTCGGTGCTGCCGGTGAAGGTCAGCTTGCGCACGGCGGGGTTCTCGCAGAACTCCTTGCCGATGTCCGAGGACTTCTTCGAGGTGATGACCGAGAACAGCCCCGCGGGCAGCCCCGCCCGTTCGCCCAGAACCGCCAGCGCCAGCGCCGAGAGCGGCGTTTCCGCGGCGGGCCGCGCGACGAAGCCGCAGCCCGCCGCGATCGCCGGGCCGCATTTGCGGGTGATCATCGCGTTGGGAAAGTTCCACGGCGTGATCGAGCCGACAACGCCGATCGGCTGCTTGATGACGGTGATGCGCTTGTCGCGCATATGGCCGGGGATGGTCTCGCCGTAGACGCGCTTGGCCTCCTCGCCGAACCATTCGATGAAGCTGGCGCCATAGGCGATCTCGCCCTTCGCCTCGGCCAGCGGCTTGCCCATCTCGGCGGTCAGGATGCGGGCAAGGTCGTCCTGATTGGCCATCATCAGGTCGAACCACCTGCGCATCACCTGCGCGCGTTCCTTGCCGGTGCGGGCAGCCCAGTCCTTCTGCGCCGCCTCGGCGGCGGCAATCGCGCGCGCGGTCTCGGCGCGGCCAAGATCGGGGACGGTGCAGATCACGTCGCCCCGGGCGGGGTTGGTCACCTCGAAGGTGGCGCCGTCATCGGCGCCGATCCACGCGCCGGCGACATGGGCCCTGGTGGCCAGCAGCGACGGATCCTTCAGCAATGCGCGAAGATCGGTGACGGAATCGAGCATGGAAACCTCCGTTGGCTGTTGCCCCCGACAAGAGCATTTCGGCCCGCGCCTGTCCAGCGCAGGGCAGGCGCGGCGGGCCAACCCCCGCCGACGCATCCGGCCTAGCACCGGTGCCGCAGGCGCCACGCCGGCAAGATGTCGCCCGGCTCGGGCTGCGCCAGATAGACCGCCCGCGCGATCGCCCGCGCGAGGCATGAGGCGGCGGCATGGCCCAGGCGGAACGGATCGGTCAGCGGGTCCGGCATCGGCTTCGCGCCGGTGGCGGCGGCAAAGACCAGATCGCCGTCGAAGGGCGTGTGGCTGGGCACGATGGCGCGCGCCATCCCGTCATGCGCCGCGATCGCCAGCCGCTGCGCCTGCGCCTGCGTCAGGGCCGCATCGGTGGCGATGATGGCGATGGTCGTCGCCTCGCCGGGGCGCTTGCCCGGCAGCGGCTCCTCCGCCGGTGCAAAGCGCGGGGGCAGGCCGAGCCCGCCGAACTCGCGCTCCAGCTCCCAGGGCGCGGCCCAGAACTGCGGCCCCTCGCCCACCGTGACGGACCCGAGCGCGTTGACCGCGACCAGCGCGCCCACGGTCAGCCCGCCATCCAGCACCGCCGAGGCCGAGCCGAGCCCGCCCTTCAGCCCGTGACAGGTCGCCCCGCTGCCCGCCCCCGCCGTGCCAAGCGCGAAATCTTCCGCCGCCGCCGCGAGCGCGGCCCGCCCCAGCGGCTTGTAGGGGTTCTCGGTCCAGCCCTTGTCGCCGCCGTTCGCGAGGTCGAACAGGATCGCGCCCGGCACGATCGGCACACGCTGGTCGCCCGCCACGAATCCCCGCCCCAGGGCGCGCAGCCCGTCCACCACACCCGAGGCGGCATCGAGGCCAAAGGCCGACCCGCCCGACAGCACCAGCGCATCCACCAGCTGCACCAGCTTGTCGGGCGCGAGCAGGTCCGTCTCGCGCGAGCCGGGCGCGCCGCCCATCACATGCACGGCGGCGGTGAAGGGCGCATCCCCGACCAGCACCGTCGCGCCGCTGCGCAGCCACGCATCCGCCGCATTGCCGACCCTGAGCCCGGCCACATCGGTAATCAGGTTCCTTGCTCCGGGCCGCATCGCGATCCTCCTGCCTGCCTGCCGCAATCCTGCCTGTCTGCCGTATCCTACTGCAAAGCGCCACCGCCCCGAAGGCCGGCGCCTCGGGCGGCAGAGGGCGCGCCCCCGCGTCGCCGGCTCTGGACCGCTGCGCTTGCAGCCTTTAGCCTTCGCGGATCATATGCCTGGAAGGCATACGTCCCATCCTTCCAGACGCGGTGAAAGGCCCCGATGATCCGCTTCCTCGTCCGCCGCCTGCTTGCGCTCGCGATCAGCCTGATCGTGGCGAGCTTCGTGGTGTTTGCGGTAATCGAGGTCATTCCGGGCGATCCTGCCGCCTTCATGCTGGGCCTGAACGCCAGCCCGGAGACGGTCGCCGCGCTGCGCGAAACGCTGGGGCTGACGGGGTCGCTGCCCGCGCGCTATCTGTCATGGGCGGGCGGGATGCTGACGGGCGATTTCGGGATCTCCTACACCTACAGGGTGCCGGTGGCCGATCTGGTCGCGGGCCGGCTGGCAGTCTCGCTGCCGCTGGCGCTGCTGTCGCTGGCGCTGTCCACCGCGATTGCGCTGCCCGTCGGCCTCTACGCCGCCGCGCGGCGCGGGCGCGCGGGGGATGCGGCGGTGATGGGCCTGACGCAGCTTGGCATCGCGGTGCCGAACTTCTGGTTCGCCATGCTGCTGGTGCTGGTCTTTGCGGTGGGCCTGCGCTGGCTTCCTGCCGGCGGCTTCCCCGGCTGGGAGGCGGGGGCGTTGCCCGCGCTCGGGGCGCTGCTGCTGCCCTCGGTCGCGCTGGCGCTGCCGCAGGCGGCGATCCTCGCCCGGGTGCTGCGCTCGGCGCTGATCGAGACGCTGGAGCAGGACTATATCCGCACCGCCCGCGCCAAGGGGCTGAGCCGTTCGCGCGCCCTGACGCACCACGCGCTGCGCAACGCGCTGGTGCCGGTGCTGACCATCCTCGGGATGCAGTTCTCGTTCCTGCTGGCCGGCGCGATCATCATCGAGAACGTGTTCTACCTGCCGGGCCTCGGGCGGCTGATCTTTCAGGCGATCACGCAGCGCGACCTGATCGTGGTGGAATCGGTGGTGATGATCCTCGTCTTCGCGGTGATCCTTGTCACCTTCGCCACCGACATCGCCTATGCGCTGGTCGATCCGCGCCTGAGGCGCCGGGCATGAAGACGCGGCGGATGAGGCCGGGGCTGGCTCTGGGCGCCGCGCTGAGCCTTGCGGCGCTGCTGCTGGCGCTGCTGTCGCTGGTCTGGACGCCCCACGACATCGGCGCGCTGGATATCGCCGGCAAGCTGAGGGGCCCCTCGGCCGCGCACTGGCTGGGCACGGACCATTTCGGCCGCGATGTCGCCTCGATGCTGATGGCGGGGGCGCGCACCTCGATCGCGGTGGCGGTGGTCGCGGTCGGCATCGGCATGGCGCTGGGGGTGCCGCTGGGGCTGATCGCCGCCGCCGGTGCCGGGGGCTGGCTGGACGAGATCATCATGCGCGGCAATGACCTGATCTTCGCCTTCCCCTCGCTGGTGATCGCCATCCTGATCACCGCCGTCTTCGGCCCCTCGGCGCTGAACGCTATCCTGGCCATCGGCATCTTCAACATTCCGGTGTTCGCGCGGGTGGCACGCGGCGGCGCCCTTGGCCTCTGGACGCTGGACTATATCCGCGCGGCGCGGGTCGCGGGCAAGGGCACGGCGCGGATCTCGGCCGAGCATATCCTGCCCAACATCGCCAACCTGTTGATCGTGCAGGGCACCATCCAGTTCAGCCTCGGGATCCTGGCCGAGGCGGGGCTGTCCTATGTCGGGCTTGGCGCGCAGCCGCCCACCGCAAGCTGGGGCCGGATGCTGGCCGAGGCGCAGACGATGGTGACGCTTGCCCCGCATGTGGCGCTGTTTCCGGGGCTGGCGATCGTCCTGACCGTGCTGGGGCTGAACCTGCTGGGCGACGGGCTGCGCGATGCGCTGGACCCGCGCGGCCGGGGACGGCAGGCATGACGCTGCTGCGGCTGGATCGTCTGTCGGTGCGCATCGGCGCCGCGCCGGTGCTGTCGGAGGTGTCGCTGGCGCTGGAGCCGGGCGAGACGCTGGGGCTGGTCGGGGAAAGCGGCTCGGGCAAGTCGATGACCGCGCTGGCGCTGATGGGGTTGCTGCCCCTGGGCGCGCAGGCGGCCGGCCGCGTGGAGTTCGAGGGGCAGGACCTGCTGGCGCTGCGCGAGCGCGACCTGTGCCGCGTTCGCGGCGCGCGGATCGGGATGATCTTTCAGGAGCCGATGACCGCGCTGAACCCGATGAAGACCATCGGCGCGCAGGTGGCCGAGACGCTGACGACGCATGGCGCGGCCACCCGCGCCGCGGCGCTGGAGATCGCGCGGGCGCGGCTCGACCGGGTGGGCCTGCCGGCGGACCGTTTCGGGCTGGGGCTTTATCCGCATGAGCTGTCGGGCGGGCAGCGCCAGCGGGTGTGCATCGCGCTGGCCATCGCGCTGCGCCCGGCGCTGCTGATCGCGGATGAACCGACGACCGCGCTGGACGTGACGACGCAGGCGCAGATCCTGGACCTGCTGCAAGCTCTGGTGGCCGAGGAGCGGATGGCGCTGCTGCTCATCACCCATGATCTTGCGGTGGTCGCGGGGCGCACCGGGCGGGTGGCGGTGATGCAGGCGGGACGGTTGGTGGAAAGCGGGCCGACGGAGCAGGTGTTCCGCGCCCCCGGGGCCGCCTATACAAGCGCGCTCTTTGCCGCCTCGGCGCATGTGCCGCGCCGGGCGCCCGCCGCACAAGGCGCGCCGCTGCTGGAGGTGGCGCAGGTGCGGCGCGACTATGTGCTGGCGCGCCCTGCGCCCCTTGCACCGCATCCGGTGCTGCGGGCGGTGGACGAGGTCAGCTTCACGCTGCACCGGGGCGAGAGCCTCGGGCTGGTCGGCGAATCGGGCTGCGGGAAATCGACGCTGACGCGGGCGATCCTCGGGCTCGATCCGGTGCAGGGGGGCACGATCCGGCTGGCGGGTGCGCCGGTCTCGCCCGCCATGCCGCGCGCGATGCGGGCGGGGATGCAGGCGGTGTTCCAGGATCCTTATGGCAGCTTCGATCCGCGCTGGCGGGTAGAGCGGCTGGTGGCGGAGCCCTTCCACCTGCTGCCCGCCCGCCCGGCGGACTGGCGCGCGCGGGTGGCGGCGGCGCTGGCGGAGGTCGGCCTGCGCCCCGAGGATGCGCGCCGCCATATCCACGAGTTTTCCGGCGGGCAGCGCCAGCGCATCGCCATTGCCCGCGCGCTGATCACCCGGCCCGCGCTGATCGTGCTGGACGAGGCGGTGAGCGCGCTGGACGTTCGGGTGCGCGCGCAGGTGCTGGACCTGCTGGCGGCGCTGCAGGACAGCCACGGGCTGTCCTACCTGTTCGTCAGCCACGACCTCGGCGTGGTGCGGGCGATCACCGGCCGGGTGATGGTGATGCAGGCGGGCCGGATCGTCGAGGCGGGGCCCACGGACCGGGTGCTGTCCGCGCCCGAGCACCCCTATACCCGCAGCCTGCTGGCGGCCGCGCCGCGCCTGCCGGGCCGTGCATCCCCGGGCGTGCGCCCCACGGCGCCCTGAGGGCGGGCGGGGCCGGAAAACCGCGTTCCGGCTGCGCGATGTCAGGCCGCCGCAGGCGAGCGCACCCAGCCCGCCAGATTGTCGCCGATCACCGCCATCAGCGCCGCGATATGCGCGTCGTCGTCGTTGAGGCAGGGGATGTAGGTGAAGCTCTCGCCGCCCGCATCCTCGAACGCATGGCGAATCTCGCCGTTGATCTCTTCCAGCGTCTCGATGCAGTCGGCCGCGAAGGCGGGAGAGATCACGGCGACATGCCGGCGGCCCTGCCGCGCCAGCTGTGCCACATGCTCGACGGTATAGGGCTTCAGCCACTCCTCGGGGCCGAAGACCGACTGGAAGGTGGTGTCGATCGCGTCCTTGTCCCAGCCCAGCCGCTCGCGCAGCAGGCGCGAGGTCTTCTGGCACTGGCAATGGTAGGGATCGCCCGCCATCAGATAGCGCCTCGGCATCCCGTGATAGGAGGCAACCAGAACGTCGGGCTTGCGGTCCAGCGCGGCATAGGCCCGCTCCACCGATTGCGCCAGCGCCTCGATATAGAGCGGATGGTCGAAATACTCGGGCACGGTGCGCACCGCGGGCTGGCGCTTTTGCGTCATCATGGCGCGGAAGAATTCATCGTTGGCGGTCGCGGACGTGGCACCGGCATATTGCGGGTAAAGCGGCAAGAACAGGATCTTCTCGCACCCCGCCTTCACCATCCGGTCCACCACCGCCCTGGTGGAGGGGTTGCCGTAGCGCATGCAGTAATCGACCATCACCTCTGCGCCGTAACGCGCCGAAATCGCCGCAGAAAGCTTTGCCACCTGCGCCTTGGTGATGGTCATCAGCGGGCTTTCATCCGCCTCGGTGTTCCAGATCAGCCTGTAGTTCGCGCCAGAGGTGAAGGGCCGCTTCGTCAGCACGATCGCCTGCAGGATGGGCTGCCATTTCCACGACGGATAGTCGATCACGCGCTTGTCGGACAGGAACTCGTTGAGGTACCGTCGCATGGACCAGTAATCGTAACCGTCTGGCGTGCCCAGATTGGCGACGAGAACCCCGATCCTCGCCGGCGGCACCGGCGGATGATCGTCGGGCGCGTGCATCAGGCGCGGGGAGCGAAGGGACTCGTTCATGGGGTCTGTCCTGGTCTGGAAGCGGTCGGCTGCGTTTTGTCGGAACCGATCCGCACATAACCCGTTTTGACTTGGGGTCAATCGGCAGACGGATGTCGGCGCCCGCAAGAGCCGCAAGGACAGGAATACATGACGACTAACGCCCACAACAGCGCGCCACCCGCACTGGTTCCCGAAGAGGACGCGATTTTTCTGGATTTCGACGGCACGCTTGTCGATATCGCCCCCCGCCCCGATGCGGTGCATGTGCCGGAGGGGCTCGCCGATCTGCTGATGGAGTTGCATGCGATGTGCGGAGGCGCGCTTGCGCTGGTTTCGGGCCGCGCGATGGCGGAGCTGACCGCCTTCCTGCCGCAGTTCGACGGCCCGCTGATCGGCAGCCACGGGGCGGAAAGCCGCGGGCTCGACCTGCCGGGGCAGGGCGAGGATGGGGTGGGGGACGAGGCGGACCTGGCCGCGCTGCACGCCCGCTTTGCCGCGTTTGCCGAAGCGCATGATCTGCTGGCCGAGGCCAAGCCGCACGGCGCCGCGATCCACTTCCGCGCCCGGCCCGAGGCAGAGCCGATCGCGCGCGCCTTTGCCGAAGAGATGCTGCGGCTCTGTCCCCGCCTGCGCCTGCAGCCGGCCAAGATGGCCTTCGAGCTGCGCCCCGAAGGCGCGACCAAGGATGCGGCCTTGCGGCAGGTCGCCAAGGCCGCGCCCTTCGCGGGCCGCCGCCCCGTTTACCTTGGCGACGACACGACCGACGAGCCCGCGCTGATCTGGGCGCAGGCGGGCGGCGGGCTTGGCGTGAAGGTGGGCGAGGGCGGCAGCGCCGCCCGCTGGCGGCTGGAGGGGCCGGGGGCGGTGCGTGCCTGGCTTGCGGCGGCAATCGAACCTGAACGGGAGGGATATTCATGGGCAGGCTGATCTGCATATCGAACCGCATTCCGCTGGGCCCCAACCCCTCTGGCGGGCTTGTCGTCGCGCTTTCGGATGTGCTGGCGAGGACGGGGGGGATCTGGATCGGCTCGGCCGCGGAAACGGTCGAGAACCCCTCGGACACGCTGACCGAGATAGAGGGCGGCCCCTTCCGGCGGCTGAGCTTCGACCTCTCGCCCGAGGAAAAGGACAACTACTACGCCGGCTACGCCAATTCCGTGCTCTGGCCGCTGTTCCACGATCGCACCGACCTGATGGAGATCAGGAGCGAGTATTACGACGCCTATCGCAGCGTGAACCGGCGTGTGGCGCGGATGGTGAAGGGCATCCTGCGCCCCGATGACCGGCTGTGGGTGCATGACTTCCACCTGATGCCGCTGGCCCATGAATTGCGGCTGCTGGGGGCGCAGAATGCCATCGGCTTCTTCCTGCACACGCCGTTCCCCACACATCTGGCGATGCAGGCGATGCCCTACGGCGCCGAGATGTGCAAATGGCTGATGCGCTATGATCTGGTCGGGCTGCAGGTGGAACGCGACGTGGTCCATGCCCGCGCGGGCCTCACGCTTCTGGGCGGTGCCGAGGAGGGCGAGGGCGACATCCTGCGGCTTGGCAAGGAAACCACCCGCGTCGCCGCCTTTCCGATCGGCATCGACGCGGCGGATTTCGCAAAGCTTGCCGCGGAACAGTTCGACCTCCTGCCGCAGGGCATCGTGAAACCGACGCGGCAGATGATGATCGGGGTGGACCGGCTGGACTATTCCAAGGGGCTGCCGCAACGCTTCCGCGCCTTCGGGACCTTTCTGGAGCGGCACGAGGACTGGCACCGGCATGTCTCGCTGCTGCAGATCTCGCCGCCCACGCGCGAGGGGGTGAAGGCCTATGACGACATCCGCGACGAGCTGGAGCATCTGGCGGGGCGCATCAACGGCCGCTTCGCCGACATCACCTGGGCGCCGATCCGCTACATTCACCGACCGATTCCGCGGGAAACGCTTGCGGGGCTCTACCGCGCGTCGCATGTGGGGCTTGTCACGCCGCTGATGGATGGCATGAACCTTGTGGCGAAGGAGTTTGTCGCGGCGCAGAACCCCGCGGATCCGGGCGTGCTGGTGCTCAGCCGCTTTGCCGGCGCCGCCGAGCAGATGACCGAGGCGCTGATGGTCAACCCGCATGACGACGAGCAGATCGCCGCCACGATGCTGACCGCGCTGACGATGCCGCGGTCGGAACGCAGCAGGCGCTACGAGGCGCTGATGGAGGGCCTGCTGACGCAGGATGTGCATTGGTGGTCGAAAAGTTTCCTCGCGGCGCTGGATGAGGCCGCGCTTGCCTCAGCCGCCTGAGCCGGGGATGCGCAGCGCGTCGGCGAGCCGGCGCGTCGCCGATCCGGGGCGCAGCGGCTGCTGCTGGTCTTCATGCGGGGCCCAGCCGGTCAGGAAGATCATCTCGAAACTGGCGCGGATGCGCCCCTCGGGCGCGGGGAAGCTGTCCGCATAGACCTGCGCCGCCCGTGCCAGCACCGGACGCGGCAGCGGGCCGGGGCGGCGGGCGGCAAGCGCGTTCGTCTCGCCCATGCCGCGCAGGTCGCGGATCAGGTGCCACAGGTCGCGGTAATGCACCGTCCTGACCGCCGCATCGGCGACCGGCAGCGCAAGGCCGGCGCGCTGGAGCAGCCCGCCAAGCTCGCGGATCTCGCCCATCGGCAGCACGCGCGGGGACAGGCCGCCGGTCAGCGCCACCTCTGCCTCTGCCAGGGCGGCGCGCAGTTCGGCGAGGGTCTGCCCGCCGAACAGCACCCCGAGGAACAGCCCGTCCGGCACCAGCGCGCGGCGGCATTGCACGATCTGCCCCACCGGATCGTTCGCCCAGTGCAGCGCCATCGCGTGGATCACCAGATCATGCGCGCCTTCCGCCAGGTCGAGCCGGTCCTCATCGGCGACCATGCGCGCCCCCGGGACCACGCCCCGCCAGAAATCGGGGACTCCGCTCACCAGGGCGGGCGCCGTAAACCTTCTGTTAACCTCGCCGAGCCTTTGCTGGATCTCGTCGGCGGCGTCCTCGTGCAGGAACAGCTCCGCGCCCTGGGCAAGGGCGCGGGCGCGGTGCAGGGCCAGCGCCTTGCGGTCGGTCAGCAGCGGAACGGAGTGCGGCGGCATGGCAACGGATATTAGGGCGCTTCGCAGGGGATTGCAAAGCGGGCTGCCGGGCGGGCTTGGCCGCGGCCTGCGGCACGGGCTTCGCGTGCTGTTCCCGCCGCAATGCCTGTCCTGCGGCGGCGCGGTGTCCGACGAGTTCGGCCTGTGCGCCGCGTGCTGGCGGGAGACCGGCTTCATCCGCGGGCTGGTCTGCGACACCTGCGGGGCGCCGCTTCCGGGCGAGGATGAGGGGCGGGCCGAACATTGCGACGATTGCCTGACCATTGCCCGCCCCTGGGACCGGGGCCGCGCCGCGCTGGTCTATCGCGACACGGGGCGGCGGCTGGTGCTGGCGCTGAAGCATGGCGACCGGCAGGATCTGGCGCGGCCGATGGCCGGCTGGCTCGCCGCCGCCGCCGCGCCGATCCTTGCGCCGGACATGCTTGTCACGCCGATCCCCCTGCACTGGCGGCGGTTTCTGAAGCGGCGTTTCAACCAGTCGGCGCTGCTCTCGGGGCAGCTTGCGCGGCTGGCGGGGCTGGACCATTGCCCCGACCTTCTGCAACGCATCCGCGCCACGCCCAGCCAGGAGGGGCGCGGCCGCGAGCAGCGGTTCGAGAACATGGCGGAGGCGATTCGCGTCAACCCGCCGCGCGGCGCGGCCATTGCCGGGCGCAGCGTGCTGATCGTCGATGACGTGATGACCTCTGGCGCCACGTTTGCCGCCGCGGCGGAGGCGCTGCGCGCCGCGGGCGCCGCCTCGGTTTCGGTGCTGGCGCTCGCGCGCGTTGCGAAGGACGGCTGACTGCCTGTATGGTTCAGGTCAGCTAGAAGGACCGGCCCATGCAACGCGTTGAAATCTATACGACCCCCTCGTGCCCCTATTGCCTCGCCGCGAAACGGCTGCTGACGGCGAAGGGCGTCGCCTTCGAGGAAACCGATGTCAGCGCCGATCCGGGCAAGCGGGCCGAGATGATGCAGCGCGCCGGGGGCCGCCATACCGTGCCGCAGATCTTCATCGGCGGGAAACCGGTCGGCGGGTCGGATGACATTCACGCGCTGGATCGTGCCGGCAAGCTTGACGCGCTGCTGAGGGGCTAGGGGATGCGCGCTGCCCTGATCCAGCTTTCGGCGACCGATGATCCGGCGGAAAACCTTGCCGTGACCCGCATTCTGCTGCGCGAGGCGGTAGCGGGCGGGGCCGGCTTCGTGCTGACGCCCGAGGTGACGAACTGCCTGTCGTCGGACCGGGCGCATCAGCAGCAGGTGCTGGCGCATGAGGAGGATGACCGCACCCTTGCCGAACTGCGGCAGGAGGCGGAGCGCGCCGGGATCTGGCTGCTGATCGGCTCGCTGGCGATCAAGACCCATGACGCCGATGGCCGCTTTGCCAATCGCAGCTTCCTGATCGGCCCGGATGGCGGCATCGTCGCGCGCTATGACAAGATCCACATGTTCGACGTGAACGTGTCCGAGACCGAACAGTACCGCGAATCGGCGGGCTACCGGCCGGGCACAAGGGCGGTGCTGGCGGATACGCCCTTCGCCAGGGTCGGGATGACGGTGTGCTATGACCTGCGCTTTCCGCATCTGTTCCGCCGGCTGGCGCAGGCCGGCGCGCAGGTGCTGACGGTGCCCGCCGCCTTCAACGACACCACCGGCGCCGCCCATTGGGAGCCGTTGCTGCGCGCCCGCGCGATCGAGACCGGCGCCTATGTGCTGGCCCCGGCGCAATGCGGCACCCATGCCAGCCACAACGGCAGGCCGCGGCGCACGCATGGCCACTCGCTTGCCGTGTCGCCCTGGGGCGAGGTGCTGGTGGATGGCAGCACCGAGGTCGGGATCAGCCTGGTCGATCTGGACATGGCCGAGGTGGAGAAGGCGCGGGCGCGGGTGCCTTCGCTGACGCATGACCGCCCCTTCGACGGCCCCTGATGCCCGACGCCGCCGATCCGCAGACGGAGGCGCTGGCCGCGGCATTGTTCGCCGAGGTCTTCATGGCCGACCAGCTTGCGCGCGCCGTCGTTGCCAAGGCGCTGCCGAAGGGGATGGAGATCTCGCATTTCTCGGTGCTGAACCATCTGGCGCGGGCACAGGAGGAGCGCACCCCCGCGCAACTGGCGGTGACCTTCCACGTCACCCGCGGCGCGATGACCAACACGCTGTCGAAACTGGAATGGGCCGGGCATGTGCATATCCGCCCCGACTGGGACGACGCCCGCCGCAAGTTCGTGTCAATCAGCCCGGCGGGGCGCGCGGCGCGCGATGCGGCGCTGGCGGCGCTGACCCCGGTGATCGCCGAGGTGGTGGGTGCGATGGGCGCCGAGAAGGTGCGCGCCGGGCTGCGGGTCTTGCGAGAGTTCCGCAACCGGCTCGATGCCGGCGCCTGAAGGCGCGAAACCGGCCGGGGCGCCCTGAAGGCGCGAAACCTGCGGGGGGCGCCTGAAGGCGCGAAACCTGCGGGCCGCCTGCCGCGTTGTGCCATGGCAGCAAGGAGAACCACCATGCCCAACGCCCCCAAGAAAGCCGAAGAGAAGCGCCCCGAACCGCCGCGCCGCCAGAACGATCAGGACGATCACGAAGGCTCGGCGCACAGCCCCGAGGAGTTCAAGAAGGGCCAGCCGCAGGGCAAGGACTGACGCGCTCTGCGCGCTTCACGCTGGCGGTGACATAGTTCACCCCGAGGTCGGAGGCCGACAGCGACCACGACCAGCCAAGCGGATTGAACACCGTCCCCTTGCGGTCCACCGGGTCCAGCCCCGCCTGCCGCAACAGGGCATAAAGCTCGTCCGGCGTGATGAATTTCGCCCAGTCGTGTGTGCCCTTGGGCAGCCAGCGCATCACCCATTCCGCCCCGACGATCGCCATCAGGAACGACTTGCCGTTGCGGTTGATCGTCGAGCAGATCATCAGCCCGCCGGGCCTGAGCAGCCGCTGGCAGGCGGTCAGGAACTCTGCCGGGCCGGGCACATGCTCCACCACTTCCATGTTCAGGATCACGTCGAACTGCTCGCCAGCCGCCGCCAGCGCCTCGGCGGTGGTGTGGCGATAGTCGATCTCCAGCCCCGACTGGCGGGCGTGAAGCTGCGCGACCGGGATGTTGCCCGGCGCGGCATCGGCGCCCACGACCGTTGCCCCCAGCCGCGCCATCGGTTCCGACAAAAGCCCGCCGCCGCAGCCGATATCCAGCAGCCGCAACCCGGCGAAGGGCGCGGGCGAGCGCAGATCGCGCCCGAACTCTGCCGCGATCTGGCCGGTGATGTAGTCCAGCCGGCAGGGGTTCATCAGGTGCAGCGGGCGAAACTTGCCCGCGGGATCCCACCATTCCGCGGCCATCGCCTCGAATTTCGCCACTTCGGCGGGATCGACGGTGTTCGTGTCGGCGGCGGTCATGGGAAATCCTCGGCTGGTGGCGGGCGATGCTTTTGCGCTATATAGTCTGATCATGGACAGAACCGCAGGTCAAAAGCGCGCGCCGGGTGCCCATCTCTATCCGCCGGCTGATCCCTTCGATCAGCGGATGCTGGAGGTGGGCGAGGGCCACCGTCTTTACGTGGAGCAATGCGGCCATCCGCAGGGCCTGCCGGTGCTTGTGCTGCACGGAGGGCCGGGGGGCGGCTGCTCGCCGGCGATGCGGCGCTATTTCGACCCGTCGGTGTATCGCACGGTGCTGTTCGACCAGCGCGGCTGCGGGCGCTCGCGCCCCCATGCCGCTGTCGAGGCGAATACCACCTGGCATCTGGTCGCCGATATCGAGCGCATCCGCGAGACGCTTGGCATCGACCGCTGGATCGTGTTCGGCGGAAGCTGGGGCGCGACGCTGGCGCTGGTCTATGCGCAGGCGCATCCGGACCGGGTGGCGCATCTGGTGCTGCGCGGGGTGTTTCTGGCGACGCAGGCAGAGCTGGACTGGTTCTATGGCGGCGGGGCGGGGGCGTTCTGGCCCGACCTCTGGGCGGATTTCCTGCGCCCGATCCCCGAGGACGAGCGCGGCGACCTGATCGCCGCCTATCACCGGCGGCTGTTCTGCGGGGACCATGCCATCGAGGCGCGGCACGCGGGGATCTGGGCGCATTGGGAAAACGCGCTGGCGAGCATCGACCATGTGCCGCTGCCTGGCGAGGCGCCGTCGGATTACGCCCGCGCCTTCGCCCGGCTGGAGAACCACTATTTCGCCAACGCGGCCTTTCTGGAGGAGGACGGCCAGATCCTGCGGCAGCGCCGGCGGATCGAGCATATCCCCGCCAGCATCGTGCAGGGCCGCTACGACATGATCTGCCCGCCGGTCTCGGCCTGGAAGCTCGCCGAGGGCTGGACCCGCGCCAGGCTGCGGATGGTGCCGGCGGCGGGCCATGCCCTGTCCGAACCCGGGATCAGCGCGGAACTGGTGCGGGTGATGAACGGCCTGCGCGACGGACCCTGAGCGCGGCGCGACGCTTTCGCCCCTGCCAAGACGAACGGATACATGCCGATGATGACCCTGCCGCTGTTCCTGACCTTCCTTGCCGCCTCGGCCGCCGCGGCCGCCACCGGGTTCCTGTTCAAGCCGGGGGAGTGGTATCTGGGCCTGCGCAAGCCGGCATGGACGCCGCCGAACTGGGCGTTTCCGGTGGTGTGGATCCTGCTCTACCTGCTGTCGAGCTATGCCGCGACGCGGGTGGCGGTGCTGCCCGGCAATGCGCAGGCGATGGCCTTCTGGGCGATGCAGATCGCGTTCAACACGCTGTGGACGCCGGTGTTCTTCGGCGCGCACCGGATGCTGACCGGGCTGGTGGTGATGGCGGGGCTGCTGATCGCCGTGGTGGGGATGCTGGTCAGCTTCTGGGCGCTGGACACGGTGGCGGGCCTGCTGATCGTGCCCTACCTTGCCTGGCTTGTGGTCGCGGCGGCGCTGAACCTGTGGGTCTGGCGCTTCAATCCGCGGCAGGGCTGACGCGAAGCCGCTTGCAAACCCGGCGCGGCTTGCGTATATGCGCCTTCAACAGCGGCGCTGCGGGGGTCCGGACCCCGCGGCCCACCGGAGCTTGCAACGGGCCGCCACGGCCCGTTTTTTGTTTTTCGAGGATCCGAACATGAGCGACCTGATCGCCAAGACCGCCATCGACCGGCGCCTGGCCGAAATCGTCGCCCCCGCCATCGAGGGGCTGGGGTTCGAACTGGTCCGCATCCGGCTGATGGGCGGGCAGACCAAGACGCTGCAGATCATGGCCGACCGTCCCGAGGGCGGGATCGATGTCGAGGATTGCGCGAAGCTGTCCACCGCGGTCTCTGCGATCCTCGATGTCGAGGATCCGATCGAGGACAACTATTACCTCGAGGTCTCCAGCCCCGGCATCGACCGGCCGCTGACCCGGCTCAAGGATTTCGACATGTGGGAGGGCTACGAGGCCCGCATCGAGACCGAGGCCCAGATCGAGGGGCGCAAGCGCTTCAAGGGCATCCTTGTCGGCACCGAAGGCGACGAGGTGCTGATCAACATCGAGGACGGCGCCAATGGCATCCAGACCATCGGCCTGAAGTTCGACTGGCTGACCGACGCGAAACTGATCCTGACCGACGAGCTGATCGCCGAGATGCTGCGCCAGCGCAAGGCGGCGGGCATCCTCGACGAAGACCAGTTCGACGAGATCGAAACCGAAACCGATACAGACACCGACCCGTCCGAGGAGGCGTGACCATGGCAATCACTTCCGCCAACCAGCTGGAACTTCTGCAGACCGCCGAGGCGGTCGCGCGCGAGAAGATGATCGACCCCGAGCTTGTCATCCAGGCGATGGAGGAGTCGCTCGCGCGTGCGGCGAAGTCCCGCTACGGCTCCGAGATGGACATCCGCGTATCCATCGACCGCAAGACCGGCCGCGCGCAGTTCACCCGCGTGCGCACGGTCGTCGAGGATGACGCGGTCGAAAGCTATCAGGCGCAGATGACCGTCGCGCAGGCAAAGCAGTTTCTGGCCGATCCGAAGGTCGGCGACGAGATCGTGGACGAGGTTCCCCCCGTCGATCTGGGCCGCATCGCCGCGCAATCGGCCAAGCAGGTAATCTTGCAGAAGGTGCGCGAGGCCGAGCGGGACCGCCAGTTCGAGGAGTTCGAGGGCCGCAAGGGCACCATCATCAACGGCGTCGTCAAGCGCGAGGAATACGGCAACATCATCGTGGATATCGGCCGCGGCGAAGCCATCCTGCGCCGGAACGAGAAGATCGGCCGCGAAAGCTATCACCCGAACGACCGCATCCGCGCCTACATCAAGGACGTGCGCCGCGAGGCCCGCGGCCCGCAGGTCTTCCTGTCGCGCACCGATCCGCAGTTCATGGCCGAGCTGTTCAAGATGGAGGTGCCGGAGATCTATGACGGCATCATCGAGATCAAGGCCGTGGCCCGCGATCCGGGCAGCCGCGCCAAGATCGCCGTCATCAGCTATGACAGCTCCATCGACCCGGTCGGCGCCTGCGTGGGGATGCGCGGCAGCCGGGTGCAGGCGGTGGTGAACGAGCTTCAGGGCGAGAAGATCGACATCATCCCCTGGAACGAGGATCAGGCGACCTTCCTTGTGAACGCGCTGCAGCCGGCCGAAGTGTCGAAGGTGGTGATCGACGAGGAGGCGAACCGCATCGAGGTGGTGGTGCCGGACGAACAGCTTTCGCTGGCCATCGGCCGCCGCGGGCAGAACGTGCGCCTTGCCAGCCAGCTGACCGGGCTCGACATCGACATCCTGACCGAAGCGCAGGAATCCGAGCGTCGGCAGGCCGAGTTCGCCGAACGCACCGGCATGTTCATGGCCGCGCTGGACCTTGACGAGACCTTTGCGCAGTTGCTGGTGTCGGAAGGCTTCACCAACCTCGAGGAGGTCGCCTATGTCGATCTGGACGAGCTGCTGGTGATCGAGGGCGTGGACGAGGCGACCGCCGCCGAACTTCAGGCCCGCGCCCGCGACCATATCGAGGAACAGAACCGCAAGGCGCTGGATGCGGCGCGCGCGCTGGGAGTCGAGGACAGCCTTATTGAATTCGAGGGCCTGACACCCCAGATGGTGGAGGCGCTGGCGAAGGATGGCGTGAAGACGCTCGAAGACTTCGCCACCTGCGCCGACTGGGAGCTGGCCGGTGGCTGGACGACGGTGAACGGCGAGCGCATGAAGGACGAAGGCATCCTCGAGAAATTCGACATGAGCCTCGAGGAAGCGCAGCATCTGGTGATGACGGCGCGGATCCAGCTTGGCTGGGTCGATCCCTCGGAGCTTGCCGCCCGGCCCGAAGCCGAACTTGTGGCGGAGGGCGAGGCCTGAAACCGGCCTCGGGAGGATAACCGATGACGCGGGGGGGCCGGGACAGGGAAGACGGCGAGGCGGAACGCCGGTGCATTGCGACCGGCGAGACGCAGCCGAAGGCGGGGCTGATCCGCTTCGTGGTGGCGCCCGACGGAACGGTCGTGCCCGACCTTGCGGAAAAGCTGCCGGGGCGCGGGATGTGGGTGACCGCCGACCGCGACGCGCTGGAAAAGGCCGCGAAGAAGGGCCTGTTCGCCCGCGCGGCAAAGGCGCCGGTGACGGTTCCTCCCGATCTGGTGGACCGGGTGGAGGCGATGCTGGCGGACCGCGTGGTGCATCTGGTGTCGCTGGCCCGCAAGGCGGGCGAGGCGGTGACCGGCTTCGAGAAGGTCAAGGAGTGGCTTGCGCAGGGCCGGGCGAAGGTGCTGCTGCAGGCGTCGGACGGATCCGAGCGCGGCAAGTCCAAGCTGTGGACCCCCCCCGGCGGGCGATATTTCGGATGCCTGACAGCCCGGGAATTGGGTTTGGCATTCGGGCGTGAACATGCGATACACGGCGCGCTTGCGGCTGGCGGACTCGCATCGCGTGTTGTAGAGGAAGCGGCAAAGCTTTCGGGTCTGCGCAGCAAGACCATCGAAGGCAAGCACGACGGCGGCAGGACCGCCGGGAAGGATACGAATTCGGCATGAGCGATACTGACGGCAAAAAACCCCTTGGGCTCGGCAGCGGGCGTTCCGGACAGGTGAAGCAGAGCTTCTCGCATGGCCGGACGAAAAGCGTGCTGGTCGAGACGAAGCGCAAGCGTGTCGTGGTGCCCAAACCCGGGACGCCCCCGGGCAAGGCAACCGGCACCGGCGCCCTGGGCGATCCGTCGAAGCGCCCCGCCGGCATTTCCGACACCGAAATGGAGCGCCGTCTGTCCGCCCTGCGCGCTGCCAAGGCCCGCGAGGTCGAAGAGGCCGCGCAACGCGAGGCTGACGAGAAGGCCCGCGAGGAAGAGCGCGCCAGCCGCCGCGCCGAGATCGAGGCGAAGGAGCGCGAGGAGCGCGAGCATCAGGAAGCCCTGCGCCTGAAGGCCGAGGAAGATGCGCGCAAGCTGCGGGAAGCCGAAATCCGCGCGCAGAAGAAGGAAGACGTCCGCAAACCCGCGGGTGCAGAGGCGCCGGCCGATCCGGCCGCTGCCGAGGCCGCCGCCTCGCGTGCGGCGACCAAGGGCGTGACCTCGACTGCCCCGCGCAAGACCGACCGCGAGCGTGATGCCGCGGCCGACCGCGATGCGCGCAAGACCAAGGGTGCCGAGGACAGCCGCCGCACCGGCCGGCTGTCGCTGAACGAGGCGCTGAACGGCGAGGGCGGGCGCACCCGCTCGCTCGCCGCGATGAAGCGCAAGCAGGACAAGGCCCGCCAGAAGGCAATGGGCTCGGGCCAGCGCGCCGAGAAGATGGTGCGCGACGTGCAGCTGCCCGAGACCATCGTGGTGCAGGAACTCGCCAACCGGATGGCCGAACGCGCTGCCGATGTGGTCAAGTCGCTGATGAAGATGGGCCTGATGGTCAGCATGAACGAGGCCATCGACGCCGACACGGCGGAACTGGTGATCGAGGAATTCGGCCACAAGGCGGTTCGCGTGTCTGACGCCGATGTGGAACAGGTCATCGACACGGTGCGCGATGCCGAGGAAGACCTGGTGCCGCGCCCGCCGATCATCACGATCATGGGCCATGTCGACCACGGCA
>DIVD01000011.1 GCA_002423245.1 Rhodobacteraceae bacterium UBA6141
CGGTTCATCGCCTTGCACATGATGTAGCTGAGGATCGCGCCCGAGGAGCCGACCAGCGCGCCGGTCACGATCAGAAGGTCATTGCCCAGCGTGAAGCCGATCGCCGCCGCCGCCCAGCCCGAATAGCTGTTGAGCATCGACACGACCACCGGCATGTCGGCGCCGCCGATGCCCATGATCAGGTGATAGCCGATGAAGAGCGCCAGCAGCGTCATCGCCAGCAGCGTCCAGATCCCCGCCCCGTTCACATAGAGCACCAGCAGGATCAGCGACAGGATCGCCGCGCCCGCGTTCAGCAGGTGCCCGCCCGGCAGCTTTTTCGCCTTGCCGTCAAGCTTGCCGGCGAGCTTGCCGAAGGCCACGACCGAGCCGGTGAAGGTCACCGCGCCGATGAACACGCCGAGGAAGACCTCGACCTTGAGCATGTTGATCTCGGCCGCGGTCTTGTGCGCCAGGACCGCGGCGAACCCCCGCAGCGCCTCGATGGCCGCGACATCGCCCGCGGCGCGCAGCGCCTCGATCCGGCCAAGTTCCAGTTCGGCGTTGAAGCCGATGAACACCGCCGCAAGGCCGACGAAGCTGTGCAGCGCCGCCACAAGCTGCGGCATGTCCGTCATCTGCACGCGGCTGGCGACGAGATAGCCGAGGAAGGCCCCGGCGAGGATCATCAGCAGCACGATGATCAGCCGGCCGCTGTCGGGCCCGAAAATGGTGGCCACCACCGCCAGCGCCATGCCGGCGATGCCGTACCACACCGCGCGCTTGGCGCTTTCCTGGCCGGAAAGCCCGCCGAGCGACAGGATGAACAGGATGGCCGCCGAGATATAGGCGGCGGAAACGATACCCGTGGACATATCCGCAGCCCCCTCAGGATTTCTGGAACATGGCGAGCATCCGCCGTGTCACGAGGAAGCCCCCCACGATGTTGATCGTGGCGATCAGCACCGAGATCGAGGCAAGCAGCACCACGATCCAGCTTCCCGATCCGACCTGCAGCAGCGCGCCGAGGATCACGATGCCCGAAATCGCGTTCGTCACCGCCATGAGTGGCGTGTGAAGGCTGTGCGACACGTTCCAGATCACCTGGAAGCCGATGAAGCAGGCCAGCGCGAACACGATGAAATGGCTCATGAAGCTGGCCGGCGCCACCGTGCCGACCAGAAGGATCAGCACCGTGCCCGCCGCCAGCAACCCCACCTGCCGGCGCGTCGCCTTGCGGAAAGCGGCGGTTTCGGCCGCGCGCTTCTCCTCATGCGTCAACTCGCGCGGCTTCTCCTTCGGCTTCGCGGCGGCGATGGCCGCGATCTTCGGCGGCGGCGGCGGGAAGGTGATCGCGCCGTCATGCGTCACCGTCGCGCCGCGGATCACGTCATCCTCCATGTTGTGGACGATCACGCCATCCTTCTTCGGCGTCAGGTCGGTGATCATGTGGCGGATATTGGTGGCATAGAGCGTGCTGGCCTGCGCCGCCATCCGGCTGGGGAAGTCGGTATAGCCGATGATGGTCACGCCGTTCGGGCTGACGATCCTTTCGTCCGGCACCGTCAGATCGCAGTTGCCGCCCCGCTCGGCGGCGAGATCTACGACGACCGAGCCGGGCTTCATCATCGCCACCATGTCCCCGGTCCACAGCTTGGGCGCGGGCCGGCCGGGGATCAGCGCGGTGGTGATGACGATATCCATCTGCGGCGCCAGTTCGCGGAACTTCGCCAACTGCCTTTCGAGGAACTCGGGGCTCGAGGGGGCGGCGTAGCCACCCGTCGCGGCGCCGTCCTGCGTCGGCTCGAATTCGAGAAACACGAACTTCGCGCCCATCGATTCGATCTGCTCGGAGACTTCGGGGCGCACGTCGAAGGCATGGACGACGGCGCCAAGGCTGGTCGCGGTGCCGATCGCGGCAAGCCCGGCAACGCCCGCGCCCACCACCAGCACCTGCGCCGGGGGCACCTTGCCCGCCGCCGTCACCTGCCCGGTCAGGAAGCGGCCGAAATTGCCGGCCGCCTCGATCACCGCGCGGTAGCCGGCGATGTTCGCCATCGAGGACAGCGCGTCCATCTTCTGCGCCCGGCTGATGCGCGGCACCATGTCCATCGCGACGACCGTGGCGCCCTGCGCCCGGGCCTGCTCCAGAAGTTCGGCATTCTGCGCCGGATAGAAGAACGAGATCAGCGTCTGGCCGGCGCGCAGCATCTCCACCTCGGAGGGCGCGGGCGGGCGCACCTTGACGAGCACATCCACCGCCGCGAACAGCGCGGCTGCATCCTGCACCACCGTCACCCCGGCTGCGGCATAATCCGCGTCCGAAATCCCGGCGCCCGTCCCGGCGCCTGCCTCGACGAAACACTCATGCCCCAGCTTTTGCAGCTGCACGGCCGAACCCGGTGTCATGGCGACGCGCGCCTCGCCCGGAAAAATCTCCTTGGGTGCCCCGATCTTCACTGTCTCTCCCCCTGTCGCCGGGCATCGTGCCCGCCGTGGTCCTGAACTGGCCGCGAAGTCTTAGCATCGCGCAACAAAGTTTCGCAAGCGAAAGGCCGCGCTGCAACAAAACCGAAGCCCGGACCGGGGCCAGCGGGCCACAGCCAGCGGCGGATGCGCGCGCGGGCGGTGAAGGCGGGCCTGCCCGCCATGGATGACGCGTTCGCGCGTCACCGGCACCAGCGCATCGCCGGGGCGGCCGCCCCCGCTACAGCCCCGCCCCGCTACAGCCCCGCCCCGCTACAGCCCCGCGTAGATCTCCGCGACCCGCGCCACCGCGGCCTCGGGGCTCATCTCCTCGCTGATGCCGCTGCGGCGCGAG
This sequence comes from Rhodobacteraceae bacterium UBA6141, assembly GCA_002423245.1. Classification (GTDB taxonomy): domain Bacteria; phylum Pseudomonadota; class Alphaproteobacteria; order Rhodobacterales; family Rhodobacteraceae; genus Frigidibacter. Next base: position 2,801 of record DIVD01000011.1, read on the forward strand.
GTCAGCTCCACCTTGTTCGCCGCAAGGCCGCGCGGCCCGACCGTGATCCGCCAGGGCAGGCCGATCAGGTCCATCGTCGCGAACTTCGCCCCCGCCCGTTCGTCGCGGTCGTCGTAGAGCGGGTCCAGCCCCTTTGCCTTCAGCGCGGCATAGATCGCCTCGCAGGCGCTGTCGGTGCCCGCGTCGCCCTGCTTGAGGTTGACGATCCCGGCGTGGAACGGCGTCACGCCCTCGGGCCAGACGATACCCCTGTCATCGTGGCTCGCCTCGATGATCGCCCCCACCAGGCGCGACACGCCGATCCCGTGCGAGCCCATGTGCACCGGCACGCGGGAGCCATCCGGCGTCACCACGCTCGCGCCCATCGGTTCGGAATACTTGGTGCCGAAGTAGAAGATCTGCCCCACCTCGATCCCGCGCGCCGACCTGCGCCGCCCTTCGGGAATGGCGTCGAACAGGGCCGCATCGTGGGTTTCATCGGTGCGGGCATAGAGCGAGGTGAACTCCTCCATCACCGCCTGGCACTGGGCCTTGTCGTCATAGTCGATCTCGCGCCGGCCCAGCCGGATGTCGGTGACGGCGGAATCGTAGAACACCCCGGACTCGCCGGTCGAGGCCAGCACCAGGAATTCATGCGTGTCATCCCCGCCGATCGGGCCGCTGTCGGCGCGCATCGGGATCGCCTGCAGGCCCATGCGTTCATAGGTGCGCAGATAGCTGACAAGGTGGCGGTTGTAGGCGTGCAGCGCATCCTCTCGGGTAAGGTCGAAATTGTAGCCGTCCTTCATCAGGAACTCGCGCCCGCGCATCACGCCGAAGCGCGGGCGCATCTCGTCGCGGAACTTCCACTGGATGTGGTAAAGCGTCAGCGGCAGATCCTTGTAGCTGTTGACATGCGCGCGGAAGATGTCGGTGATCATCTCCTCGTTGGTCGGGCCATAGAGCATCTCGCGGCCCTGCCGGTCCCTGATCCGCAGCATTTCCTCGCCGTAATCGTCATAGCGGCCGCTTTCGCGCCACAGATCGGCAGGTTGCAGCGTCGGCATCAGCAGCGGGATATGCCCGGCGCGGATCTGCTCCTCATGCACGATCTGCTCGATCCGGCGCAGCACCTTGAAGCCCAGCGGCAGCCAGGAATAGATGCCGGCCGCCTGCTGCTTGATCATTCCCGCGCGCAGCATCAGGCGGTGCGAGACGATCTGCGCCTCGGCGGGATTTTCCCGGAGGACGGGCAGGAAGTAGCGAGAGAGGCGCATCCGCGAAACCCATGGGTGAGAGAACTTGCACATCGTCTATGCGATACGCATCTGTCAGGCAAGCTGACGCGATCCTGCGCGGCCCGCCCGCCCGCGGCGGGGCAAGGCGCTTGCGATGCGCGGCGGGCTGGGCGATGAGTGCACAAGGCCCGCGGCCTCGCGGCAGACCCGAAGGAAGACGATGATGGCGCTGCCGGTCCGGCAACAGATGAAATACTGGGGGATCGCCGCAGCGGTGTTCCTTGTCGTCCTGTGGGCCCTGGGCAACGTGATCCTGCCCTTCCTGGTGGGCGGCGCGGTGGCCTATTTCATGGACCCCGTCGCCGACCGGCTGGAACGGGCGGGCCTGTCGCGTACCGCCGCGACCGCGGTGATTTCCATCATCGCCATCGTGGTGTTCGTGCTGGCGGCGCTGCTGGTGATCCCGACGCTGGTGCGCCAGCTTGCGCAGCTGATCAACACCGCGCCGCAGATGTTTGCCCAGCTTCAGACCTTCCTCGAGGCGCGTTTCCCCACGATCATGGACAATGAAAGCGTCCTGCGCTCCACCCTCGCCGGCGTGGGCGAGATGATCCGCGCGCGCGGCGGCGAGCTGGTGACCACGGTGCTGTCCTCGGCGATGGGCGTCGTCAACTTCGTGGTGTTCATCGTCGTGGTGCCGGTGGTGGCCTTCTACATGCTGCTGGACTGGGACAGGATGATCGCCAAGGTCGATGGCTGGCTGCCGCGCGACCATGCCCCGACCATCCGCCGCCTCGCTTCGGAAATCGACCGGGTGCTTGCGGGCTTCGTTCGCGGGCAGGTGCTGGTCTGCCTGATCCTCGGGCTCTACTACTCGGTGGCGCTGGCGCTGGTGGGGCTGAACTTCGGGCTGGTCGTCGGCGCCATCGCCGGGTTCCTGACCTTCATCCCCTATGTCGGCGCGCTGGTCGGCGGCGGGCTGGCGATCGGGCTTGCGCTGTTCCAGTTCTGGGGCGAGTGGTGGATGATCGTCGCCGTCTGGGCGATCTTCCAGTCCGGCCAGCTGGTCGAGGGCAACGTCCTGACGCCCAAGCTGGTGGGCAGTTCGGTCGGCCTGCACCCGGTCTGGCTGCTGTTCGCGCTCTCGGCCTTCGGCACGCTGTTCGGTTTTGCCGGGATGCTGGTCGCGGTGCCGGTCGCGGCGGCGCTCGGCGTGATCGCGCGGTTCCTGATCACGCAATATACCGAGAGCAAGCTCTATAACGGCCTCGATACCGAACCCGAGCCCGATTTCCGGGTCGAGGTGACGCTGGCCCCCGAAGCCCGGCCCCGGCTGGAGCCGGAAACCGGCGCCGTGATCGTGCCCACGGCGCCCCCGCCGGGCCAGACCGCCCGCTGATGGCGCGGCAGCTGGTCTTCGACCTGCCCCCGCGCCGGTCGCTGGGGCGCAGGAATTTCTTCGCGGCCCCCTCGAATGCGCTGGCGCTGGCGCAGATCGACGGCTGGCGCGGCTGGCCGCAGCGCAAGCTGGTTCTGGTGGGGCCCGAAGGGTCCGGCAAGACCCATCTGGCGCATGTCTGGGCGGCCGAAAGCGGGGCAGAGCTGGTGCCCGCCGCCGAACTGCCGCTGGCCGATGTGCCCGCGCTCGCCGCCGCCGGCGCCGTGGTGGTGGAGAATGCCGACCGCATCGCCGGCTATGACGCGGCAGAGGCGGCGCTGTTCCACCTGCACAACCTCGTGCTGGCCGAGGGCGGGCATCTGCTGGTCACCGCGCGCGCCGCGCCGGCGCGCTGGCGCCTGCGCCTGCCCGACCTCGCCAGCCGGATGCAGGGCACGGCCGCCGCGGTGCTCGATGCGCCGGACGATGCGCTGCTGGCCGCCGTGCTGGTCAAGCTTTTCGCCGACCGCCAGCTTGCGGTGCCGACCGCGCTGATCCCGTTCCTCGTGGCGCGGATGGACCGCTCGCTTGCCGCCGCCAGCGATCTGGTGGCGCGGCTCGATGCCGAGGCGCTGGCCTCCGGCCGCCCCCTCGGGCGGGCGCTGGCGGCGGCGCTGCTGGCGCCCGCGTGACCCCCTGCGCCCCTCCGGCCGCGCTGGACAGCCCCCGCCCCATGGCCCCATAGTGCCGCCCCACAACCAGCGCAGAAAGCGTGATCCGAGCAGTCCGATGACCCAGGCGAATTTCCTTGAAACCCCGTTTCCAGACCCGCAGACCATTCCCGCCGCGCATCTTTCGGGCCCGCAGCGCTTTTTCAACCGCGAGCTGAGCTGGCTCGCGTTCAACTGGCGGGTGCTGGAAGAGGCGCGCAACCCGCGCGTGCCGCTGCTGGAGCGGTTGCGCTTCCTGTCGATCTCGGCCACCAACCTCGACGAGTTCTATACCGTGCGCGTCGCGGGGCTGCGCCAGCTGGTGCGCACGGGCGGCGGCCAGCCCTCGGATGACGGGCTGACCCCGGCCGAGCAACTGCTGCGCATCAATGCCGAGGCGCGGCGGCTGATGGCGATGCAGCAGACGGTCTGGACCCGGCTGCGGCGCGAGAACCGGAAGGCCGGCATCTGCCTTCTGACCCGCGCAAGGCTGACGGTGCGCGACCGCGCCTTCCTGAACGAGTTCTTTCTGGGCCGGGTGTTCCCCGTGCTCTCGCCGCTGGCGATCGACCCGGCGCATCCGTTTCCCTTCATCCCCAATACCGGCTTCTGCCTCGCGCTGGAGCTGGAGCGGGTGGCCGACCGCCGCCCGCTGCAGGCGCTGCTGCCGATCCCGCAGCAGATCGACCGCTTCATCGCCCTGCCCCCCGGCCGCGGCGGCGAGGCGCGGTTCCTGCCGCTGGAGGAGCTGCTGCTGCTGCATCTCGACAGCCTGTTTCCGGGCTATGCCGATACCGGCCACTGCGCCTTCCGGGTGCTGCGCGACAGCGACCTCGAGGTGGAGGAGGAGGCCGAGGATCTGGTGCGCGAGTTCGAGACCGCGCTGAAGCGCCGCCGCCGCGGCGAGGTGATCCGCATGAAGATCACCGCCGGCGCGCCCGAGGGGCTGCGCGCGCTCATCATGGACGAGCTGGACGTGACCCCCGACGAGGTGGTCGAGGTGCGCGGGCTGGTCGGCATGGCCGACCTCAAGGAACTGGTGCTCGACAGCCGCCGCGACCTGCAATGGCCGCCCTTCACCCCGCGTGTCCCCGAACGGGTGCAGGACCATGAGGGCGACATCTTCGCCGCGATCCGGCAAAAGGACATGCTGCTGCATCACCCCTATGAAACCTTCGACATGGTGATCCGCTTCCTGCAACAGGCCGCCGCCGACCCGGACGTGCTTGCCATCAAGCAGACGCTCTACCGCACCAGCCGCGACAGCCCCATCGTGGGCGCGCTGTGCGAGGCGGCGGAGGCGGGCAAGTCGGTCACCGCGCTGGTGGAGCTGAAGGCGCGCTTCGACGAGGCCGCGAACATCCGCCAGTCGCGCCGGCTGGAACGGGCGGGCGCGCATGTCGTCTATGGCTTCGTGAACTACAAGACCCATGCCAAGATCAGCACCGTGGTGCGGCGCGAGGGCGATGCGCTGGTGACCTACACCCATTTCGGAACCGGCAACTACCACCCGATCACCGCGCGGATCTATACCGACCTCAGCTTCTTCACCTGCGATCCGGCGCTCGGCCGCGATGCGACCAAGGTGTTCAACTACCTGTCGGGCTATGTGCAGCCCGTGGGGCTGGAGAACCTTGCGATCTCGCCGATCTCGCTCAAGGCGCGGCTGCTGGAGCTGATCGGGCGCGAGGCGGTGCTTGCGCAAGGCGGCCGCCCCGCCGCGATCTGGGCGAAGATGAACAGCCTGATCGAACCCGAGGTGATCGACGCGCTCTATGCCGCGAGCCAGGCCGGGGTGCGCATCACCCTGGTGATCCGCGGCATCTGCGGGCTGCGCCCCGGCATCAGGGGGCTGAGCGAGAACATCCGGGTGAAATCCATCGTCGGTCGCTTCCTCGAACACAGCCGCATCGTGTGCTTCGGCAATGGCCACGGGCTGCCCTCGCGCAAGGCGCGGGTGTTCATCTCGTCGGCCGACTGGATGGGCCGCAACCTCAACCGCCGGGTGGAAACGCTGGTCGAGACGACGAACCCCACCGTCAAGGCGCAGATCGTCGATCAGATCATGGCCGCGAACCTTGCCGACGAGGCGCAAAGCTGGATCCTGCAACCCGATGGCCGCTATATCCGCCACCTGCCCGAGGGCAGGGACGACCTGTTCAGCTGTCACCGCTTCTTCATGGAAAACCCCTCACTTTCCGGCCGCGGCAAGGCCGGCGCGGCGGATGTGCCGCGGCTGGCGCATTCGATGGATTGAAGGGGCTGGCGGCTGCGGCCGCGCGCCGGGATTGACCTTGCCGCGGCGCGGCGGCACTGTCGTCGGCGACTCGGGGCTCGGGGGCGGCAGCCCGCCGGGCGGCCCGTCGCGACTGAAAACGGGGGAAGAACCGATGGATGGCACGACCGAGGCGCCCGGCGAGGACTGGGGGCCGTTTGGCCGCCCGCTGTTCGAAGACCCGTCGGCCCGCGCGCTGAGCCGGGTCGGTGTCGTCGACGTGGGCTCGAACTCCGTCCGCCTGGTGGTATTCGACGGCGCCGCCCGCAGCCCCGCCTATTTCTTCAACGAAAAGGTCATGTGCGGGCTGGGTCAGGGGCTGTCCTCCACCGGGCGGCTCAATCCCAGGGGCAGCGAGCGGGCGCTTGCGGCGCTGAAGCGGTTCGCGCTGCTGGCCGAGGGGATGAAGATGGGCCCGCTCACCTGCGTCGCCACCGCCGCGGTGCGCGAGGCCGAGGACGGCCCCGCCTTCCAGGCGCAGGTGCTGCGGGAAACCGGGCTGCGCCTGCACGTCATCGACGGCGAGGAGGAGGCGCGGCTTTCGGCGCAGGGTGTGCTGCTGGGCTGGCCCGAGGCGAAGGGGCTGGTCTGCGACATCGGCGGCAGCTCGATGGAACTGGCAGAGGTTGGCGAGGGCGGCATCGGCCGCCGCATCACCTCGCCGCTGGGCCCGTTCCGCCTGCAACAGGTCGAGGGCGGCCCCGAGGCGCTGAGCACCCATATCGCCGCGGTGATGGCGGGCCTCAAGGCGCAGATCGGCCGCCACCACGACCGGATCTATCTGGTCGGCGGCAGCTGGCGCGCCATCGCCCGGCTGGACATGGAACGGCGCGGCTATCCGATGACGGTGCTGCACGAATACCGCATGACGCCCGCCTCGGTGCTGGAAACCGTGGAGTGGATCGGCCAGTCCGATCCGGGGGCGCTGCGCGCGCGCACCGGCACCTCGGCGGAACGGATGGAACTGGTCCCGCTGGCCGCGCAGGTGCTGGCGCAACTGATCCGCAGCTTCCGCCCGCGCGAGCTGGACGTGTCGTCCTACGGTATCCGCGAGGGGCTGCTTTATGAACAGATGCCCGAGCGGCTGCGCCGCCGCGACCCGCTGATCGAGGCCTGCCGCTTTGCCGAGGCGACGCAGGCCCGCCTGCCCGGCTTCGGCCGCCGCCTCTACGACTTCCTGCTGCCGATCTTCGCCAAGGCGCCGCCCGAACGGCTGCGCATCGTCAAGGCCGCCTGCCTGCTGCATGACACCTCATGGCGCACCCATCCCGATTACCGCGCGGAGGCCTGTTTCGACAACGTGACCCGCGCCAACCTCGGCGGGCTCGGCCATCCCGAGCGGGTGTTTCTCGGCCTCGCGCTGCTGCACCGCTACAAGAACAGCCGCGCCGGCAGCCGGATGGAGCCGCTGTTCGCGCTGCTGCCGCCCGAAGACATCCGCGACGCCGAAATCCTCGGCAAGGCGATGCGCTTCGGCGCGATGTTCTCGATCCAGTCGCCGGACGAGGCGGGCAGCCTGAAGCTCTACCCCAAGAAGAAGGTGCTCGAACTGGTGCTGAACCCCGCCGACGAGGCGCTGTTCGGCGAGGTGGCGGCGGCGCGCTTCGCCGCGCTGGCGATGGCGATGGGCTTCACCACCAGGGTGCGCTGTCCCTAGATCAAGCTGCGCCGCGCCTAGATCTCAATTTCTTCCCCCGGCGCCGGTCCCGGCAGGCCGGGCTGCGGAGAAGGGCGATCGGGGGCGGGATCAGGGATGCGCTCCGGCTCCCGCTCCCCGGGCAGCCTGCGCCGCAGCAGGATGTCCCCGTTCGGCAGCTTCTCGGGCAGGTGGTATTCGTCGATGTCGCCGATCATCTCTGCCAGTTCGCGCATCACCGGAAGCATGGCGCGCAGCTTCGGCTCCATCTCGCGGAAGGCGCGCTCCGCCTCGTCAAGCGCCGGGCCGATCTCGTCCAGAAGCTCGCGCAGCATCTGTTCGGCGCCGCGTTCCAGCACGCCCGGCTCCTCCTCGGCCAGAGGATCGCGGGGCAGAGGATCGCGGGGCAGAGGATCGCGGGGCACCGGATCATCGGGCAAGGGATCACTCGCCGGAGGATCGCCGGGCAGCGTCTGCGCCATCAGCGGGACGGTGGCCAGCGCAAGGCCGATCGTCAGGGCGGCGAGTGTCAGGGAGCGTCTCATGCCGTCACCCTACGCCAAGCGCGCGCGGGCCGGTAGCCTCAGACCTCAAGATCCAGCGTCACGGGGTAGTGATCCGACGCGGCGAGCAGGGCTTCGCGCAGCTCCGGCACCTTGTAGATCGCGGGGTCGTCGAACGGGTGCCAGATCCGCCACTTCGGCCGGCGGGCGAGCAGCGAGGGCGAGATCATCACGAAATCCAGCATCGCCGAAAAGAACTGCCCCTCCGCGTCGAGGTAGAACCGCGCCGAGGCCGGGGCGGCGGCGGTGGCATGGGCGGCGCGGATGCGGGCATGGGGGTCATGCAGGCGCAGCTCCGGCGGCGCATCCTCGCCCATCACGATCTCCACGCCGGAACGGCCAAACAGCTTTTCATACTCGTCCAGCCCCGGCCCGTCGTTGAAATCCCCCAGCACGATCAGATCCTCGCAGGCGGTCAGATGCTCCACCACCCGCTGCCGCAGCCAGATGCATTCGGCCAGTTGCTTGCGCCGGTTCTGGATCGCCAGCCGCAGGATCTGCTCGGGCGTCGAGGCGCCGTGCGGGGCCTTCGACTTCACATGCACCCCGATCAGCCGCAAATCGGTGCCGCTGGCCGTGCGCAGCGCCACCTCCAGCGGCGGCTTGGCAAAGCGCACCGTTTCCGGCGCGGCGTCGATGTCGAGGTCGATGCGGTAGCTGCCATCGAAACGCGGCGCGGCAAAGCCCGCCTCGGGCGCGCCTGTCTCGCCCATCGGGTCGTGGCGGGCGGTCAGCCGGTCCGGATCATGAAGCAGCGCCAGTTCCTGCTGGCTGCCATTGGCAAAGCCGATCAGCGCGGCCCGGCTGCGCAGGCCGAAATGCTGCGCAAAGACTTCCAGCATCGCCACCGTGCTGCGGCGGCGGTTGGTGTCGGGCGCCTCGACGATCAGCACCGCATCGGCATCCATCGCGGTGAACACGATGCCAAGCGCGCCAAGCTGGTCGGCCCGCGTCACGTTGTGCCGCCCTGACCAGCCGTCATCGGCCAGCATCTGGCCCTGCGCGTCGAAGAGGTTGGCGAACCATTCGACATTGTAGGTCGCAATCCGCATCCCTGCCCCCCTTCCGCTCAGGCGGCGCGCTTGCCGCTGATCTCCTCCCAGGCGCGGTTGACCGCGACCAGCCGCGCCTCGGCCAGCTTGACCGCCTCCTCGGGCAACCCGCGCGCGATCAGGCGGTCGGGGTGGCTTTCGCGCACCGCCTCGCGCCATGCCGCCCGCGCCTCGGCCCGGCTCGCCCCCGGCTCCAGCCCCAGCACCTCCCAGGGGTCGGGCTCGGCCCCCGGCACATGCCGCGCCCGGATCGAGCGGAAGCAGCGGTCGTCGAGCCCGAAGATCCGCGCCACCTCGGCCAGGAAGGCATCCTCGGCCGGGTGATAGCCGCCATCCGCCACCGCGATGTGGAACAGCCCCTCCATCAGATCCTTCAGCACCTGATCGCCGGGGCCGAACATCCGCGCGACCTTGGCGGCCCAGGCGTCGAAGCCCGCCACGTCCTGCCGGGCGAGGTTGAAGACCCGCGCCGCATGGGCGGTTTCCGATTCGGGGATGGTGAAGACGCGCCGGAACGCCGCGACCTCGTCGCGCGTCACCGCGCCATCGGCCTTGGCCATCTTCGCGCCGAGCGCGATCACGGCGATGGTGAAGGCGACAGAGCGTTCGGGCGGCGTCGCCGCGCCCCAGAGCCGGTCGAGCACGGCCGAGAGCCCTTCGCCGTTGGCGAGGGCCGACAGCGCGTCGGAGATGCGGGTCCAGATCGACATGGTGCCAGCATAGCCGCAGTGCGGCGCCGTGTCAGCGCGTCAGAGCGCCCCTGCGCGGCAAAACTGCCGGGGCGGCATCCGTCACAGCATCTTCTGCATCACCACCAGATCGAGCCAGCGGTCGAACTTCCAGCCGACCTCGGGGATCCGCGCCACCTCGGGGTAGCCGACCGCGGCGTGAAAGGCGATGCCGGCCGCGTTCTCGGCCGAGACGCCGGCGATCATCGAATGGGCGCCGCGTGCGCGGGCGTGCTCCTCCACCGCCGCCATCAGCGCACGCCCGACGCCCTGGCCGCGCGCCTCGGGCGCAAGGATGATCGTGTGCTCCATCGCGCGGGCGTAGCCGTTGCCGCCGCGGAACTGCGCATAGGTGACGAGGCCCAGCACCCGGCCCGCATCTTCGGCCACCAAGAACTCGTGCCCGTCCCGCCGCCGCGTGGCGATCATCTCCAGCAGCCCCGGCCCGGTCTTTTGGTCGCTGGCGAAAGTGACCGTCGTATCGCGGATGATCGGGTTCCAGAAGCCGAGAATGGCGGGAATGTCCCCGGGCCGCGCCGGGCGCACGAGGGGGGCGACCCTGGCAGCGGGGCCGCCCGGAGCGGACTCGCTCATTGCAGCACCTTCATCCCTGCGGGCGTGTCGATTTCGGCCCTCAGGCCGATGGCGCTGTCCACCACCAGCACCAGCCGCGGATCGGGGATCGCCAGCCGCGCGGCAAGCTCCGCCGCCTGCGGATGGCCGACCACCAGCCGCCGCAGCCGGCAGCCGGCATCGGGCAGCCGTTCCGACGGGTGCCCGCCCGCCTGCCACTCGATCAGCGCGGGGAAGCAGTCGTCGAAGGGCAGCCGCCCGCTGGCCGGGATCCCCATGCGCCAGCGCAGATCGCCCCGATCAAGCACCGCCGCCGCCCCTGCCCCCTCGGGCGCGCGCGCCAGCGCCGCCGCCAGATCGCCGGTGCGCGCCACCCAGTTGGTCAGCCGGACCGAGGCACGCGCGTCGAGGCCGAACCAGCGCGGCCAGGCCGGGCGCGGCGCCGCCGGATCGGGGGCGATCACCTCGAGATAGAGCCCCGGCCCCAGCGACAGCAGCCGGTTCCAGGTGGCCATGTGTGCGTGCCGGCCGCCCGGCGCCAGCGCCACGCCAAGCATCGCCTCGACGGCCGCCACGCCCTCCTCCAGCGAGGCCGCGGTCACGGCAAGATGATCAAGCTCCAGCATCGGCAAGCCCCCTTGGCACCAGCATAAATGCGGCTTTGGGAACCGCAAGTCCCCAAATCCGCTCACGAAACGTTGACATCGCCGGGTCCGGCCCCATGTCGGGGCAAGGTCAACCATCCGAGGAACCCGTCGCCGATGTCCCTGCTCCGAACGCTCGACCGCCTTTTCAAGCATGAAGCCGCGGGAGGGATTGCGCTGATGGCCTCGGCCGCGCTGGCCTTCATCATTGCCAATTCGGGCCTGTCCGATGCCTATCACGGCGTGCTGGCCCTGCCCTTTTCCGTGCTGCTGGGGGAGGACGGGCTGTCCAAGCCGCTGATCCTGTGGATCAATGACGGGCTGATGGCGATCTTCTTCTTCCTGATCGGGCTGGAGCTGAAGCGCGAGATGATGGAGGGAAAGCTCAAGAACCCCTCCGACGTGATCCTGCCCGGCATGGCCGCGGTGGGCGGCATGGCGTTGCCGGCGCTGATCTACCTTGCCCTCAACTTCGACGACCCGGTGACCGTGCATGGCTGGGCGATCCCGGCCGCGACCGACATCGCCTTCGCGGTCGGCGTCATGGCGCTGATCGGCAGCCGGGTTCCGGCCTCGCTGAAGATCTTCCTGCTGACGCTGGCGATCCTCGACGACCTTGGCGCCATCCTGATCATCGCGCTGTTCTACACGGCGGATCTGAAGATCGACTACCTGTGGATGTCGCTGATCCCGCTGGCGGCGCTGTGGTGGATGAACCGGCACGGCACCCACCGCGTCGCGCCGATCGTGATGGCGGGGATGGTGCTGTGGTTCTTCGTGCTGAAATCGGGGGTCCATGCGACGCTGGCCGGCGTCATCACCGCGCTGTTCGTGCCGCTGAAGGACCGCCACGGCAAGTCGCCGCTGCATTCGGTGGAACATGGCCTGTCGCCCTATGTCTTCTTCCTGATCGTGCCGATCTTCGCCTTCGCCAATGCGGGCGTGGTGCTGAAGGGGATGACGCTGGCCGACATGGTGTCGCCGCTGCCGCTTGGCATCGCGGCGGGGCTGTTCGTCGGCAAGCAGCTCGGCGTCTTTGGCGTGACCTGGCTGATGGTGAAGGCCGGCCTCGCGCGGATTCCGGCGGGGGCAAGCTGGCTGCAGGTCTATGGCGCGGCCTGCCTCGCGGGGATCGGCTTCACCATGTCGCTGTTCATCGGCTCGCTGAGCTTCAGCGACAACCTCCTGATGAACGAGGTGCGGCTCGGGGTGCTGCTGGGCTCGGCGATCTCGGGGATCGTCGGCTATCTGGTGCTGCGCTATGCGCCGGTGCAGCCCGTGCCCAGGCGCCGGCAGGCAGAGGAGCGCGCCGCCCGCAGGGACCAGGCGGAAAGCCCGGTGGTTCCGGGCTGACCCCGGCGCGATCCCCGCCGCCTCATCCCGCCGCCCGACTCCGCAGCCCGACCCGCAGCCGCCGCGATACCCCGCGGGGCGCCGCATCCGGCGGCGCCCCGGTGTCGTCAGGGCGGCGCTATTTCCGTGCCTCGCGGATCAGCCGCAGGATGTCCCGTGCCGCCGCCGGGATGTTCGTGCCCGGCCCGAAGATCGCCTTGACCCCCCGGTCATAAAGATACTGGTAATCCTGCTGGGGGATCACCCCGCCGCAGATCACCAGGATCTCGCCCGCGCCGGCCGCCTGCAACGCCTCCACCAGCTTCGGCGCCAGCGTCTTGTGGCCCGCGGCCAGGCTGGAGATGCCGATGACATGCACGTCATTGTCGATGGCATCCTGCGCCGCCTCTTCCGGCGTCTGGAACAGCGGGCCCACATCCACGTCGAAGCCGATATCGGCAAAGGCGGTGGCAATCACCTTGGCGCCGCGGTCATGCCCGTCCTGGCCCATCTTCACCACCAGCATCCGCGGGCGGCGGCCCTCTTCCTCGGCGAAGGCCTCGACATCCTTCTGGATCGCGGCAAAGCCCTCGTCGCCCTCGTAGGCGGCGCCATAGACGCCCGAGAGCGTCTTCACCTCGGCGCGGTGGCGGCCGAACACCTTTTCCATCGCCATCGAGATCTCGCCCACGGTCGCGCGCGCGCGCGCGGCCACGACGGCGGCTTCCAGAAGGTTGCCCCCCTCCCTCGCGCGCCGTTCCACCTCGGCCAGCGCCGCGGTGCAGGCGGCCGCGTCGCGGGTCGCGCGGATCTTCTCCAGCCGCGCCACCTGCGCGCTGCGCACCGCCACGTTGTCCACGTCGAGGATGTCGATGGGGTCTTCCTTGGCAAGCCGGTACTTGTTCACCCCGACGATCACATCCTCGCCCCGGTCGATGGCGGCCTGCCGGCGCGCGGCGCTTTCCTCGATGCGCAGCTTGGGCATCCCGCTCGCCACGGCCTTGGTCATGCCGCCCATCTCTTCCACTTCCTCGATCAGCGCCCAGGCCTTTTCGGCCAGCTCCGCCGTCAGGCTTTCGACGTAATAGGATCCCGCCAGCGGATCGACGACATGGATGATCCCGGTTTCCTCCTGCAAGATCAGCTGGGTGTTGCGCGCGATCCGCGCCGAGAACTCGGTCGGCAGCGCGATTGCCTCGTCCAGCGCGTTAGTGTGCAGCGACTGGGTGCCCCCCAGCACCGCCGCCAGCGCCTCATAGGCGGTGCGGATGACGTTGTTGTAGGGGTCCTGCTCCTGCAGCGACACGCCCGAGGTCTGGCAATGGGTGCGCAGCATCAGGCTGCCGGGTTTCTTCGCGCCGAACCCGGTCATGATCTTGTGCCACAGCAGCCGCGCCGCGCGCAGCTTCGCCGCCTCCATGAAGAAGTTCATGCCGATGGCGAAGAAGAAGCTCAGCCGCCCGGCGAAGGCGTCCACATCCATGCCCCGCGCCAGCGCCGTGCGCACATATTCGCGCCCGTCGGCCAGCGTGAAGGCCAGCTCCTGCACGAGGTTCGCCCCCGCCTCCTGCATGTGATAGCCCGAGATGGAGATGGAGTTGAACTTCGGCATCTCGGCGGCGGTGTATCCGATGATGTCGGCGATGATCCGCATCGAGGGTTCGGGCGGATAGATATAGGTGTTCCGCACCATGAACTCCTTGAGGATGTCGTTCTGGATGGTGCCCGACAGCTCGGCGCGCGGCACGCCCTGCTCTTCGCCCGTCACGATGAAACTGGCGAGGATCGGGATCACCGCGCCGTTCATCGTCATGGACACGCTGACCTTCTCCAGCGGGATGCCGTCGAGCAGGATCTTCATGTCCTCGACCGAATCGATGGCGACGCCCGCCTTGCCCACGTCGCCCACCACGCGCGGGTGGTCGCTGTCATAGCCCCGGTGCGTGGCAAGGTCGAAGGCGACCGAAATGCCCTGCTGCCCGGCCGCGAGCGCCTTGCGGTAGAAGGCGTTCGATTCCTCGGCGGTGGAGAAACCCGCATATTGCCGGATCGTCCACGGCCGGCCGGCATACATCGTGGCGCGCACCCCGCGGGTGAAGGGCGCCATGCCGGGCAGGCTGTCCAGATGCGCCAGCCCTTCGACATCCGCGCCGGTGTAAAGCGGCTTGACCGCGATCCCCTCCAGCGTGTCCCAGGTCAGCGTGTCCGGGTCGCGGCCCTTCAGTTCCTTCGCGGCAAGCTGGCGCCAGGCCTCGATGCTGGCGGCTTCAGGCTTTTGCGTCATGACATGTCCCTTTCTTCCCGGCTCTGGCGCCGCCATGGCGCGCGAACCTCCGTTTCAATCCTGTCCATCATGCCCTTCGCCCCCTATATGCAAGGGGAACAGGAGGACGGATGACTCATTATCTTGCACGGCCAGCCGCCCTTGTCCTTGCGCTGCTGCCGCTTTCCGCCGCCGCGCAGGGCTGGAGTCCCGCGCCGCGCGCCGGCATCGCGGTGACCGAACCTGCCGTCGAAGCGCCGCCGGGCCAGCCGGAGCCGGAGCCGGCGCCGGGCCCCGCGACAGAAGCGCCCGCCCCGGCAGAGGCGGGCTTCGCCCCGCTCTCGGCCGAGGGGCTGACCATCGAGCAGTTCCGCTGGGAAAAGCGGCTGGTGATCGTGCTGGCCGACAGCCCCGACAACCCCGCCTTCGCCGACCAGTTGCGCATGTTGGCCGAGCGCCCCGAGGAGCTGGCGCAGCGCGATGCGGTGGTGATCGTGGACGCCAACCCCGAAGCCGCCTCCGCGATCCGCCGCCAGCTGCGCCCGCGCGGCTTCATGCTGGTGCTGATGGACAAGGACGGCCAGATCGCGCAGCGCAAGCCCTTTCCCTGGACGGTGCGCGAGATCACCCGCGCCATCGACAAGATGCCGCTGCGGCAAGAGGAATTGCGCGGCCGCCGGACGGCGCCATGAGCGAGCGCAGCGGGGCGATCAGCCTGCAAGGAACACCTCCAGCTCTGCCTCGTCCGCAAGCAGCCCGCGACCGGGGAGGTAGCGGGCGAGCGCGGCGCGGTCCTCGGCGCCGATCCTGAAGACCCATTTGCGGTGCAGCGCCAGCATCGGTTCGGGCGCGTTTTCGCACCCTGCAAGCGCGCGCGCCAGATCGCCGGGCTCGGTCGCGCTCAGCCGGCGGATCCACGGCGCCTCGATCGGGGCAAAGCGCCGCTGCCAGTCGGCGTTGCCGCCCCCGGTCGCGGCATAGAGCAACATGAATTCCGTCGATTGCGCGCTGCGGCGGGCGAAGAAGCTTTCCAGCGGGCCGACCGCGCGCTCGATGCGGTCGGTCGCGGCGCGGAAGTCCTCGGCGCGCAGCACCACCGGAGTCGAGGATTCGGGCATCGTGGCTCCGGGGGCCAGCACCGCACCGATGCGCCTCGCCGAGGCGCTGGACCAGGTGGCAAGCTTGGGCGAGGGGGTGACCATCGCCACCCGCGCCCGGCCGTCCGGTGCGACGAACAGCCCCGCATCCGCCGGCGCCACGAAGAAGTTCTTCGCGTCGAGGATCACCGCGTGGCTGCCCGTCACCAGCCGCGCCGCATACAGCTTGAACGCCTGCTGCATCAGCCAGCCGGCGTTCAGCCCCCAGCCATAGATCGTGCGCCTCCGGCCAAGCAGCCGGTCGCGCCAATGCCGCCACGCACAGCGCGGACCCGCCACCCAAAGCCGCTCCACCCGGTCCAGCGGGCCGCGAAACCGGCCCGGCATCATCGCGCTGCCGCGCACGAACTCCACCCGCCCGGCATGGCGGCCCCAGTCGGCCCGTACCGTCTCGAAGGCGGCGATACAGGCGTCCTCGTCCTTGTCATTGGCGATGACAAGGATGCGGCCCACCCCCTCGGGCGCGAGGAACCGATCCATCGAGCGGGCCTGCAACCGCAGCAGCGGAAGCTCCGTGCGAAAGCAGACGGTGATGAAGTCGAGGGTGGTGCCGCTGGTCACGCTCACGCTCACTCGAACTCCATGATGACCTCGTCCACCCGGAGGCTCGCCCCCGGCGCGGCGGCGATCTTCCTGATGGTGCCCTTGCGTTCGGCGCGCAGGATATTCTCCATCTTCATCGCCTCGACGGTGCACAGCGCCTGGCCTTCCTGCACCTCGTCGCCTTCGGCCACATAGATCTTGGCGACAAGCCCCGGCATCGGGCAGAGCAGGAATTTCGAGGTGTCGGGCGGCAGCTTCTCGGGCATCAGCGCGGCAAGCTTCGCCTGGCGGGGGCTGCGCACATGCACCTTCAGGTCGGCGCCGCGCAGCCGCAGGCGAAAGCCCTGCGGGATCTTGCCCACCTTCATCACCAGCGGGGTTCCGTCCACATCCAGCCGCGCGAGGCTCTGCCCCGGCCGCCAGTCCGAAACGACGCGGTGCTGGCTGCCATCCTCGAAGCGCACCGTCGCGCCCTCCCGGTCGGCCCCGATGCCGACGCGGAAGGACTCGCCCTGCAGCGAAACCACCCAGTCGGTGCCGACATGGCGCTCGTGATTGCCAAGCCGGCCGGAAATCCGCGAGCGCCGGATCTCGGCCACGCGGTGCATCGCGGCGGCGGCGGCGGCGACGCGGCGCAGCGTGCCTTCGGTCAGCGTCGCGCCCTGAAAGCCCTCGGGATATTCCTCGGCGATGAAGGCGGTGGTGATGTTGCCCGACACGAAGCGCGGATGGTCCATCACCGCGGCGACGAAGGGCAGGTTGTGGCCGATCCCCTCCACCTCGAAGGTGTCGAGCGCCAGCCGCATCTCCTCGATCGCCTGCAGCCGGGTCGGCGCCCAGGTGCAGAGCTTGGCGATCATCGGGTCGTAATACATGCTGATCTCGCCGCCCTCATAGACGCCGGTATCGTTGCGCACGATCCCGCCGCCTTCGGTCGGCCCTTCCACCGGCGGGCGATAGCGGGTCAGCCGCCCGATCGAGGGCAGGAAGTTGCGGTAGGGATCCTCGGCATAGAGCCGGCTTTCCATCGCCCAGCCGTTGATCCTGAGGTCCGATTGCGCGAAGGGCAGCGGCTCCCCGGCGGCCACGCGGATCATCTGCTCCACCAGATCAATGCCGGTGATCAGTTCGGTGACCGGGTGTTCCACCTGAAGCCGGGTGTTCATCTCGAGGAAGTAGAAGTTGCGGTTGCCGTCGACGATGAACTCCACCGTCCCGGCGCTGGTATAGCCCACCGCCTTCGCCAGCGCGCAGGCCTGCTCGCCCATCGCCCTGCGCGTCGCCTCGTCGAGAAACGGGCTCGGCGCCTCCTCGATCACCTTCTGGTTCCGCCGCTGGATCGAGCATTCGCGTTCATGCAGATAGACGCAGTTGCCGTGGCTGTCGGCCAGCACCTGAATCTCGATATGCCGGGGCTGGGTCACGAATTTCTCGATGAAGATGCGGTCATCGCCGAAGCTCGCCGCCGCCTCGTTCTTCGAGGACTGGAAGCCTTCCTTGACCTCGCTCTCGCTCCAGGCGATGCGCATCCCCTTGCCGCCGCCGCCCGCCGAGGCCTTGATCATCACCGGATAGCCGATCTCGCCCGAGATGCGCACCGCCTCGTCGCCGTCGGCGATCAGGCCCATGTAGCCCGGCACCGTGGACACCCCCGCCTCCTGCGCGAGCTTCTTCGAGGTGATCTTGTCGCCCATCGCCTCGATCGCCGGCGAGGGCGGGCCGATGAACACCACGCCCGCCTTTTCCAGCGCCGCGGCGAAGTTCATGTTCTCGCTCAGAAAGCCATAGCCCGGATGCACCGCCTCGGCGCCGCTCTGGCGGACCGCCTCCATGATCCTGTCGATCACGATATAGGACTGCGCGGCCGGGGGCGGGCCGATATGCACCGCCTCGTCGGCCATCTTGACATGCAGCGCGTTGCGGTCGGCATCGGAATAGACGGCGACCGTGCGGATGCCCATCTTGCGCGCGGTCTTGATGACGCGGCAGGCGATCTCGCCCCGGTTGGCGATCAGGATCTTCTTGAACATGGCTCTCCCCGTACGGTGACGATATGGCCGCCCGGCAGGGGGCAGGCATGAAAAAGGCCGCCGGGGCGCGATGCTCCGGCAGCCGGTCCGTGATGAATGGCGAACGGGCGCGCGCCCGTCAGGCGGCGCGGGTCAGCACAGGTTGACGTCGTCGCACAGCGCGCCCGCGGCGCCGCCGATGACCGCGCCCTCCAGCGCGTCGCCGCCGGTGACAGCGGCGCCGACGCCGCCGATGGAGGCGCCGACCGCGCTTCGTTCGAGATCGTTGCTGCCGCAAGCCGAAACGACCCCGAGCGCCAGGATGGCCGCGCAATGCCGCAGTCCGGTGCCGTGCCGGGGCCGCGCGCCGTGCCGGAGTCTGGTGCCTTGCATGACGAATATCCTCCAGATCTGGAAATGGCTGTTGCCATCCCAACATCCAGAGGCCCGCTGCGGTTCCCCCGCGCGGCGCCCCGACAGCAGAAAACTCCGCGCCCGGGCGACGCAGCAGCCTGTCCGGAGCCCGCTCCGCCGCTTTGCCCCGGCGCCGCGCCGCGGCGATTCAGGCCCGGCGCCGCGCCGCGGCGATTCAGGCCCGGCGCAGCGCCGCGGCGATTCAGGCCCGCCGCCGGGGCGCGGCGATGCAGTGCAAGATCAGTAGGAGCGGCGGCAGATGCCCGCGTCGTCGCACAGCGCGCCCGCACCAGCGCCAAGCGCCGCGCCGGCGACCGCGTTGTTGTCGGTCGCATCCGCGATGACCGCGCCCGCAGCGGCGCCGGCAAGCGCCCGCTGGCTGTCGGTTTCCATGCAGCCGGCAAGGGCCGAAAGGCCAATGGCCGCGAGAATGAATTTGGTGTTGCGCATGTTGCTCCGCCTCCAGAATGGATTTTTATGTGGCGACATTCTAGCGCAGACGCCGCCTGTTGAAAGCAAATTCCGCGTGACTTCGCCGCATCGGCAGCCCGCCGCCGACCCGGAATGACCGCGGCCGAAAAGGGCGACCTGATCCACAAGGGACCAGGCCGGCAGTCAGGGGAAGGGTAACGGTTGCAACGAACCGGGACGGCGGCCCCGTGCAGAAGTGCCCCGTGCAGGACCTCCGCCGCAGCCCGACCATGCCGCGCGCCCTGTGCCCGGGCAACCGCCACGGCCCCATACGCCGCGCCATGCGCGGGTTGCTGCCGGATCGTTGGTGGGGCTGGCGGCGACACGCCTATTCGTCCTCGTCCATGTCGTCCCCGTCATCCTCGCCGAAGCCGAAATCCTCGGCCCCCTCGGCGAACACCTCGGGGAAGGCCGCCTGCGCGCGCTTCAGGTCGATCCTCAGCAGGGCCTCGTAGCTTTCGGGGTCGAACGGCTCCTCGGCCGGAACCACCTCGCGCCCGAACAGCCAGGACAGGCGCCCGGCATCGAGGTTGCCCCTCTCGAACGGCTCTTCGCCGAACTGCGCCCAAAGCGCCGCCATGAAGCCGGCATCGGCCTTGCGGTCGGCCGGGCTGCGGTCGCGAAAGCGTTCGCGCCGGATGATCCTGGTCGCACCCTTCTTGTTGGCGCGGCGGATGACGAACTGGAAATCGGTCCCGGGAAGACGGCCGGGAAAGCCGCGATGCTTCAGCATGGGCTGCGCTCCGCGATGCGGCCCGAGGCAGGCGGGCGGGCGGGCGGGCGGGCAGGCGGGGGGTCAGGCGGCGTCACCCGCGCCTGACCGGCCGCGATCATCGCGGATGCGCGCGGCGCCGCCGCGGCCGCGCTGCGGCACCGGCGCGGGACAGGCGGCTGACCCGGCATCAGAACATCTCCCATTCGCACCTCTCCCCCGCCGGACGGTAGGCCTCGAAATACTGCACCGCCTCGGGGTCGGTCTGCCCGAAGGGCACGTCCCTGTCGGAAAGCGAGATCACCACCTGCGAGGGCTGCGGCCCGATGGCGGACAGGCGCGGCAGCGCGAAGGTCTCGCACAGCCACAGCATGTCCGCCGCCGCCGTCTCGAAATCGACATCGCCCGCGATGGCCGGCGCGAGGAAGCGGAACCGCGCGGTCAGCCCCTCGGGCCCCGGCGCGCCATGCACCGTTTCCAGCCAGGTGACCGCCATGCCCGAGGGCGTGACGATCTCTTCGGCCGCCGCAGCCGTGGCGGCGAGCATCACCATGCCCATGACGATCCCTTGCCGCACGCGGGGGCCCCTCTACAGCGGAATGTTGTCGTGCTTCTTCCAGGGGTTCGACAGCTTCTTGCTGCGCAGGCTGGCAAAGGCCCGGGCCACGCGCCTGCGGGTGGAGCGCGGCTGGATCACCTCGTCGATGAAGCCCTTCTCGGCGGCGATGAACGGGTTGGCGAAGCGGTCCTCGTAATCCTTGACCCGCGCCGCGATCTTCTCGGGATCGCCAAGCTCGCTGCGATAGAGGATCTCCACCGCGCCCTTCGCGCCCATCACCGCGATTTCCGCGGTCGGCCA
>DIVD01000073.1 GCA_002423245.1 Rhodobacteraceae bacterium UBA6141
TTGTGGACACCGGCATAACCCTCGAATACAACGGAAAAATCCGGCCGCAGCCGGATCGGGAGAACGCTTTCGCGAGGGCAAGTGGTGGAGCCGAAGGGATTCGAACCCTCGAGACGGTTCCCCGTCTGCACCCTTAGCAGGGGTGTGCCTTCGACCACTCGGCCACAGCTCCGTCGATCCGTATAGGGAAGCGGGTCCCGAGAGACAAGGCCGAAAAGCGGGCGGGAGCTGCGGAGCCGGGGCCAGACGTCGGCGCAGGGGCCGCGCGCGGCCGGCCCGGGGGCCAAGAGAAAGGGCCGGCGCGGGGGCCAAGAGAAGGCCTCGCCTTCGGCAAGGGCCGTTCCGTGGCGGAAAAGCGGCCTACACCACCCGTTCGACCATCATCTTCTTGATCTCTGCGATCGCCTTCGCCGGGTTCAGGCCCTTGGGGCAGGTCTTGGCACAGTTCATGATCGTGTGGCAGCGGTACAGCTTGAACGGGTCTTCCAGCCCGTCCAGACGCTCGCCCGTGGCCTCGTCCCGGCTGTCGATGATCCAGCGATAGGCATGCAGCAGCGCCGCCGGACCAAGGTAGCGGTCAGAGTTCCACCAGTAGCTCGGGCAGGAGGTGGAGCAGCAGGCGCACATCACGCATTCGTAAAGCCCGTCCAGCTTCTTGCGGTCGCCGATCGACTGCCTCCACTCTTTGGCCGGCTCGTTGGTCCTGGTCTCCAGCCAGGGCATGATGCTGGCATGCTGGGCGTAGAAAAGCGTCAGGTCCGGGACCAGATCCTTGACCACGGACATATGCGGCAACGGGTAGATGCTGACATCGCCCTTCACCTCGTCGAGGCCATAGATGCAGGCCAGCGTGTTGATCCCGTCGATGTTCATCGCGCAGGATCCGCAGATCCCCTCGCGGCAGGAGCGGCGGAAGGTCAGCGTCGGATCGACCTCGTTCTTGATCTTGATCAGCGCGTCCAGAATCATCGGGCCGCACTTGTCCATGTCGAGGAAGTAGGTGTCCACCCGCGGATTTTCGCCGTCATCGGGGTTCCAGCGGTAGATCTTGAACTTGCGGATATTCTTGCCCTCGGGCTTGGGCCAGGTCTTGCCGACGCGGATCTTCGAGTTCTTGGGAAGCGTGAACTGAACCATTGCTAGGTTTCCCTTCCAGTCATTCCGGGGTTCTGGCGGCCAGGGCGAATGCTGGCCGCAGGTCTGCTTGCTGCGGAGCGGGCGAGGCCGCGCAGGTCATGGCGCGTTCCCGCGCTGATAGAGCGGGCGGGTCGGATACTCGCCCGACTTGCGCATCACGCAGGCGTTGTAGGCGCCGGACGGATCGCCGAAGCTGACGCTGGGGGCAAACTCCACCTCGAAGTCGGTCGCGGTTTCGCCGTTCGAGGTCAGCCCCGCCTTGGCGGTAACCGAAAGCGGCGGCGGCACGGCGAAGCGGTCGGCGCAGACGGCCTCGGCCTGGGCAACCGGGATCGGCCCGCAGCCGGCAAGGACGAACCCCGCGAGAGCCAGCGGCGCGATGCGAGGCGGGCCAGCCGCGATGCGGCCTTGCGAAAAGATGTTGCCGCGGCGGCGCAAGTCCGCGAGCATTTCAGGATCGGCCGCCGCCCTCATCTCAATAGACCCGCGCTTTCGGTGCGATCTTCTTCGGGTCGATCCCGCCCTGCTCCGGCGCGGTCAGCGGGTCCACATGCACCGGGCGGGTGGACAGGGTGACCCTGGCGCCATCGACCCGCGCGAGGCTGTGCACACGCCAGTTCACGTCGTCGCGCTCGGGGTAATCCTCATGCGCATGGGCGCCGCGGGATTCCTTGCGCGCCTCGGCAGCCACGATGGTGGCAAGCGCGTTCGGCATCAGGTTCTGCAGTTCCAGCGTCTCCATCAGGTCGCTGTTCCACACGAGGCTGCGGTCGGTGACCCTGATGTCGGCCATCTTGCCCGCAATCGCGACCATCTTTTCCACGCCCTCGGCAAGGGTCTTGTCGGTGCGGAATACCGCCGCGTCCGCCTGCATGGTGCGCTGCATCTCGAGGCGCAGCTCTGCCGTCGGGATCGCGCCCGAGGCATTGCGCGCGGCGTCGAAGCGGTCCAGCCCGGCCTCGATGCTGGCCTTGTTCGGGGCGGGCGTCGCCTCGGCGGGGTTCACGATCTCTGCGGCGCGGATCGCGGCGGCGCGGCCGAACACCACAAGGTCGATCAGCGAGTTCGATCCCAGCCGGTTGGCGCCATGGACCGAGGCGCAGCCCGCCTCGCCCACCGCCATCAGGCCGGGGAACACCGCATCGGGATTGCCGGGCTGCGGGTTCAGCACCTCGCCCCAGTAGTTGGTCGGGATGCCGCCCATGTTGTAATGGACGGTCGGCAGCACCGGGATCGGCTCTTTCGTCACGTCGACGCCGGCAAAGATGCGCGCGCTTTCGGAAATGCCGGGCAGGCGTTCGTGCAGCGTGGCGGGCGGCAGATGGTTCAGGTGCAGGTAGATGTGGTCCTTGTTGGGGCCGACGCCGCGGCCCTCCCGGATCTCCAGCGTCATGCAGCGGCTCACCACGTCGCGCGAGGCCAGATCCTTGTAGGTCGGCGCGTAGCGTTCCATGAAGCGCTCGCCCTCGGAGTTGGTCAGGTAGCCGCCCTCGCCGCGGGCGCCCTCGGTGATCAGGCAGCCCGAGCCGTAGATGCCGGTGGGATGGAACTGCACGAATTCCATGTCCTGCAGCGGCAGCCCGGCGCGGGCGACCATGCCGGCACCGTCGCCGGTGCAGGTATGGGCGCTTGTCGCGCTGAAATAGGCGCGGCCATAGCCGCCGGTGGCGAGCACGACCATCTTGGCGCTGAACACATGCAGGGTGCCGTCATCCAGCTTCCATGCCAGCACGCCGGTGCAGCGGCCCTCGTCCATGATCAGGTCGATGGCGAAGTATTCGACGTAGAATTCCGCGTTGTGCTTCAGCGACTGGCCATAGAGCGTGTGCAGGATCGCGTGGCCGGTGCGGTCGGCGGCGGCGCAGGTGCGCTGCACCGGCGGGCCTTCGCCATATTCGGTGGTATGGCCGCCGAACGGGCGCTGGTAGATGCGGCCGTCCTCGGTGCGGCTGAACGGCACGCCGTAATGCTCCAGCTCATACACCGCCTTCGGCGCCTCGCGCGTCAGGTATTCCATCGCGTCGGTATCGCCCAGCCAGTCCGAACCCTTCACCGTGTCGTAGAGGTGCCATTGCCAGTTGTCGGGGCCCATGTTGCCAAGGCTGGCGGCGATGCCGCCCTGCGCGGCAACGGTATGGGACCGGGTGGGGAACACCTTGGTCACGCAGGCGGTGCGAAGCCCCTGTTCCGCCATGCCCAGTGTCGCGCGAAGGCCAGAGCCTCCGGCGCCCACGACCACGACGTCATAGATATGCGTCTCGTAAGGGTAAGCTGCCATTTGTCTGTCGTCCTTGCCTCAGAGCGCGATCTTCGCCAGCGCGAACAGCCCGGTCGCCGTCACCGCCCAGGAAAGCGAAATGGAGCCGATGATCAGCACCCTGCGGGTGATACCCTGTGTATAATCCTCGATCATCATCTGCGCCCCCTTGGCGAAGTGCCGCATCGAGGTGACCAGCGTCAGGCCGGTGAGGATTGCGATGAACGGCCGCGAGAAGAAGGCCAGAACCTCTTCATGCGAGCCGCCGAGCGCCCGCCCGAAGGCGATCACGAAGACCGGGATCAGGAAGGCAAGCCCGACGGAGGACACCATCATGAACCAGTGGTGATCGGTGCCGGCGTGGGCGGCTCCCTTGCCGGTCGCGCGCTTGCGGTCGGTCAGATAATGCATGTCAGCCCCCTCAGATCACGATCATGGCCAGCACGGTCAGCACGACCGAGCCGATGACGACGCCCCAGCCGAGCTTTTCGGCCGTCGGAAGATCAAGCCCGTGGCCCGAGTCCCAGATCAGGTGCCGCAGCCCCGCCAAGTAGTGGTAGCACACCGCCCAGAGCGACAGGAAGAACACCAGATCGCCGAACCAGGAGGTTACGAATGCGTCGGCGGTGGCGAACTGTTCGGGCCCGGCGGCCGCTGCCACCAGCCACCACACGAACAGCACCGTCCCGACGATCAGGCCGTTGCCCGTGATGCGGGTCAGGATCGAGGTGATCGAGGTCAGCTGCGGGCGATAGACCTGAAGGTGGGGGGAGAGCGGCCGGTTCACCCGGTTGGACTCAGCCATGATCAATTCCTTCTGCGTCTGGCAGCCCGCCGGATCGTCGGCGGGCAGGCTTGTTGGGCATGTGCGGTTTTCCCGTTATCAATAGCGGGTTTTTCAGGCAAGTCACGCGCTTGATGCCCTCGAACGCGGTGCCGGCGGATCCTGCAACGCAGAAAACCCCTTTTGTGATCACCAATTTTCCGGCCGTGATCACGGTTTGCGCTAACTGATACGCAGGCTCGCGCGCTCGCCCGTCAGGATGCAACGAGGCCGGCGAGCGATGGCCCGCGCCGGCTTGCGCCCGCCGGGAAGGGAACGGCGAGCGGCCGTCAAAGCGGCATCAGCGCCCAGTAATCCAGATCCAGCAGCACCTCCGGCAGGTACTTGCCGGTCTCGCCGCGCAGCGCGAAGGGCGCCGCGCCCTGCTTGGTCGCGACCAGCCGCAACCGGATCGCGCCGATGCCGGGGGCAGGGGTCTCGGCCTTGTCCAGCACCTCGGACCAGGCCTTGACGGTATCGCCGGCGAAGCAGGGGTTGGCATGGGCGCCCGCGTTCAGCGCCACGATCATCTGCGCATTGGCCAGCCCGTTGAAGGACAGCGCCCGCGCCAGGCTGATCACATGCCCGCCATAGATCAGCCGGCGGCCATCGTCGCGGAAGGTCGCGTCGAAATGCACCTTGGCGGTGTTCTGCCACAGACGGGTGGCGATCATGTGCTCGGCTTCCTCGATGGTCACGCCATCGACATGGTCGATCTGCTCGCCCACCGCGTAATCGCCCCAGCGATGCGGCTCGCCCGCCAGCGCGAAATCGTAGTTGGCAAAGCTCAGCCCCGCCGGCACCGCCAGATCGGCGGGGGCGACCGCCCCGGCAAGGTCGGGCACCACGGGCTCGGGCGCGGGGGCATCGGCGCGGCGCTTGCGCACCATCACCCAGCGGACATATTCCAGCACGCTCTCGCCATGCTGGTTCAGCCCGCGGCTGCGCACATAGACGTTGCCCGAGGTGCCGCTGGAGTTTTCCTTCAGCCCGATCACCTCGGACTGCGCGCGCAGCGTGTCGCCCGGATAGACCGGCGCCAGCCAGCGCCCTTCGGCATAGCCGAGGTTGGCCACGGCGTTGAGGCTGATGTCGGGCACGGTCTTGCCGAACACGGTGTGGAAGGCGATCAGGTCATCGACCGGACTTTGCGCCAGCCCCGAGGCCCGCGCGAACGCATCCGAGGAATAGAGCGCCCCGCGCGCCGGATACAGCGCGTGGTAGAGCGCCCTCTCTCCGCCCGACAGCGTGCGCGGCACCGCGTGGTCGATCACCTCGCCGATGCGATACTCCTCGAAGAAGCGGCCGGGATTTGTCTTCATTCACTGCTCTCCCAGTTTCATCTCGGGGTGGTAGTCGTGCGGCACGTCCTTCACCACCGCCTGCCCGCAGCGCATCACCCCGCGCGCGGCATCGAAGGCCATCGTCGGCGTGCCGTGCAGGTCCCAGCCTTTCGACAGTGCAAGGCTGACCTTGTGGCAGAAGGCCGGGGTGTCGTCTTCGGTCAGCAGGCGATAGAGCTTCATCCGTAGGTTCCCAGGAATGGATTGTGGCCAAGCCAGCTGTGGATCGCGGCGATCAGCCCGAACAGCACCAGCGTGCCGACCAGGTTCATCGCGTCGCCCCTGATGCCGCGCCCCGCCACCGGCCGCTGCCAGGGCGTGCGGTTGATGACGGCCATCTCGACCAGCGCCCAGATGCCGATGCCGCCGAACAGCACGATGGACGCCAGATCGCCGTTCACCAGCAGATGCGCCACCGACCAGATCACCGTGCCCCACAGCATCGGATGGCGCATCCGGGGGTAGAGGACGCCCTTGGTGCCGCCGACGCCGAACAGGTAGACGGACATCAGCATCAGCGTGTTGTTGGCATGGCCCATGCCCGGCAGCGGCGTGTAGACCGGCACGACCTCCGCCCCCCGGAAGCCGATCACCATCAACACCACCGCCGCGACAAGCACGACGGCGATACCGGCCTTGCCGCGGCCGCCCAGTGCCGCGCGCGCCCCGGGGGCGACGCGCTTGAACAGATGTGCCGCCCACCACAGCAGGAGGCCAGGGATCAGAAGCGTCATGGCGTGCCTTTCAGCTTGCTTGCAACGCGGCAATCGCCTCTGCCTTGGCCAGAGTCTGCCGCGCCGTCACGATATGCAGGTTTTCGACGATCCTGCCATCCACCACGGCAACGCCGAGCCCCTGCGCCATCGCTTCCTCGAAGGCGGCGATCTGGCGGCGCGCGAGGTCGATCTCGGCCTCCGACGGCGCGAAGGCGCTGTTCGCGATCTCCAGTTGCGCCGGGTGGATCAGGGTCTTGCCGTCAAAGCCCATGTCGCGGCCCTGTTCGCATTCGGCCTTCAGCCCCGCCTCGTCCTTGAAGGCGTTGTAGACGCCATCGACGATGGTCAGCCCATGCGCCCGCGCGGCCAGCAGGCACAGCCCCAGCCCCGGCTGCATCGGCAGGCGGTCGGGGCGGAAGCGGCTGCCAAGCTCTTTCGCAAGGTCATTGGTGCCCATCACCATGCCCTGCAGGCGCGGATGCGCGGCGATGCTGGCGGCGTTGAGCATCCCGAGCGCGGTTTCCATCATCGCCCAGAGCGGCACATCGGGGACCGCCTCTGCCACCGCGTCGAGATCGGCGGGGGCAGAGACCTTGGGGATCAGGATCGCGTCCACCCTGGCGCCGGCCTTGATCGCCGCGGCAAAGGCCGCCGCGTCGTCGCGGCCCCAGTCGCTGTCGAAGCCGTTGATCCGCACGATCCGGGCGCGGGGGCCATAGTCCACCTCGGCCAGCACCCTCGCCAGCAGCGCCCGCGCCGCCGGCTTCTCGTCCACCGCCACCGCATCCTCGAGGTCGAAGATGATCGCGTCCGCCGGCAGATCCTTCGCCTTTTCCAGCGCCCGCTCCCTGGAGCCGGGGATATACAGCACCGACCGGAAGGGACGGGCGCGCGCGCCCTCCGCGGACTCTGCGACAGCAACCATGATTCTCTCCTCGCAACTTTGTTTCGCCAAGGACCACATCCGCGGCAGATTCGGCAACCCCATTTGCCGCGACGCAGCGACGCGCGGGCACGGCGGCCACGTCGCTCGCCGGCGCGGCCGCGCGCATCGTTATCGCCGTCTTTCCCGGTCGGCGGCAGGCCTGGCCCGATCGCGCATGTTCGGGATGGATCATGCAACAGAAACCTTTCGCGCGCTCGCTCGGACTTGCCGGGTTCATGCCGGCCGTGCAGGCGGCCTTCGCCGGCCCCGCCCCGCGCCCCCCATGCAGCCCGCCGGCGCTTTGGCGCAAACATCCATCCCGGCCATCCGCAAAGGCCCGGCCGGGCGGCGCCGCCCTTGCACGACGCGCCGTGAAGGACTACGCATCCCCGCGTCAGATGCGCTTGCCGTCCGCGGCGGCGCTCGCGTCACAGTCACAACCTGACCCGGAGGTATTCATGGCCAGACCCAAGATTGCGCTGATCGGCGCCGGTCAGATCGGCGGCACGCTCGCCCATCTCGCCGCGATCAAGGAACTCGGGGATGTCGTCCTGTTCGACATCTCGGAAGGCACGCCGCAGGGCAAGGCGCTCGACATCGCCGAAGCCGGCCCCTCCGCCGGCTTCGATGCCGTGATGAAGGGCACCAACGACTATGCCGATATCGCGGGCGCCGATGTGTGC
This sequence comes from Rhodobacteraceae bacterium UBA6141, assembly GCA_002423245.1. GTDB lineage: Bacteria > Pseudomonadota > Alphaproteobacteria > Rhodobacterales > Rhodobacteraceae > Frigidibacter. The sequence goes on from DIVD01000073.1 coordinate 7,885, forward strand.
ATCGTCACCGCCGGCGTTCCGCGCAAGCCGGGGATGAGCCGCGACGACCTGCTGGGCATCAACCTCAAGGTGATGAAGGCGGTCGGCGAGGGCATCAAGGCCCATGCGCCGGACGCCTTCGTGATCTGCATCACCAACCCGCTCGATGCGATGGTCTGGGCGCTGCGCGAGTTTTCGGGCCTGCCGCACGAGAAGGTCGTGGGCATGGCCGGGGTGCTCGATTCTGCCCGTTTCCGCCACTTCCTGTCGGTGGAGTTCGGCGTCTCGATGCGCGACGTGACCGCCTTCGTGCTGGGCGGCCACGGCGACACGATGGTGCCGCTGGTGCGCTACTCCACCGTCGGCGGGGTGCCGCTGCCCGACCTCGTGGAGCTTGGCTGGACCACGCAGGACAAGCTCGACGCCATCGTGCAGCGCACCCGCGATGGCGGCGCCGAGATCGTCGGCCTGCTGAAGACGGGATCGGCCTTCTACGCGCCCGCGACCAGCGCCATCGAGATGGCCGAGGCCTATCTCAAGGACCAGAAGCGCGTGCTGCCCTGCGCCGCCCATGTGAAGGGGGCCTTCGGCCTCGACGGGATCTATGTGGGCGTGCCCACCGTCATCGGCGCCGCCGGGATCGAACGGATCATCGAGATCAGGATGACGAGGGACGAACAGGCGATGTTCCAGAAGTCCGTCGATGCGGTGAAGGGCCTTGTCGAGGCCTGCAAGGCCATCGACCCCTCGCTGGCCTGAGCAGGTTTTGGGGGCCGCGCCCGGGTGCGGCCCCTGCCGGTTCGGGCGACCGCGCGGCCACGCGGCCGAAGATGCCCCGCCGCAGATCCCGAACCTCTCCTCGCGCATATTATCCTCTGGCCTCACACCGCAAGGTCCGTCGCCGCAATCAGCGCCGCCTCGCGCTGGCGCAGGGCCGCGTCGAAGGCGTCCCGTGACAGGTCGACCGCCCGCCCCGGCAGGTGCCGGGCGATCGCGCCGGCGATGTCGGGCCGCGCCTCGAGCAATCCGCCCGCCGCCTCCAGCGCCGCCGCCTGCGCTGGCGTCAGGCCCTGCACAGCCGCGGCAAGCGCCTGCCAGGCCGGCGCATCGCGCGCGGCCGCGGCCATCCGCGTGAACTGCAAGATCCGGTGCGCGCCATGCGGGCGGGGCGGCCCGCCATAGCTTTCCGTCGCGCGCCTGAGCAGTTTCAGCGCGAAATGCAGCGGCGTCAGCCCGTCGAAATGCAGCAGCCGCGCGGCATTGGCGGGGCGCATCGGCACCGCCGCCGCGCCCGGCACCGGGTGATGCACCCCCATCTCGTAATCCCGCCCTGTGCGCACGATGCCCTTGCCGGTGGAATGGCCCGAAACCCCGTCCTTCAGATACTCTGCCACCGGCCCGTAGATCGCCGGTCCCCGCGCCGCGAAATCGGGCAGGGGCGTGCGGAAGCTGCCCGCGAAGATGTCGCCCGCCGCGCCGGTCCAGACCCGCTCGGCCACCGGCAGGGTCAGACAGCCGAAGCGGTCGCCCGCCAGCCGAAGCTCTGCCGCCAGATCGGCCAGCGGCCAGACGAACTCATCCGCGTCGCAATGCAGCAGCCAGTCGGTCTCGGCCTGCCGGTAGACATGCGCCGCGTTGGATTTCTGCCGTGCGGTGTGGCGCTGCGGGCGGCTGCCCCGGCGGCTGGCCCGCCACCAGCCGGCATCGCAGAGCGTGACCGTCAGCCGCGGCACGCCTGCCAGCAGCGCCTCTGCCTCGGGGTTGGGCGCGTCGAGGAACAGGTGCACCGCTGCGGCGCCAAGCTCGAGGTGATGCGCCGCGAAGGCGGCCAGCAGCGGCGCGGGTTCGTCCACCGTCGCCACGACTGCCCAGGTTCCCGCCATGCCGTCCCCCCCGTTGCTGCACCCTGATTCGGGGCCGATCCTACCCGGAGTCGCAGCGGTCTGCCGGGCATGAAAATCTATGTGATCACACATTTCGAGCGCGTGATCACAAAACGCGCAAAAGCGGCCGCAAACCGCCGATCGCGCCGAAAGCCCTTTTGCCGTCAGGGAAGCTGTGCCATTCAGCCCCGAATTGCACCAGCATGGGACAGTGCCATGAACATCCACGAATACCAGGCGAAGGCGCTTTTGCGCAACTACGGCTGTCCGGTGTCGGACGGTCGCATCGTCCTGCGCGCCGAAGAGGCCAAGACCTGCGCGAGCGAGCTTGACGGCCCGCTCTGGGTCGTCAAGGCGCAGATTCATGCCGGCGGGCGTGGCAAGGGCTCCTTCAAGGAGGCCGAGGCTGGCGAAAAGGGCGGTGTCCGGCTGGCGAAATCGGTCGAGGAGGCCGAGACACTGACAAGGCAGATGCTGGGCCGCACCCTCGTGACCCATCAGACCGGCCCCGCCGGCAAGCAAGTCAACCGCATCTATATCGAGGATGGCAGCGACATCGCCCGCGAGCTTTATCTCGCCCTGCTGGTGGACCGCGCCACCAGCCGCGTGTCCTTCGTCGTCTCGACCGAGGGCGGCATGGACATCGAGGAAGTGGCCGCCCATACCCCCGACAGGATCCTGTCCTTCAGCGTCGATCCCGCCTCGGGCCTGTCCGATTTCCACGGCCGCCGCGTCGCCTTCGCCCTCGGGCTGGAGGGCGGGCAGGTCAAGCAATGCGTCCAGCTTGTCAAGAACCTCTACCGCGCCTTCATCGAGAAGGACATGGAAATGCTGGAGATCAACCCGCTGATCGTCACGCCCGATGGGACGATCAAGTGCCTCGATGCCAAGATCGGCTTCGACAACAATGCGCTCTACCGCCAGCCTGACATCATGGCGCTGCGCGACGAGACCGAGGAAGACCCCAAGGAGCTTGCCGCCTCCAAGTTCGACCTGAACTACATCGCGCTGGATGGCGAGATCGGCTGCATGGTCAACGGCGCCGGGCTTGCCATGGCCACGATGGACATCATCAAGCTTTACGGTGCCGAGCCCGCCAACTTCCTCGATGTCGGCGGCGGCGCCAGCAAGGAGAAGGTGACCGAGGCGTTCAAGATCATCACCTCGGACCCGAACGTGAAGGGCATCCTCGTCAACATCTTCGGCGGCATCATGCGCTGCGACATCATCGCCGAAGGCGTGATCGCCGCGGTCAAGGAAGTGGGCCTCGAGGTGCCGCTGGTCGTGCGGCTTGAGGGCACGAATGTGGAACTGGGCAAGGAGATCATCCAGAACTCCGGCCTGAACGTGATCGCGGCCGACGACCTGTCGGATGCGGCCAGGAAAATCGTCAAAGCGGTGAAGGGGTAAGTTCCATGGCCGTTCTCGTCGACAGGAATACCAAGGTCATCTGCCAGGGCTTCACCGGCTCGCAAGGCACCTTCCACTCCGAACAGGCCATCGCCTACGGCACCAAGATGGTCGGCGGCGTGACCCCCGGCAAGGGCGGGACCGAGCATCTCGGCCTGCCGGTCTTCAACTCGGTACACGAGGCGCGCGAGCGCACCGGCGCCAATGCCACGGCGATCTACGTGCCGCCGCCCTTCGCCGCCGACTCGATCCTCGAGGCGATCGACGCCGGGCTGGAGCTGATTGTCTGCATCACCGAAGGCATCCCGGTGCTGGACATGATGCGCGTGAAGCGGACGCTGCTGAACTCGCGGTCGCGACTGATCGGGCCGAACTGCCCCGGCGTGATGACGCCGGACGAATGCAAGATCGGCATCATGCCGGGCTCGATCTTCAAGCGCGGCTCGGTCGGTGTCGTGTCCCGTTCGGGCACGCTGACCTATGAGGCCGTGAAGCAGACCACCGATGTCGGCCTCGGCCAGTCCTCGGCCGTGGGCATCGGGGGCGACCCGATCAAGGGCACCGAGCATCTGGAGGTGCTGGAAATGTTCCTCGCCGACCCGGAAACCCAGTCCATCATCATGATCGGCGAGATCGGCGGCGCCGCCGAAGAGGAAGCCGCGCAGTTTCTCGCGGATGAAAAGAAGCGCGGCCGCTGGAAACCGACGGCGGGCTTCATCGCCGGGCGCACCGCGCCTCCGGGCCGGCGCATGGGCCATGCGGGTGCCATCGTTTCGGGCGGCAAGGGTGACGCAGAGTCGAAGATCGAGGCGATGAAATCCGCAGGGATCGTCGTTGCCGACAGCCCCGCCGGCCTTGGCGAGGCGGTGCTGAAGGCCATCGGCCGGTAGCGGAGGGTGGCACTGCGATGGTTGGGGGGTTCATGGAAGCCTTGAACTGGAATAGAATGTCCACCCCGTTCATCGCAGGGTTTTCGGCAGTCACGCGGGGTAGGGACACAGGGCAAGGGCGGGTCATACCCGCCCTCGCTTGCGCTTCGGCCGTCTGCGGCCTGATTGCAGTCTGGTACCTGATGTACCGGTTTATCAGCTTTCCGCCTTGGATGGCGTGGTTCAACTAGACCGAGATGGTGGTAAAATGACCGACCAATCCCCCAACGACCTGCTGCACGCATCCAGCTTCCTGCAGGGCCACAACGCCGAATATATCGAGCAGCTTTACGCCCGCTATGCCGCTGACCCCTCTGCGGTGGATGCCGCCTGGGCCGAGTTCTTCCGCAGCCTGGGCGACGCCGAGGCCGATGTGAGGAAAGAGGCCGCGGGCGCCTCCTGGGCCCGGGACGACTGGCCGCCGATGCCGAGCGATGACCTGACCGCGGCGCTGACCGGCGAATGGCCCGCCGCCTTGCGCGAGATGAAGGGCGCAGGCGCCAGGATCAGGGATGTCGCGGCCGAAAAGGGCGTCGCGCTCGGCGACGAGCAGGTCAAGCGCGCGGTGCTGGATTCGGTCCGCGCCATCATGATCATCCGCGCCTACCGGATCCGCGGCCACCTTGCCGCCGACCTCGACCCGCTCGGCATCAAGCCGCAGACCCCGCAGCCCGAGCTTGACCCCAAATCCTACGGCTTCACCGAGGCCGACATGGACCGCCCGATCTTCATCGACAACGTGCTCGGCCTGCAGATCGCCTCGATGCGGCAGATCCTCGACATCGTGAAGCGCACCTATTGCGGCACCTTCGCGCTGCAATACATGCACATTTCCGACCCGGAACAGGCCGCATGGCTGAAAGAACGGATCGAGGGCTATGGCAAGGAGATCACCTTCACCCGCGAAGGCCGCCGCGCCATCCTGAACAAGCTGGTCGAGGCCGAGGGCTTCGAGAAGTTCCTGCACGTCAAGTACATGGGCACCAAGCGTTTCGGCCTCGATGGCGGCGAGGCGCTGATCCCGGCGATGGAACAGATCATCAAGCGCGGCGGCAACCTCGGCGTGCGCGAGATCGTGATCGGCATGCCGCATCGCGGCCGCCTGTCGGTTCTGGCCAACGTCATGTCCAAGCCCTACCGCGCCATCTTCCACGAATTCCAGGGCGGCAGCTTCAAGCCCGAGGACGTGGACGGCTCGGGCGACGTGAAGTACCACCTTGGCGCCTCGTCGGACCGCAGCTTCGACGGCAACACCGTCCACCTGTCGCTGACCGCCAACCCCTCGCATCTGGAAGCGGTGAACCCGGTCGTTCTGGGCAAGGTCCGCGCCAAGCAGTTCCAGCTTGGCGACACCACCCGCCACCAGGTGCTGCCGGTGCTGCTGCACGGCGATGCCGCCTTCGCCGGGCAGGGCGTCGTGGCCGAATGCTTCGGCCTGTCGGGCCTGACCGGGCACCGCACCGGCGGCACCATCCATATCGTGGTGAACAACCAGATCGGCTTCACCACCGCGCCGCATTTCAGCCGCTCCTCCCCCTATCCGACCGACATCGCGCTGATGGTCGAGGCGCCGATCTTCCACGTCAACGGCGATGACCCCGAAGCCGTGGTCCACGCCGCCAAGGTCGCCACCGAGTTCCGCCAGAAGTTCCACAAGGACGTGGTGATCGACATCTTCTGCTACCGCCGCTTCGGTCACAACGAGGGCGACGAGCCGATGTTCACCAACCCGGCGATGTACAAGTGCATCAAGTCGCACAAGACCACGCTGCAGCTTTACACCGAACGGCTGGTCAAGGACGGGCTGATCCCCGAGGGCGAGATCGAGGACATGAAGGCCGCCTTCCAGGCCAGGCTGAACGAGGAGTTCGAGGCCGGCAAGGAGTTCAAGCCCAACCGCGCCGACTGGCTCGACGGGCGCTGGTCCGGGCTCGATGCCGAGGGCGCCGAGTATCAGGCCGGCCGGACCGCCATCGCCCCGGAAACCATGCAGGAGATCGGCGCCGCGCTGACCCGCGCGCCCGACGGCTTCGACCTGCACAAGACCGTGGCCCGCCAGCTGGAGGCCAAGGCGAGGATGTTCGAGACCGGCACCGGCTTCGACTGGTCGACGGCCGAGGCGCTGGCCTTCGGCTCGCTGGCCGTCGAGGGCTACCCGGTGCGCCTGTCGGGGCAGGACTCCATCCGCGGCACCTTCAGCCAGCGGCATTCGGCCTTCATCGACCAGACCACGGAAGAGCGGTACTTCCCGCTGAACAACATCCGCGCGGGCCAGGCCAAGTTCGAGGCCATCGATTCCATGCTGTCGGAATACGCGGTGCTCGGCTTCGAATACGGCTATTCGCTGGCCGAACCCAACGCGCTGGTGATCTGGGAGGCGCAGTTCGGCGACTTTGCCAACGGCGCGCAGATCATGTTCGACCAGTTCATCTCCTCGGGCGAGCGCAAATGGCTGCGGATGTCGGGCCTCGTGATGCTGCTGCCGCATGGCTTCGAGGGGCAGGGGCCGGAACACTCCTCCGCCCGGCTGGAACGCTTCTTGCAGAACTCGGCCGAAGATAACTGGATCGTCGCCAACTGCTCGACCCCGGCGAACTACTTCCACATCCTGCGCCGCCAGCTCCACCGCAGCTTCCGCAAGCCGCTGGTGCTGATGACGCCCAAATCGCTGCTGCGGCACCCGCTGGCCGTGTCCGACGCCGACCAGTTCACCACCGGCTCGCAGTTCCATCGCGTGCTGTGGGACGATGCGGAACGGGGCCATTCGGAAACGAAGCTGGCGCCCGACGACAGGATCAAGCGCCTCGTGATGTGCTCGGGCAAGGTCTATTACGACCTTCTGGCCGAACGCGACAAACGCGGGATCGACGATGTCTATCTGCTGCGGCTGGAACAGTTCTACCCGTTCCCGGCGCAGTCGATCGTGAAGGAGCTTTCCCGCTTCCTCGGCGCCGAGATGGTCTGGTGCCAGGAAGAGCCCAAGAACCAGGGCGGCTGGACCTTCGTGGAGCCCAACCTCGAATGGGTCCTGGGCCGCATCGGCGCCACCCACGGGCGGGCGCGCTATGTCGGCCGCGCCGCCTCGGCCTCGCCGGCCACCGGCCTCGCCTCGCGCCACAAGGCCGAGCAAGAGGCGCTGGTCGACGAAGCCCTGACGACCGGAGGATAAGCAATGGCAATCGAAGTCCGCGTTCCCACCCTGGGCGAAAGCGTGTCCGAGGCGACCGTCGCCACATGGTTCCGGAAGGTCGGCGACATCGTCGCTGCCGACGAGATGCTGTGCGAGCTGGAAACCGACAAGGTGACGGTGGAGGTTCCAGCCCCCGTCGCCGGAGAACTGATCGAGATCGTGGCGCCCGAAGGCACCACGGTCGGCGTCGCCGCGCTGCTTGCGCAGATTGCCGAGGCCGGCAATGCGGGTCCCGAGGAAATGAAGCCGAAAAAGAGCGCCGAGGCCGAGGCTGGCGCGAAAGAGGGCAAGATGACCGATGTGATGGTGCCGACGCTGGGTGAAAGCGTGACCGAGGCGACCGTGGCCACCTGGTTCAAGAAGGTCGGCGACGCGGTGGCGCAGGACGAGATGCTGTGCGAGCTGGAAACCGACAAGGTGTCGGTCGAGGTTCCCAGCCCGGTCGCCGGCGTGCTGACCGAGATTCTCGCGCCCGAAGGCACCACCGTGGATGCGAAGGCCAAGCTGGCCGTCGTGTCCGAGGGCGCCGCCGCCGCGCCCTCCGCGCCGAGGTCGGAAGAGGCCGCGCCCGCCCCCGCCGCCGCGACGCCCGCCGCGGCGCCCGCGCCCGCCCCCGCCCCGAAATCCCGGGACGTGGAAGACGCGCCTTCGGCCAGGAAGGCGATGGCCGAGGCCGGCCTCTCCCCGGATCAGGTCTCGGGCTCGGGCCGCGATGGCCGGATCATGAAGGAGGATGTCGCCCGCGCCGCCGCTGCACCCAAGGCGGCCGCTCCCGCCCCTGCCGCAGCTCCCGCCCCTGCCGCCGCCCCGCGCGCCCCGGTCCCGGCCGAGGATGCCGCGCGCGAGGAGCGGGTCAGGATGACCCGCCTGCGCGCCACTATCGCCCGCCGCCTGAAGGACGCGCAGAACACCGCCGCGATGCTGACCACCTTCAACGAGGTGGACATGTCCGGCGTCATGGAGCTGCGCAACACCTACAAGGACCAGTTCGAAAAGAAGCACGGCGTGAAGATGGGCTTCATGTCCTTCTTCGTGAAGGCCTGCTGCCACGCGCTGAAGGAGGTGCCCGAGGTCAATGCCGAGATCGACGGTCAGGATGTGGTCTACAAGAACTATGTCCACATGGGCGTTGCCGTCGGCACCCCCTCCGGCCTCGTGGTGCCGGTGGTGCGCGATGCCGACCAGCTGTCCTTTGCCGGGATCGAGAAGAAGATCGCCGAACTTGGCCTGCGCGCCCGGGACGGCAAGCTGTCGATGGCGGAAATGCAGGGCGGCAGCTTCACCATTTCCAACGGCGGCGTCTATGGCTCGCTGATGTCCGCGCCGATCCTGAACCCGCCGCAATCGGGCATCCTTGGAATGCACAAGATCCAGGACCGCCCGGTGGTGGTGAACGGCCAGATCGTGATCCGCCCGATGATGTACCTGGCGCTGAGCTACGACCACCGGATCGTGGACGGCAAGGGCGCGGTGACATTCCTCGTGCGCGTGAAAGAGGCGCTGGAAGATCCGCGCCGGTTGCTGGTGGATATCTGACAGGGCCGGGGGCGGGCGCATCCGCCCGCCCCGGTCGCGCGGCAAACGGGGCCGGCCCCGCCCGGACGGGGATGCCCCGTCCATTCTGCATCGCGGAGACGACAGACAGATGGTTCCTGCCCTGACCCCCGAACTCACGGCCCTCGCCCTCGCCGGCCTGCTGCAGGTCGTGCAGTACATGCTCTTCGCCCTTCCGGCGAATCTGGAGCTTGGCACCGGATATACCTCAAGCCCGCGCGACCTGCCGCCGACGCGGCCGCTGAGCCCGCGCACCGCCCGGCTGGAACGCGCGCTCAACAACCATTTCGAGGCGCTGATCCTCTTCACGCTCGCCGTGGCCGTGGTCACGCTGGGCGGGCAGGCGAGCGGCTTCACCGCCACCTGCGGCTGGGTCTATCTGGCGATGCGGGTGCTCTATGTTCCGGCCTATGCGCTTGGCTGGGCGCCCTGGCGCTCGGCGATCTGGAGCGTCGGCTTTCTTGCAACCGTGGCGATGATCCTCGCCGCGCTGTTCTGAAACATGTGGCCTCCCCATGCGTGACAACTGCATGGGTTCCATACGGTTGCCACCCACCGAAAAAGCCTGAAGGAGACGACGATGGCAAGCTTTGATGTGATCGTGATCGGCGCCGGCCCCGGCGGCTATGTCTGCGCCATCCGCTGCGCGCAGCTTGGCCTGAAGGTCGCCTGCGTCGAGGGGCGCGAGACGCTCGGCGGCACCTGCCTGAACATTGGCTGCATCCCGTCCAAGGCGCTGCTGAACGCCACGCACCAGTTGCACGAGGCAGAGCACAACTTCGCCAGGATGGGGCTGAAGGGCAAGTCCCCCTCCGTGGATTGGGCCCAGATGCTGGCCTACAAGCAAGATGTGGTGGACGGCAACACCAAGGGCATCGAGTTCCTGTTCAAGAAGAACAAGGTCACCTGGCTGAAGGGCTGGGGCTCGATCCCCGAGGCAGGCAAGGTCAAGGTCGGCGAGGAGGTGCACGAGGCGAAGTCCATCGTCATCGCCACCGGCTCGGAACCCGCCTCGCTGCCGGGGGTGGAGGTCGATGAACAGACCGTCGTCACCTCTACCGGCGCGCTGGCGCTTGGCAAGATCCCCAAATCGCTGGTCGTGATCGGCGCGGGCGTGATCGGCCTTGAAATGGGCTCGGTCTATGCCCGGCTCGGCGCCAGGGTGACGGTGGTCGAATACCTCGATGCCATCACCCCCGGCATGGATGGGGAAATCGCCAAGGCGTTCCAGAAGATGCTGGTGAAGCAAGGGTTCGAGTTCATCCTGGGCGCCGCCGTGCAGAAGGTGGAGGCGGGCAAGACCAAGGCCAGCGTCACCTACAGGCTGCGCAAGGATGAGAGCGAGGCCACGCTGGACGCCGACACCGTGCTGGTCGCCACCGGCCGCAAGCCCTACACCGCCGGGCTCGGGCTGGAGCCTCTGGGGGTGGAGATGCTGCCGCGCGGGATGGTCAGGATCGACGACCGTTTCCAGACCACCACGCCCGGCATCTACGCCATCGGCGACGCCGTTCGCGGCCCGATGCTGGCCCACAAGGCGGAAGACGAAGGCATGGCGGTTGCCGAAAATCTTGCGGGGAAACATGGGCATGTGAACTACGGGGTGATCCCCGGCGTCATCTACACCTCGCCCGAGGTGGCCAGCGTCGGCCTGACCGAAGAGCAGCTGAAAGAGGCGGGCCGCGCCTACAAGGTCGGCAAGTTCCCCTTCCTGGGCAATGCCCGCGCCAAGGCGGTGTTCATGGGCGACGGCTTCGTGAAGATCCTCGCCGACAAGGAGACCGACCGCATTCTGGGCTGCCACATCATCGGCCCGGCGGCGGGCGACCTGATCCACGAGATCTGCGTGGCGATGGAATTCGGCGCCGCGGCGCAGGACGTGGCGCTGACCTGCCATGCGCATCCCACCTTCTCGGAGGCGGTGCGCGAGGCGGCGCTGGCCTGCGGCGACGGCGCGATCCACGCCTGATGTCAACACAATTGCCGGCCCCGGAAACCGGGCCGGCCGCTACGCCGCCAGATGCCGCAGCCCCTGCGTCACATCGGTGCGCACCGCCAGCCGCAGCCCCGGTTCATCCCCCGCCTTCAGCGCGGCGATGATGATGCGGTGATGCGGCGGCGCTTCGGACCGGCGCAGCTTGCCGTAAAGCGCGCGCATCGTCGGCCCCAGTTGCAGCCATACCGTTTCGACGATCGCCAGCATCGCGGGCGCCTGCGCGCGCAGGTACAGCGTGCGGTGGAATTCGAGGTTGGTGCGGATGTAGCCCACCGGATCCTGCTTCACCACCGCCTCGGCATTGGCCATGTTGATCACCTGCAACCGCTCGATCAGCGCCATGTGGGCGCGGGGCATCGCCCGGCTGGCCAGCTCGGGCTCGATCAGCGCGCGCAGCATCGCCAGCTCCTCGATGCGATCGTTCGACAGCTCGGGCGTGCCGACGCGTCCCGAGGCGGACAGCGACAGCGCGCCCTCGGCCACCAGCCGCCGCAACGCCTCGCGGGCCGGGGTCATCGACAGGCCATGCGCCTTGCCAAGCCCGCGCAGGGTCAGCGCCTGACCGGGCGCCAGCTCGCCATGCATGATCTGCACCCGCAGCGCGCGGTAAAGCCGTTCATGGGCGGCGGTCTCGGGCGGGCGGACGGGCTTGTGCATCCCGCAGCGTGACCACGAAACCGGCGCCCCCGTCAACCGTCCAGGCGCAGCCGGTGCAGCGCGGCGCCCTCGGAGCGCAGCCACAGCCGGTGGCGGGCGTAATCGGGCCGCAGCCGCGCCACCACCGCCCAGAAGGCCGGCGAGTGGTTCATCTCGGCCAGATGCGCAACCTCATGCGCGGCCACATAGTCCAGCACCTCGGGCGGCGCCAGAATCAGCCGCCAGGAATACATCAGCGCCCCGTCCGAGGTGCACGATCCCCAGCGGGACCGCGTGTCGCGCAGCGTGATCCGCGCGTAGCGCAGGCCAAGCGCGGCGGAATGCCGGTCAGAGGCCAGCGTCAGCCGGTCGCGGGCCGCCAGCTTCAGGAAGGCCGCCAGCCTCGGCACCAGCCGCGCCGGATCTGCCGGCATCAGCAGCGCGCCGCCCTCCACGCGCGGGCTGCGCACGGCGGCAGGCGTCAGCACCCGCGGCTGCCCCTCGAACGGGACCGTGCCGCCAAAGCGCAGCGCGCCCTCGGCGGCGGCATCGGCGCGAAATCCCATCTGCGCCAGCACCTGCCGGATCCAGCCGTCCTTGCCCCGCGCAAAGGCCAGCGCCTCCGCCTCGCGCGCGTGCTGCGGCAGCGTCAGCGTCACCCGCCCGTCCAGCTGCGACACCCGCAGCGAAAAGCGCCGCGCCCGCGCCGAACGGCGCAGCGTGATCTCCAGCGGCGGCTGGCCATCGAGGCGGGCGATGCGGGTCATGCGGGCTCCGTGCGGCGGCGCGTGCAGCATAGCGCAAGGGCGGCGGGCGGGAAGGGCCTGCTGTCAGCCATGCCGTCCGGATCACCCCCGCGTCAGCACCGGCCGAAAGGCTTTGACACCCCCAGGCACTTGTGGCAGTTGATGCCGACTCTGCACTTAGCCTTTGCACGGAAAGGGACGTTCATGCCCAAGGAAGAATGGGGCGTCAAGCGCCTGTGCCCGCACTGCGCCACCCGGTTCTACGACCTGCAGCGCGACCCTATGACCTGCCCGGAATGCGGCCAGAGCTTCACCGCCGACAGCCTGATCGTGGGCCGCGGCCGCTCGATGATCGCCGAGAAGGCCGCCGTGCGCGACCGCGAGCGGGAGCGCGCCCCGGACGGCGACGATCTGGTTGACGAAGAGGTGCTGGAGGACGCCGCCGCCGATGTGGATCTGGATGACGACCTGCTGGAGGACGACGAGGATGACAACGTCTCGCTGGACGACATCGCCGATGTCGCCGGCAATGAAGACGAGGTCTGAGTCCGGCTTCGGGGCAGGCTCGCGGCACGGTCCGGGGGGCGGTGCCGGGCCTCTGGCCTGACGGGCAGTTTCGCGGGCGGGCGCGCCGAATTTCTCTTGCGCCCGGCTCCGCACTTGCCTATACGGCGCGACACGGGCAGCGAAGGCAACCGCCGCAGACTGCCCGGACCTCCGGTGGGGCCATAGCTCAGTTGGGAGAGCGCTTGAATGGCATTCAAGAGGTCAGCGGTTCGATCCCGCTTGGCTCCACCATTCCCCGCCTTGCAAGTCGCCCTGGCTCGCCGCTTTACGGCGGCCGGTGCGGGTGGTCTCGTCGCCCCGAGGCCGCGATGACGAACGCCGCTCCCCCTGCTTATGAGGGCCTTGCCATCACCCGCGAAAGCCCGCTGGGGCCGGACCTTGCGCTGTTGATGCGCCGGCATGCCGAGGCGATGCATGCCGACACGCCGCCCGAGAGCATCCACATGATGGACGCCGCGGCGCTGGATGTGCCGGGGATCGCGTTCTTCGTGATGCGCGAGGGCGGGGTGCCGCTGGCGATGGGGGCGTTCAAGCGGCTGTCCGATCCCGGCCATGCCGAGATCAAGTCGATGCATGTGCTGCACGAGGCGCGCGGCCGCGGGCTGGCGCGGGTGCTGCTGGACTATCTGCTCGCCGAGGCGCGTGCGGCGGGAATCGTGCGGCTGAGCCTCGAGACCGGGAGCCAGCCGAGCTTTGCCGCGGCGCGGGGGCTGTATGCGCGGGCGGGTTTCGGCGAATGCCCCCCCTTCGAGGGCTATGGGCCGGACCCGAACAGCGTGTTCATGACAAGGGCCACGATCGGGCGCTGTGACGGGCAGCAGCCGCGCGGGCCTTGATCCCCGGCCGCAGATGCCGCAAAAGGCCCGGAGCGGCCCCGTAGCTCAACTGGGATGGAGCACGGACTTCTAAGCGGAGGCTCTGGGACCGAAAACGGATGGAGTAACAACACACTAGGCGGAGAGGCGCGGCTTGCGAACCGTTTTCCGAACCGTTATCAGAAGGGTCACGGTCCCGTAGCTCAATCGGATAGAGCAAGCGCCTTCTAAGCGCTAGGTTGCGTGTTCGAGTCACGCCGGGATCGCCATTTGCGCTTCCATCTCAAGGGTTTGTGTGACAGAATTGGTGCTATGGCCAGAGAAGACATTGACCCCCGCATCCTCGCCCTGTGCGAGAAGGTGACCGCAAAGCGAGCCCGAGCGCTCATTGACTACCTCTTGGAGCATGGCGAGTGCTCGACAGAGGACCTGAACGACATGGGCTATGACCATCCGCCCCGGGTTGCCGGGGACGTGAAGGAGGCGGGCATCCCCATCGTAATGACGCGGGACCGGGTGTCGGCCAAGACCGGGCGCAAGATTGGTGTGTACCGCTTTGGCAACCCGGATGACATCAAGGCGGGCCGCATCGACGGGCGCAAGGCGTTCTCCAAGCCGTTCAAGGCCGCGTTGGTGGCGAGGTACGGGGCACGGGACGCCTTCACGCAGGAGCCGCTTGAGGCCCGGTACCTCCAGATTGACCACCGGGTGCCCTATCAGGTCGCGGGTGATGCCGCGTTCGATGAGGCCAACCTTGACGCGTACATGCTCATTGACGCGTCAAGCCAGCGCGCAAAGTCTTGGTCATGCGAGAACTGCTCCGGGTCGTCAGCCTCAAGCAGCACCAAGAACTCGACAAGGTGGCGGGGATAGTCCAGCCGCCCCATTGCGGCCACGAGGTCCGGCATCACCGCCGCCTCGCGGTACAGGGGGAGGAGCACCGTCAGGGACGGCAGGTCCGCGTCCGCCAGCGGCACCGGCTCCGGGACCGGCGGCAGCGCAAGGTTCACCAGCGCCGCGAGCCGGAGCCCAGCAGCGAGCAGGAACAGGGGCGCGAGCCACAGCGAGGCCCAGGGCGAGGCGAGCGGCAACAGGACGGCCAGCGGGAGCAGCAGCGCGGCAATGGCCGGGACCGCGAGCCCCCGCGCGGACCACTCCGGGCGGACGGACACTGCGGCCCAGCGGGCGGCGGCATGGGTGCGGTCTAGCGGCCCGCACGACAGCAAGTCTAGGACTTATCCCCGCCCGACCATCGGAAATTTCCATTACATCACAGTGCCTTGTGGCTTTCGTTAACCAGAGCGAAACAGGCGCGGCCTGATACACGACAAATTTTATCAGGATATTGGGAGGCAGCAATGGAGAGGCTCAACGAGGCGCGGGCGGCACTTGCCCAGAGGGGGCACACGGCGGAGGTGTTCCCGGCCCTGCCCATGCGGTGGATGTATGGCCGGGCCGTCCCGGCGCTCTGGACAGAGGCCCCGCCCGGGGACGTGGCAGAGGTCCTCCCCGGTGCCCTCGGGGAGCGGCGCGGGGGCGGCTGGGCCTACTGCCTGTAGGCAAAGGGGGCCGCGCCGCTGGAGGACGGCGCGGCCCACCCGCTTGACACCACCCCGGCAGGCACCACCCCGGGGGCAGGCGGCGGGGTTCAGGCCATCGCCACGATGCCGGTGGCGGTGGTTCCGGTTGCCCAGACGCGGCGGACCTGCACGGCGAGGCAGCCGCCTGCAAACATGTGCAGGGTTGCAGTGTCACCCCCGGAGGAGGTCACGCGCACGTCACCCTCCACGAGGCAGGTCAGGGCGCGGGCGGGCCAAGGGAGGTCCGCCGTGTCGCTGGGCGTCACCTCATGGAGCCGCCGGGCCGGGTCGTGAAGCTGGACCTCATGTCCGGTGTAGTCGGGATCAGACACTTGTTGTCTCCTCTGTCAGTGCATGGTTGGGCGCGGCAACCAGAGGTCGCGGCTGTACAGGCACCAGCCCAGCGCGACCTGCACGGCGCGGCTGTGCTGCTGGATCAGGTGGGGCGTTGCGCGCTCCGGCTCGCGGATTGCGTCCGTCCAGACCTCCCGCGACACGCCCGGGAGGCTGCGGCAGAGGAGCCCAACAAGGCCCCCGAGCCGGTCTCGGGGGACGCGGTACGGGCGCGAGAACTGCGCCACCATCGCGGGCGTGGGCCAGCCGTCCGGGCTCACCTCCTCGGCATGGGCCACGAGGGCGAGGTGGGCGAGCTGCAACCGCCGGGGGAACAGCCGCCCATACGCCTCTGTCAGCCGCTCGGGCGTCATGCGCCGCGCCTCCGCCCTGCGTATGCGGAGCCCACCACGTCACCCTCAATCAGGCAGTTGGTGAAGCCAGCCTGCGCGGACGCGGCCACGAGGACGGCGGTGTAGCTGTCAAACGGGCCGTTGAGGTCCGGGGCCAGTGCATTGGCGGCCGCAATGGCGGTGGGGCCGCTCGCGGCATCGACCAGCGCCCCGTGCAGGCCTGCGGCATTCTTGAGGTCATCCCGGCCAGCGGGCCGGTGGACAAGGTACAGTGCGGCCATCAGTTGGTCTCCTTCTTGTTGAGTGCGATCTTCACCTTGTCGAATGCCGAGGCGCGGCCCCGTTCAAAGTCGCGGTTCGCCACCAGCGACCTCTGCACTGCGGCCCGGACGCGGTTGACCGCATCCATGACCGGCCTGTGCCTCCTCGCCGACAAGGCGCTGGGCGAGGTCCTGGGCACTGAACGGGCGCGAGCGGGCCGGGAGCCGGTCAACGATGGTGAGCAGCGCCGCCCCGAGGGTGGTGTTCTTGGTGGCAATGGCGAGCGCGGCCATGTTGCGCAGCTCGACAATCCCCGCCCCCTCAAGCTGGGTGAGGTAGTGGGTGCGCTCGGGCGTGCCGAGCCCGGCCCGGGCGAGGACGCTGACGGGCGATGCGAACAGCAAGGCAGTAGTGGACACCGCGTCCTCCGCCGCCTTGAGCTCCTTCAACACCGACCAGCGGCTTTCGGAGCTGTTCGCCCTGACCTCGCTGCGGGCCTTGGCCTCCGCCTTGCGCCCGGCCTCCGCCTGTGACTCCGGGGGGAAGTCCGCATGGGCGAGCGTGTCCGCTGCCTCGCGGCCCCGGGCGGTGATGCCGGTGCTCAGCGTCGTGATGGTCTGGGCGAACTTCTCTGCGCGGCGGGCGACAGCATCGGCAAGGCTGATGACCTCTCCCCGCGCCATGGGCGGGCTGGCGAGCGCGGGCAGCTCTGTTCCGGGGGAATGTGCGGGCTCGGGCATGGGGCCTCCTCTTGGGGTTGCCGCCGTGCCGGAGCGCCTTGCTCAGGTCCGCGCCCATCCATCGGGCGGCTTGTTGTCCTGCCCAGAAGATTACCCGCCCGGCACCACGCGGGCGAACGGTATTCGTTGTTGCCTCAAGGGGTTGGGTCATCCGAGAGGTGCGGGTTGTCCTCCGCCCAGCTCCGCCAACTGTCGTTGACGCGGCGGGTCCGTGCCCGGGAGGCGCATCACCCGGTCCACGTTCTGAACCGCGTCACCCTCCACGGCAACCTTGATGCCGATTGCACGGGCCTCCACCCCTGCCACCACGTCGTCACTGCCCAGCGCCACCGGCTCCCGGAGGATGAAGAAGCCCTGAAAGCCCCCGCCGCTGTCGATGGTGACGGCGGGCCGGGGGAACGGGAGCTTGATGCCACCCTTCTCCCAGTCGTCAAACATGGGGGCGATGCGCGCCCGCTCGGGGTCCAGAGGCTCGCCCGCGCGCGGGTCCACGTCGCAGAACAGCGCCACCGCCTCCGCCATGTCGGCCTTCTTGGGCTTCTTGCGCAACGGGCCGCGCGTCACATTGGGCGTGAAGTAGAGGTTCCACCGCCCGCCGCTGTGATCGTGGATCCAGCGCTGCACCGCGTCAGCAGTGGTCACCGTGGCGGTAGGGGTTGGGGCGTCTTTGTCCCCGTCCACCTCGATAGCCGTCAGGACCCACGGCCCGCCGGGACGCCATGATTCAAGGAAGGCCACCGCCGCGCCGGTGTCCGGCAACAAGCCTTTTTGGTCGCGTTCCTCCGCATCCGGGGCTACTCTATCCCCGATGATGTTCTGGTGGACTGCCCTGTCTTCCCTAGCGCCCTCCGCTCCCCGGCGGGGGGCGTTTCCTTCTCCCCCGCTCATTCGCCTGCCTCCACCCAAGCCCGCACGTCATCGGCGCGGTAGCGGATGCTGTGCCCGATCTTGAGGAAGGGGGGACCCTGCCGCTTGGCGCGGTACGCCTCCAGCGACTTGGTTGAGAAGCCCGTCATCTGCGCCACTTGGTCGGCGGTCAGGTAGACGGGCGTCATGGGCAGCCGCCCACGCGGCAATTCCCGCAGGAGGCGCTCTGCAACGGCCTCCGCAATAGCATCAGTCGTGTTCTGGTCCACGGATGCTCACCATGCCAGACCGCCTGCTGTGGCAGCGGTCGGATTGGTGACAGGCCTGACATTCCGGTTGGCCCGCGCCCCCCGCATGGGGCGCTCCCCGTGCGCGGCATCCCCGGAAGGCCGACACGGATTCATAGTCTGCCCCTAGATTACCCTCGGCAGCGCGCCTTGGTAAACCCCAATTTCCACTCTCCAGCCCCCAATCTATTGTTGTGGAAGGCTCAAGCAGGGCGAGGATCGCCGCCGTCACGCGCTCCTGCTCCGCAAGCAGCGTGTCGAACAGCGCCCGCTCGTGGATGTACACCCCCTCAATCCCCGGCACGGTGTGGTCCAGCAGCAGGCGGGCGTTCACCCGGTCTATCCCCCTCCGCTGGGCAACGGTGCGGTAGGTGTGGCGCAGGATGTGGCCTGTCTCGCTGGGCAGGGCCTTCTCCTTCCAGACCTGCGTTGCGATCACCTCGCCCGTCTTGCTGGACCGGGACGGGAACAGCCACGGTGCACCCGGGAACAGCACCTCACTGGCCGCCATCGCGTGGCGCACCACCTCCACCATGTGCCCAGACAGGGGCAGATCGAAGGACCGGCCCGACTTCATCCGGGGGATGGATATTGCCCCCATCGCCCAGCCGCACCCAGTCCCGGCGCAGCGCAACTAGGGTCCCGGGTCGCAGGCCCGAAAGGAGCCCGAGCTTGTGCATGTCGCGCCGGAGCGGGTTGGGCAGCGCCTGCACCCGCCGCCACCAGTCCGCGAGGTCGTCAGGCATGATGACACGGTTGCTGGCCCGCTCCTTGTTGAACGTGACCGCCGCCACCGGGTTGCCCGGCAGGGCGTCCGGGTCGTCAACAACCTTCAGGGCGAAGTTGTAGGCGGCGCGGAAGTCGCGCATGGCCTTGTTCGCGGTCGTGGCCCCGTGCTTGTCCTGATCCGGCGGTGTTCGTCCCGGGCGGCGCTCCGCTTCACGTCCGTTATGGGCGTGTCCCCCCACTTGGGCAGGTAGCGGTCCAGCCGCTCCATCATGTCCTGAATGGACCTCTCGACACAGCCCCGGGCGCGCATGTCCGCCCCGTACTCCTCGAACATCCGGCGCACCGTCCATGCGCCCGCGTCTGCCGAGGGGTCAGGGGGCGGGGCGTTCGGGTCGATGCCGCGCTTGATCTGGTCCAGCACCGCGAGCGCCCGGCTGCGCGCATCGTCCAGCGTCATGTCCTCGGTGGTGCCGAGGGTGTGGCGCACCGTCTTGACCAGCACCTTCCGCCCGCGCGGACCCTGCCAGAGGTCGCGCTGCACCTTGTATGACTTCCCCGTCTTGTTGACGGCCACGAGGAGCCCAGTCACCTTCGCATCCCGCACCACGGCGGGCTTTCCATCGTACTTGAGGGCCTTCACCCCTGCTTCTGTCAGCTTCTCTGGCATCCCATGCCCCCTTCCGAACCGTGTGGCGGCCTGCCTGCGAATCGTAAACGAACCGGGAGCGGAACGGGTGGGTTTAGGGCAGCCCAGGGGGAAGGTAGCTCCAAATGCCTGAGAACGCTGCTGTTTAGGGTGGACGCGCGGGCGGGAAAGGGTTACAGTCCACCGACTTCTAAGTCTGGGGTTGGGGGTTCAAGTCCTCCCGGGGTCGCCAGCATCGGCGCATCAGGGTCTGAAAGACTCTGCTGCACAGATCTCCCCGCGGGGATTCAGCCCGTGCTGCGGGCCGCTGCGGCACGGGGTGCCTGCCCATCAGCTCTCGGATTGGCGGCGCCAGGCGCGGCAGGGGCTGCTGGCGCTGCCCGAGGATGCCATGGAGGGGCTGAAGCAGCCTTCGTGCCGCTGGCGGTGGAGCCGGACCCCGCAGCCGCGTCGGAGCCAGGTGGCTCTGCCGGGGCGATTGCCATCGAGATCGGCGATGTGGTTCTGCGGGTTCCGCGGGATGTTCCGGCCGAACGGGCGGCGGCCCTGGTGCGGGCACTGCGAGGGGTGGCGTGATTGTCGCTGGCCAGCGGCTGCTGATCGTGGTGGCGACGAGGCCCCCGCATTCCGGCGTGACGGTGATCTTCCGGTCGAAACGCGACGACAGGCTGAAGATCCTGGTCTGGGACGGCAGCGGTCTGGTGCTGATCTACAAGCGCCTGGAGCAAGGCAGCTTCGCCTGGCCGAAGATCCAGGACGGGGTCATGCGTCTGTCGCGGGCGCAATACGAGGCGCTGTTCGAGGGCTTGGAGTGGCGTCGGGTGGTGGCGCGGCGGGTGGTGCCGCCAGCTGCGGCAGGGTGACTCAGGCGGTCCTTTCAGGTCTTGTTTTATTGGGATTTCCTGCCGGATCGGGTAGAAAAGGGCATGTCACAGCCCCTCGATCCCAGCCGGTTCCCCGACCTTCCGCCCGAGGTGGTGAGGGCGTTCGAGGCCGCGCGGTTCGAGTTGTCGGTGGAGCGCGCCGCCCGGCTGCATGAGCAGGCGGTGGTTGCCGAGAAGGAGGCCTTCATCGCCGAACTCAAGGAGCTGATCGGAAAGCTGGAGGGCCAGGTCGCGCAGTATCGGCATGCGAAGTTCGGGCCGAAGTCGGAGAAGCTCGATCCGGGACAACTGGAACTGGCGCTGGAGCATCTGGAAACCGCCATCGCCGAGACCGAGGCGCAGATCGCCGCGGTCGAGGAGAAAATCGCGGCCAGCGCAACCCCTCCAGAGACGATGACCCGCGCGCCCCGCAAGGCCCGCGCCCTGCCGGACCACCTGCCGCGCGTCGAACGCATCATCGAGCCAGCCGACATCACCTGCCCCTGCGGCTGTGGGGACATGGTCCGCATCGGTGAGGACAAGACCGAGCGCCTCGACATCATCCCGGCCCGCTACCGGGTGATCGTCACCATCCGCCCGAAGTATGCCTGCCCGAAGGGGCGGACCGGCGTCGTCCAGGCCGGGCTCCGGCACATCTGCTGGAGGGTGTTCCGCGACATTGCTCATGAAATCGCGCGACATCGA
>DIVD01000024.1 GCA_002423245.1 Rhodobacteraceae bacterium UBA6141
TGTCCGACAAAGTCTAAACTTCTACAGGTTCAGCCGTATCCCCGGTGGCCGACATTTCAGCGTGCCGACGATCAACTCCACTGCCGCGGCGATCGAGGCGATCTCGATGAACGACAGGCCCAGAAGCCCGATGTCGGGGCCATGGCCGGGGGTGAACTCCTCGTTCGTGGTCAGCGGGGGATACATGAACCAGCCGGAGCCTGGCGCGGCGCCAAAGAAGATGGAGCCGCACACGAAGACGCCGCCGATCACGAAGCACCAGAATCCGAAGGCCGAGAGGCGCGGCAACGGCAGGTCGCGCGCGCCGAGCATCTGCGGCAGCAAGAGGTCCGCCACCGCCTCGAAGATCGGCACGGCAAAGAGGAACATCATCGCCGTGCCGTGCAGGGTGAAGACCTGGCTGTAGAAGTTCGCCGTCAGGACATCGTTGTCCGGCACCGCAAGCTGCACGCGCATCATCAACGCAGCACCCCGGCGAACAGCATGAAGCCGAAGGCCGCCGCGGTGTACCAGACGCCGATTTGGGTGTTGTTGACCGCCGACCAGTACGCCAGCCCTCGGGCGCCGCCCAGACCCTGCGCAGCCGCTCTTCCTGCGCGCGGCAGACGAACTCGTCGTTCGGGTCGGGCCGGTCGGGCGCGCCGTGTCTGGTCTCGGTCATTCCAGGCTCCACAGCCAATGTGCGATCTGCGCGACCTGCCCCTCGGGCAGAACGTCGAAGGCCGGCATCTCTGCCCCCGGCTCCAGGTGGTCGGGCGAGGCGATGAACCTTGCCAGGTTCGCCGGCGTCATCGGCAGCAGACCGGCGGCGATGGTGCGCCTGCCGCCCACATGGGTCAGGACCGGCCCCACATCCCCGCCCGCGGCGGTGCCCCGCACCGTATGGCACGCGGCGCAGCCGCTCTGCATGAAGAGATCGAGGCCCGGACCAGCACCCGCGCCGCCTCGACCCCGCAGTATCGAAGGCCGTCTGCGGGCCGCTGAAGGCGCAGGGCGGCAAGAGCAGGGCGCCGCTCGCCACCCTCATCGTCCGGGCCTGCATGCCCGGGGGCCCGGAGCGCGCGCCGCGGCCGGGCGGCGCCGTCGAACGGGCGCATCCAGACGCCCAGCAGGACGATCGCCGCCACGACATACATCATGGAGCCGACCGTCATCATCAGCAGGCCGGCCAGTTGCTGATCCTCGATCAGCGACAGCCCCCAGGTCGCCGGGCGCGTGCCATAGCTGGTGTAGAATGCCACCGGGGCGAAGGCGAGAAGGGCCCCGCTGATCAGCGAGACCTTGAAGGTGACCAGCAGGGACAGGATTCCCAGCCCCGGGCCCCCGCCTTGCCTGCGCACGAGCGCCGTCCAGAAAAGAAGGGCGCAGCCGACAATCGAGCCGTGCATGACCGTGTGGACGAGATCATCTTGCAGCGAAACCGCGATGGCCGCCGGCGCATGCCAGAACAGGAACACCAGAACCTGCAGCGGGGCGGCGACGCCGATCGCCGCCATCCGGCCCCATCCGTGCCGCCACGCGGCAGAGGAGGCGAACGCGGCAAGACCGCGCTGCCAGCCCCGCGGCATCGCGCGCATCATCGTCGGGACGGGCAGGCCCAGCACCAGAAGCGGCGCCGCCACCCCCATCAGCACGATGTGCTGGGCCATGTGCGCGGCGAAGAGGCTGTCGCCAAGCGCGTCGAGCGGCCAGATCAGCGCCGCGATCAGCGCGAGGATGCCCCCCGCGAAGCTCGCCGCCTGCCAGGCGCGAACGCCGCGGCCCATCCCGGCCTTCGCCCAGGCCAGACCCGCCCCCCGTGCATAGAGCCCCGCGAAAACGACCAGAGGCAGAACCACCCAGGGCTGCCAGGACCACATCGACCACAACTCATGCGGCGCGGGCGGCGCGCCGTCGGCGTGGGCCCGCAGCGGCGTCGCGCGCAGGGCGATCGCCGCCGCCAGCCCCCACAAGCCGCGCGTCCCTCCCGCCACGGCCCGGGACCGGGCCGACCTCGTGTAACATGCCTGTCCGTGCATCTGCGCCCCCCTGCTTCGCGCCGTTGCCCCGCACCGCTATTCGGGCAGCGCCCAGGCGATGACGTGATCTCCGACAGGGGTTTCCATGAAGTGGTGACCGCCAGGCGCCAGCACCACGAACTGCCGGCCACTGGACTCGAAGGTCATCGGGGTGGCCTGGCCGTCGGCCGGCAGGGTATCCCTCCACAGAAGCTCGCCCGTCTCGATGTCGAGGGTCCGTATCAGCTTGTCGGTGGTGGCCGCGATGAAGACGAGCCCGCCCGCCGTGGCGATCGGTCCGCCAATGTTGGGCGGCGTGATCGGGGCCTCGCCGGCCGGGGTTTCGCTCCCTGCCGTGCCCACGCGCTGCACTCCCGGATCTTCCGGGGGCGCGGCATTCTCCTCGGCGGCGTCCTGAGTCGGGGCCTGATCCGCGGCTGGCGCTGCGCGGGCAACCGGTGCTTCTTGGGCAACCGGTGCTTCTTGCGCCGATGCGCGGAAGCGGTCAGCCCCGCCGATCACCATGCCGCCAGCCGCGATGACGGACACCATGACCGCCGCCGTCGTGGCGACGCGGCCATGATCGCGGGCGCGATCGCGGGTGCGGTCGGTCCTGCGCGGGCGCAGCAGCGGGATGCACAGCAGCACCAGAACCAGCAGCACGGTTGGCGCGACCAGCCTTGGCACCTGTGCCCACCAGTCGGTGCCGACCTCCCGGAAAGCCCATAGAAGAGTGAAGGCATGGGTGACGAGGTAGATCCACACCCCGGCCATCGAACCGCCTGCCAGCAGCACGCCGGAGACCAGAAGTCCCGCCCCCGCCACAAGGTAATACCACGGAGCCCCCAGCACCATCAGCCAGATGCCGCCCGCGCCGACAACGAGGCCGAGCGCGACCAGAACCACGCCGAGAATGGTGCAAAACCAGGGCCTCGACCGCTGCCGTTCGTCGTGATCGCCTTGACGAAAAGCCATCCTCCCAACCCCTTGTCTTCATCTGTCCGTAGCCGGAGCGTCACCGCGGAGGCATCCGCACATGCACCCGCACGTGAAATGCAACCAGCGCGCTATGGAAGGGTTCCCCGAAAAACCGGGCGCAGGGCCCGCGGGGCGTGGCAGTTCCGGCGCACCCACCGTTAGGGGGCTCCGTTCGCGGGCTCCGTTCGGGGGGCGAGATCACAGTGTCTTGTGGATCCGCGGCGAGCGGATCCTTTCGACCCCGACCCGTGTTTGAGATAGTGCAAGGAAGTGAAAGGAACCAAGCCGATGCTGACCAGACGCCATTTCATCGCGGCGACGGCCACAGTGCTGTCCTGCCCGATCGCGGGTCCTGCGCTTGCCGTCACGTCCCCGACCGAGGCCCAGATGGCCGCCTGGGACGCACAGGTCACGCCCGCGAACTACGATCCGGCCACGACCAACCCCTGGGGTCTGCACCCGCGGTTCCTGCCGCAGCGGGTCGCGGCGCGTCCCGGTCTTGTGCCGGGCGATATCCATGTCGATGCGGTGGCGCGATATCTTTATCATATCGAAGAGGGCGGAACGGCCATGCGCTATGGCGTGGCCATAGGCCGGGACGGGCTCTACGAGCCGGGAACCTACACGATCCGCCGCAAGGCGCGCTGGCCCAGCTGGACCCCGACGCCCGCGATGATCGAGCGCGAGCCGGCGGCCTATGCCCAATACGAGGACGGGATGGATCCCGGCCCGAGAAACGCCCTCGGCTCGCGGGCGCTGTATCTTTATGTCGGCGACCGGGACACCTATCTGCGCATTCACGGCACACCGCAGCCGCGCTCCATCGGCAGCCGCGCAAGCTCTGGCTGCGTGAGGATGGTCATGCCCCACATCAACGCGCTTTACGAGCAGGTCCGGATCGGAAGCACCGCGCATCTCTACCCCGCCGAGGGGGATGGCCCTCTGGCCGTCTGAGGGCTGCTGGCTTTCGGTGTGCCGGCCGGTGCCCTGCTCGCGGTGCCGGCCTGAATGGCTGGACCTGCGCTGCGTCAGCCTGCCGAAGCCGGCGCGCTGTCACGCCGAACGCAGATCGGACTGCCCGAGGCCGTGCGCAAGGGCAGCATCGTCGACTCCACCGGTCCGTCATGACGGTACCAGTAGCACCCGTCGTCCAGCAATCGCACCTCCTGCAAGTTCTGATGGGGCGCCGCCAGCGCCGCGACCTCTGCCGGAACCTTTGCTGCGGGCGAGACATCGCCGGCGCCCATCATCGGCGCGCTGCAGGCTCCGAGCGGGACAAGGGCAAAGAGCGCGATGGTCCTGGTCATGTGCAACGGACCTGCAAAGGTAGCGGAGGGTTTCACGATGTTTGTCATCATTCGGTTGCCCCGGCAGGTGCGAGCGAACGGCCCTCGCGAACTGGAAGGATGGCCTCTGCCTGCTCCACCCAGGGATGCGGGCCGCCACGGCCGCCACACCCGCGCGGTGGAAGGACCGTGACATTGTTGCCTGAGGGCCGGTCGTTCATCGGGCAGAGCCTTTCGTTGGAGTTGTCGTTGTCGCTGTCGTTGTAGCGCTGGTGCGGTGCGCTCGCCAAGCGGTCAGCGTGGCCGCGAAGCTCAACGTCCCGCCCCGTTTCACGTTCCCCCCGTTTCACGTTCCCCCCCCGTTTCACGTTCCTCAGCCTCTGCACGACGGGTCGGGCTTGCAGAGCCGGTTCCCGGACGCGCTCATCTCTCCCCAACCGGTTCCGCATGATGCGGATCCGAAATGCACGGCTTGATGTAACGCGTTCCCTGTTCCGACGCGCGCCGCTTCGCCACCGCGGGATGAACGCGCAGGGCAGCGGCCGATCCGGCCCCAGAGGGCTTGCGTCAGGTATCCTGGCGCACGATTTCGACGATCAGCACATCGCTGACGACGGGCCCCAGCACCTTCTGCGCCACTTCCAGCAGCGCGTGGCGCAGCAAGGTCATGTTGTTCGCCTGGGTGAAGGCGCCGCGGAAGCCGCCCGCGTTCGCGTGGTCGAACAGCACCTGCAGGAAGCCGTCGCGCAGCTTCGGCTCGCGTTGATAGACCTGATCGCCGGTTGCAAGCTGCACCTCGAGGCTGATCGAGAGGATCACCAGCGCACTGACCCGGCCGCCTTCCACCACCGGGACGACGAACTGGTTGTTCATCTTCACATAGTCGTGGACGGCTTCCGGCTTTTCCTCGGGGTGTGCGGCCTCGGCGTGCTCAACGGGCGCGCAGACCTCCGCCGCGGCCATTTCCTCGGCATCCGGCTTCAGCGCCAGCCCGGCGCCAAGGCCGGCGCCGAGGCCCAGCAGGGCCAGCAGGATCGGCACAAGCCTGCGGATCATCGGTTACATCGGCAGCAGGATATCGGCGACCTGCTGTCCGTAACGCGGTTGCTGCACATCGCTGATCTGGCCGCGCCCGCCATATGAAATCCGCGCCCCGGCGATCTTGTCATAGGTCACTTCGTTCTGGCGGGAGATATCCTCGGGCCGCACGAAGCCCCCGACCAGCAGCTCGCGGATCTCGTTGTTGACCCGCACCTCCTGGCTGCCTTGCACGCGCAGTACGCCATTGGGCATCCTCTCGGTGATCGTGGCCGCGACCCGCAGCGTCAGCTTTTCCTGTCTGCTCACCGAACCGTCGCCCTGATAGCTCGAGGTGCTTCCGGCCGAGACGGCATCCGCCATCGTCGCCCCCTCTGGCAGCCGCCGGTCGATGCGCTGCGGAATCCCGAACAGGCCCGGGATGCCCATCTTCTCGCTTGCGCTGCGGCTGCGGTCGGTGGAGTTGGTGATCTGGGCCTTGTCGTCGATCTCGATCACCACGGTCAGGATATCGCCCCGCTGCAGGGCGCGACGGTCGCCCAGCAGCGAGTCGCGCGTGCCGGACCAGAGCGAGGCGCCATCGGCCGGCACCCTCGGCACGAGGCTGTCGGGCAGCGTGTTGCCCGACATGGCGTAGTATTCGCTGCTGCCCTCCAGCGGCGTGAACCCCGGCGCGCGGCCGACATTCTCGAGCCGCGAACAGGCGGGCAATGCGCAAAGCAGCATCAGGGCAGGGAAAATTCGCTTCATTGTCGTCCTCATGTCAGGAGCCATCCACCAGCACCGTGCCATCCTCTGCCACGCGGCCGGTGACGGTGGTGCGGGAGGCAATGTTCATCGCGCGCAGACTGTCGCCCGCGCCGCCGCGCCCCAGGGCACGGCCTTCGGCCAGGATGATCAGCGGACCGCGCCGATAGACCAGCGTGACGGTCTGGTTGCGCTCGACCAGCGCCGGCGGGCCGACATCGCGGGCCAGGATCGGACGCCCCGCATAGATCGCGACCCGCGCCTCCAGCCCCAGCACCTGCTCGGGGATGGAAAGGCCGCCCGGCATCTCGCCCTCGGCCAGCGCCAGATCGGCGGGGGCAATCAGGCTTTGCGCGCGGATGGTGCGGGCGGCGATCAGGCTTTCGGCCGCTGCGCCCGTTGCCGGCATCAGCAGCGCCAGTGTCAGCAGCCAGATTTCACGCCCGGACATCAGCGCACCTGTGCCGTTGCGGAAAGCATCTGGTCGGCGGCGGTGATGACCTTGGCGTTCATCTCGTAGCCGCGCTGCGCCTCGATCAGCTCGGTGATCTCGCGCACGGCATCCACGGAACTGTCCTCGAGGTAGCCCTGGCGCAGGGTGCCCAGCCCGTCCTCGCCCGGCGCCGAAACGAGCGCGGGCCCCGAGGCGGCGGTTTCGAGGAAAAGGTTCGAGCCGATGGCCTCCAGCCCCTTCTCGTTGGTGAAACCGGCAAGGGTGAACTGGCCCAGAAGCTCCGGTTCGACCCGGTCGGTGAAATAGGCGTAGACCTCGCCCGCGCCGTTGATCGAGATCGAGCGCGCGTCGGCGGGAATGGTGATGCCCGGCACCACCTCGTAGCCATCCGAGGTCACGACCAGGCCGTCGGCAGACCGCTTCAGCCCGCCGTCGCGCGTATAGGCGGAGGCGCCGGAGGGCAGCGTCACCTCGATATAGCCCGCACCCTCGATGGCCACGTCGAGATCGCCGCCGCTTTGCGAGAGCGAGCCCTGCGCGACGTTGACCGACACCGCGGCCGCCCGGACCCCGAGTCCAAGCTGCACGCCGGTCGGCAGCACCGTGCCGTCGGTTGCGTTGATCGTGCCGGGGCGGGCGGCCTGCTGATAGTGCAGGTCGGCGAATTCGGCCCGGCGGGCGTTGTAGCCGGTGGTTGACATGTTGGCGAGGTTGTTGGAAATCACCTCGACCCGCATCTGCTGGGCGCTCATGCCCGTGGCGGCGATCTGAAGGGCGCGCATTCTGACTCCTAGCGGCTGAGCGTCGAGATGACGCCGCGGATGCGTTCGTCCTCGCGGTCAAGGAAGGTCTGGCCAAGCTCGTAGGCGCGCTGCACCTCGATCATCCGTGCGATCTCCTCCACCGCGTTGACGTTGGAATTCTCGATGAAACCCTGCAGGATCACGCCGCCTTCCAGCGGCTCCACCCCGGCCTCGGCGGCAAAGCGGGTGCCGCCGCGGTGCTGCAGGTCCTTCGGATCGGCCGGCACGAACAGCCCGATCTGGGTCAGCGGGGCGCCATCGGCCGACAGGGTGCCATCGGCGGCCAGCGCGACGCTGCCCGCGCCGGGCGGCACGAAGACCGGCGCGGCCCCGGCATCCAGCAGGCGGTGGCCGTCGGGCGTGACCAGCTCGCCTTCGGCCGACGGCGTGAAGCTGCCGGCACGGGTCAGCTGGTTGCCCTCCGGCGTCTCGATCAGGAAGAAGCCCTCGCCCTCGATCGCAAAGTCGAACCGGCCGCGGGTTTCGGTCAGCGGGCCCTGCTGCAGATCCACGATCCGGGCGCTGGCATGGGCCATCGAGAGCGACGGCTCGTCCCGCCCGAGCCCGGCGACATGTTCGGCGAAGATCACCCCTTCCTTGCGGAACCCCGCGGTGGAGAGGTTGGCGATGTTGTTCGCCACCGCCTGCATCTCGGCCATCAGGCCCGACTGGCGGTTCAGCGTGGTGTAGCCGGCATTGTCCATCGCTCAGCCCCCCGCGATCATCGGAATGATCCGCGTGGTGAAGAACGAGACCAGCGCCTCGGACATGAAGGACATCGACACCCAGAACACGGCCAGCATCAGCCCGACCTTGGGCACGAAGGTCAGCGTCATCTCCTGCACCGAGGTCAGCGCCTGAAAGAGACCGACCGCCACGCCCGCGACCAGCGCCACCGTCAACAGCGGTGCCGAGATCATCACCGCGATCCACAGCCCCTGCCGCAGCGTGTCGAAGAACACCGCGTCATCCATAGTCACACCGGCATCCTCAGGATTTCCTGATAGGCCTCGACGACCTTGTCGCGCAGCGTCACCGCCGTTTCCACCGCAAGCTCCGTCGCGGCCAGCGCCTGCACGAGCGCATGCGGATCGGCGCCGCCGGTCATCGCCGCCCTGGCCGTGTCCTCGCCAGCCTTCAGCGTCGCCGCAAATTCGGTTGCATAGGCCGCGAGCCCGCCCTGCGGCGCAGTTTCCGCCGGCCCCGGCTGCGGAGCCGTGGCCGGACGGGACTGCGCATAGGCCTGCGCGGCGAAAGAGGTTCTCACGTCCATTCTGGACCACTCCTTGCCCTATCGGCGCAGAAGATCGAGCAGGCTTGCCGACATTTGCCGGGCCTGGTCGAACATCCTCAGATTCGCCTCGTAGCTGCGCTGCGCTTCGCGCGCGTCAGCGATTTCGACCACCAGATCGACATTCGAGCCGTCGTGATAGCCGTTCTCGTCGGCCAGGGGATGGTCGGGGTCGTAGAGTCGCGCCACCTCGCTGCGGTCCAGATCGACCGGGCCGAGCGCGACGAGCCCGGTGCGGCGCCCGCCCTCGACCTGCTCCTCGAAGGGGGCGATCTTGCGGTGATAGCCGGGGGTGTCGGTGTTCGCGATATTCTCGGACACGTGGCGCAGGCGCATGGCCTGGGCCTGCATTCCGCTGGCGGAGAGGGCGAGGGACTGGCTGAAATCGGTCATCGCGCGCGCCCTCAGCCACGGCCAAGCGACGTGCGCAGCACGCCGAGCGAGGTCTTGTAGATCGTCAGCGCCAGATCGTGCTGCCGCTTCACCTCCACCGATTTCACCATCTCGGTTTCCAGCGAGACGCTGTTGCCGTTGGGCGAACGGTCGCCCGTCACCGTCCGAAGGGTCAGCGCCGCGCTGTCAGTGCCGCGCTCGCCGGCCACATGCCCTGCGCGGGTCTGGCGCAGGTCCATCGGATCGCCCGCCGCATAGGTTTCGGCGAAAGGCGCCAGATCGCGGGCGGAATAGCCGGGCGTGTCCGCGTTGGCGATGTTCTGCGCCACCGCGTTCTGTCTTTGGGCCGCATGTGACGCCATCGCCTGCGCCATTTGCATGATCTGTGGTTGCTGGAACATCGGGGCTTCTCCTCCGAGCTTTCAATCAAGCCTTAACTCCGATTCGTTTAGAAAACGTTTCATGAACAAGGAGAGCGCAGGATGGCATTCGCAGAACTTGAACGGCTTTGCGCGGATATCGCGGCGGTTGCGCCGGTGCGGCCCGTGGGGCGGGTGGCCGCGGTAAGCCGCGGCACCATCCTCGTGCGCGGGCTTGGCAGCGAGGCGGCGCAGGGCGAGGGCGTGCGGATCACCTGTGCCGGCGGCCGGGTCCTGGCGGGCGAGGTGCTGGCGCTGTCGGCAGAGGCGGTCACCGTGCTGCCCGATGGCGCGCCCGATGGCGTGCAACTGGATGACACGGTGGAGCTGACGGGGCAGGGCGGCATCGCACCCTGTGCCGACTGGATCGGCCGCATCGTCGATCCGGACGGAAGGCCGCTGGACGGGCGGGCGCTGCGGCGCGGCCCGGAGGAGCGGCCCCTGCACGCGGCGCCCCCTCCGGCGGCATTGCGCAGGCGGCTGGGGGCGCGGTTGCCCACCGGCGTCGCGGTGTTCGACACGCTGCTGCCGCTGGTGCAGGGCCAGCGCATCGGGCTTTTTGCCGGCTCCGGCGTCGGGAAATCCTCGCTGCTGGGCAAGTTCGCGCGCGGCGTCGCCGCCGATGTGGTGGTGATCGCGCTGATCGGCGAGCGGGGGAGGGAACTGCGGGAGTTTGTCGAAACCGTGCTGGGGCCCGAGGGAATGGCGCGCTCGGTGATCGTGGCCGCGACCTCGGACCAGTCGCCGCTGATGCGCCGCCGCTGCGGCTGGGCGGCGATGGCGGTGGCCGAGCATTTCCGCGACGAGGGATGCCATGTGCTGTTTCTCGCCGACAGCGTCACCCGCTTTGCCGAGGCGCATCGCGAGGTGGCGCTGGCCGCGGGCGAGCCGGCGACCTTGCGCGGCTTCCCGCCCTCGACCTCGCACCAGATCATGGCGCTGGCCGAGCGGGCGGGGCCGGGGCGCGAGGGCTGCGGCGACATCACGGCGGTGTTCTCGGTGCTGGTCGCGGGCTCCGACATGGAGGAGCCGGTGGCCGACATCCTGCGCGGCGTGCTCGACGGCCATGTCGTGCTCGACCGTGCCATTGCCGAGCGCGGGCGCTTTCCGGCGATCGACCTGTTGCGCTCGGTCTCGCGCTCGCTTCCCGCCGCCGCCAGTGCCGAGGAAAACCGGCTGATCGCCGAGGCCCGGCGGCTGCTTGGCGCCTATGACCGCGCCGAGATGATGATCCAGGCGGGGCTTTATGCAACTGGCAGCGACCCGCTGATCGACGCGGCGATCCGGGTCTGGCCGGCGCTTGACGGCTTCCTTGCCGAGGACGGCGCAGGCGGGGTGGCGGCCAGCTTCGCGCGCCTGGCAGCCGCGCTTGCCGCCGCCGAACCGGGCGGCTCAGGGGGCCATGGTTGACGCCGGGGGGCGCCGACCTGACCGGGCGGCGCGGCTCTGGCTGGCGCCTTGCGGCGCGGCTTCTGGCTGGCGCCTTACGGGGCGGGGAACGCCGGCGCGGTCAATCGACCGCGACCCAGCCGTCGTCATCCTCCACAACCCGGCCCTCCGTCCACAGCTTTTGCAGATGCGACATGACGTTGCGCTCTGCCGCGCTTTGCAGATGCGGGTCGGTCTTGGCATAAAGCCGCTCCGCGATCTCCGGCACGGACAGCGTTTCGCCGCGCAGCGTCGCCAGGATCTCCTCCTCGCGGGCCATGCGGCGGCGGCGCATCTCGATGACATAGTCCCTCGGCTCCGCAAGTGCCGGGCCGTGGCCGGGCAGGTAGAACCGGTCGTCGCGGTCGATCATCATCTGCAGGCTGGAGACGTAATCGGCCATGCTGCCGCTCGGCGGCGACACCACGCTGCTGTTCCAGGCCATGACGTGATCCGCGGTGAAGACCAGCCCCTCGCCATCGGTAAAGCACAGATGGTCCGATGCATGGCCGGGCGTGTGCAGCGCCTGCAGATGCGCGACCCGGTCGCCGTGGCGCAGGGCCACATCGGGGGTGAAGTCGGGCGCGATGCTGACGGGGTAGCCATAGGTCGGCGCCTCGATCCGCGCCTGCAGCGCCTTCAGCGCGCCGACATGGTCATGGTGGCCGTGGCTGATCACCACGCCGCTGATCTTGCCGCCGGTCGCGGCCAGAATGTCGGCCACATGCTGTTCATCGGTCGCGGGGCCGGGATCGAGCACCAGAAAGCCGCCCTCCGACTCGATCAGGTAGGTGTTGGTGCCGTGAAAGGTCATCTTGCTGGGGTTGCGGGCGACAAGCCGCAAGATCCCCGGCGCAATGGCCTGCGGCTTGCCCCGTTCGGGTTCCGGTTCGGTCAGGAATGCCATGAGCTTCGGCCTTTCAGTGATGGAGGATGTCCGGGCCGCCCTGCGGGGCAGCCAGTGTGAGTTGAGGGTGGAGGCAAGGCCGGATCAGCGGCAGCGGCGGATCGGCTGCCGCTGCCCGCGCGCGCCGCGCCGGCGGCCCCGCCGGCAGGGCGATCTGCCCGCCAAGACCCCTGTCGATCAATCCGGTGGTCATCGTTCCCCCTTTCCTTGCCGCGGGTCCGGTCAGGCCCGCGCGAATGCCGCTGTCGCCAGCATCAGCCCCGCAATCAGCCAGACCATCACCGCCTCGCCCGGCCCGGCCGCGATCAGGCCAAGCAGCAGCGGCAGCGCCGTCTGCTGGATGTTGGCCAGGGCCTGTCCGACCCCCGCCGCCTCGTTGGCCCGGCCCTCGGGCGCGGCATCGTAGGTCAGGCTCAGGGAGATTGGCACCCCGAAACCAAGGCTGAACCCCAGAAGCCCGCTCAGCGCCATCAGCGGCCAGAAATCGTGCAGGAACGGCAGCATGGCATACAGCGCCGCGCCGATCAGCAGGCCGGCCAGCAGCACGGTCGCGGGCCGCAGCAGGCGACTGACCCAGCCTGCCAGCACCCGCGAGGTCAGCGAGCCTGCCGTCATCGCGCCCAGCAAGAGGCCCGCCTCGGACCCGGTCATGCCGGTCTTGGTCGCGTGCAGGGCGATCACGAAGGGAAAGATGGTGATGACGGAAATGAAGATGCTGGCATGGGCCAGCCGCCCGCCAAGCCCCGGATGCCGCAGCAGCGACAGGATCGAGCCGCGCCTTGCCCCGGATCGCGCGGATGTCGGGACGCTGGAATAATGATGGTAGCCGGTCGCGACCCCCAGCAGCGACAGCAGCCCCGAGCACAGGATGACCGCCAGCGCCGCCCGCCCGCCGCCATGTTCATAGGCAAAGCCCGCGACCATTGGCGTCAGGAACTGGAACAGCGAGTGGCTGACCAGAAGCCAGCCGAGGTTGCGCGTCCGCCGGCTCTCGCCACTGGCCTCGGCCACCGCGCGCACGGCGGCGAGATGGGCGAAGTTGGTCGCGGACCCGATCAGCGCGGCGACCAGCGCCAGCGTCACGATGCCGGGCATCAGCACGAAGATCGTACCCGCCGCCACGTTCATGCAGGCGGCGGAGACGAACGGAACGAGAGAGCCGGCCCGGTCGATCCAGCGGCCATAGGGCACGTTGAAGATCATCGGCCCGACGCTCACCAGCGCCGCCAGCCCGCCGACCACCACCTCGTCGGCACCAAGGCTGAGGGCCACCATCGGCAGCACCAGCCGGAGCGCCGCGAGCGTGCCGTTGTTCAGGCTGACCAGCACCAGCGTGGTCATCAACCGGCCCAGGGCGTCCGATGGCGGGCGCCGTTTCGGCGGGTCGGCGTCGGTGCCGTTATCGGTGGGCAATCCGGCAACTCCTTGTCGAGGGCGGCGCCTCCGCTGCCATCGTCACGCCCTGAACAGCGCGGCATACTGCTCGCGCAGCAGGTTCTTCTGCACCTTGCCCATTGCGTTGCGCGGCAACTCGTCGATCATCATCACCCGCTTGGGCAGCTTGAACTTCGACAATCGCCCGTCCAGCGCGGCAATCACTGCCGCCTCTGTCAGGCCCGCCTTCGGGTCGGGCACGACAACCGCCGTCACCGCCTCGCCGAAGTCGGGATGCGGAACCCCGATCACGGCGGATTCGACAACGCCGGGGATGTCGTCGATCTCGGCCTCGACCTCGCGCGGATAGACGTTCAGGCCGCCGGTGATCACCAGATCCTTGCCGCGCCCGACGATATGGACATAGCCGCGCGGGTCGATGAAGCCCAGATCGCCGGTGATGAAATGGCCGTCGGGGCGGAACTCCGCCGCGGTCTTTTCCGGCAGTTGCCAGTAGCCCTTGAAGATGTTGGGCCCCGCCACCTCGATCATCCCGGTTTCCCCTGTGGCAAGCGGCTCGCCGGTGGCCGGATCCACCACGCGCAGCGACACGCCGGGCAGGGCGGGGCCGACGGAACCGGGCACCCGCTCGCCATCGTAGGGGTTGGAGGTCAGCATCGTCGTTTCGGTCATGCCATAGCGTTCCAGGATCGCGTGACCGGTGGCCGCGGTCCAGGCGCGGTGCGTTTCCGCCAGCAGCGGCGCCGAACCCGAGATGAACAGCCGCATCCCGCGCGCCGCCGCCTGCAGCCCCGGATGCGCCAGCAGGCGGGTGTAGAAGGTCGGGATGCCCATCATCACGCTGGACCTGGGCATCAGCGCGATCATCGCCTCCGGCTCGAACTTCGGCAGGAAATGCATCGAGGCGCCGGTGACCAGCACGAGGTTGCAGGCCACGAACAGCCCGTGCGCGTGATAGATCGGCAGCGCGTGCAGCAGCACGTCCTCCCCCGTGAACCGCCACGCGCCGCGCAGCGCGGCCGTGTTCGACGACAGGTTCCGATGCGTCAGCATCGCTCCCTTCGGCCGCCCGGTGGTGCCCGAGGTGTAGAGGATCGCCGCCACGTCATCCGCCGCGCGGGCAAGCGTGGCAAACCCCGCCGGCATGGATGCGGCGCGTTCGGTCAGGCTGCCCTGCCCGGTCCGGTCCAGCGACAAAACGGGCAGGTCGGGCGCAATCGCCTCGATGTCGTGAACCCGGCCCGGATCGCAGACGAAGACGGCCGGGCGCGCGTCGCCGATGAAGAATTCCAGCTCCTTCAGCGTGTAGGCGGTGTTCAGCGGCAGGAATATCGCGCCAAGCCGCAGCGCCGCCAGGTAGAGCGCCAGCGCGGTCGCGGACTTCTCGACCTGCGCCGCCACCCGGTCTCCCGGCACAACGCCAAGCGCCGCTAGGGCATTCGCGATCTGCCCCGACAGATCGGCCATCTGGCCATAGGTCAGCGCCTGCCCCTCCGGCGCATGGATCAGCGGGCGGCCGCGATCGGCACATGCGAATGCCTCGAACAGGTTGTCCGTCATGCTGTTGTCCCCCCCTGCTGGCCCCGTGTGCCGGTCCCGTCTGCCCGTCCTTGCGGCTGGTCATGCGCCGCGCCGCGCCGCCGGATCAAAGATCATCCGCGCGGCTTCGGCAAGGGCCGCCGAAACAAGGGCCGCTGAAAGCTGTGACCGCGCGGGCGCAGCCCGCCGCGGGCCGGCGGTCAGGCTCCGCACGTCCGGTTCCGGCTTTCGCGGGGGCGAATGTTCCTCTAATGTTCGCCTAAGTGCGACTCGCGCGTGACAGGAGGCAGCAAGATGCGGTTCGATCGCGTTTCCGGCGATGCCCCCGCCCCTGCCCCCGCCCCCGCTCTCGCCCTTGCCCCCGCCCGCGTGCACGAGGCAGAGGGCAGGGGCCGCCGCGCCTTTGCGCTGTTCCAGGCGGCGCGGCATCCCGGCCCTCTGGTCTGGATCCTGCCCGCCCATGCCCCCGAGATGCCGATGCTGCCCGGCCTGCCGCCCGGCATTGGCGAGCGGCTGCACCTGCTGCGCCCTGCCGGCGAGACCGACCTTCTGTGGTGCGTGGAAGAGGCGCTGCGCGCGGCCCCGGTCGGGCTGGTGATTGCAGAGCCTGAAAGGCCGCTGTCGCTGACCGCCGGCCGCCGCCTGCAACTGGCGGCAGAGGCGGGGCGCACCACCGGGCTGATGCTGATCCGGCAAGGGGCGGGCAGCAACGCCACGCAGACGCGCTGGGCCTGCGAGCCGCTGGCCCATCCGCAGGCGGACTCGACTCTGCATCGCTGGTCACGTATCAAGAACAAATCAGGAACATGCGAAAGCTGGGTTGTAAACTGGAATGGCGCGTCGGCTGCTTTCCATCTGGTTCCCGAGGCTCGCCAGCGACACGAGCCTGCGGAGCCGCCCCGTTGAGGGCGCCTTTGCGCTGACCCATCGGTCGGGCAATGCCGATCACCTGCATTGCCTGAACCCCGCCGCCTCGGCGCGGGGGTTGCGGCGGGGGATGGCGCTGGCCGATGCGCGCGCCATTTGCCCCGAGCTTGCCACCCGCCCCGCCGACCTGCCGCGCGAGGCGGCGGCGCTGGCGGCCCTGCGCCGCTGGGCGGGGCGCTATGCGCCGATGGTGGCGACGGACGGCGCCGACGGGCTGATCGCCGACATCTCGGGCGTGCCGCATCTGTTCGGCGGCGAGGAGGATCTGCGCGCCGACCTGCAGGCGCGGCTGGAGCGGGCGGGGCTGGCCGCCGTCAGCGCCATTGCCGGCACGCGGGGCGCGGCCGGCGCCCTGGCCCGCCACGGCGGCGGCATCGTGGCCGATGGCGCGCTGGTGCAGGGCATCGGGCATCTGCCCGTGTCGGCCCTGCGCATCGGGCATGACACCGCCGAGGCGCTGGCCCGCCTCGGCCTTGCCCGCATCGCCGATCTGGTCCACCTGCCGCGCGCGCCCCTCGCCCGCCGCTTCGGGCCGGGGCTGGTGCTGCGGCTGGATCAGGCGCTGGGCGCGCAGCCCGAACCGGTGGCGGCCGAACCCGAGCCGCCGCATTTCGGCGTGCGGATGACCCTGCCGGACCCGATCGGGCTGCACCCGGACGTGATGGCCGGGCTGGCGCGGCTGCTGGACCGGCTGTGCGCCCGGCTGGCGCTGCACCATCGTGGCGCGCGCCGGCTGCGGCTGGAACTGCGGCGGGTGGACAGCGGCACGGTGCAGGTGGAGATCGGCCTTGCCCGCCCGATGCGCGATCCGGGCCGGATCGCCGCGCTGTTCACCCGCGGCGTGGACGAGATCGACGCGGGCTTCGGCATCGACGCGCTGCGCCTGACCGCGCCGCTGACCGAACCGATGGCGCCCGAACAGACCGGCGGCGGCCCGGCGGCGCGGGGCGAGGACGCGCTGGCGGACCTTCTGTCCTCGGTCGGCAACCGCATCGGCTTTGACCGGGTGCTGCGGCTGCTGCCCGCCGACAGCCTGATCCCCGAACGCAGCTTCCTGCTGGCCCCCGCCGCCTACAGCGCACCCGCGCCGATGCCCCCCTCTGCCGGGCCGGCGCGCCCCGTCACCCTGTTCCCGCCCGAGCCGGTCAGCCATGCCTCGGGCCATCCGCCCGCGCAGTTCCGCTGGCGCCGGATGCGCCTTGCCACGCTGCGCGCCACCGGCCCCGAACGCATCGCCCCCGAATGGTGGTTCGACGACCCCGCATGGCGCAGCGGGCTGCGCGACTACTGGCGGATCGAAACGCAACAGGGCCCGCGGCTCTGGCTGTTCCACACCCCGCAAAGCCCCGCCTGGTATGTGCACGGAGAGTTCGCATGACCGCGCCCTCCGGCCAGAAGCCGCCTCGCCGCCGGGGCGCGCTGCCCTATGCCGAGCTTTGCGTCACCTCCAACTTCACCTTCCTGACCGGCGCCTCGCATCCCGAGGAGCTGGTGACGCGGGCCGCCGAACTTGGCCTCGCCGCCATCGCCATCACCGACCGCAACTCCGTCGCGGGGGTGGTGCGGGCGTTCTCCGCGCTGAAGGAGCTGGAGCGGATGCGCGACGAGAGGCTGGCAGAGGCAGGGGCGGCGCCGGAGGGGGAGGCCATCCGCTCGCAGCGCCGCCAGAGCGTGCCGCATGGCACCGACGGGACGGGGGAAGCGACGGGGGCAGGGACAGGGGCAGGGACGGGGGCCGGGACGGAAGCGCCGCTGCCGCCCGCCGCGCCGTTGCCCCGGCTGATCCCCGGCGCGCGGCTGGTGCTGACCGACAGCCCGGTGGACTGGCTGGCGCTGCCGACCGACCTGCCGGCCTGGTCGCGGCTGACGCGGATGCTGTCGCTTGGCAAGCGCCGGGCGCCGAAGGGCGAATGCCACCTGACCCGCGCCGACCTTGCGGACTGGGGCCGCGGCATGATCCTGATCGCCCTGCCGCCCGATCCGATGGCAACCCCGCCCGACGCGGATGCACTCGTGCGGATGATCCGCCGCTTTCCGGGCCATGTGCATCTGGGCGCCGCACCGCGCTATGACGGGCAGGACCAGCCGCGCCTCGAGAGGCTGGCCGCGCTGGCGCAGGCGGCGGGGGCGCCGCTGGTCGCGGTGGGCGACGTGCTGATGCACCGCTCCGCCCGCCGCCCGCTGGCCGATGTGCTGACCTGCCTGCGCGAGGGCTGCACCATCGACAGCATCGGCCGGCGCCGCCTGGCCAATGGCGAGCGGCGGCTGAAATCGGGCGCGGAACTGGCGCGCCTCTTTCACCGCCACCCCGCCGCGCTGCGCCGCACGCTGGAGATCGCGGACCGCTGCGCCTTTCGCCTCGATGACCTGCGCTATCGCTATCCCGACGAGGCGCAGGGCGGCGAGACGGCGCAGGTCCGGCTGGAACGGCTGGCGCGCGAGGGGCTGCACTGGCGCTACCCGGCCGGCCCGCCGCCGAAGATCGTGCACCGGGTGGAAAAGGAGCTGCGCCTGATCGACGAGATGGACTATGCCTCCTACTTCCTGACGGTGCATGACATCGTGGCCCATGCCCGCGCGCGGGGCATCCTCTGCCAGGGCCGGGGATCGGCAGCCAACTCGGTCGTGTGCTACCTTCTGGGCATTACCGAGGTGCCGCCCGAAAGCATCACCCTGATCTTCGAGCGGTTCATCAGCAAGGAACGCGGCGAGCCGCCGGATATCGACGTCGATTTCGAACATGAACGGCGCGAGGAGGTGATCCAGTGGATCTATGACCGCTACGGGCGCGAACGGGCGGGGCTGACGGCGGCGGTGATCCATTTCCGCTCTCGCGCCGCGATCCGCGAGGTGGGCAAGGTCATGGGCCTTTCGCAAGACGTGGTGGCGCGGCTGGCGGGGCAGATCTGGGGCTGGTCCTCGGCCGCGCCATCGCAGGAGCGGGTGCGCGAGGCGGGGCTGGATCCCGCCGACCGGCGGGTGATGCTGACCGTGGGGCTGATCGCCGAGATCATCGGCTTTCCGCGCCACCTGTCGCAGCATGTCGGCGGCTTCGTCATCACCCATGGCCGGCTCGACGAGTTGTGCCCCATTGAGAACGCGGCGATGGAGGATCGCACCGTCATCGAATGGGACAAGGACGATATCGATGCGCTTGGGCTTCTGAAGGTCGATATCCTCGGGCTTGGAATGCTGACCGCGATCCGCAAGGCATTCGGCCTGCTGGCGCAGCACCGGGGCCAGCAGCTGACGCTGGCCAATGTCCCGCCAGAGGATCCGCGGGTCTATGACATGCTCTGCCGCGCCGATGCGATCGGGGTCTTTCAGGTGGAAAGCCGGGCGCAGCTGAACTTCCTGCCCCGGATGCGGCCGCGCGCCTTCTATGACCTTGTGTGCGAGGTGGCGATCGTCCGCCCCGGCCCCATCCAGGGCGGGATGGTGCATCCGTTCATCAACCGCCGCATGGGGAAGGAGCGGGTGGAGGATCTGGGCCCGGCGCTGATGGAGGTGCTGGGGCGCACCTACGGGGTGCCGCTGTTCCAGGAACAGGCGATGCAGATCGCCGTGGTGGCGGCGGGCTTTTCCCCGGCCGAGGCCGACCGGCTGCGCCGGTCGCTGGCGACCTTCCGGCGCATGGGCACCATCGGCGGCTTCCGCGACCGCTTTGTCTCGGGGATGCTGGCGCGCGGCTATGATGCCGGTTTCGCCAGCCGCTGCTTTGCCCAGATCGAGGGCTTCGGCAGCTATGGCTTTCCCGAAAGCCACGCCGCCAGTTTCGCGCGGCTGGTCTATATCTCGGCCTGGATCAAGTGCCACCATCCCGCCGCCTTCACCTGCGCGCTGCTGAACGCCCAGCCGATGGGCTTTTACGCCCCGGCGCAGCTTGTGCGCGACCTGCGCGAGCATGGCGGCGAGGTGCGGCCCGTTTCCGTCAACCACTCGCACTGGGATTGCACGCTGGAGCCGCGGCCCGATGGCCGGCTGGCGCTGCGGCTTGGCTTGCGGCAGATCAAGGGGCTGCGGGCCGAGGATGCCGAATGGATCGTGGCGGCGCGCGGCAATGGCTACCCCGATGTGGAAAGCCTGTGGCGGCGCGCGGGGCTGCCTGCCGCCGCGCTGGAGCGGCTGGCCGAGGCGGATGCCTTCACCGCGCTTGGCCTCAGCCGCCGCGATGCGCTCTGGGCGGCTCGCGCGCTGCGGGCGCCCGCGCCGCTGCCGCTGTTCGGCACCGATGGCGAGGGCGGGGTGGAACCGGCGGTGAACCTGCCGCAGATGACGCTGGGGCAGGAGGTGATCGAGGATTACCTGTCGCTGCGGCTCAGCCTGCGGGCGCATCCGATGGAGATCCTGCGCCCGCGCCTGCCCGAAAGCCTGCCGCATGACCGGCTGGGGCAGGCGCAGAAAGGTGTGGCGGGCCGTGTCACCGTCACCGGGCTTGTCATCACCCGCCAGCGGCCGGGCACTGCCTCGGGCGTGATCTTCCTCACGCTGGAGGATGAGACGGGCACCGCCAATGTGGTGGTCTGGCCAAGGGTTTACGAGGCGTTCCGCAAGGCGGTGATCGCCGGCCGGCTGGTCCGCGTCACCGGCCGGGTAGAGCGGGACGGCCCGGTCAGCCACCTGATCGCGGAACGGGTGGAGGATGTCTCGCCGTTGCTGGCCACGCTTGGCGGCCCGGGCACCATCGAGGCCAATGACGGGCGCGCCGATGAAACGCGGCGCCCGGCGGGCGGCAGCCCCCGCCCCTCCGCCCGGCACCCGCGAGAGCAGGCGAAGAGGCTGTTTCCCAGCCGCGATTTCCATTGAAGGGGCGGGCGCGGCGTGATCCAGATCAAGGCGAAAGCCGCGGCGCGCGCATAGCAAGGGACGCGGAAACGCGAGATAGCGCGGGAGCAGCCCATGGTCCGTCTCTTTCTCATCATCTACACCCTTGCTGCCACGGTTCTGGCGGGGTCGGCCGTCGTCGCCGCGCTGACCATGGGGCGGGTCGATGCCGTCTCGATCATCGTGGCCGCGGTCGCGGGCGCCGTGGTCGCGCTGCCCGTGTCCTGGCTCGTCGTCAGGACGCTGCAGCAGCAAGCCTGACTCGGCGGCAGGCCGCGGCGCCGAGGCGCTTGACGGTCTGCCCTTGTGGCGGGAACATATGCAACGCGGGGACAGGCTCCGCGCGACAGGCCGGCCAGACCGGCGAGGGAAACGGGCCGGCCAGACCGGCGCCGGAACGGGAGACCAGCCATGACCAAGCCAAGCGGATATTCGGCCACGCAGATCGGCCTGCACTGGATCGTCGTGCTGCTGATCGTGCTGCAATACGTGCTGCATGACGGCATCAGCGCGGCATGGGAGGCTGTCGAAGAGGGGCGCGAGGCGGCGTCCGGCCTGCTGGTCCCGATGCACATCCTGGGCGGCGTGCTGATCTCGGCCCTGGCGCTGTGGCGGCTGGCCCTGCGCGCACGGCGCGGAACGCCGCTCCCGCCCGCGGGCGGGCATCCGGCGCTGGACCTCGTCGCCCGTGTCACGCATGGCGCGCTGTATCTGCTGATGCTGCTGCTGCCGCTGACGGGCGCGCTGGCCTGGTTCGGCGGCGTCGAGACTGCGGCCGGCATCCATGTCGTGCTGACGGCCCTGCTGCTGGTGCTGGCCGGGCTGCATGTGGCGGCGGCGCTGTTCCACCATTTCGTGATGAAGGACGGGCTGCTGAACCGGATGGGCCGCCCCGCCTCGTGAGGCGCAGGCGGATGAGGCGCAGGCGGATCGCGCGACGGAGCGCAACGCGGTCCGCGCCTAGTCGCCGAACTGCAACTGGCTGAGCCGCGCATAGACCCCGCCCTGCGCGACCAGATCGCCATGCCGGCCCTGTTCGATGACGCGGCCTTCCTGCATCACCACGATCTTGTCGGCATTGCGCACCGTCGCCAGCCGGTGCGCGATCACCAGCGTGGTGCGACCGCTGGCCAGCCGGTCCAGCGCATCCTGCACCATCCGCTCGGATGCGGCATCGAGCGCGCTCGTCGCCTCGTCCAGCAGCAGCACCGGCGCGTCGCGCAGCAGGGCGCGGGCGATGGCGACCCGCTGTCGCTGCCCGCCCGACAGCGCCGATCCACGCGGCCCGGCAGGGGTCTCGAGCCCGGCCGGAAGGCTGGCGACGAACTCGGTCAGATGCGCCGCGGCCAGTACCTCCTCCAGCCGCGCGGGGCTGACATCGCTGCGGCCCATCAGGATGTTGTCGCGCAGGGTCTCGTCGAACAGCGCGGTTTCCTGCGAGACGATGGAATAAAGCCCGCGCAGTTCTGCCAGAGCGAAGCGGTGCAGGTCGGTCCCGGCAAGGGTGATGCGGCCCGAATCCGGATCCATCATCCGCGCCAGCAGCGCAAAGAGCGTGCTTTTCCCCGCGCCCGAGGGGCCGACGATGGCCGTGGTCTGCCCCGGTTCGGCAAGAAAGCTCAGATCGTTCAGGACCGGCGTCTCGTCATAGGCAAAGCTGACATGCTCGAACGCGATGCGCAGGCTGGCGGGATCGCGCGGCACGGGCACCGGATGCGCGGGCGAGGTGATGCGCGGCGGGATCGCCAGCAGCGCCGCCACCCGGTCGAGGCTGGCCCGCGTCGATTGCCACGCGCCCGACACCGCCCCCAGCCGGCGCAGCGGGTCGAAGACCAGCGCCATGGCAAAGAAGAACGACATGAACTCGCCGACGGTCTTCTCGCCGCCGATGATCTGGAAGCCGCCATAGGCCAGCACCCCGCCAAAGCCGATCGCCGCCACCACGTCGATCAGCGCCGGGATCCCCGCCGATCCGGCCTCGGCGCGCAACTGTGCCGCGATGTAACGGTTCTGCGCCTCGTCATAACGTGCCGCCTCGCGCGCCTCGGTGCCCGAAAGCTGCACGCTGACGACGCCGTGGAAGATCTCGTCCAGCCGGGTCGCGCTGTCGGCGGCGGCGATGCGCGCGGCGCGGCTGGTGCTGCGCACGAGCCGCTGCAGCGCCACGATCGGCAGCAGCAGCAGCGGCACGCCCGCCACCGCAACCAGCGTCCAGACCGGATCCATCCACAGCGCCACCCCCAGCAGCGACACCAGCGAGACCAGATCGCGCCCGACGGCGGCGATGACCGAATTCCACAGGGTCCGCAGCGCGCCGGTATCGCCCCGCGTCCGCTCGATCAGGCTGCCCGGCGGGTGGGTCTTGTAGAAGCCCTGGTCCAGCGTCAGCAGGTGGCGCAGCACATCGCCCTGCAGCGCCGCCACCACCCGCTCGCCCAGCCGCGCCATGATCAGCCGGTGCGCGAGGCTGGCCAGCGCCCGCACCAGGAACACCCCGGCGACCGCGGCCGCGACCCAGACCACCGCCGAGGGCGAGCCGCCGACGAACACGTTGTCGAACATCGGCTTGACTAGGTAGCTGAGCGCCCCGATCATGCTGCCTTCCAGCGACATCAGCAGCATCGCGAGCGCGAACCACCAGCGCCAGGGGTGCAGGTAGCTGCGCCACAGCCAGCAGACCAGTGCCCGCCCGGTCATGCCTGGCGCTCCGGGTCGGCCTCAATCTTCACTTCCGGCCCCACGATCTCGG
Source organism: Rhodobacteraceae bacterium UBA6141 (assembly GCA_002423245.1). Taxonomy (GTDB): domain Bacteria; phylum Pseudomonadota; class Alphaproteobacteria; order Rhodobacterales; family Rhodobacteraceae; genus Frigidibacter. The sequence continues at coordinate 23,176 of DIVD01000024.1, forward strand.
GCAGCGGGGCGGATGCGATTACCTCCTGGCGGGCGCGCGGCAGGGGAAGGATCGGGCGCGTCCTGCCCCGCCCCTCGGCCAGAAGGCGCTTGTAGTCGCGCATCATCGCCTTGGGATCGTAGTCGCTGCGCACCCAGTCCATCAGGCTGATCCCGCTTTGGCGATGGGCGGCGTCATAGGTCTCGAAAAAGTAGTCCAGCACCCCCGTCCAGGTGCCCTTGCGGTGCAGGAAGCGCCAGTGGAGCTGCCTTGCCGCTTCGGCCACCGGGCGGTTCTCGATCAGGATCAGGTAGAGCGCCGAGGCGAAACCGGCCCGGTCCGCGCCCGACTTGCAATGGATCAGCAGCGGCCGGTCCAGCGTGCGGAACAGCTCCTCCAGCGCGATCAGCGTCTCGACGCTCGGCACCCGCTTGGCATGAAGCCGGATGCTGACAAGGGTGATCCCCAGCTTGTTCGCCGCCTCGCGTTCCAGCAGGTTGAAGCTTACCGGCATGTCGCCGCGCAGGCTCAGCACCGTGCGGATGCCGCGCGCCTTCATGCGCTTCATCCGCGCCGGCGAGGGCTGGTTGGACCGATAGACCCCGTCCGCGACGCGGGCGAAGTTGGTCCAGACCGAGCGCAGGAAGGCGTGGTCGAACAGGTGGAAATGCAGATTGTGCCGCCAGCGGCCCCCCGGCGCATCCAGTCCGCCCGCTGCCGATGCGCTCAGCCGTGACTCCAGCCGGTCGTGCAGGGTCTTCAGCCAGCTGATCATCGGATCTCCGCATCGAGGCAGGGCGGGGCGGCGTAGAGGGCCAGCCGCAATCGGCGCGTGTCTAGCCCGAATGGCGGTGCGAGGCAAGCAAGCCCCCCGGCGCCTGCTCGTCCCGCCCGCCCCGTCCCGCCCTCCCCCCGGCGCCAGGGCGACACGCCCACGCGCGCGCCGCGCCCGATTGACGCGGCAGCGGGCCGGGCCTAGGCAGGACGTGCCACAACTCCGGAGCATGTTGCCATGAGCCTCGCGCAGGGCCGCCCCTATCTTGCCATCCCCGGCCCCTCCACCATGCCGGACCGGGTGCTGAACGCCATGCACCGCGCCGCGCCCAACATCTACGAGGGCGCGCTGGTCGAGATGACGCGCGGGCTCTACCCCGACCTGCGCCGCGTGGCCGGCACCGCCGCGCATGTGGCGATCTACATCGCCAACGGCCACGGCGCCTGGGAGGCGGCGAATGCCAACCTCTTCGCGCGCGGCGACAGGGCGCTGGTCGCCGCCACCGGCCGCTTCGGCATCGGCTGGGCAAGCTCGGCGCAGCGCATGGGGGTTGCGGTAGAGGTGCTCGATTTCGGCCGCAGCAAGCCCGCGGACCCGGCCCGGATCGCCGCGGCGCTTGCGGCCGATACCGGCCATGCCATCCGCGCCGTGCTGGTCACCCATGTCGATACCGCGTCCAGCGTGCGCAACGACATCCCCGCGATCCGTGCCGCCATCGACGCCGCCGGCCACCCCGCGCTGCTGGCGGTCGATTGCATCGCCTCGCTCGCCTGCGACGAGTTTCACATGGATGCCTGGGGCGTCGACGTGATGGTCGCGGCCAGCCAGAAGGGGCTGATGGTGCCGCCGGGGCTGGGCTTCGTGTGGTTTTCGGACAAGGCGCTGGCCGCCTCGAACCGTGCAACGCTCGCCACGCCCTACTGGGACTGGAAGCCGCGCGCGGTGGGCGACGAGTATTACGAGTTCTTCTGCGGCACCGCGCCGACGCATCACCTCTTCGGCCTGCGCGAGTCGCTGACCATGATCCTTGACGAGGAGGGCCTGCCCCATGTCTGGGCGCGGCACAGGGCGCTGGCCCGTTCGGTCTGGGCGGCCTTCGACGCCTGGGGCCGCGGCGGCGACATCGCGCTGAACGTCGCCGACCCGGCCTGCCGTGGCCATTCCGTCACCGCGGCCCGGATCGGCGGCGGCGGCGCTGGCCGCCTGCGCACGTGGCTGGAGACGGAGGCGGGCGTCACACTCGGCATCGGCCTCGGCATGGCGCTGCCGACGGACCCCGCCTATCAGGACTTCCTGCGCGTCGCGCATATGGGCCATGTCAACGCCCACATGACGCTGGGCGTGCTGGGCGCGATGGAGGCGGGGATGCGCGCGCTGGGCATCCCGCACGGGAGCGGCGGGGTCGAGGCCGCGGCAGCGGTGGTGGCCGGGGCCTGACCGATCCGGTCACCCGGGAAAATCTGCAGGGGCGCAAGGCCCCGCGACGGGCCCAGGGTGCCGCGTCCTAGTTGCCGTGCGCCGCCAGCCACTCGGTCATCCAGGCGATCTCGGCTTCCTGCGCCGCGATCACCGCTTCGGCGAGCTTGCGCACCTCGGGGTCGCTGCCATGCTCCAGCACCACGCGGGCCATGTCCACGGCTCCCTGATGATGCGGGATCATGGCGCGGACGAAGTCCACATCGGCATTGCCGCTGGCCGGCACCGCCATGGCCGCGTGCATCCTGGCGTTCGCCGCCGCATAGGCTGGCTCCCAGGGCTGCGCGGCGGCGCTGCTGGCGGGGGCAGCGCCATGGGCGCCGTGCTCCATCGTCTGCGCATAGGCGCCGAAGGCCAGCGCAAAGGCCAGCGGGCTCAGCCGCGCGGCGCGCAGCACCCTGCGGCGAACGGGGGCGGGGGGCAGGTCAGGCATCATCGGTCATCCTCGCGGTTGCTTGGCGCTGACCCTGCCGCGCCGGCCCTGCCCGGGCAATTCACCACTCGGTGATGCCCCCGCCGCGCTGCCACGCGCCTCGTCGAGCGCGCCCGGCAGCGCGGCGGCAAAGGCCGCGAGATCGGCCGCCGTGCCGCAGCTGACGCGGATGCAGCGGTCCTGCGGCGGGGCGAAGGGCATCCGCACGAACACGTCCCGCGCGACCAGCCCGGCCAGCACGGCGCGGGCGAAGGCGCCATCCGCGCCGCAATCCATCGTCACGAAGTTGGTGGCCGAGGGCAGCGGCACCAGCCCGTTCGCCCGTGCGATGCGCGCAAGCTCGCCGCGCGCCGCCGCCACCCTGGCCTGCACCTCTGCCAGCCAGTCCTGATCGGCCAGCGCCGCCAGCGCCCCCGCCTGCGCCATCCGGGTCATCCCGAAATGGTTGCGCACCCGGTCGAAGGCCGCGATCAGCGGCGCCGCGCCGATGGCATAGCCCACCCGCGCCCCGGCCATGCCATAGCCCTTGGAGAAGGTGCGCATCCGGATCACCCGCGGATCGTCGGGGGCGACGCTTGCCGCAGTGCCCTCGGGCGCAAGCTCCACATAGGCCTCGTCGAGGATCAGGAGGCACCCCTCGGGCAGCCGCTCCACCATCCGCTCGATCGCGGCGCCGGGGTGATGCGAGCCCATGGGGTTGTCGGGATTGGCGATATAGACCAGCCGCGCGCCGGTCAGCGCCGCCCGGTCCAGCAGCGCCCCGGGATCCTCGTGATCGCCCAGATAGGGCACCTTGTGCAGCGCGCCGCCAAAGCCCGCGACATGGAAGTTGAAGGTCGGATAGGCCCCCTCCGAGGTGACGACGGCATCGCCCGGAGAAACCGTCATCCGCACCAGATAGCCCAGCAGCCCGTCGATCCCCTCGCCGACCGCGACATGCGCGGGGCTGGTGCCATGATGCGCGGCCAGCGCGGCGCGCAGGTCATGGTTCTCGGGGTCGCCATACATCCATGCCTCCCGCGCCGCCGCTGCCATCGCCTCGATGGCGCGGGGCGAGGGGCCGAACACGCTTTCATTCGCGCCGAGCCGGGCGACGAAGCGGCGGCCACGGGCGCGCTCCTGCGTCTCGGGCCCGACGAAGGGCACGGTGGCGGGCAGCGAGGCGACGAGCGGGGTGAGGCGGGCTGTGGTCGGGCGGGCTGTGGTCATGGCCGGCATCTGAAGCCGATTTCGCGGCGCCGGGCAAGGGGGCGCGGCGATGGCCGCCGTTGCGCCGGTAGGTGGCGGCGCGGGAGCCTTGCGTGACCCGGCCCCCCGCAGGAGATCTGGAACAAGGCAGGGCAAGGCGGTTCGGGTGCGGCGGCGGCGGGGGCAATCCCTGGCGCCCGCCGCAGGGCTGCCCGGTCTGGCGGCAAGGCCTTGCACCGGCCCCGATTCCAGCGCGATAACCCAGGGGAGGGAACGAATGCGCCGCGCCGGGCATTGAGGACGGGCCACCGCCCGGTGTGCCACCCGCTTGCCGTTGCCGCTCGAGGAGAAGGACCATCGCACCCCACCCGACGACCTTGGCTCCGCTGCGCAACCCCACCTTCCGGCGGCTCTGGGTCAGCTCGCAGGTCTCCAACCTTGGCGGCCTGATCCAGGCGGTGGGAGCGGGCTGGCTGATGACCTCGCTGACCAGCTCGCACGGGATGGTGGCGCTGGTGCAGGCCTCCAACAGCCTGCCGATCATGGTCTTCTCGCTGGTGGCGGGGGCGCTGGCCGACAGCTTCGATCGCCGCCGCATCCTGATCGCGGCGCAGGTCTTCATGCTCGCCGTCTCGGTGGCGCTGTCGCTGACGGCGTGGCTGGGGGTGCTGTCGCCCTGGGGGCTTCTGGCCTTCACCTTCCTGATCGGCAGCGGCATCGCGCTTTACAACCCGTCCTGGCAGGCGTCGATGGGCGACATCGTGCCGCGCAGCGATCTTTCGGCGGCGGTGAGCCTGAACAGCATGGGCTTCAACCTGATGCGCAGCGTCGGCCCGGCGATCGGCGGGGCGCTGGTGGCGCTGGCCGGCGCGGCGGCGGCCTTCGCCGTCAACGCGCTGGGCTATCTGCCGATGATCTGGTCGCTGATCCGCTGGACGCCCGAGAGGGTGCCGGCCCGCCTGCCGCGCGAGCCGCTGGGCCAGGCGCTGGGCGCCGGGCTTCGCTATGTGTCGATGTCGCCGAACCTGATGCGGGTGATGGGGCGGGCGGCGCTGTTCGGCTTTGCCGCCTCCTCGGTGCTGGCGCTGCTGCCCACCGTCGCGCGCGAGATTCTGGAGGGCACGGCGCTGACTTATGGCGTGCTGCTGGGGTTCTTCGGCCTTGGCGCCATCGGCGGGGTGGCGGCGAACGCGCGGATCCGGTCGCGGTTTTCCAATGAGAAGGTGGTGGTCGGGTCCTTCGCCGGTTTTGCGCTTGGCGTGGCGGGGCTGGGGCTGAGCACCCATCTTGCGATCAGCGGCATCGCCCTGATGATCTCGGGCGCCTGCTGGGTGCTGGCGCTGTCGCTGTTCAACGTCTCGGTCCAGCTCTCGACGCCCCGCTGGGTCGTGGGGCGGGCGCTGTCCTTCTACCAGACCTCGGTGTTCGGCGGCATGGCCGCGGGAAGCTGGTGCTGGGGTCTTCTGGCCGATGCACATGGCCCGGATCAGGCGCTGCTGGCGGCGGCGCTGCTGCTGGTGCTGGGGGCGGCGGCGGGGCGCTGGCTGCCGCTGGCCGAGTTCGGCACGCTGGATCTCGACCCGGCGGGGCGCTTCCACGAGCCCGAGCTGCGCCTCGATGTGCGCGGGCGCAGCGGGCCGATCATGATCATGGTGGATTACCTGATCGCGGCCGAGGATACCGACGCCTTCCTTGCGGCGATGCAGGTCCGCCGCCGGGTGCGCATCCGCGACGGGGCGCGGCGATGGGCGCTGCTGCGCGATCTGGAAAACCCCGAAAGCTGGACCGAATCCTACCATGTGCCGACCTGGGTGGATTATCTGCGCCACAACGAGCGGCGGACCAAGGCCGACCAGGACAGCCATCGCGCCCTGCTCGCGCTGCACCGGGGGCCGGAGCCCCCGCGCATCCACCGCATGATCGAGCGGCAGACGGTTCCCGCGCATGACGACATGGTGCTCAAGCCCGTTCCGGGCGTTCACCACTAGCCGGGGCGGGGGCGGGGGTGGCCTCGGGGGACGGCCCCCGAGGCCGGCCTACATCCGGGCCAGCCGGGCGAGGGCGGCGCGGATCTTGCCGGCCTCGTCATCGCCGAGGGCCAGCTTCTCGCGGTTTTCCTCGACGATCTCCTCGGGCGCGCTGGCGACGAACCTGGGGTTGTTCAGCCGCCCGCGCAGGGCGCCCAGGTCTTTCTCCAGCTTCTCCAACGCCCTGGTCAGCCGGGTCCTTTCCTCGGCCACGTCGATCACGCCCTCCAGCGGCAGCGCGAAGGTCGCACCCTCCACGGCGATGGTGATCGCGCCTTTCGGCGCCGGCGCCTCGGTCAGCCCGTCGATGCGGGCAAGCCGCTGGATCAGCGCCTCGTTCCGTGCCCAGGCGGTGCGCGCGGCAGCGTCCGCCTCGACCAGCACCATCGGCAGCCTCAGCCCCACCGGCACATGCATCTGGCTGCGGGCCGAGCGGATTTCCTCGATCAGCGCGATCACCCAGGTCATCTCGCGGTCGGCGGCCGCATCCAGCAGATCGGCGGCCCGGTAGGTCGGCCAGTCGCCATGCACCAGCAGCCTCGCGCGGCCCGAGGGCGGGGCGGTCAGCGCCCAGAGTTCCTCGGTCAGGAAGGGCATGATCGGGTGGCAGAGCGTATAGCACTGGTCCAGCACCCAGGCCATCGTGTCGCGGGTTTCCTCGGCATGTTCGCCATCGAACAGCGGCTTGGCGAATTCCACATACCAGTCGCAGACCTTGCCCCAGACAAAGGCGTAAAGCGCGTTCGCGGCATCGTTGAAGCGGTAGCTGGCCAGGGCATCGTCCACCGCCTCGCGCACGCGGGCCGTCTCGCCGATGATCCAGCGGTTGACGGTATGGCTCGGCGCGGGAATGCCGGTGCCGCGCGGGCCGATGAAGACGCCGTTCATCTCGGCAAAGCGCGTGGCGTTCCAGATCTTCGTGGTAAAGTTCCGGTAGCCGGCGATGCGCGCGGTGGACAGCTTCAGATCGCGCCCCATCGCCGCCATCGCCGTGAGGGTGAAGCGCACCGCATCGGCGCCGTATTCGTCGATCAGTTCCAGCGGGTCGAGCACGTTGCCCAGCGATTTCGACATCTTCTTGCCCTTCTCGTCGCGGACGAGGGCATGGACATAGACGGTGCGGAACGGCACCTCGTTCACCACGGCAAGCTGCATCATCATCATCCGGGCGACCCAGAAGAAGATGATGTCGAACCCGGTGATCAGGGTCGAGGTCGGGAAGTAGCGCGCCAGTTCCGGCGTGTCCTCCGGCCAGCCCAGTGTGCCGATCGGCCAGAGCGCGGAAGAGAACCAGGTGTCCAGCACATCGGGATCGCGCCAGACCGGATAGACCAGATGCGTCGGATCCTGGCTGAGGTTGTAGTCGGCAAGGCTGCTGGCCAGCGCCTCCACGGCGGCCTGCCGGTCCGCGACCTCGATCACCCGCGCGGCGTGAAGCGGGGCGGGCAGGGCGGCCAGATCGGCGCGGAAGGCTTCGGAGACCGATGCCAGATCGGCGGCGCAGTGGGGGCGCGGCTCGCCGTGGTTGAAGCTGCCCTCGTTCAGCAGGCGGAAGATCTCCACCTCGTCCAGCGCATTGTCGCCCTCGTCATCGGCAAAGCCGGTCTGGAAGATGTCGAGCCCGTACCAGACCGGGATCTGGTGCCCCCACCAGAGCTGGCGGCTGATGCACCAGGGCTCGATGGTCTCCAGCCAGTGGAAATAGACCTTCTCATGCTGCTGGGGCAGGATCGCGGTGCGCCCGTCCCGCACCGCGTCGATCGCCGGTTGCACGATCCTCGCGGTATCGACGAACCACTGGTCGGTCAGCATCGGCTCGATCACCACCTTCGAGCGGTCGCCGAAGGGCTGCATGATCGGCTTGGTCTCGACATGCGGCACCAGCTCGCCATCCTCGCCCGGCACCATGACCGCCAGCCCCTCGGCGGTGATGTCGGCCACGATGGCGCGGCGCGCCGCGAAGCGGTCCATGCCGCGATAGGCATCGGGGACGAGGTTGATCGCGTCGATCTCTGCCTCGGTGAAGCGCGCGCCCGCCAGGACGGCCCGCGCCTTGGCGACCTCCTCGGCATAGGGGGCGCCGTCCTCGCGCAGCCTCGCGCGGCTGTCCATCAGCCGGTAGCAGGGGATGCCGTGCCGCCGGGCGACGGCGTAGTCGTTGAAGTCATGCGCGCCGGTGATCTTCACCGCGCCGGAGCCAAAGGCGGGGTCGGGATATTCGTCGGCGATGATCGGGATCAGGCGGCGATGCTCTTTCGGGCCGACCGGAATTTCGCACAGCTTGCCGACGATCGGCGCATAGCGCGCGTCCGAGGGATGCACCGCGACCGCGCCATCGCCCAGCATGGTTTCGGGCCGCGTGGTGGCGATGGAGATATAGTCGCGGATCTCGCGCAGCGTCACCGCGCCATCGGCATCGCGTTCGACATATTCATAGGTCTCGCCGCCCGCGAGCGGATACTTGAAGTGCCACATATGGCCCGCGACCTCGATATTCTCGACCTCGAGGTCGGAAATCGCGGTCTCGAAATGCGGATCCCAGTTCACCAGCCGCTTGCCGCGATAGATCAGGCCCTTGTCGTAAAGCTCCACGAACACCTTGATGACCGCCCGCTGGAAATGCGCGTCCATCGTGAAGGCGTTGCGCTCCCAGTCGCAGGAGGCGCCAAGCCGCTTGAGCTGGTTGATGATGGTGCCGCCGGATTTCTCCTTCCACTCCCAGACCTTCTGCAGAAAGGCTTCGCGGCCCATCTCGCGGCGGCCGGGTTGCTGCGCTTGCGCCAGCTCGCGCTCGACCACCATCTGCGTGGCGATCCCGGCATGGTCCTGCCCCGGCTGCCAGAGCGTGTCGAACCCGCGCATCCGGTGCCAGCGCACCACGATGTCCTGCAGCGTGTTGTTGAAGGCATGCCCCATGTGCAGGCTGCCGGTCACGTTCGGCGGCGGGATCATGATGCAGAATGGCGCTGCCCCCGGCCTGGCATTGGCGCCGGCGCGGAAGGCGCGCACCCGTTCCCACTCGGCATAGAGCCGCGGCTCGGCCTCGGCGGCATTGAAGGTCTTTTCCATCGGCATCGGTTGCACCCCGTCTTGCATGCGAGGTGTTTAGCCGCCAGGCGCCGCAAGGGAAAGGCCGGAGCCGCGGGGCGCGTCACTGCGCCGGATAGAGGTTCGCCCAGCGCGTCAGAACAGTTTCGCGATGAACCCCACCGCCAGCCTGACAATCCAGGCCCAGGCCAGCAAGCCGCCGATCACGACCGGAACCAGCCACCAGCCCGAGGGCGCGTCGCCGCCCCTGTCGGCAGTTGCAAGCCGCACTGCCGGTCGTCGCTCTGCCCGGTTTCCACCAACCTGTTCCGCACCGGCCAAGCGGCGCGGTGCGGCGATCATTGACGCGGCGAGCGTTGACGCTGCCTGCGTTGACGCGGCCTGCGTTGACGCTGCCTGCGTTGACGCTGCATGTGGCGACCGACCGGATATGAAGGTCGGTTTCACCTCGATATTGCCCATGTTGAGTCCCCCGCGCAGCACGCTTGTCGGAAAACCGGGGCGGCGTCATCCTGTCTAAAAGGACAGGTCCGGCTTCATCGCGCCCGGGGTTTCAGGGGAACTGCGGTCACACGGCGCGATCCATCTTGGTGGACAGGTGGATCAGGCTTTCCGACGATTTCACGCCCGTCATCTCGCCGATCTGGTCCAGCACCGCATCCAGCACCGCCGTCGAGGGCGCCGCGATCTGCAGCAGCAGATCGACCCGGCCCGAGGTGGTGTGCACCCGCTCGATCTCGGGGATCGCCTTCAGCCGCGTCAGGATCGCGGGCTGCGCGCGCGGCTCGATCGTCAGCAGCACGGTCGCGCGAATCCGGCCCTGCCGCGCCGCCTCGCCCAGCTTGACGGTGTAGCCGGCGATCACGCCGCCGGTCTCCAGCCGCTCCAGCCGGGCCTGGATGGTGGACCGTGCCACCTTCAGCCGCCGCGCAAGCGTTGCCACGGAAATACGTGCATCGGCGCTGAGCAGCCCCAGCAGGGCGCGGTCGAGGTCATCCACGGGGCAGCCCTTCACTTTGAGCGGACGTTTCGTCATAATAACGACCTGGCGACGCAAATCTACTCTTTTGATCGGTGAAGTTGTGCCCCATATCGCGCAGACTTCGTTTTCAGGAAAAGGGCGGCTCATACGCACCTGGCCTGGTTTGGTTGAACGCGTAAGCGTCCCGAACTGGTATTCCAGGGCTGGGGAAGGCTGCGCTCTGTTGGCACATGAAGGGGACAGGCCGATGGGGCTCTCGAAAACGATCTGGACGAATCCGTCCGAATTCCTCCGCGCGCAGAAGCCGGAAAATCCGGTGATGTTCTTTGCACCCACGGTCCTGCAGGCGACCGCGCGGCGCTTCATCGCGGGCTTTCCGGGCCTCGTGACCTATGCGGTCAAGTCGAACCCGGACGAGATGGTGGTGCAGAACCTCGTCGCCGCCGGCATCCGCGGCTTCGATGTCGCCTCGCCGCATGAGATCGACATGATCCGCCGGCTCGCGCCGGGGGCGGCGCTGCACTACAACAACCCGGTGCGCGCGCGGGCCGAGATCGCCCATGCCGTCGCCGCCAATGTCCGGTCCTGGTCGGTGGACAGCCATTCCGAGCTGGCGAAGCTGATCGAGATGGTCCCGGCGGAGGGCTGCGAGATCTCGGTGCGCTACAAGCTGCCGGTGGCGGGCGCCGCCTACAACTTCGGCGCCAAGTTCGGCGCCACGGTCGAGCTTGCCGCCGAGCTGCTGGCAAGGGTCGCCGCGGCGGGCTTCGTGCCCTCGCTGACCTTCCACCCCGGCACCCAGTGCACCGACCCGATGGCATGGGACGCCTATATCCGCGCGGGCGCAGGGATCTGCGCGATGGCGGGTGTCAGGGCGGCGCGGCTGAACGTCGGCGGCGGCTTCCCCTCGCACCGGCTGAACGAGGTGATGCCGCAGCTCGAGGCGACCTTCGCGCTGATCGACCGCGTGGCGACCGAGGCCTTCGGCGCCGACCGCCCGGCACTGGTGTGCGAGCCGGGCCGCGGCCTTGTCGCCGATGCCTTCACGCTGGCCGCCAAGGTGAAGGCGGTGCGCGACGACGCGCATGTGTTCATCAACGATGGCGTCTATGGCGCGCTGACCGAACTGCCGATGATCGGCGTGATCGACCGGACCGAGGTGATCTCGCCCGAGGGGATCCGGCGCGACGGGCCGCGGCGCGAGCGCATCGTCTTCGGCCCCACCTGCGATTCGGTGGACCGGCTGCCGGGCGAGCTGTCGCTGCCGGGCGACCTGCAGGAGGGCGACTACCTCGTCTTCCACGGCATGGGCGCCTATTCGACCGCGACCAACACCCGCTTCAACGGGTTCGGCGACGTGCTGCTGGCCACCGTGCTGTCGCTGCGCTGAGCTGCCGCACAGGGGCAAGGCATGCAGGCGGGCGAGCGCATCGCCCGCCTTTCGCCTGCCCGGCAGGCACCCGCGCCCTCTGTGCAGATCGGGCGGCGCTTTTGTGCGGGCGGGTACGGAACCTGCATCTTTCGTAGCGACTATATTCTTGAACGGGTGGGGCGGGACCGGCAGCATGACGGCCATGCCCGCACCGGCAGACGCACCGGCAGACTCACGGGCAGACGCACGGGCTTCGCAATGGGCGGGTCCGGTCTTGGGGACAGGAGGCGAAGGGGCAAGGTGAGGCGGCTTCGGGACAGGCTTCTCAACCTCCTGGGCCTCGGCCCGCGCGTCGAAAGCACGCAGCGGGCCGCGCCCGCCGGTCCGGTGCGCCCGCGTTATGATCATGTGATCCTGCTCGATGGCACGATGTCCTCGCTCGAGCCGGGCGAGGAAACCAATGTCGGGCTGATCTGGAAGCTATTGCGCGACATGCCGCGCGATCCGGCCGCTGCCCATCAGCAGATGGTCCATTACGAGGCCGGCGTGCAATGGCAGACCTGGCGGCGCTTCGGCGATGTGGCGCTGGGGCGCGGCCTCGACCGGCAGATCCGCCGCGCCTATGGCTGGCTGGCCACGCGCTACCGCCCCGGTGACCGGATTTTCCTGATCGGCTATTCGCGCGGCGCCTATGCGGTGCGCTCGCTGGCGGGGGTGATCGACGGCGTCGGCCTGCTGCGCCATGACGAGGCGACGGAGCGCAACATCCGCCAGGCCTTCCGCCACTATGAACTGTCGCCGGGCAGCCCTGCCGCCCGCACCTTCGCTGCGCTGACCTGCCACGCCTCGGCAGAGGTGGAGATGGTCGGCGTCTTCGACACGGTGAAGGCGCTTGGCCTGCGGCTGCCGCTGCTGTGGATGCTGACCGAGCCGCGGCACGCATTCCACAGCCACCAGCTTGGCCCGGCGATCCGCCACGGCTTTCAGGCCCTCGCGCTGGATGAAACGCGGGCGGTGTTCACGCCGGTGATGTGGACCTGCCCCGAGGGCTGGACCGGGCGGGTGGAGCAGATGTGGTTCCGCGGTGCGCATGGCGATGTCGGTGGCCAGCTTGGCGGCTTTCACGCGGCGCGGGGCCTGTCGAACATCCCGCTGGTCTGGATGCTGTCCGAGGCCGAGCGCTGCGGCCTGATGCTGCCCGAGGGCTGGCGCGCGCGCTTTCCGATGGACCCCGAGGCGCCCAGCGTCGGCTGCTGGCGCGGCATCGGCAAGCTGTTCATCCTGCGCAGCCCGCGCAGGGTGGGCGCGGACCCCTCTGAACGCCTGCACCCGACCGCGCAGCTTTCCCCCCGCGCGCGCCGCCTGCGCCTGCCCGGCGCCGTGAGCCACGCGGCGGAATAGGGGCTGACGGGCCGCCCATCCTGATCTGTGTCACCGCAGGCGCGCCCAACGCCCGGCCGGCGCCCCCTCCGGGCTCGGCGGTGCAAAGGGGCTCAGGCCACTTTTTCAAGCCCGGCATCGGCGGTGATGCCAAGTGCGCGGCACACGTCGCGGGTCAGTTGCGGGCGGTTCAGGGTGTAGAAATGCAGATCCGCCACCCCCTCGCGCAGCAGCCTCTCGCAAAGCCCGGTGCAGATCTCGGTGGAGAGCAGCGCCTCGCGCCCCTCGCCGCGGGCGGCGGTGAACGCCTCGTCGAGCCATTGCGGAACCGTGGCGCCGCAGCGGGCGGCGAAGCGGCGGGTGCCCTCCCAGGACTCGATCGGCAGGATGCCGGGGATGATCGGCGCGGCGATTCCGGCGGCGGCGCAGGCATCGCGAAAGCGCAGGAAGGTGTCGGCCTCGAAGAAGAACTGGGTGATCGCGCTGCTGGCGCCCGCGTCGATCTTGCGCTTCAGCCAGGCCACGTCGGCGGCGCTGTCCGTCGCCTCGGGATGCGGCTCGGGATAGGCGCCGGCGCGCAGGGTGAAGCGGCCGGTGGCGGCCAGCGCCTCGATCAGCTCGACCGAGGAGGCAAAGCCTTCGGGATGCGGGGTGAAGCGCGTCTGCCCCTTGGGCGGATCGCCGCGCAGGGCCACGATCTCGGTCACGCCGGCATCGGCGTAGGCTTGCGCGATCTCCAGCGTCTCGGCGCGGGTCGCGTCCACGCAGGTCAGATGCGCCGCGACGTTCAGGCCATAGTTCTTGCCGATCGTCGTCACCGCCTCATGGGTCAGCTTGCGGGTGGTGCCGCCGGCGCCATAGGTGACCGACACGAAGGACGGCTTCAGCGGCGCGAGCGCCTGCACCGTCTCCCACAGCCGGAAGGAGGCGTCGAGCGTCTGCGGCGGGAAGAATTCGAACGAGATGCGCGGCGTGGTCATGGATGAAATCCTCCTGTTGCTCCCCTTGTGCCACGATCTGCAAAGTGAGACAAATTCATAATCCTAATGATGAACATGAGCCGGGCCGCATTATGCATCTGGAGCTTCGCCACCTGCGCACCCTGAAGGCGATCCATGAGACGGGCGGGCTGGCCCGCGCCGCCGAGAGGCTGAACATCACCCAGTCGGCGCTGAGCCATCAGGTGAAGGGCATCGAGGGTCAGGCGGGGGTAGAGCTGTTCGTGCGCCGGTCCCGGCCGCTGAAGCTGTCGGCGGCGGGGCTGCGGATGCTGCGCGCCGCCGAACGCATCCTGCCCGAGATCGAGGCGCTGGAGGAGGAGTTTCGCGGCCTGCGCTCGGGCCGCGCGGGGCGGCTGCACATCGCCATCGAGTGCCATGCGTGTTTCGACTGGCTGTTTCCGGTGCTGGAGGAGTTCCGCCGCGCCTGGCCCGAGGTGGACGTGGACATCCGCCCCGGCCTTGCCTTCGGCGCGCTGCCGGCGCTGATGCGCGAGGAGGTGGATCTGGTGATTTCCTCGGATCCCGAGGATCTGCCGGGGGCGGTGTTCCACCCGCTGTTCGACTATTCACCCACTTTCATAGCTTCGGCGCAGAACCCGTTGGCGCAGAAGGATTTCGTCATGGCGGACGATTTCCGCGACCAGACGCTGATCACCTATCCCGTGGACCGCGCCCGCCTTGATGTCTTCGCGCAATTGCTGACGCCCGCGAAGGTGGAGCCGCGGGCGGTGCGGCAGGTGGAGCTGACCGCGGTGATCCTGATGCTGGTCGCCTCGAATCGCGGGGTGGCGGTGCTGCCGGACTGGGTGCTGCGCGAGGCGAGATATCAGCCCGACTATGTGACGCGGCCCGTGACCGCGGCGGGGCTGACGCGGCGGCTTTATGCGGCGACGCGGGCTGTGGATGCGGCGCAGCCGTTCATGGCGCATGTGCTGCGGCTGGCGCGCACCGGGCCGGTGAAGTTGCAGCGGACCTGAGGCGGCCGGAAAGCCGGGGGGCTGTCTGCCCCCCGGAACCCCCCGAGGATATTTCCGCCAGCAAGAAGCCGGGAGTGGCGCCGTGGCGCTGGTCGCGATGGGTACAATTGCGCTGATGACGGGGGCGGCGGGCAGGATTATGCCTTGGGGGCGCCGCGAACCGCGAGAAAGACCGATGACTGCTTCCTCCCCGTCTGCCGGCCCGTCGGCACCCCCGTCTGGCACCGCCTCTGGCTCTTCGCTGCCGAAGCCCGGCGCGGCGGGGGATACCGTGTTCCCGATCCTGCTGGCGATCAGCCTGTGCCACATGCTCAACGATGTCATGCAGTCGTTGCTGGCGGCGCTCTATCCGATGCTGAAGACCGATTTCGCGCTGGATTACTGGCAGATCGGGCTGCTGACCATGGCGTTCCAGTTCACCGCCTCGCTGCTGCAGCCGGCGATCGGGATCTTTACCGACAACCATCCGCAGCCCTGGTCGCTGCCGGTGGCGATGGGTTCGACCTTTTGCGGGCTCTTGCTGCTGGCCTTCGCGCCCGGCTATCCGCTGCTGCTGGCCGGGGCGGCGCTGATCGGGATCGGCTCGGCGATCTTCCATCCCGAATCCTCGCGCGTGGCGCGGATGGCCTCGGGCGGGCGGTTCGGGATGGCGCAATCGGTGTTCCAGGTCGGGGGCAATTTCGGCACCTCGCTGGGGCCGCTGCTGGCGGCGTTCATCGTGGTGCCGCTCGGGCGGCCGAGCGTGGCGCTGTTCTGCGTGCTGGCGCTGGCGGCGATGGTCATCCTCGGCCGGGTCGGGCGCTGGTACGGGCGCACGCTGGCGGCCGCCAGCAGGCGCAGGGCCGACCGCACCCTGCCGCTGCCGCGCCAAACGGTGATCCTGGCGCTGGTGGTGCTGGCCTTCCTGACCTTCACCAAGAACATCTACATGGCCAGCATCTCGAGCTATTACACCTTCTACCTGATCGAGACCTTCGGGATCGGAACCCAGCACTCGCAGCTGATGCTGTTCCTGTTCCTGGGCGCCGTTGCCGCGGGCACGGTGCTGGGCGGGCCGGTGGCCGACCGGTTCGGACCGATGCCGGTGATCTGGGTGTCGATCCTGGGGGTGCTGCCCTTCACGCTGGCGCTGCCGCATGTCGGGCTGGTCGGCAGCGGCGTGCTGTCGGTCTGCATCGGGCTGATCCTCGCCTCGGCCTTCTCGGCGATCGTGGTCTTCGCGCAGGAACTGGTGCCGGGCCGGGTGGGGATGGTGGCGGGCATCTTCTTCGGCTTCTCCTTCGGCATGGGCGGCATCGCGGCCGCGGTGCTGGGGCTTCTGGCCGACAGCCACGGCATCCGCTTTGTCTATCTGATCTGCTCGGGCCTGCCGGCGCTTGGCATCCTGACGATCCTGCTGCCGCGGCGCAGCGCCTTCGTGCGGGCGGGCTAGCCTCGCGGCAGGGCCTTTCCTTTCGCCGCGCCCGCTTGTATAGCACCGCGCTTGAACAAGGGAGCCTTCCGGCATGCAGGGCAGCGCAAACCTCAACCTGATGATCAAGGCCGCCCGCAAGGCCGGCCGCAGCCTGGTCAAGGACTTCCGCGAGGTCGAGAACCTGCAGGTCTCGGCCAAGGGGCCGGGCGACTTCGTGACCAGGGCCGACCGCGAGGCGGAGCGGATCATCAAGGAAGAGCTGCGCGGCGCGCGCCCCTCCTATGGCTGGGTGGGCGAGGAGACCGGCGAGGCGGCGGGCGAGGATCCGACCCGGCGCTGGCTGGTCGATCCGCTGGATGGCACCACCAACTTCCTGCACGGGTTGCCGCACTGGTGCATCTCCATCGCGCTGGAGCACAAGGGCGAGATCGTCTCGGCCGTGGTGTTCGACCCGGCCAAGGACGAGATGTTCCGCGCCGAGAAGGGCCAGGGCGCCTGGATGAACGAAGGGCGGATCCGCGTCTCGGGGCGGCGGAGCATGATCGAGGCGATCTTCGCCACCGGCGTGCCCTTCGGCGGCCGGTCCACCCTGCCCGCCACGCTGCAGGATCTGGCGCGGCTGATGCCGGTCTGTGCCGGGGTGCGCCGCTGGGGCGCGGCGGCGCTCGACCTCGCCTATGTGGCGGCGGGGCGCTATGACGGCTATTGGGAGCGCGGGCTGCAGTCGTGGGACATCGCGGCGGGGCTGCTGCTGGTCAGGGAGGCGGGCGGCTTTGTCGGCCCGGTGCGCGAGGGGGCCGACATGCTGCGATCCGGGTCCATCATTGCCGGCAATGCCGCGCTTTTCGACCCGCTGTGCAGGATCCTGCGCGAGCCGGCCTGATCGCCTGCCTCGCGGGCGCGAGGGCCGGGTGGCGCGCTCAGGCCGCCGATGCCTCGCCGGCTTTCTGATGCGGCAGAAGCGCCGCGTAGGCGCGCGCCCCGGCCTCGGTGATCACGCCGCGCTGCCAGAGGATCGACAGGCATTTCAGCGTCAGATCCTCGCTGCCGAACACGCTGTCGGCGCAGATGGCAAGATGCTTGAGCTGCTCGTCGGTATGGAGATCGGAATCGAGCAGGCTGCGTATCAGCACCGCATCGCCGTCGATCACCTGGCTCTGGTAGCGGCGCCAGTTCACGCCGGACATCAGCGCGGAGTTCACCGCCTTTGCCTTCAGGAACATGAACTTGTGCAGCAGGAAGCCGTAGCTTTCCAGCAGCGCGGCCTGTTGGTGGAAAAGCGGTTGCCCCTGATAGAGCGGAACGAAGGCCATCTCGGTGATGATCGCGACGGCCGAGGACAGCGTCTCGCGGCCATTTTCGAAGATCATCTTCTCGGCGCCCTGCACGTCGATCTTCACGAGATCGGGCCGTGGCAGATCGCCGAGGTCGTCAAGCCGCCGGGTGGTCAGGGGGACGGTGCGGTCCACGGCCATCGCCTTGTGCCAGCGGCCCAGATAGGCCAGCGTGGCCGGGTTCGGGGCCAGCAGCGAGGTGAAGCCGCTGCTTTTGCAGATGTGCAGTTCGGCGGGGGTGCCGTCGCCGATCGCGTAGGGAAGGTAGTTTTCACTCTCCGCCTTCCTCGCCTGCAACTGCTCGAAGGCATCTTGCTGTGGCTCGAACCCCCAGACCTCGCCGTGGCCCGAGCGCAGAAGCGCGTCATAGGGGCAGTCGTTGATCGGGTTGGCGCCGATGTCGAGGATGCGCGTGCGCCTCTCGGGCTTCAGCAGGGCCACCAGTCGGTCGAGCCGCAGGCTCGCAGCAGTCTCGGACGGCATGGCTGGCCTCGTTCGTTGCCGGGTGCGGGCAGAGTATGGGGGCGAAGGCCGGGTCGGCGCAATCGGGGAACGGGGCCGGCCGGGTGCGGGCTACCTGTCCGACGGGTGATTGACCCCGTCGCTCCACTCCACCGCGCCGAGGTCGCGGGGGTTCAGCCCCTCGAGGCAGGCGGCATTCACCCCCAACTCGTTCGGGTTGGACCGGCGGCGATGGTGGGTGTAGATCCCGCAGACCGAACAGAACCAGTGCTCCGCGGTCCGGGTGCCGAACTGATAGAGCGTCAGCCTGTCCGCCCCCTCGACGATCCTCACCCCGTCCAGCGGCGCGGTGACGGCGATGGCGCCCCGCCTGCGGCAGAACGAGCAATCGCAGCGGCGGGCGGTGCCGAGGCCCCCGGGCGCCAGCGTCACCTCGAAGCGCACGGCGCCGCAATGGCAACTGGCGGGGTGGTTCGGGCGGATCGGGGGCAGGGTCATCGGCGGCGCCTCACGGTCGGGATGCGGGTCGGGGAATAGGTCAGGCCGGGATGCGGCGGCAGCCCGTGGGTGCGCGACCAGAAGCCGGGGCCCCCGCGCGCAAGCCACAGCGGCAGCGCCAGCACCAGCCCCGCCACGAAGCCGCCGGCATGAGCCCAGTAGGCGACGCCGCCCGTGGCGGCATCGACGGAGGTGCCGTTGAACACCTGCAGCACGAACCACAGGCCCAGCATCGCCCAGGCCGGCACGGGCAAGATCCGGAAGAAGATGATGAAGATCACCAGCACGTCGACCCGCGCGCGCGGGAACATCAGCAGATAGCCGCCCATCACCCCCGCGATGGCGCCCGACGCGCCGACCGTGGGGACGAGGCTGAAGGGATCGGCGATCAGATGCGCCCCCGCCGCCGCGACGCCGCAGGCAAGGTAGAAGCCGAGGAAGCGGGCATGGCCCATTTCGTCCTCCAGATTGTCGCCGAAGATCCACAGGAACAGCATGTTGCCGACCAGATGCAGCAGCCCGCCATGCAGGAACATCGAGGTGACCACACCGTGCCACGCCTGCCCCCGGGTAACGAGGCCGGGGACGAGCGCCCAGTCGCCCCAGAAGGCCATCAGCGCGCGTTCATCCGCGAAAAGCGGCCAGGAATAGAGGAACACCGCCACATTCGCCGCAATCAGCGCCCATGTGGCATAGGCCGGATTGCGCGAGGGGTTGTGGTCGCGGATCGGGAACATGCGGCAAGGGTGGCCGCGATGGCGGGCGGCGTCAAGGGTCGGGGACCCTCTGCCAGGTTCGGCTGACGAGCGTCTGGGCGGCCTGCCACTTCGGCATGATCTTCAAGGCTCCGTCAGCGGGCGCAGCAAGAACGGGCGGGCGCGGCGCGCCGGATGCCCCGCAGCCGGGTCACAGCACCGCCAGATCCGCCAGCAGGCGCGCCAGCCGGTCCGGGTCTGCCAGTTGCGGGAAATGGCCGGTGGGCAGCGGGAAGACCGGGTCGCAGGGGCTGGCCGCGATCATGTCGCGCTGCAGGGCGGGGGTGATGACGCGGTCCGCCTCGCACAGGATATAGGCGCGGGGGAGGCGGCCGAAATTGCCGGGCGTGAGGTGGATGCGGTCCGTCTGCGGGCGGTTCGGCTGCGGGCCGAGCGCGGCCGCCAGCGCTGCCTGCGCCTCGGGTGGCGCGTCCTGCGCAAGAAGGGGCAGGGCGGCTGCCGGATCCAGCGTCGTGGTGCCGGGCCCAGGACCGGGGCGCAGGGCGGGGCGGATCGTGTCCGACTGGCGCTTCATCAGGTCCAGCGGGCTCTCGCCGTCTTGCGGCAGGAAGGCCGCGACATAGACCAGCCGGGTGATGCGATCGGGCGCGAGTTCCGCCGCGGCCGAGATCGCCATGCCGCCCATCGAATGGCCGACAAGCAGGGCGGGCGGGCCGGCACGCAGCAGTTCGGCCAGCCGGGCGGCGTACTGCGCGAGGGTGACGGTGGCGGGATCGGCCGGGTCCGCGCCATGCCCCGGAAGGTCGGGCGCGATGACCTCGTGCCCCAGGGCGGCAAGCCGGGCAGGAACCTCGCCCCAGGTGCTGGCGCGGCCCCATGCGCCGTGGACGAGCACGATGCGCGCGGGATCGCGCGCGGGGTCAGGCAGGGGGTCAGGCAGGGGATCAGGCATGGGATCAGGCATGGGCGCTCCCTTCGGCGGCGGCAGGGCGGCTCCCATGCCGCTGAATGTTGCAAAATGGCAAGGCGGGAGCCTTTTGCAGGCGATTGTTCCTGCCGGAATGCAGCAAGAATCGCTT
This sequence comes from Rhodobacteraceae bacterium UBA6141, assembly GCA_002423245.1. GTDB lineage: Bacteria > Pseudomonadota > Alphaproteobacteria > Rhodobacterales > Rhodobacteraceae > Frigidibacter. The sequence continues at coordinate 43,317 of DIVD01000024.1, forward strand.
TTCGTCAATCACCGGTGCCGAACCTTTCCAGCGCGGTGCAGAAGACCGCGCCGTCCACATTGCCGCCCGAGGCCGTGCAGATCACCGCCTCGCCCTCGATCTCGTCGCCGCGGAACAGCACCGCCGCCAGCGCCACCGCGCCTCCCGGCTCCAGCACGATCTTCAGCCGCGTGAAGGCCACGGCCATCGCCCGCAGCGCCTCGTCATCGCTGACCACCAGACCGGGGCCGCAGAGCCGTTGCAGGATCGGGAAGGTCAGCGCGCCCGGCTCGGGCGTGATGATGGCGTCGCAGATCGAGCCGGAGAGCGCGGCATTGCGCCGGCGCTCTCCGGCGGCGAGCGAGCGGGCGGTGTCGTCGAAGCCCGCGGGCTCTGCCGGGCGCACCCTGAGCCCCGGCGCCCGCGCCTCCAGCGCCAGCGCGATGCCGGCGGTCAGCCCGCCGCCGCCGCAGCACGTCACCACATCGGCGCGGGTCACGCCCGCCTCCAGCGCCTGTCTGGCGATCTCCAGCCCGCAGGTGCCTTGCCCGGCGATCACCTCGGCGTCGTCGAAGGGACGCACCAGCGTCAGCCCCCGCTCTGCCGCGAGGGCCGCGGCGACGGCGTCGCGGTCCCCGGTGGCGCGGTCATAAAGCACCACCTCGGCGCCAAGCGCGCGGGTGTTGTCGAGCTTCAGCCGCGGCGCGTCGGCGGGCATCACGATCACCGCGGGCGCCCCGAAGGCGCGCGCGGCCGCCGCCACACCCTGCGCATGGTTGCCCGAGGAACAGGCGATCACCCCGCGCGCCCGCGCCTCGGCCGGCAGCGCCGACAGCGCCGCCCAGGCGCCGCGCGCCTTGAACGACCCGGTGTGTTGCAGGCATTCGGCCTTCACCAGCACCCGCCGCCCCGCCAGCGCATCGACGAAGGGCGAGGACAGCAGCGGCGTGCAGCGGACATGCCCCGCCATCCGCGCGGCGGCCGCCTCGATGCGGGCGATGTCGGTCATGGGCCTAGCCTTCCAGCCGATCCAGGAACGCGCCGATCAGCGCCAGCGATTCGGGCTCGTCGAGGAACGGCACATGGCCGCGGTCCGGCACCTCGGCGACCAGCGCATCGGGGCGCCGGCGGCGCATCTCGGCCAGCGTTTCGGGCGACAGGATGTCGGAGTTCGCGCCGCGGATCACCGCCAGCGGCAGGCCGTCCAGCGCATCGAAGACCTGCCACATGTCGGGGGTCGCGCCGGCCGCGGGCTGCGCCAGCATCGCCGTGTGCAGCGCCGGGTCATAGCGCAGGCGCAGGCCGCCCTCGGGCCGCTCTTCGTACCAATGCGCGACCTGGCGGCGCCAGACCGCCAGCGGCACCCCCGGAAACTCGCGCGCCAGGTTCCGCTGCGTCGCCTCGGCCACCGCGTCCAGCGTCGGCTGCGGCGGCACCTTGCCGACATAGTCCATGATCCGCGCCATCCCCGCCGCGTCGACCACGGGCCCGATATCGTTGAGGATCACCCCCGACAGCCGCGCCCGGAACCCCGCCGCCATCACCATCGCGATCAGCCCCCCGCGCGAGGTGCCGAGGATCGCCACCCGCGCAAGCCCCAGATGGTCCAGCAGTTCCACCACGTCCTGCGCCTCGCGCAGCAGGTTGTAGTTGTTGAAATCGGGGTCGTGATCCGAAAGCCCGCGCCCGCGATAGTCCATGCGGATCAACCGGCAGCGGCCCGCCAGCGGCTCCAGCAGCGTGTCGAAATCGTCCATGTTGCGGGTCAGCCCGGCAAGACACAGCAGCGGTGTGCCCGTGCCACGGTCGTCATAGGCAAGGCGAAGGCCGTCGGTGGTGGTGAACTTGGCAAGGGTCATGGCGTCTCCAGCAAGGCGGGCGGGACGGCCCGGGCCAGTCCCCCGGGCGGCGAAGCTGCCCTCCGGCGCGCAGACTGGCACAGAGCCGCGCGCCGCGAAAGGGGCCGGGCGCGGCGAAAGGGGGCGGTTCGCGCTTGGCGCGGCGCGCGCGGCCCTAGCATCGGCGCATCCGCAACCGGGAGCCACGCCGATGAACACCGATCCTGACCAGTTGCGCGCCCGCATCGCCGAATTGCGGCAGGCGCTGGAGGCCGGGGTCGAGGAGCGCCGGCAGATCTGGCGCTACCGGATCGACCGGGGACGCGCGGTGTTCGAGGCCGAGGCGCAGCAGCAGCACCGCGAACTGCGCGAGGGGCTGGCGAGCTACATCGCCCGCGCGCGGCTGTCGGTGGTGGTGACGGCGCCGTTCATCTATGCGCTGATCGTGCCCTTCGCCCTGCTGGACCTGTTCGTGACCGTCTATCAGGCGGTGTGCTTTCCGGTCTATGGCATCGCCAGGGTGCGCCGCGCCGATCACATCATCATCGACCGGCACATGCTGGGCTACCTCAACGGGCTGCAGAAGCTGAACTGCGTCTATTGCGGCTATGCCAACGGGCTGATCTCCTATGTGCGGGAGATCGCGGGCCGGACCGAGGCCTACTGGTGCCCGATCAAGCATCTGCGCAGCGCGACCGAGCCGCATCCGCATTACGACGGGTTCTGCGATTTCGGCGATGCCGCGGGCTTTCGCGCGCGGGTTGACGGGCGCGACGCGCGGCCGCGCCGGGAGGTCTAGGCGCCCGGCCTACAGGTTCTCGGGCTGCGGCATCCCCAGCACATGAAAGCCGCAGTCCACGATCACGATCTCGCCCGTGGTGCAGGCGCCGTAGTCGGAGGCGAGGTAGACCGCCGTGCCGCCGATCGACTCCAGCGTCGCATTGGCGCGCAGCGGAGAGTTCGCCTCGGTATGGCGGAAGGTCTTGCGCGCGCCGCCGATGGCCGCGCCCGCCAGCGTCTTCATCGGGCCGGGGCTGATCGCGTTGACGCGGATGCCGTCGGGGCCAAGGTCGTTGGCAAGGTAGCGCACCGCGGATTCCAGTGCCGCCTTGGCCACGCCCATCACGTTGTAGAACGGCGTCACCCGGTTCGATCCCTGGTAGGTCAGCGTCAGCAGCGTACCGCCATCGGGCATGATCTGTGCCGCCCTGCGCGCCACGTCGATGAACGAAAAGCACGAGATCGACAGTGAATTGCGGAAATTCTCGCGCGTGGTGTTGATGAAGCGGCCGGCCAGTTCGGTCTTGTCGGAATAGGCGATGGCGTGGACGAGGAAGTCGATCTTGCCCCATTCCGCCTTCAGCCGGGCGAAGGCGGCGTCGAGACTCTCGTCGTTCATCACATCGACATCGACCAGCAGCGAGGCGCCGAGCGAGGCCGCCAGCGGCTCCACCCGCTTGCCGAACGCCTCGCCCTGATACGCAAAGGCCAGTTCCGCGCCCTCGGCGGCCAGCGCCCGCGCGATGCCCCAGGCGATGGAACGGTCGTTGGCGACCCCCATCACCAGCCCGCGCTTGCCCGTCATCAGATCGGCCATGTCAGTTCACCCCAGATACTTGGACAGCAGCATAGAGCCATTGGTGCCACCAAAGCCGAAGCTGTTGGTCATCACCGTATCCAGCCCCGCGCCGTCGATCCGGGTGGTGGCAATCTCGCCCGGATCGATCGCCGGATCGAGCCTGGCCACGTTGATCGAGGGTGCGATGAAGTCGTGTCGCAGCATCAAGATGCAGTAGATCGCCTCCTGCGCGCCGGTGGCACCCTGGCTGTGGCCGGTCATCGACTTGGTGGAACTGATCGGCGGCGTGCTGCCGCGCCCGAACACCCGGCGCACGGCCTCCACCTCGCCGACATCGCCGACCGGGGTCGATGTGCCATGCGCGTTGATGTAGCCGACCTTGCGATCGGGGCCGAGCGATTGCAGCGCCAGCCGCATCGCCCGCTCGCCGCCCTCGCCCGAGGGGGCAACCATGTCATGCCCGTCCGAGGTGGCGGCATAGCCGGTGATCTCGGCATGGATCCGCGCGCCGCGCGCCTTCGCGTGTTCCAGTTCCTCGAGCACGAGGATGCCGCCGCCGCCGGCGATCACGAAGCCGTCGCGCCCCGCATCGAAGGCGCGCGAGGCCTCGGACGGGCGGTCGTTGTACTTGGACGACATCGCCCCCATCGCGTCAAAGAGGCAGGACAACGTCCAGTCCAGTTCCTCGGCGCCGCCGGCGAACATCACGTCCTGCTTGCCCATCATGATCTGCTCGGCGGCGTTGCCGATGCAATGCAGCGAGGTGGTGCAGGCCGAGGTGATGGAATAGCTGATGCCCTTGATCCTGAACGCGGTCGAGAGATTGGCCGAGATCGTCGAGGACATGCATTTGGGCACGGCGAAGGGCCCGATCCGCTTGGGCGCGCCCTGGGTCAGCACGATCTGATGCGCGGCGAACATGGATGAGGTGGAGGGCCCGCCCGACCCGGCGACAAGGCCGGTGCGGGGGTTCGACACCTCCGCCTCGGTCAGGCCCGCATCGGCGATGGCCTGGCTCATCGCGATATGGGCATAGGCCGCGCCCGGCCCCATGAAGCGCAGCGCGCGCTTGTCGACATGGGCGGTGATGTCGATATCGACCGCGCCCGCGACCTGGCTGCGAAAGCCGCGCTCCGCCATGTCGGCATTGGTGGTAATGCCCGACCGGCCCGCCCTCAGCGAGGCCAGAACCTCATCCGTGCTGTTGCCGATGGATGAAACGATGCCGAGGCCAGTAACGACGACGCGGCGCATGGGCGGCTCTCCTGAAAAGCTGGGGATCAGGCTGCCGGGGCAGCCAGACCGACCCTCATGTCCTTGACCTGATAGATGACCTCGCCATCGGCCTCGACCCGGCCATCGGCGACGCCCATCTTCAGCCGCCGGTCGATGAGGCGGGTGAAATCCACGTGATAGGTGATCATCGTGCGGGCGGGGGTGACCATGCCGGTCAGCTTCACCTCACCGGCGCCAAGCGCAAAGCCCTGGCCCTGCCAGCCGCGCCAGCCAAGGTTGAAGCCGGTCAGTTGCCACAGCCCGTCAAGGCCAAGACAGCCGGGCATCACCGGGTTGCCGGGGAAGTGGCACTTGAAGAACCACAGGTCGGGGGTGATGTCGAATTCGGCGACCACATGGCCCTTGCCATGCGCGCCGCCATCTGCGGAAATGTCGGTGATGCGGTCCATCATCAGCATCGGCGGTTCGGGCAGCTGCGCATTGCCGGGGCCGAAAAGTTCCCCCCGCGCGCATTTCAGCAGCGCCTCCCTGTCGAAGCTTGTCGGATAACCCGCCATGCCGGCCCGTCCCCCCGTGCAGAACACTCTCTCATACCGGCTTCCCTCTAGCATCCGCATCGGAGGGGGCGCAATAGCCGCGCGGGCCCCGGTTTTCGGGGCGCATCGGAGGCGCGCGGCGTGCGACTTTGGCGGATAGGGTTTGAAATCGCGGCGGCTCCGCCCTTATATGAAACTTCAGCAAAGGGGATGTTGCGCAGATGACGGCCGAACCCGAAACCACCGGGACCAGATGGCTGGCGAAGGCCGGTCTGCGCCCGACGCGGCAGCGTGTCGCGCTCGCCGCCCTGCTGGTCGGCGATGGCGAGAACCGGCACGTCACGGCCGAAAGCCTCTATGCCGCGGCGCGTGCCTCGGGCGAGGGCGTGTCTCTGGCGACGGTGTACAACACCCTGCGCGCCTTCTGCGAGGCGGGGCTGATGCAGGAAATCACCGTCGATGGCGCCCGGTCCTGTTTCGACACGCGGATGGACGATCACCCGCATTTCTTCTGGGAGGACAGCTCGGAACTGACCGACGCCCCCGCGGAAGAGCTGGAAATCACCCGCCTGCCGGCCGCCCCCGCAGGCGCCGAGATCGTGCGTGTCGATGTGGTGATCCGCCTGCGCCGGGCCTGACCCGGCGACCGGCCGGACCCCGCCGCCCGCTCCTCAGAACCACTGGCCCGGCTCCATCAGGCCCAGGTCCATCAGTTGCTGCGAGTGCCACTCGAACGGGACCGAGTTGTGCCAGTTGAAGCTGGCGATGTCATAGGTGGAGCCCGGATTGGTCTTCAGCGCCTTGGCGGTGCGGAAGGAGGCAATGGCGGCGGTCAGGTTGTTGTGCCAGGGGCAGGCATAGGTGTTGTACTCGGGCATGTTGAAGGTGTGATCGGCCTGCAGTTGCAGCCCCGGCTGGGCGCGGAACAGCCCGATGCGGTCGATGCGGCGGCGGTCTTTCGGGATATGCTCCTCGAACCGCCAGCGGATGCCGCCGAAGAAATCCAGTTGCCGCTCGCAGAAGTGTCCCGCCTCGTCCTTGCGGGCGAGCGCGTAGTAACCGGTGCGGTCCAGCAGCGCACCGGCCAGATCCACCGCATCGGGATGCGCCCACAGATCGGCGGCATAAAGATCGACGACATAGCACAGCATCGCGTCGCGCCGCTCCTCGGCGTGGAAGGCGATCAGTTCGCGCACGTTCCGCGTCTCGCAGAACGGATGGAACAGGTATTCGGCGTTGTAGCAGCAGTAAAGCCATGTGGTCGGCGGCGCGGCGGCGATGACCGGGTTGACCGCCTGCACCAGCGCGCCCTCGGCCCTGACCGGATGGGTGATGCGATGGACCTGCGCCGCCAGATCCTCGGGCAATGCCAGTTCGGGCGGCGCGAACAGCAGCACCGCGCGAAATCCGGCCTTCAGGTGGTGGCGCAGGGTGCTGTCCACCTCGACCAGATCCTCGGCAAGGATGATCGCCACCGGCCCCCTCGCCAGCACGTCCCGGCCGCGCGCCAGGAAATCGTCGATCGAGCGGTAGTCCATGTGCAAATCCGTCCGCAGCTGCAGCGGCAGGGTCGGGCAGGGCGGCGCGCAATGCAAGCCCCGCCGCGCCGCAGGGCGCGCGCAATGCAAGCCCCGCCGCGACGCAGGGCGCGCGCAATGCAAGCCCCGCCGCGACGCAGGGCGGCGCGCAATGCAAGCCGCGCCGCGCGGCCGGGCGGCGGGCATTGCACCGCGGCCCGCATTCGGGGTAGACCACCCCGGTCCGGCGCGCATCCGCGCGCGCGGAACTCGCGGAAAGGCCGGGGCCATGGATGGGGATGCGAAAGCCGGGGCAGGGATGAAGAAGCTTTTCATCAAGACCTATGGCTGCCAGATGAACGTCTATGACAGCGAGCGCATGGCCGAGGCGATGGGCGCCGAGGGCTATGTGCTGACCGAACAGGCGGACGAGGCCGACATGGTGCTGCTGAACACCTGCCACATCCGCGAGAAGGCGTCCGAGAAGCTCTATTCCGACCTCGGCCGCCTGCGGCCGCTGAAACTGGCGCGGCCGGGCCTGAAGATCGGCGTCGCCGGCTGCGTCGCGCAGGCCGAGGGGGCCGAGATCCTGCGCCGGATGCCGCTGGTCGATCTGGTGGTCGGCCCGCAAAGCTATCACCGGCTGCCGGCGATGGCGAAGGCCGCCGATGCCGGGGCGAAATCGGTCGATACCGACTTCCCCGCCGAGGACAAGTTCGATCACCTGCCGCCGCGCCAGCCGGCCAGCCGCGGGCCGACCGCCTTCCTGACGGTGCAGGAGGGCTGCGACAAGTTCTGCGCCTTCTGCGTCGTGCCCTATACCCGCGGGTCGGAAGTCAGCCGCCCGGTGACGCGCATCCTCGCCGAGGCGCAGGGGCTGGTCGAGAAGGGCGTGCGCGAGATCACCCTGCTGGGCCAGAACGTCAATGCGTATCACGGCGAGGGGCAGGACGGCACCTGGGGCCTGGCCCGGCTGGTGCGGGCGCTGGCGCGGATCGACGGGCTGGAGCGCATCCGCTACACCACCTCGCACCCGAACGACATGGGGGATGACCTGATCGCCGCGCATGGCGAGGAGGCCAAGCTGATGCCCTACCTGCACCTGCCGGTGCAATCGGGCAGCGACCGCATCCTGAAGGCGATGGCGCGCAGGCACACCGCCGGGCATTACCTGCGGCTGGTGGAGCGTATCCGCGCCGCGCGGCCCGACATGCTGCTGTCGGGCGATTTCATCGTCGGCTTCCCCGGCGAGACCGAGGCGGATTTCCAGGCGACGCTGGATCTGGTCGCGGCGGTGGACTACGGCATGGCCTATTCCTTCCGCTATTCGCCGCGCCCCGGCACGCCCGCCGCCGAGAAGCCGCCGGTGCCGGAGGCCGAGGCGGCGGACCGGCTGCAACGGCTGCAGGCGCTGCTGACGCGCCAGCAGCGCGCGGCGCAGCAGCGCATGGTCGGGCGCGAGGTGCAGGTGCTGTTCGAGAAGCCCGGCCGCGAGCCGGGGCAGATGGTCGGCAAGTCCGACTACCTTCATGCCGTGCATGTCACCGATGCCGCGGCGCGGCGCGGTGCCATCGCCAGGGTGAGAATCACCGACAGCGGCCCGAACTCGCTCGCCGGCACCGTGACCGGCGCGATGCGGTGACGCGATGTGGTGACAGGTGGCGACATCTCCAGCGGATCCATGGGGGCGATGTGGGGGGCGATGTGGCAATGGTGCCATGGCGCGCCGGGTCGATATGATTTTGACCTTTTCAGCCGTCACGGACGTGCTAGTACGACCCATGTGGAGCGCCCCGCTCGTGGCGACGGCGCGCCGCAGCGGGTGATCAGGACGGAGGCGAACAGTGGTGAGAGAGATCATGGGGGCGGCGGCGGCCGCGGTGATCGGGCTGGCGCTGGCGACAGGGCCGCTGCTGGCGCAGCAGGTCGTGCGCGGCGAAAGCTATGCGCCGGCAATCTGGGTCGATCCGGACGGCTGCGAGCACTGGGTCATGGACGACGGCTGGGAAGGCTACATGGACGCGCGCCTCGACAGCCGCGGCCTGCCGGTCTGCAACCGCGGCGAGGCTTGCGGCGAGATGCCGGCGGACCAGCTTTTCGCCACGGACAGCGCCACCCTCTCGCCCGCTGGCCGCCGCCAGCTCGAAGCGTTCTTCGCCGCGAACAAGGCGAAGGGCTACGTGATCGCGGGCCATACCGACAGCAGCGCCAGCGACGCCTACAACATGAAGCTGTCGCAGCGCAGGGCCCAGTCGGTCGCCGCCGTCGCGAAAGCTGCCGGTGCGCGTGTCGTGGACGTGACCTGGTTCGGCGAGCGTCAGCCCAAGGCATCCAACGCCACCGCGACCGGGATGCAGCAGAACCGCCGCGTCGAAATCTTCTGCACCCGCTGAGGAGCGTGACATGACCGCCTTTAAACTCATCGCCATCCTCGCGGCCGCCGGCACCCTCGCCGCCTGCGAGGCCAAGCAGGACAAGACGGTGGACCGCGCTGTTGATGCCAAGCAGCTCAGCCAGCTCAAGGCGGGGATCTGGATTGATCCCGAGGGCTGCGACCACTGGATCATCGACGATGGCGCCGAAGGCTACATGAGCGCCCGGCGCCGCCCCGATGGCCGCCCCGTCTGCTCGGGCAAGTCGGGCACCCCGGGCTATGCCACGGGGCCGTTCCATTCCGGTTCGGAGGTCCGCGACCCGATCTGAGCCGAAGGCTCCGGGCCTGAGGCGAAGCCCCTGCACTGGCCCGTGGTCAGCGCCTCTGCCTTTCCCATCACGATCTAGCGGTCGCGGAACCATCCTGCGGCCGATTTTGTTGTGCCTGCGCGAATCTTGATCTGCGCGCTTGCCATGCCGGCCCGCACTTGGCACCATTGACTCACGGAACCCGGCCGACACCACTGCCGCCGACACCACTGCCAAAGCCAACCCTCTGCCGAAGGGAGACCTTGTTGGGCATCAGCGCGCTGACCCCCCCGCCCCGTCCCGAAGACGTTCACGAAACGCTTCTGGAATTTCCCGACAACCGGCTGCTGCGCGATCTGTGCGGGCAGTTCGACCGGAACCTCGCCCAGATCGAGCACAAGGTCGGCGTCCACATCCTGCGCCGCGGCAACCAGCTTGCGGTGGTGGGCGCCCCGGCCCTGCGCGACCAGGCGGCGGCGCTGCTGCACCAGCTTTACGCGCGGCTTGAAACCGGGCGCCCGGTCGAGGCGGGCGACATCGACGCCATGATCCGCATGGGCGATTTTGGCGCCGCGCCTGCCCCCGACCCCGACGATCAACTGGAAATGTTCAGCGGCCGGATGGAGATCCGCACCCGCAAGAAATCGGTGGAGCCGCGGACCGAGGCGCAGAAGGCCTATGTGCGCAACCTCTTCCAGCACGAGCTTGCCTTCGGGATCGGGCCCGCCGGCACCGGCAAGACCTATCTTGCGGTGGCGGTCGGCGTGACGATGCTGATCGGCGGGCATGTGGACAAGATCATCCTCAGCCGCCCGGCGGTGGAGGCGGGCGAGCGGCTCGGCTTCCTGCCCGGCGACATGAAGGAGAAGGTCGATCCCTACATGCAGCCGCTCTATGACGCGCTGAACGATTTCCTGCCGCCCAAGCAGATGGAAAAGCTGATGCTGGAGCGGCGGATCGAGATCGCGCCGCTGGCCTTCATGCGCGGGCGCACGCTGTCGAACGCCTTCGTGGTGCTGGACGAGGCGCAGAACGCGACCTCCATGCAGATGAAGATGTTCCTCACCCGTCTGGGCGAGGGCAGCCGCATGGTCGTTACCGGCGACCGCAGCCAGATCGACCTGCCGCGCGGCGTGCCCTCGGGCCTGAAGGATGCCGAACGGATCATCGCAGGCGTGAAGGGGGTCAGCTTCAACTATTTCACGGCCAAGGACGTGGTGCGCCATCCCCTTGTCGCGCGCATCATCGATGCCTATGACCGCGACGATGGACAGACTGGTTGACACGATGCTCGAGGATGAGCGGTGGGAGTCCTTCGGGCTCGCACCGCTCGCCGAACGGGCCGCTGCCGCGACACTGGCGCATCTGGACCTGGACCCCGAGGCGTTCGAGATCAGCCTTCTGGGCTGCGACGATGCGCGCATCTCGCTGCTGAACGCCGATTTCCGCGGCAAGCCCGCGCCGACCAACGTGCTGTCCTGGCCCTCGGAGGAACGCGGCGCCGGGGTCGAGGGCGCGGAGCCGGACCTGCCCGAGGGCGAGGCGGAGATGCCCGTGGAACTGGGCGACATCGCCATCGCCTGGGAGACCTGCGCGCGCGAGGCCGAAGAGGCCGGCAAGTCGATGCGCGATCACGTGACGCATCTGGTCGTCCACGCGGTGCTGCATCTGCTCGGCTACGATCATCAGCGCGACGGCGATGCCCTGCTGATGGAAGGCACCGAGATCGAGATTCTGGCGGGGCTTGGCCTTGCAAATCCCTACGACTGACCGCAAGTGAACCTTGGGCAGCGCCGCGGCGCGATGCGACACGGCGACGGGCCCGGCGATTTGGAAAGGACCGATGGGCGAAAGTGCAGACGGGTCTACGGCAGCGCAGGGCGCGCCAGACCAGGGGGACAGTCCCGAGAGCAATGGCGCTCGCGGCTTTTTCGGACGGATCCTGAATGCCTTCAGCGGTGCCGAGCATGAGGGCGAGGGCGCCCAGGGCGAGGGGCGCAACCCCCATCACGCCGGGCTTGGCGCGTTGCGGCGCCTGCGCGTCGGCGACATCGCCATCCCGAAGCCCGAGATCGTGGCCGTGCCGGTGACGATATCGCTCACCGATCTGGTCGAGGTGTTCCGCGAACACGGCTTCTCGCGGATGCCGGTCTTCAAGGGCACGCTCGATTCGCCGCTGGGTCTGATCCACCTCAAGGACCTTGCCCTGCAATACGGCTTCGACGCGCAGGCGCCCCGCTTCGGCCTGCGCAAGATGCTGCGCCCGCTGCTCTTCGCGCCGCCCTCGATGCCGATCGGCGTGCTGCTGCAGAAGATGCAGACCGACCGCATCCACATGGCGCTGGTCATCGACGAATATGGCGGCGTGGACGGTCTGGTGACGATCGAGGACCTGATCGAACAGGTGATCGGCGATATCGACGACGAACATGACGAACAGGAAGGCGGCTTGTGGACGCAGGAGAAGCCCGGCCAGTGGCTGGTGCAGGCCCGCGCCCCGCTGGAGGAGTTCGAGGCCGCCATCGGGCGCCGCCTTGCCGATGAGGAAGAGGGCGAGGAGGTCGATACGATGGGCGGGCTCGTCTTCATGCTGCTGGGCCGGGTGCCGGCGCGCGGCGAGGTGGTGAAGGCCGAAAGCGGGGTCGAATTCGAGGTGGTGGATGCCGACCCGCGCCGGATCAAGCGGCTGCGCGTGCGGCTGCCGGGCGCCGGGAGCTGACCCTGGCGCGCGCGTCCCTGCCGGTCGGCGCGCCCGCGCTCTGGTCCCGGCTGCGCCCGTCCTGGCGGGACCGGGGCGCGCTCGCGCTGCTGGGGGCGCTGGTCGCGGCCGGGCAGGCGCCGCTGGGCGCGTGGTGGCTGGCGCTGCCGGCGCTGGCGGTGCTGATCCGCTGGCTCGCCCGCCAGCCGCATCCGGGCCGCGCCGCGCTGATGGCGCTGTTCGCCGGGGCCGGGCATTTCGCCGCGGCGCTGTTCTGGATCGTGGAGCCGTTCCTGGTGGACGCCCCGCGCGACGGCTGGATGGCACCCTTCGCGCTGATCCTCATCTCCTTCGGCCTTGCGCTGTTCTGGGCGGGCGCCGCGGCGCTGGCGGCATGGCTGGGCCGCAGCCCTGCCCGGCGGGCGCTGGCGCTCGCCGTCGCGCTTGCCGGCGCCGACGCGCTGCGTAGCTATGCGCTGACCGGCTTTCCCTGGGCGCTGCTTGGCCATGTCTGGATCGGGACGCCCGTCGCGCAGGCGGCGGCGCTGACCGGGCCGCTGGGGCTTTCGCTGCTGACCACCGGCGCGGCGGCGATCGCGGCAACCGCCCCCCGCCGCGGATCGGCGCTTGCCGCGGCGCTGCTGGCGGCGGTCTGGGCCGCGGGGGGCTGGCGGCTGGCGCAGCCCGGGCCGCAGCCCGCTACCCTGGCGCGGATCCGCCTCGTGCAGCCCAATGCCGCCCAGCACCTGAAATGGCTGCCGGGTATGCAGCAGATGTTCCTTGAACGGATGCTGGCGCAGACCGCCGCCCCCCCCGCGCCCGGCGCCGCTGCGCCCGACCTGATCATCTGGCCCGAAACCTCGGTGCCGTGGCTGCTGAACGATCCCGGCCCGGTGCTGCGGATGATCTCGGACGCGGCGGGGGGGCGGCCCGTCGCGCTCGGCATCCAGCGGTCCGAGGGGATGCGCTACTACAACAGCCTTGCGGTGATCGGCCCCGGCGGCGCGGTGGGCGACATCTACGACAAGCACCATCTGGTGCCCTTCGGCGAATATGTCCCCGCGGGCGACCTGCTGGCGCGCGCCGGGATCACCGCCTTCGCCGCGCGGGCGGGCAACGGCTATTCCGCCGGCCCCGGCCCGGCGCTGCTGGATCTTGGCCCGCTGGGGCAGGCGCTGCCGCTGATCTGCTACGAGGCGGTGTTCCCGCAGGACATCGCCGGCGCGCCCGGCCGCGCGGACTGGATCGTGCAGGTCACCAACGATGCCTGGTTCGGCGCCCTCTCGGGGCCCTACCAGCACCTCGCCCAGGCGCGGCTGCGCGCGATCGAGCAGGGCCTGCCGCTGGTGCGCGCGGCCAATACCGGCGTCTCGGCGGTGATCGACGCGCGGGGCCGCGTGCTCGCCTCGCTGCCGCTGAACGCCGAGGGCTTTCTCGATGCGCCGCTGCCCGCGGCCTGGCCGCCCACACCTTACGCGCGCAGCGGCGACCGGCCGGTGCTGGCGCTGCTTTCGCTGCTGGTGCTCGGGTTGGCCGCGATCCGGCGCAGATAGCAGATTGACGCTGCAGGGCCGGGGGGTTACGCACGTCCATTCCACCGTCACAACGGCTTCCTGGCGTGACGGGCATTCACCAATGGAGCGCTTCCCATGTCCCGGCAGAACTATGTCTTCACCTCCGAGAGCGTCTCGGAGGGGCACCCCGACAAGGTGTGCGACCGCATTTCCGATGCGGTGCTCGACGCCTTCCTCGGCGAGGAGCCCAACGCCCGCGTCGCCTGCGAGACCTTCGCCACCACCAACCAGGTCGTCGTCGGCGGCGAGGTCGGGCTGTCCGACAAGGCCAGGCTTGCCGAATACATGGACCGGGTCGATACCATCGTGCGCGACTGCGTGCGCGACATCGGCTATGAACAGGACGCATTCCACTGGCAGACGCTCCGCATCGCCAATTTCCTGCACGCGCAATCGGCCCATATCAGCCAGGGCGTGGACCGGGACGGCGCCGGCGACCAGGGCATCATGTTCGGCTATGCCACAAACGAGACGCCGGAACTGATGCCCGCGCCGATCCAGTACGCCCATGCGATCCTGCGGCGGCTGTCCGAGGCGCGCAAGTCCGGCGCCGAACCGACGCTGCGCCCCGATGCCAAGTCGCAGCTGTCGCTGCGCTACGAGGACGGCAAGCCGGTCGAGGTGACGCAGCTGGTGCTGTCCACCCAGCACGCGCTGGAGAGCCAGAGCTCGGACGACATCCGCGCGCTGGTGGAGCCCTACATCCGCGAGGTGATCCCCGCGGGCTGGCTGACCGAACGGACCGAATGGCACGTCAACCCGACCGGCACCTTCGTGATCGGCGGCCCCGATGGCGATGCCGGCCTGACCGGGCGCAAGATCATCGTCGATACCTATGGCGGCGCGGCCCCGCATGGCGGCGGCGCGTTCTCGGGCAAGGATCCGACCAAGGTCGACCGCTCGGCCGCCTATGCCGCGCGCTACCTCGCCAAGAACGTCGTCGCCGCGGGCCTGGCCACCCGCTGCGTGATCCAGCTCGCCTACGCGATCGGCGTGGCGCGCCCGCTGGCGATCTATGCCGATACCTACGGCACGGGGCAGGTGCCCGAGGCGGAAATCGAACGCGCCGTGGCCGAGATCATGGACCTGACCCCGCGCGGCATCCGCGAGCATCTGCAACTGAACCGGCCGATCTACCAGCGCACCGCCGCCTATGGCCATTTCGGGCGCGAGCCCGATGCCGATGGCGGCTTCAGCTGGGAAAGGCTGGATCTGGTCGAGGCGCTGAAGAAGGCGCTGTAGGCTCCGGCTGAAAAGGCGCAGGCATCTTCCAGGGCGCGGCCCGCGACGGCCCCGCCCCCGCGCCCCTTGCCGTTTCTTCGCCCGGCGCCCCCGGAGCCTTCCGGCCGCGATGCCGCCATATCCCGCCGGGGCTTGCGGCGGGGGCCGCAAGCCGCCAATCTCGGCGCGACAGAGGAGCCCCGAGATGCCCGACGCCCTGCGCTATGCGATGATCATGCTTGCCGCCGGCATCGGCATCCCGATCCTTGCGGCCCTGAACGCGCAGCTTGGCGTGCGCATCGGCTCACCCCCTGTCGCGGCGGTGGTGCTGTTTTGCGTGGCGCTTGCGGGCGCGGTGCTGGTGATGCTGCTGACCCACGGCCCTGCCGGGTTTGCCAGACTGCCCGGCCAGCCGCGCCACCTGTTCCTTGCCGGGCTGTTCGTCGCCTTCTACGTGCTGTCCATCACCTTCGTCGCCCCGCATTTCGGGGTCGGCAACGCGGTGTTCTTCGTGCTGCTCGGCCAGATGATCTCGGCCGCCGCCATCGACCAGTTCGGGCTTTTCGGCGCGGCGCTGCGGCCGGTCACCCTGATGCGGGGCGCGGGCATCGGCTTCATGGGGCTGGGGCTTTTCCTGATCCAGCGCGGCTGAGGTCTTGACCGCAGGGCGCGCGGGCGGCATGACCCCGGCCCATGACCGACCACACCCCCCATGACGATCCCGAGCGCCATGACGATCCCGAGGGCCATGACGATCCCGGCGGCGCCGCGCCCGGATGGCGCAACTTCTATGGCCGGCGCGCGGGCAAGACCATGCGCCCGGCGCAGAAGTCCTACCTGTCCGAGGATCTGCAAGCCCTGCGCCCCTTCGGCGTGACGGCCGAGGAAAACCCCGGCCGCGCGCCGCTGGACCTTGCGGCGATCTTCGGCGATGCGCGGCCGGTCTGGCTCGAGATCGGCTTCGGCGGCGGCGAGCACATGGTCCACATGGCCGCATGCCACCCCGAGGTGGGCATCATCGGCTGCGAGCCCTTCATCAACGGGGTCGCCATGCTTCTGGGCAAGATCCGCGCCGCGGGGGTGGGCAACCTCGCGGTGCATCCCGGCGATGTGCGCGAGCTGTTCGACGTGCTGCCCGAAGACTCCATCGCGAAGGCCTTCCTGAACTACCCCGACCCCTGGCCCAAACGCCGCCACCATCGCCGCCGCTTCGTCACCCCGGACTACCTCGTGCCCCTGCACCGCGCGCTTGCCCCGGGGGCAGAGTTCCGCGTGGCCACCGACATCCCCGACTACATGCGCCAGACGCTGGAAGAGGTGCCGAAGGCGGGATTCGCACTTGAAGATCACGGGCCAACCCCCTGGGAGGACTGGATCTCCACGCGCTACGAGCAGAAGGCGCTGCGCGAGGGACGCCGGCCCGACTATGCAACCTTCCGCCGCCTCTGACCCGCGCCTCCTTCGTGCTTCTTGCTGGCGGAAATATCCCGGGGGAGTCGCGGCCCCGCCGCGACGGGGGCAGCGCCCCCTCTCGTTCAGGCGTTGAACAGGAAGTGCAGCACGTCGCCGTCCTTCACCTCGTAGGTCTTGCCCTCCACCCGGAGCTTGCCCGCCTCGCGCGCGCCGGCCTCGCCCTTGCCGGCGACGTAATCCTCATAGGCGATGGTCTCGGCCCGGATGAAGCCGCGCTCGAAATCGCCGTGGATCACGCCGGCGGCCTGCGGCGCGAGCGTGCCCTTCGGGATCGTCCAGGCGCGGGCCTCCTTCGGGCCGACGGTGAAATAGGTCTGAAGGTCCAGCAATTCGTATCCGGCGCGGATCAGCCGGTCGAGCCCTGCCTCCTCCAGCCCCATCTCGGCCAGGAACATCCGGGCTTCCTCGGGGTCGAGCTGGCTGATCTCCTCCTCGATCCTGGCGGAGATCACCACCGACGCCGCGCCCTGTTCCGCCGCCATCCTCGCCACGCGCGCGGACTGGCTGTTGCCGGTCGCGGCGGCGGCTTCCTCGACATTGCACACATAAAGCACGGGCTTTGCGGTCAGCAGTTGCAGCATGTCCCAGGCGCGGCGGTCCTCTGCCGCGACCGTCACGCTGCGGGCCGGGCGGCCGGCCTCCAGCGCGGCCATCGCGGCGCGCAGCAGCCGGTCCTGATCCAGCGCCTCCTTGTCGCCGCCCTTGATCTTGCGCGCGAGGTTCGCGAGCCGCCGCTCGATGCTTTCGATATCCGCGATCATCAGCTCGGTCTCGATGGTCTCGGCATCCGCGACCGGGTCGATGCGGCCCTCGACATGGGTCACGTCGCCATCCTCGAAACAGCGCAGCACATGGGCGATGGCGTCCGTCTCGCGGATATTGGCCAGGAACTGGTTGCCCAGGCCCTCGCCCTTGCTGGCGCCCCGCACGAGCCCCGCGATATCCACGAAGGTCATCCGCGTCGGGATGATCTGCCGCGACCCGGCGATCGCGGCCAGCGTTTCCAGCCGCTTGTCCGGGACCGCGACCTCGCCGATATTCGGCTCGATGGTGCAGAACGGGAAGTTGGCGGCCTGCGCGGCGGCGGTGCGCGTCAGCGCGTTGAAAAGCGTGGACTTGCCGACATTCGGCAGCCCGACGATACCCATCCTGAAGCCCATGCCATCCCCCTGTTCCAGCGGTGGTTCCGCGCCGCTTCTAGGCAGAGCGCCGCGCAGACGCAAGGGAGGGCTCCCGCACGCCCCGCGCCCCCCGACCCCGCCGCCCGCGGGCCATTGATTTTCGGCACGGATTTCTGCACACCGGGCGCGACCTGAGGAAAAGGACGCCCGATGACCCGGATCGACCAGAAGTTCGCCCAGCTCCGCGCCGAGGGCCGCAAGGGCTTTGCCGCCTATGTGATGGCGGGCGATCCCGACGCCGCCACCTCGCTTGCGCTGGTGAAGGGACTTCCGGGCGCCGGGGTGGATTTCATCGAGCTGGGGATGCCCTTCACCGACCCGATGGCGGACGGCCCCGTCATCCAGCTTGCCGGGCAGCGCGCGCTGGCGGGCGGGCAGACCCTGCAGCGCACACTGGACATGGTGGCAGAGTTCCGCAAGGGCGACGATACCACCCCGATCGTGATGATGGGCTATTACAACCCGATCTACAGCCGCGGCGTCGACCGCTTTGTTGCCGATGCGCTGGCAGCGGGCATCGACGGGCTGATCGTGGTCGACCTGCCGCCCGAGGAGGATGCCGAACTGTGCATCCCCGCGCAGGCGGCGGGGCTGAACTTCATCCGCCTCGCGACGCCCACGACCGACGATGCGCGGCTGCCCAAGGTGCTGCGCAACAGCTCGGGCTTTGTCTATTCCGTGTCGATCACCGGCATCACCGGCGCCGCCGCGCCGCAGGCGGCGGACATCGCCCCCGATGTGGCGCGGATCAAGGCCGCGACCGACCTGCCGGTGATGGTCGGCTTCGGCATCACCACGCCCGAGTCGGCCCAGGCGATCGCCGGCATCGCCGATGGCTGCATCGTCGGCTCGGCCATCGTCAGGCTGATCGGCGAGGGCCGGCCCGTGGCCGAGGTGCTGGCGCGGGTCGCCGATCTTGCGGCGGGCGCGCACCGGGCCTGACCGCCCGCCCCCCGCCCGCCCCCTGCGTCAGCCCGGTTCACCCCAGCGCCACATCCAGGAACATCATCAGCACCAGCCCGCCGATCAGCCCCGCCGTCGCCGCGTTCTGGTGGCCGTGGCGGTGGGTCTCGGGGATGATCTCGTGGCTGATGACATAGAGCATGGCCCCCGCCGCGAAGGTCAGCCCCCAGGGCAGCAGCGGCGCCGCCAGCGTGACCGCGGCAACCCCGACCAGCCCGCCGAGCGGTTCCACCAGCCCGGTCAGCAGCGCGATCCCGACGGCTCGGCCGCGGCCATAACCCAGCCCGCGCAGCGCCACCGCGACCGCCAGCCCCTCCGGCGCGTTCTGCAACCCGATGCCCATGGCCAGCGACAACCCCAGTGCCACGTCACCGCCGCCGAAACCGATGCCGACGGCCATGCCTTCCGGCACGTTGTGGATGGTGATGGCGATGACGAACAGCCAGATCCGGCCAAGCGCGCCGGGGTCGGCGCCCTCTCGCCCCTCGATGAAATGTTCATGCGGCAGCGATTCGTTCAGAAGGGCGATGGCTCCGGCGCCAAGCAGGATGCCGCCCGCCGCGATCAACGCCGCGATGGCCTCGCTGCCCGTGCGCGCCGCCGCCGACTCGATCCCCGGCAGGATCAGCGAGAAGAACGAGGCCGACAGCATCACCCCCGCCGCGAAACCCAGCAGCACGTCGTTCCAATAGCGCGAGATGTTGCGCCCGAACAGCACCGGCAGCGCGCCCACCGCGGTCATCATCCCGGCAGCAAGGCTGCCCAGGAACCCCATCATCACGATCGACATCGACACCCCTTCGCGTTCAGTCGCGGCAGAGTTTCCTGCGCCGCGGCGGAAGGCAAGGCCCCGCTTGCGCCGCAGGGCGATTGCAGTGGGCGCCATAGATCGCTAACCCCATCTTGCCAATCCGAAGGGAATGCCGCCATGCCCGTCATCACCAGTATCGAGGATCTGAGGCGCATCCACCGCCGCCGCGTGCCGCGCATGTTCTACGATTACGCGGAATCGGGCAGCTATACCGAGCAGACCTTCCGCGACAATACCGCCGATTTCGCGCAGATCCGGCTGCGGCAGAAGGTGGCGGTGGACATGTCGAACCGCAGCACCGCCGGCACCATGCTGGGCGAGGCGGTGACGATGCCCGTCGCGCTGGCGCCCGTGGGGATGACGGGGATGCAATGCGCGGACGGCGAGATCAAGGCCGCCCGCGCCGCCGAGGCGTTCGGCGTGCCCTTCACGCTCTCGACCATGTCGATCTGCTCGATCGAGGATGTGGCAGCGCAGACGCGAAAGCCGTTCTGGTTCCAGCTTTACGTGATGCGCGACCAGGATTTCCTGCGCGCGATCATCGAGCGGGCGCGCGCGGCGGGCTGTTCGGCGCTGGTGCTGACGCTGGATCTGCAAATCCTCGGCCAGCGGCACAAGGATCTGAAGAACGGCCTGTCGGCGCCGCCGAAGCTGACGCCCGCCACCTTGCTGAACCTTGCAACCAAATGGGGCTGGGGCCGCGAGATGCTGGGCACGAAGCGGCGGTTCTTCGGCAATATCGTCGGCCATGCCAGGGGCGTCGGCGATGCCTCCTCGCTGATGAACTGGACGGCCGAGCAGTTCGACCCGCAGCTTGACTGGGGCAAGGTGGCCGCGATCCGCGACATGTGGGGCGGCAAGCTGATCCTGAAGGGCATTCTGGACGCGGACGATGCGCGGCGGGCGGCCGAGTTCGGGGCCGATGCCATCGTGGTGTCGAACCATGGCGGGCGGCAGCTTGACGGGGCGCTCTCCACCATCCGGATGCTGCCGAAGATGATCGAGGCGGTGGACGGGCGCAGCGAGGTCTGGCTCGACAGCGGCATCCGCTCGGGGCAGGACGTGCTGAAGGCGCTGGCGCTTGGCGCGACGGGCACGATGATCGGCCGCGCCTGGCTCTACGGGCTCGGCGCGATGGGGCAGGCGGGCGTCACCACGGCGCTGGAGGTGATCCGCAAGGAGCTGGACATCTCGATGGCGCTGTGCGGCGAGCGCGACGTGGCCCGGTTGCGGCGCGAGAACCTGCTGGTGCCCAGGGGATTTTTCGACGCCTACGAGTGAGGGGATCCGCTTTGCGGTTTTCCCGGCGAAACATGGCGCCTGCGATTCGGGCCGCGCCAGCCTTCACGGGCGAAAATCGCTTCCCTTCCCGGCCGGTCCCGTCTATAGGGGCCACCTTGCGGGCATGCACCCTTGGAGGATGTCCGCGTCATAACCTATGGAGAGACCAATGGCACGTGAGATCCCCGATCTTGTAGCCGAGGTACGGACGGGGACAGGCAAGGGGGCCGCTCGTCAAGCTCGTCGTGAGGGCTACGTACCCGGTGTTGTTTATGGCGACGGCAAGGAGCCGCTGTCCCTGAACATCAAGTACTACACGCTTCTGAAGAAGCTCAAGGCAGGGCGCTTCCTGTCAACGCTGTTCAACCTCAAGGTCGAGGGCCAGGACGATGTCCGCGTCATCTGCCGGGGCGTTCAGCGCGATGTCGTGCGCGACCTTCCGACCCATGTGGACCTGATGCGCCTGCACCGCAATTCGCGCATCAACCTGTTCATCCACGTCAATTTCGAAAATCACGATGCGGCTCCGGGCCTGAAGCGCGGCGGCACCCTGACCGTCGTGCGCTCCGAGGTCGAGCTGGAAGTAACCGCGGGCGATATCCCCGATCACATCACGGTGGATCTGACCGGCAGGCAGATCGGCGATGTCATCCACATCGACGACATCGAACTGCCGGCCGGCGCCGCCCCCACGATCAAGCGCAACTTCGTCGTCGCCAATGTGACCGCGCCCTCGGGCCTGATCGCGGCCGAAGCTGCCGAAGCCGAGGCGTGACCGCCTGATCAATGCGCTCCGCGCCTCGCGGAGCAACCGGCGGGGGCCTTCCGGGGCCCCCGTTCGCGTTTCGGGCCGCGGGCGGAGACGCTCGGCAGCGGCTCGGCCAGCGTCAGCCCGGGCGGGCCCGTTTCGAAGTTTCCTCATCTCCGGGCTTGATGCGGAGGCGGTTCAGGGTCAGATACAGGGGCAGGCGCGGGCGGCCGCGCGCGCCTGGGCGGCAGCGAGGGGCAGCGAGGGGCAGGGCAGGACATGCGGCTTTTCGTCGGGCTGGGAAATCCGGGCGCGAAATACGCGCAGAACCGGCACAATATCGGCTTCATGGCGCTGGACCGGATCGCGGCGGATCACGGCTTCGGCCCTTGGCGCGCCCGCTTTCAGGGGCAGGCGGCCGAGGGGATGCTGGGCGGCGAGAAGGTGGTGCTGCTCAAGCCCGGCACCTTCATGAACCTCTCGGGCCAGTCGGTGGGCGAGGCGATGCGCTTCTACAAGCTCGCGCCCTCCGACGTGACCGTGCTGCATGACGAGTTGGACCTCGCCCCCGGCAAATGCCGCTGCAAGACCGGCGGCGGCCATGCCGGGCATAACGGGCTGCGATCCATCCACGCGCATATCGGCGAGGCCTATCACCGGGTGCGGCTTGGCATCGGCCATCCGGGGCACAAGGACCGGGTGACGGGCCATGTGCTGTCCGATTTCGCCAAGGCCGACCAGCAATGGCTGGACGACCTGCTGCGCGGCCTGTCCGATGGCGCGCCAGCACTGGCCGCCGGGGACAGCGCGCGCTTCCTCAACGCGGTGGCGCTGCGCACGGCGCCGTCCCGTTCCGGCGCGGGGACGGGCATGGGCACGGGCATGGGCGCGGGCGCGGGCGCGGGGAGCGAGCCTGCGACGCCCGCCAGACCCGCCGAGCCGGAGCACCTGCCCGAGCCGGACCCGCCCCGCAGCGCGCTGCGGCGGCTCGCCGACCGTTTTCGCTGAAAGGACAGCCGATGATCCCGGAACCTTCGATCAACGTGCTTGGCGGCCCGCTGGAGCCCTGCTCCACCGCGCCGATGACCGGCTTCTTCCGGGATGGCCGCTGCAACACCTGCGCCGCCGATACCGGCAGCCATAGCGTCTGCGTCATCGTGACGGCCGAGTTTCTGGCCTGGTCCAAATATGTCGGCAATGACCTGACCACCCCGCGCCCCGAATACCGCTTCGCGGGGCTGAGGCCGGGGGACAGCTGGTGCCTTTGTGCCAGCCGCTTCGTGCAGGCGCATGACGAGGGCTGCGCGCCGCTGGTGCGGCTGAGCGCCACGCATCTGCGTGCGCTGGACCTGGTGCCGCTCGAGGTGCTGGAGGTTTACGCCGACAGCTAGCCGGCGCCCGGCGGCTCGCGAAATCCGGTCCGGCGCGGGCACGCCGTCAGATCTTCATGTCGAAGCCCAGGTGCCTGGCGACGGTGAAGATGTCCTTGTCGCCGCGTCCGCACATGTTGCTGACGATGATATGGTCCTTCGGCAGGGTCGGCGCGATCTTGATGACATGGGCCACCGCGTGCGACGGCTCCAGCGCCGGGATGATTCCCTCCAGCCGGCAGCAGGTCTGGAACGCCGCCAGCGCCTCGGCATCGGTGATGCTGACATAGTGCGCGCGGCCGATATCGTGCAGCCAGGCGTGCTCGGGGCCGATGCCGGGATAGTCGAGCCCGGCGGAGATGGAATAGCCTTCCAGGATCTGCCCGTCCTCGTCTTGCAGCAGATAGGTGCGGTTGCCGTGCAGCACGCCGGGGCGCCCGCCGGTCAGGCTCGCGCAATGCTCCATCCGGTCATCCACGCCCTTGCCGCCGGCCTCGACCCCGATGATCCGCACGGAAGGATCGTCGAGGAACGGGAAGAACAGCCCCATCGCGTTCGATCCGCCGCCGACGGCCGCGATGAGCGTGTCGGGCAGGCGGCCCTTGCCTTCGTGTTCCTCAAGCTGCCAGCGGGTTTCCTTGCCAATGATCGACTGGAAATCGCGCACCATCGCCGGGTAGGGATGGGGGCCGGCCACGGTGCCGATGCAATAGAAGGTGTCGCGCACATTGGTCACCCAGTCGCGCAGCGCGTCGTTCATCGCGTCCTTCAGCGTGCCACGGCCCGAGGTGACGGGGATCACCTCTGCCCCCAGCAGCCGCATCCTGAACACGTTGGGCGCCTGCCGCTCGACATCATGCGCGCCCATGTAGACCACGCATTTCAGGCCGAAGCGCGCGCAGACCGTCGCCGTGGCCACCCCGTGCTGCCCGGCGCCGGTCTCCGCGATGATCCGGCTCTTGCCCATGCGCATCGCCAGCAGGATCTGCCCCAGCACGTTGTTGATCTTGTGCGCGCCGGTATGGTTCAGCTCATCGCGCTTGAAGTAGATTTTGGCGCCGCCAAGCTCTGCCGTCAGCCGCTCCGCGAAATAGAGCGGCGAGGGGCGGCCCACATAGTTCTTCCACAGATCGTCCATCTGCGCCCAGAAGCCGGCATCGGTCTTGGCCCGCTCATACTCCGCCTCCAGTTGCAGGATCAGCGGCATCAGCGTTTCGGACACGAAGCGCCCGCCGAAGATGCCGAACCGGCCGTTTTCATCGGGGCCGTTCTTGAAGCTGTTGATCAGGTCGTCGGGCATGGCTCGTCCTTCCGTTGGCATCTGCTGATCTAGCGCCCCGGCCGCGCGGGGTAAAGGCGCAGGCGCCGGTCGGGCCGGCACCCCGGTCATCCGGCCGCCGCGATGAAGGCGGCGATGGCGGCGGGGTCCTTGATGCCCGGCGCGGACTCGACGCCCGAGGACACATCGACCTGCCGCGCGCCGGTCAGCCGCACCGCCTCTGCCACGTTCTGCGGCGTCAGCCCGCCCGCCAGCATCCAGGGCCGCTGCCACGCGCGCCCCGCGATCAGCCGCCAGTCGAAGGCAAGGCCATTGCCGCCGGGCAGCGCGGTGCCTTTGGGGGGCTTGGCGTCGATCAGGATCTGGTCGGCCACCCCGGCATGGTCGGCGATCGCGGCAAGGTCGGCCGCGTCCGCGACCCCCACCGCCTTCATCACCGGCAGGCCGAAGCGGGCGCGCAGCTCTGCCACGCGCGCCGGGCTCTCGTGGCCATGAAGCTGCAGCATGTCCAGCGGCACCTCCCGCAGGATCGCCTCCAGCGTCGCGTCGTCGGCATCGACGACCAGACCGACCCTGGCCACGCCCACCGGCACCCGCAGCGCCAGCGCAGCCGCCTGCGGCAGCGTCAGGTGGCGCGGAGAGCGCGGGAAGAACACGAAGCCCATATAGGCCGCGCCCGCCCGTGCGGCGGCATCGACATGGGCGGCCTCGGTCAGGCCGCAGATCTTGACGCGGGTGTTGGCGGCGGCATCCATGCCCGGGTTCTACCGCGTGCGGGCGCCGTCCTCAAGCAGCGCAAGCACCTCGTCCCGGGGGCCGGTCTTGCCGTCCTGCAGCCGGTTCACCTCGGATTTCAGCCGCGCCGCCTCGCGCCGGTGCCGGGTGGCGGCGTTGCGATGCCTGGCCTCGCGCGCCCATTCCCAGACGAAGCCGATCGCGAGCCCCGCGAGGATCCCGGCAAGGATCACCAGAAACAGCGGCAACTGGATCGCCCAGTCGAGGCCCAGGAACCGCCCCGCCTCCTCGGGCAGCAGCCGCAGCGTCACCGGCGCGCGGTTCGCCAGTGCCACCGTCAGCAGCACGACGGCCAGAAGCCCCAGAAGCGCCAGTCGCAGCAGCCTGATCATCGCTCTATTCCTCGCCGTTGAGCCGGTCCCGCAGCAGCTTGCCGGTCTTGAAGAAGGGCACATGCTTCTTCTCTACCGCAACGGCCTCGCCGGTGCGCGGGTTCCGTCCGGTGCGCGCGTCGCGGCTCTTGACGGAAAATGCGCCGAAGCCGCGCAGTTCGACCCGGTCGCCCCGCGCCATCGCCTCGGTGATCTCTTCGAAGATCGTGTTCACGATCCGCTCCACATCCCGCTGAAACAGATGCGGGTTCTCTTCGGCAATCATCTGGATCAGTTCGGACCGGATCATGTGAATCCCTCTGCAGTCGCGGCAGCCCCCGCCGTGTGCGCGACTATAGGGGCAAACCTCGCGGGCTCAAACAGGAAAGCCATTGGAAAAGCGCGGGTTTCCCCGTGATCCGCAGAGAGTCGCCCACGGCCGGGCTGCGGCCTGCCATGCTGCGGCGCGGAACGGGTGCCGCGCGGTCGCGCAGGGGCCCCGATTCGGCGGGCAGAACGCAAGACGGCCCCACCCGGCAAGGGTGGGGCCGCCCGCGTCCCCCTGCAGCCGGGGTTA
Source organism: Rhodobacteraceae bacterium UBA6141 (assembly GCA_002423245.1). Classification (GTDB taxonomy): domain Bacteria; phylum Pseudomonadota; class Alphaproteobacteria; order Rhodobacterales; family Rhodobacteraceae; genus Frigidibacter. Next base: position 68,966 of record DIVD01000024.1, read on the forward strand.
CTTGTCGCCCGAGCCCTTCAGCGCCGCACCCAGGATGTCGCCCAGCGAGGCGCCCGAATCCGACGAGCCGTATTGTTCGACGGCTTCCTTCTCTTCCGCGATCTCGCGCGCCTTGATCGACAGGCCCAGACGGCGGGTCTTCGAATCGACGTTGGTCACGCGCGCATCCACATGATCCCCGATCTGGAACCGCTCGGGGCGCTGTTCGGCCCGGTCCCGCGACAGATCCGACCGGCGGATGAAGGACTTCATCTGGTTGTATTCGACCTCGATGCCGCCGTCCTCGATCGCCGTCACGGTGACGGTGATGATCGAGCCGCGCTTCACCCCGTCAACCGCGTCCGAGAAGGTGTCGGCGTCCAGCGCCTTGATCGACAGCGAGATGCGCTCCTTGTCCACGTCCACCTCGGTGACGGCGGCTTTCACCACATCGCCCTTGCGGTAGTTCTGGATCGCGTCCTCGCCGCGCTGTTCCCAGCTGAGGTCGGACAGGTGCACCATGCCGTCGATGTCGTTCTCGAGCCCGATGAACAGACCGAATTCGGTGATGTTCTTGACCTCGCCCTCGATGACGGTGCCGACGGGGTGGGTTTCGGCAAACACCTCCCACGGGTTGCGCATGGTCTGCTTGAGCCCCAGCGAGACGCGGCGCTTGGCGGTGTCGATCTCCAGCACCATGACATCCACTTCCTGCGAGGTGGAGACGATCTTGCCGGGATGGACGTTCTTCTTGGTCCAGGACATCTCCGAAACGTGCACCAGCCCCTCGACACCGGGCTCCAACTCGACGAAGGCGCCGTAATCGGTGATGTTGGTCACGCGGCCCTTGTGCACCGAGTTGACCGGGTAGGCCTTTTCCACGGCATCCCACGGATCGGCCTGAAGCTGCTTCATGCCGAGGCTGATGCGGTGGGTTTCCTTGTTGATCTTGATCACCTGGACCTTGACGGTCTCGCCGATGTTCAGGATCTCGTTCGGGTGGTTGACGCGGCGCCAGGCCATGTCGGTCACGTGCAGCAGGCCATCGACGCCGCCGAGGTCCACGAAGGCCCCGTATTCGGTGATGTTCTTGACCACACCGTCCACGACTTCGCCCTCGGCCAGCTTGCTGATCACCTCGGCACGCTGTTCGGCACGCGATTCTTCAAGGATCGCCCGGCGCGAGACAACGATGTTGCCGCGGCGACGGTCCATCTTCAGGATCTGGAACGGCTGCTTGAGGCCCATCAGCGGGCCGGCATCGCGCACCGGGCGCACATCGACCTGCGACCCCGGCAGGAACGCGACAGCGCCGCCCAGATCGACCGTGAAGCCGCCCTTGACGCGGCCGAAGATGGCCCCCTCGACGCGCTCTTCCTTCTCGTAGGCTTTCTCCAGCCGGTCCCAGGCCTCTTCGCGGCGGGCTTTCTCGCGGCTGATGACGGCCTCGCCGCGCGCGTTCTCGACGCGGTCCAGATAGACCTCGACGGTGTCACCCACGGCGATGTCCGGGTTTTCGCCCGGATTCGCGAATTCCTTCAGATCGATGCGGCCTTCCATCTTGTAGCCGACATCGATGATGGCCTGGCCCGCCTCGATGGCGATGACCTTGCCCTTGACGACCGAACCCTCGTCGGGGGTGTCGATCTCGAAGCTCTCCTGCAGAAGGGCTTCGAATTCTTCCATAGTCGCTTTGGCGCACATGCGGTTCAGTTTCCTTTGTAAGCGATTTTCCGGCCATGCGGTTGTCTCCGCCGGTCTTTGGTTGCTGCCCGTCCGGCGCCCTGCCCGCCAAGGACCGCGAGGGCCTCGGATCGCTCCGGGCCCTTCATGCGGTCCGCTGTCGGGGCGCTGCCGCCTTCCGGACTGGCCGCGATATAGTCGCTCTGCCCGCGCCGGGCAAGGAAATAACCGCCCTTCCGCGCCCGCCTGCCCGGGGCCCCCGCCCCGGCATCAGTCGCAGGGGCGCGAGATGACATCATATTCCGGGGTCGGAAACCGCTCCTCGCCGCTCAGCAGTTTCTCCGCCCGCTTGCCCGGTTCCGGCGCGTCCTCGCCCAGCCATCCCCAGGGCTGGCCGAGCGTCTCCGGATCCAGTCGCAGCCTCTGGCAGATGCCCTGGCTCGTGACCTCCACCTCATCGGTGCCGCCGCGCAGGTCGATCCGGTAGCCCGCCTTGCGCCCCGCGCCGGTCACCTCGAACGTCAGCGGCTCGGGGAGTTCGAAGCCGCGCTGCTCCGGCCCCGCATCGCCCTCCACCCGCTCGCCCTCCACCCGCTCGCCCTCCGCCCACATGTCTCCACTGGCGAGCCGCACCCGGTAGCGCCCCGGCGGCACCAGCACGCGAAAGAACCGCCCGCCCTCGATGAAGGCCGCCAGCACCGGCTCGCCCGTCTGCGCGTCGATCAGCAGCAAGGACCGGTCCTCGCCCGGCGCGGTCTGCACCTGCAACGGGAACACGGCCGGCAGCCCGCTGCGGTTCCACAGCAGGCCGTGCGGACTTTGCGCCGCGGCCGGACTGCCCGCCAGCAGCGCAACAACGAAAAGCCAGCGCAGGAGCTTCGATCTTGCCATGCCCAGCAACATGGGGCGGCCGGGCGCAAAGGCCAAGGTCAGCGACGTTTCGCCGCCACCGCCGCGACCGCCCGCGCCACCGCTTCCTCCACGCTCAGCGAGGAGGTGTCCAGCACCAGCGCATCCGGGGCCGGCCTCAGGGGCGCCGCCGCCCGCTCGCTGTCGCGCCGGTCGCGCTCGATCACCTCGGCGAGCACGGCGGCATAGGGCAGGGGCGCGGCCTCGCCGCCAAGCTCCTGCCAGCGCCGCCGCGCCCGCACCTCGGGGCTGGCGGTGACAAAGAGCTTCACCTCCGCCTCGGGGCAGATCACCGTGCCGATATCGCGCCCGTCCAGCACCGCGCCGCCCTCCCGCCGGGCAAAGCGGCGCTGGAACTCCAGCAGCGCCGCCCGCACCTCGGGCAGAACGGCGATCCGGCTCGCGGCCTGCCCCGCCTCGGCGCTGCGCAGATCTCCGCGCGCCAGATCGGCGGGGGTCAGCGCGCAGGCCGCGACCGGCTCCGCGCCCTCGGCGACCTTGGCGCCCACCGCACGATACAGCAGCCCGGTATCCAGATGCGCAAGGCCGAACCGCTCCGCCACGGCACGGCCGATGGTGCCCTTGCCCGCCGCTGCCGGCCCGTCGATTGCCACGGTGAAGGGCGCGGCACCACGAAAGCGGCCGGTCATGCAGCTTCTTCCGTTCAAAGCGCAAGGATCCCGCCAAGCCAGCGATCCGCCTCGCCGCTGCGATCGGGCCACGCGGGGTTGCGCCAGCATGCGCCAAGCCAGTCGGACATCTGTGGCGGACTGGGCTTCGAGAAGCCCGAGACGCGGTACAGCGTCAACTCGTTCAGCACCAGTCGGTCCGCCGCGCGCAGGAAGTCGACGCGCAGATAATCCATCCCCGCCGCGATCCTTTCGGCGATCCCGATCATTCGGGGAAGTTCGGCGGGGCAGGGCATGTCTGCAAGGCTGATGCGGGGGTTGTCTGGGATGGGCAGGCAGGTCCAGTCCGGCAGGAAACGCCCCAGCATCCTGCCGCCGTTGGTGCGCTCGATCTGGATGCAGCGGACCTTGCCGTCGAACGTCTCGAACTTGAAATCCAGCGGAAAGGCGCCATCCGCCCCACAGAGCAGCTCCTCCACCAGGACGCGGCGCGGGATGGACCAATAGGCCCATTCCTGCTTTCTAAGCCCATAGCGGCGGCGCATCCAGTGGCGCGCCAAGCGTGCGATCAGCTCCCAGTCGGGCTCCTCGCCCTTCTGCACGAACGCGTTCCAGCCCGAAGCATGATTGGCCTTGATCGCGATCCCGTCGCCAAGCCGGGCCAGCCACTGCGCCGTCGGCCGGGCGGTGTCGCCCAGCAGGCGGGAAAACAGATCATCGTTCGCGCCGATGCCCAGCCGCTCGCGGACGAAGCCGCGCATCCGCAGCTTGTCCGACAGGATCGGGTAGAGCGGGTCGCGCACGTTCAGCTTGCGCCACTGAACCTTTTCGTCGATCGTCGCGGGGTCTTGCAAATTCAACTCTCGCCCGGTGCGGCGCAGGAACTCGGCGCGCAGCCAAGGCACCCCGCGGCGGCGGTCCCGGCTTGCCCGCAAGCCGTGGACGACATCCCTGAGCCGGTCACGCAGCGCCTCGCGCCATTCGTCGGTCATCGCCAGCCTGCCAGGTTTCGCCGGCCAGCAAATTCGCGGTGGTCATGCTGCGGCACGAAGGCGTTCATACCGATGCCGCGCCGGGTTCGTCAACCCGGCGCCGAGGCTCCGGCCGAGATCTCGGCGCCAAGCGCGGCCATCAGCCCCTCGAATGCCGGGAAGGAGGTGGCGATGGGCGAGCCGTCATCGACCGTGACAGGCTTCTGGCTCGCCAGCCCCAGCACCAGAAAGCTCATCGCGATGCGGTGGTCGATATGGGTCGCGCAGGTCGCCCCGCCCGGCACGCCGCCAGCCCCCATGCCATGCACGATCAGCGTGTCCTCGTCCTCCTCGACGCGCACCCCGCACGCCTCCAGCCCGCGCGCCATCGCGTCGATGCGGTCGCTCTCCTTGACCCGCAACTCCCGGACACCGCGCATGATCGTCCTGCCCTCGGCAAAGGCGGCAACGACCGACAGCACCGGAAACTCGTCGATCATGCTCGCAGCCCGCGAGGCGGGAGTCTCGACGCCCCTCAGATCCGAGAAGCGCACGCGCAGATCGGCCACCGGCTCGCCACCCTCCTCGCGCGGGTTGCCGAAGTCGATCCGGGCGCCCATCTCCAGCAATGTTGTAAATAGACCATTCCGGGTCGGGTTCTGACTGACACCAGGCACCGAAATGTCGGAACTCTCCACGATCAGCGCCGCGCAGACCGGAAAGGCGGCCGAGGACGGATCGCGCGGCACCGCCACGCCCTGCGCCCGCAACTCCGGCTGGCCGACAAGGGTGATCACCCGGCCCGCGCCGCTCTCCTCCACATGAAGATCGGCGCCGAAGCCCTTGAGCATCCTCTCGGAATGGTCGCGCGTCGGTTCCGCCTCGATCACCACCGTCTCGCCCGGCGCGTTCAGCCCGGCCAGCAGCACCGCCGACTTCACCTGCGCGGAGGGGACCGGCGTTGCATAGCGCACCGGCACCGGATCGGCCGCGCCCACCACCGTCATCGGCAGCCGTCCGCCCGCCCGCCCGAAGGCCCGCGCGCCGAAGAGCGCCAGCGGGTCCGTCACCCGCGCCATCGGCCGCTTGCGCAACGAGGCATCGCCGGTGAAGGTGGCGGTGATCGGCGAGGTCGCCATGCAGCCCATGATCAGCCGCACCCCGGTGCCGGAGTTGCCGCAATCGATGACATCCGCGGGTTCCGCGAAACCGCCGACCCCGACGCCATGCACCGTCCAGCGCCCCGCGCCCTGCCGCGTGACATCTGCCCCGAAGGCCCGCATCGCGGCGGCGGTGTCGAGCACGTCCTGCCCCTCCAGAAGGCCGGTCACCACCGTCTCGCCCACCGACAAGGCCCCCAGGATCAGCGCCCTGTGGCTGATCGACTTGTCGCCCGGCACCTCTGCCGTCCCGGTCAGCGGACCGGATCTGCGGGCGGTCATCGGGATCGGGACGGCATGGGAGGACATCGGCGGGGGCTCCGTGGCAGGTCTGCGCCGGGGTCATAGCGCAAGCCGCCAGATCCGTCCACTCGGCATCTGTAACGCCCCGCGCCCCGCCCTTCTTGCTGGCCGAAATATCCTCGGGGGGCGCGGGGGGGCAGACAGCCCCCCGCTTCTTCAGCCACGGGGCAGAGAGCCCCCCGCTTCTTCAGTCACGGGGCAGGCAGCCCCCACCGCCCGGGGCGGCCGTCGGCGCTCCCGCCGGCCGGGCGGGCCTACTCTGCCGCGGCCGGTGCGGGTTCGGCCAGCGCCACGATGTCCAGCATGATCCGGTTCAGCTCGAAGTCCTTGGGCGTGTAGACCCGCGCCACGCCCTGCGCGCGCAGCGTCGCCGCGTCCTCCTCGGGGATGATGCCGCCGACGACGACCGGCACATGGCCAAGCCCCGCCTCCCGCATCCGCTGCATCACCTCGGCGATCAGCGGCAGGTGGCTGCCGGACAGGATCGACAGGCCCAGCACATGCACCTCGCGCTCGCGCGCGGCCTCGACGATCTGCCTCGGCGTCAGGCGGATGCCGTCATAGCAGATCTCCATGCCGCAATCGCGGGCGCGGAAGGCGATCTGCTCGGCGCCGTTGGAATGGCCGTCAAGCCCGGGCTTGCCCATCAGGAAGGTCAGGCGGCGCCCCAGCTTCGTCGATACCGCATCCACCGCCTCGCGGATCGGCTCCAGCCCCTCGGTCCGGTTCGAGGGGCTGCGCGACACGCCGGTCGGGCCGCGATATTCGCCATGCACCTCGCGCATCACCCCCGCCCATTCGCCGGTGGTCACGCCGGCCTTCGCCGCCGCGACCGAGGCCGGCATCACGTTCCGCCCCGTGCTTGCGGCCGCGCGCAGCTCGGCCAGCGCCGCCGCCACCGCCGCGGGGTCGCGCGCCGCGCGCCAGGCCTGAAGCCGCGCGATCTGGTCGGCCTCCACCGCCGGGTCCACCGTCATGATCCCGCCTTCGCTGTCCACCAGCGGCGAGGGCTCGGCCTCGGTCCAGCGGTTGACGCCGACCACCACCGTCTCGCCGGTTTCCACCCGCCCCAGTCGCGCGGCGTTGGAGGAGACGAGTTGCGCCTTCATGTAGTCGATCGCGGCGATGGCGCCGCCCATCGCGTCGAGCGTCGCAAGCTCTGCCCGCGCGCCCTCCTTCAGCTCCTCGACCCGCGCCGCGATCACCGGGTTGCCGTCGAAGAGGTCGCCATATTCCAGAAGGTCGGTTTCATAGGCCAGGATCTGCTGCATCCGCAGCGACCATTGCTGATCCCAGGGGCGCGGGAGGCCAAGCGCCTCGTTCCAGGCCGGAAGCTGCACCGCGCGGGCGCGGGCGTTCCGCGACAGCGTGACCGCGAGCATTTCCAGCAAGATGCGATAGACGTTGTTCTCGGGCTGCTGCTCGGTCAGGCCAAGGCTGTTGACCTGCACGCCATAGCGGAAGCGACGGAACTTCTCCTCCGCGATGCCATAGCGATCGCGGCAGATCTCGTCCCAAAGCTCGGTGAAGGCGCGCATCTTGCACAGCTCGGTCACGAAGCGGATGCCCGCGTTCACGAAAAAGCTGATGCGGCCGACCATCGCGGGAAACTCCGCCTCGGGCACCTTGCCCTTCAGGTCGTCCAGCACCGCGACCGCCGTTGCCAGCGCGAAGGCAAGCTCCTGCTCGGGTGTCGCCCCCGCCTCCTGCAGGTGGTAGGAACACACGTTCATCGGGTTCCATTTCGGCAGATGCACCGCGGTATAGGCGGCGACATCGGTGATCATCGCAAGGCTGGGCCGCGGCGGGCAGATATAGGTGCCGCGGCTGAGATATTCCTTCACCAGATCGTTCTGCACCGTGCCTTGCAGCGCCGACACCTCGGCCCCCTGCTCCTCGGCCACGGCGATGTAGAGCGACAGCAGCCAGGGCGCGGTCGCGTTGATCGTCATCGAGGTGTTCATCTGATCGAGCGGGATGCCGTCGAACAGCGCCCGCATGTCGCCCAGATGCGCCACCGGCACGCCGACCTTGCCGACCTCGCCCCGCGCCAGTTCGTGATCGCTGTCATAGCCGGTCTGGGTGGGCAGGTCGAAGGCGATCGAGAGCCCGGTCTGCCCGCGCGCGAGGTTGGCGCGATAGAGCGCGTTCGACTTCACCGCGGTGGAATGGCCGGCATAGGTGCGGAACAGCCAGGGCTTGTCCCGGGGCGTGACGTTCTGAACCTCGGTCATGCGGGTCTCTCCGAATCCGGGGCCGGCGCGCGCCGGCAAGATAGTTGCGTCTCGAAAGCTGATAGGCGAAACAAACTGTCCCTGTCAATTCGCCGCGCCGCGGCGCCCCTGCGGCAGCAGGATCCGCCGGGCGGCGGCGGAGCGCGCGGTCTGCGCCCGCGGAAGTGCAAACCCGGCGGAAGCGGGGGGCGCGCCTGACCGAGTGGTCATAAAATTTCAAGATCACACTGACATGTATTGCAATGTTGCGCGGCCAATCGTATTTCCTAACGGCATGAGCCGCGTGATTCTGCGCTGCGGCATCCATTTCGGCCAAGGAGACTGTCATGGCTCTTGATATCCAGACCGAGATTGCGCCCTATGACGCGCCCGAGAAGGACCTGTACGAGATCGGCGAGATGCCCCCCCTCGGCTACGTCCCCAAACAGATGTATGCTTGGGCGATCCGGCGCGAGCGGCACGGTGAACCCGACAAGTCGATGCTGGTCGAGGTGGTGGACACCCCCGCGATCGACAGCCACGAGGTGCTGGTGCTGGTGATGGCCGCGGGCGTCAACTACAACGGCATCTGGGCCGGGCTCGGCGTGCCGATCAGCCCGTTCGACGGCCACAAGGCGCCCTATCACATCGCCGGATCGGACGCTTCGGGCATCATCTGGAAGGTCGGCGACAAGGTGAAGCGCTGGAAGGTGGGCGACGAGGTCGTGATCCATTGCAACCAGGACGACGGCGACGATGAAGAGTGCAACGGCGGCGATCCGATGTTCTCGCCCAGCCAGCGGATCTGGGGCTATGAAACCCCCGATGGCAGCTTCGCGCAGTTCACGCGCGTGCAGGCGCAGCAGCTCATGCACCGGCCCAGGCACCTGACATGGGAGGAGAGCGCCTGCTACACGCTGACGCTGGCCACCGCCTACCGGATGCTGTTCGGCCACCGCCCGCATGTCCTCAAGCCCGGCGACAACGTGCTGGTCTGGGGCGCCTCGGGTGGGCTGGGCAGCTATGCGATCCAGCTGATCAACGCGGCGGGGGCGAATGCCATCGGCGTGATCAGCGACGAGGACAAGCGCGCCTTCGTCATGGATATCGGCGCCAAGGGCGTGATCAACCGCAAGGATTTCAGCTGCTGGGGCCAGATGCCGAAGGTCGGCACGCCCGAATACGCCGCCTGGTTCAAGGAGGCGCGCAGGTTCGGCGCCGCGATCTGGGAGATCACCGGCAAGGGCAACAATGTCGACATGGTGTTCGAGCATCCGGGCGAGGCGACCTTCCCGGTCTCGGTCTTCGTGGTCAAGCGCGGCGGCATGGTGGTGATCTGTGCCGGCACCAGCGGCTTCAACCTGACCTTCGACGTGCGCTATCTGTGGATGCACCAGAAGCGGGTGCAGGGCAGCCATTTCGCCAACCTCAAGCAGGCCTCGGCGGCGAACAGGCTGATGCTGGAGCGGCGGCTGGACCCGTGCATGTCCGAAGTGTTCCCCTGGGAGGAGATCCCCCGCGCGCACATGAAGATGCTGCGCAACGAGCACAAGCCGGGCAACATGGCGGTGCTGGTGCAAAGCCCGCGCCCCGGGCTGCGCACCTTCGAGGACGCGCTGGAGGCGGGGCGGCAGGGCTGAGGCCGGATCCCGGCTGCGAGAAGGCGCGGGGGGCTCTGGCGCGCGCCCGCGCCCTTCGCTAGGTTTGCGCCGATGACCGGGACTGCGCTGACCTTTTCCGCCGATCAGGCCGAAGCCTGGGACCGTCTGGCCGAGGCGCTGGAGGGGGCGGGCGTCGATATCGTCAATGGCAGTTCGGAGCGGCCCGGAGAGGACGGCGCGCGCACCATCATGGCGGTGGTGGGCAAGGCGGGGTCGGGCAAGACCATGCTGCTGGCCGAGCTGACCCGAGCGCTGGAGGGGGCGGGCGTCGACATCATCTCGGGCGATTACGAGGGCAAGCGCCGCAAGGACCGGCGCCGGCTGGCGATCCTCGCGCCGACCAACAAGGCGGCGAGCGTGCTGCGCAGCCGCGGGGTGCCGGCGACGACGATCCACCGCATCCTCTATACCCCCGTCTATGACCCGCAATATGAACGCATCGCCGAGTGGCTGGCGAATGGCGGCGAGCGGCCGGGGATCGAGGGGCTGACCGAGGCGGCGCTGGACCGGGCGAAGGCCTTCTACGAGCTGGTGAAATCGGTGCCGGGGGCGCTGGCGAGCGCCGGGCTGCGCGGCTCGGACTTCATCCTTGGCTGGAAGCGGCGCGAGGATCCCCTCGACATCGGGCTGATCGACGAATGCTCGATGCTCGACGACCGGCAGTTCGATGACCTCAAGCAGATCTTCCCGACGCTGGTGATGTTCGGCGATCCGGCGCAGCTTGCCCCGGTCAACCAGTCGGGCGCGATGGCCTTCGACCGCCTGCCCGAGGGCCAGCGGCTGGAGTTGCACCGCATCCACCGGCAGGAGGGCGACAACCCGATCCTCGACCTTGCCCATGCGCTGGCCGACGAGGATCTGACCTTCGAGCGGTTCGAGCGGATGGTGGAGGAGGCGGCGCGGCGCGACCCGCGCGTGGTCTGGGCCGAGCGGGTGGAGAGCGACCTGATGGCGCGCTCGCCGGTGCTGGTCTGGCGCAACCAGACGCGGATCCGGCTGATCCAGGCGTTCCGGGGCGCGTTCGGCGCGCCGATGGATGCGCTGCTGCCGGGCGAGCCGCTGATCTGCGACGGGATCGAACTGCCGCTGAAGCACCGCAAGAAGCGCATCGACCTCGAGGCGCGGGGGCTGATCAAGGGGGCGCAGGTGATCTATCTCGGCCCCGGCAGGAAGCCCGGTTTCAGCCGCATCCATGTGATCGGCGCCGAGGAGCCGCAGGTCTCTGCCGCCTCGATCATCAAGATCGAATTGCCGGATGCGGAGGAGCCCTTCATCCCCTATGCCGCGCGGATGGGCGCCGCCTTCCTGCACGGGGCTGCGGTGACGATCCACAAGGCGCAGGGCTCGCAATGGGAGAACGTGCAGGTGTTCGCGCCCGACCTCTATGCCGCCTCGCGCGCCGGGCGGACCGAGGCGGGCATTCCGCTGTGGAAGCGGCTGGCCTATGTGGCGATCACCCGGGCGGAAACGCGGCTGCTCTGGGTGGTGCGCAACCGGCTGTCGCGGCCGGTGGCGCCGCTGACGGTGGAGGATTTGCCGCAGAACGCCGCCCCGCTGGCACTGCTGCGCGAGGAGGAGTAGGCGCGGCGCGGACCCGCAGGAGCGCAAATGCGCCGGCGCCCGACCTTCTGCGGGGACTTGATGCCCCTTCCCGGCGCCGTCTCCAGCCTCTAGTCTGGCCGCAAGAAGGAGGCCCCCGATGCGCTGCGTTTTCGTCCAGTTCCGCTGTCAGCCCGGCAAGACCTATGAGGTCGCCGATGCCATCTATGACCGCGAGGTGGTGAGCGAGCTTTACTCCACCTCGGGCGAGTATGACCTGATCGCCAAGGTCTACATCCCCGACGAGGCCGATGTCGGCCACTGGCTGACGGAGAAGCTGTTCGACATTCCGGGGATCAGCCGCACCCTGACCACGATGACGTTCAAGGCGTTCTGAGACGTTCAAGGCGTTCTGAGCGGCAAGGCATTCGCCCTGCCTTGCGCGCCGCCATTGACTCCGCGCGCCGCGCCTGTATAAGCCCGCCGTCCCGGACCCGTTTGTCCGGGGCTTTTCATTGGTGTTGGTGGCCCTCGCAAGGGGATGCCTGTCGGTCGGGGGCGCGCAAGCCCGCGGCAAAGGACAACGCCCTTCGCTACAGGACGCGGGCCCTCGGGCCGGCACAAGAACAACAACGAAGGAGATCAGCGGTGACCAAACGCACCTCTGCCAAGTACAAGCTCGACCGCCGCATGGGCGAGAACATCTGGGGCCGTGCCAAATCCCCGGTGAACAGGCGCGAATACGGCCCCGGCCAGCACGGCCAGCGCCGCAAGAACAAGCTGTCGGACTTCGGCACCCAGCTGCGCGCCAAGCAGAAGCTGAAGGGCTATTACGGCGACCTGACCGAAAAGCAGTTCCGCAAGATCTTTGGCGAGGCCGAGCGCGTCAAGGGTGACACCGGCGAGAACCTGATCGGCCTGCTTGAGCGGCGCCTCGACGCGGTGATCTACCGCGCCAAGTTCGTGCCGACCATCTTTGCCGCCCGCCAGTTCGTGAACCACGGCCATGTCACCGTGAACGGCCAGCGCGTCAACATCGCCTCCTACCGGGTGAACGAGGGCGACGTGATCGGCCTGCGCGACCGCTCGCGCCAACTGGCGATCGTGCTGGAATCGGTCGGCCTGAGCGAGCGCGACGTGCCGGACTATCTGGACGCCGACCATTCCCGGATGACCGCCACCTTCGTGCGCACCCCCTCGCTGGCCGATGTGCCCTATGCGGTGGTGATGGAGCCGAACCTCGTGGTCGAATACTACGCCAAGAACTGATCGGGACGCAGCGTCGCCGGGTGCCTGCCCGGCCAGCGCCATTCTGCAAAGGGCCGCGGCGCAAGCCGGCGGCCCTTTTGCCATTCCGGGCGGCCCTGCCAGCGCCGGGGGGCAACATGCTGCTGGCATTGCCGGGAGCGGGCCGCTAGAAAGCCGGAAGTTTCGGAGTGTTCATCATGTCAGACCAGATCCGCCCGCAGCCCGGCATACTCGACATCGCGCTTTACGAGGCGGGGGCGGGGCATGTCGCGGGCCTCTCGGACGCGATCAAGCTGTCGTCGAACGAAAACCCGTTCGGCGCCTCGGAAAGGGTCAAGGACGCGTTCCTGCGGTCGGTCCACAAGCTGCACCGCTATCCCAATACCGACCATGCCAGCCTGCGCCAGGCCATCGGCGAGGTGCACGGGCTGGATGCGGCGCGGATCATCTGCGGGGTGGGCAGCGACGAGATCATCCATTTCCTGTGCCAGGCCTATGCCGGGCCGGGGGATGAGGTGGTGTTCACCGAGCATGGCTTCCTGATGTACCGCATCTCCGCCATGGCGGCGGGCGCCACCCCGGTCGAGGCGCGCGAGCGCGAGCGGGTGACCGATGTGGACGCGGTCCTTGCCGCCTGCGGGCCGCGCACCCGGCTGGTGTTCATCGCCAACCCCAACAACCCCACCGGAACGATGATCGGCCTGTCCGAGATCGAGCGGCTGGCCGACGGGCTGCCGCCGCAGGCCATTCTGGTGCTGGACGGGGCCTATGCCGAATATGTGGCGGGCTACGATGGCGGGGCGTGGCTGGCGACGACGCGGCCGAACGTGGTGATGACGCGCACCTTCTCCAAGATCTACGGGCTGGGCGGGCTGCGCATCGGCTGGGGCTATGGCCCGAAGCCGATCATCGACGTGCTGAACCGCATCCGCGCGCCCTTCAACCTGTCCACCACGCAGCTTGAGGCGGCAGAGGCCGCGGTGCGCGATCAGGACTGGGTGGACCGCTGCCGGGCGGACAACACGCGGCTGCGAGGCTGGCTGGCGGAGGCTCTGGCGGAAAAGGGCGTCCCGTCAGACACTTCCACGGCGAACTTCATCCTCGCGCGCTTTGCCGACGAGGCCGAGGCCGCCGCCTGCGACACATGGCTGCAAAGCCAGGGCCTGATCGTGCGGCGGGTGTCGGGCTACAAGCTGCCGAACTGTTTGCGCATCACCGTGGGGGACGAGGCCAGCTGCCGCCGCATCGCCCATGCCATCGGCCAGTTCAAGGCGCTGGTAAGGCCGCGCACGGACCCCGAGACGGCACTGCCAGAGGGCGGGTTGCCAGAGGGCGGGTTGCCAGAGGGCGGGATTCCCGAGGGCGGCGTTCTGGAAGGCGGCCGCGTTGAAGGCGGCACGGCATGATCTATGACCGCGTGGCGCTGATCGGGCTGGGGCTGATCGCGTCCTCGATGGCACATGCCATGCGGGAGCAGGGGCTGGCGGGGCGGATCGTCGGCCATGCCCGCAGCGAGGAGACGCGCGCGGCGGCGCTGGAGATCGGCTTCGTGGACGAGGTGTTTGCCACGGCGGCCGAGGCTGTGGAGGGCGCCGATCTGGTGGTGCTTGCCGTGCCGGTGGGCGCGATGGGCGAGATCGCGGCCGAGATCGGCCCGCATCTGAAGCCGGGCGCGACGGTCACGGATGTCGGCTCGGTCAAGCAGGCGGTGATTGCGGCGGTGGCGCCGCATCTGCCCGCAGGCGTGCATTTCGTGCCGGGCCACCCGATCGCGGGCACCGAGCATTCGGGGCCCCATTCCGGCTTTGCCGGCCTCTTTCGCAACCGCTGGTGGCTGCTGACGCCGCTGCCGGGAGCCGACGCGGCGGCGACGGCACGGCTGCGCGCGCTGTGCGAGGGCATGGGCGCCAAGGTGGACGAGATGGAGCCCGAGCATCACGATCTGGTGCTGGCCGTCACCAGCCACACGCCGCACCTCATCGCCTACACGATGGTGGGCGTGGCCGACGACCTTGCCCGCGTCACCGACAGCGAGGTGGTGCAGTATTCCGCCGCGGGGTTCCGCGACTTCACCCGCATCGCGGCCAGCGACCCGACGATGTGGCGCGACGTCTTCCTGACCAACAAGGACGCCACGCTGGAGATTCTCGGCCGCTTCACCGAGGAGCTGTTCGCGCTGCAACGCGCAATCCGCACCGGCGATGGCGAGATGCTGTTCGACTATTTCACCCGCACCCGCGCGATCCGCCGCGGCATCATCGAGGCGGGGCAGGACACCGCCGCGCCCGACTTTGGCCGCAGCAAGGCCGGCGCATGACGGCGCGGGCTGCCCTGGCGCTGATGGCGGGGCTGCTGATGGCGGGGTGGGCGGGCGCCGGGCTGGCGCAGGAGCTGCGGGCCGTGCCGCGGCCCCTGCCGCGGCCCGAACTGGCCCGGGCAATGGCGAATCCGGCGGATCCGGCGGTGCGGCGGCCGAAGCCGCGGCCCGGTTCGACCGCGCTTGCGGTTGCGGCGCCCCTGGGCGCGGCGCTGCCGGGGCTGAGGCCGCGGCCGCGCCCGGTTGCCGCGCTGCGCGTCGAGGTGGTGCAGGTCTCCTCTGCCACCATCGCCTTCGCGCCGATGACGCCAAGGCCCGCGCCCCGGCCCGACAACCTGCCGCGCCGGGCGGCGGTTGCGGCGGCGGGATTTCGCACCCAGCCGGTGCCCGAGGCGCTGACCGGGCGCAAGGGCTCGGTCTGCGGCAACGCGGCGATCCGCGGCACCACGATCCCGCCGATCCGCGCGCAGGTGCAGGGCTGCGGGTTGCAGGACGGGGTGATGGTCACCTCGGTCTCGGGGGTGAGGCTGTCGCAGCCCGCGACCATCGACTGCGCCACCGCCACCGCGCTGAACACCTGGGTGGAGCGGGGGGTGAAACCGGCCGTGGGGCGGCTGGGAGGCGGCGTCGCGGCATTGCAGGTGGCGGGGCATTACACCTGCCGGCCGCGCAACAACCAGCGCGGCGCCAAGGTTTCAGAACATGGCCGCGGCAAGGCGATCGACATTTCGGCGATCACCCTGGCAAACGGCGTGTCGATCAGCGTGCTGAAGGGCTGGAACGAGCGCCAGCACGGCCAGATCCTGAAGGGGGTGCACAAGGCGGCCTGCGGGCCGTTCGGCACGGTGCTGGGGCCGAACGCGGACGGATTTCACCGCGACCACCTGCATCTGGATACGGCGGCCGCGCGCAACGGCGCGTATTGCCGCTAGATCCGGGGCGCGCGGCCGATGGGCAGGGCGCCAAGCGTGATCCAGCCGCCCGACAGCACCAGCGGCACCCGCAGGTCGCCCTCGGCGCTGCCCGAGGCCTCGGCGATCTTTTCCAGCGCGGCGGCATAGGTCGGCGCAAGCTCCGGCGGCACGAGGCCCGCGGCCACCGCCAGCGCCAGAACCTTGCGCCACTGCCGGGCGTCGATCTCGACGCGGCCCTGCAGGCGCCCGTCCGCGCCGCGCTCCAGCAGGCCGCCGGCGCGCAGGCTCGCCTCGCCCCACCGCAGCGAAACCTCTTGCAGGTCAAGCGCCTGCGGGACCGGCGGCGCGGCGCCCGCGTGGCGGTCCAGCGGCCGGTCCAGCGTCAGCCTGCCATCGAGCCGCAGCCAGTCGAGCCGGTCCGGCTGCGTGGCCTCGGGGTCTGCCACCGCGCGCAGCGCGGGCGAGAGGGTCAGCCCCAGCAGTTCCGCGCCGATATGGTGGACGCGGCGGGCGGCATCCGTCGCCGCGCTTGCCAGCCGCGCCTCTGTCAGCGCGATGCTGCGGCCCGCCCCGGCGTCGAGCGCCAGATCCCGCGCGACGAACACCGCGCGGTCCAGCGGCAGGGCGCCGCTGGCGCCCAGCACGGCAGAGGCGCGCATGTCGGCGCTGGTGATCGCCAGCGGCAGGCCCGCCAGCGTCAGCCGCTGGTCATGCGGCCAGACCGCGATCACGTGGCCGGGGCGGTAGGCGAGCATGAACAGTTGCACGAAGGGCGCAGTCCAGCGCAGCGTGCCATCGGCGCTTTGCAGCGCCACGGGTTCCACCGTCAGGTCGAACCGGCTGGGAAAGCCGCGCAGGGTGATCGCCGCCGGGCCGGCCAGCCCCTGCGCCTGAAGGTCCGCCAGCGCGGCCTCGGCCCCGCGCCGCATCGCCATGGACCCGGCCACCCAGTAGCCGCCGTAGAGCACGGCCGCCGCCGTCGTGATCCAGAGAAGCGCGCGCATGCCGTGGGGGCCTTTCCCGAGCCGTTCCGCCGGTGTTTACAGAAGGCACGGCGCGACGGCCAGAGCGGAGGCATCACATGTGGGTATTTGGCTATGGCTCGCTGATCTGGCAGCCGGATTTCCCGGTCGCCGAGGCGGTGCCCGCGCTGCTGGAGGGCTGGCACCGCAGCTTCTGCATGCGCTCGATCCACCATCGCGGCAGCGAGGCGGAACCGGGGCTGGTGCTGGCGCTGGATGCGGCGGCGGGGGCCGCGTGCCTTGGCGTCGCCTTCCGGGTGGCGCCGGGGGCCGAGGCGGCGACGCTGGCCGCGCTGCGCGAGCGCGAGCTGATCAGCTCGGCCTATCTCGAGCGCGTGCTGGAGGTGGCGCTGACCGACGGGCGCCGCGTCGAGGCGCTGGCCTATGTGATCGACCCCGGGCATGTGCAGTATTGCGGCGGCCTGCCGCTGGAGGAACAGGCGCAGGTCATCGCGCGCGCCGTCGGCGGGCGCGGGCCGAACCGCGACTATCTGTGGAACACCGCCGCGCATCTGGACGGGCTTGGCCTTGGCGATCCGGATCTCGACTGGCTGGCGGCGCGGGTGCGGGCGCTTGCGCAACGCTGACGGCTGCGGCAATGCTGCACTGCCGATAACGGTTGGCAGGGGCAGCGCCGGACCCTATTGTCGGGGCAAGGCAGACAGTTGTCGGGCCAGGGCAGAGTGGCGGGAGACCTCATGCAAGAGCCCCAGATCGAACGGGCCCCGCAGGGCAGGGGCCCGAAGGACCGGATCCTGAAACAGCCAGAGCCGTCCTTCTCGCAGCCGGTGCGGCAGGCGGTGCTGATGCTGATCGTGACCGGGCTGGTCTGCGCCGGCGCCTATCTTGCCTATTCCTCGATCGCCTCGATCTTCCTGTCGAACCCCTGGCTGAACGGGCTGATCATCGGGGTATTCGTGCTGGGGATCCTCACCTGTTTCTGGCAGGTCTGGGTGCTGGCGCAATCGGTCAGCTGGATCGAGGGCTTCGCCGCCGGCAATCCGGGGCATGACCTTGCCGCGCCGCCGCGGCTGCTGGCCCCGCTCGCGGCGCTGCTGCGGGCGCGGGGCATCCGGGGGCAGATTTCCGACTCTTCGGCCCGCTCGATGCTGGACTCGGTCGAGGCGCGGATCGAGGAGGCGCGGGACATCACCCGCTATCTTGGCAACCTGTTGATCTTCCTTGGCCTTCTGGGCACGTTCTATGGCCTCGCGATCACCGTTCCGGCGGTGGTGGACACCATCCGCTCGCTGGCGCCGCAGGCGGGCGAAAGCAGCATGGCGGTGTTCGACAAGCTGATGAGCGGGCTGGAATCGCAGCTTGGCGGCATGGGCACGGCGTTCTCGTCCTCGCTGCTGGGGCTGGCGGGCTCGCTGGTCATCGGCCTTCTGGAGCTGTTCGCCGGGCACGGGCAGAACCGGTTCTACCGCGAACTGGAGGAATGGCTGTCCTCGATCACCCGGCTGAGCTTTGCGGGCGGCGAGGGCGAGGGGGCCACGGATCAGGCCTCGATTGCCGCGATGATGGACCATATGGCCGGGCAGATGGAAGTTCTGCAGACGCTGGTCGCGCAATCCGAAGGCGAGCGCAGCGCGGTGGATGAACGGCTGTCGATGCTGGCCGGGTCCGTCGAGCGGCTGGTGCGGCACATGGAAGGCGGGGTGGGCACGGCGGCCGCGCTGGACCGGATCGCCGAGGCGCAGGAGCGGATCATCGCGGCGCTGGAGGCGAAGGCGGCCGACGGCCTTGCCCCCGATGCCGAAAGCCGGATGCGGCTGCGCTCGATCGACGTGCAGATGCTGCGGCTGCTGGAGGAAGTCTCGGCGGGGCGGCAGGAATCCATCGGCGAGTTGCGCGGCGATCTTGCGGCGCTGACCCGTGCGGTGCGCGGGCTGGCGGACCCGGCGCGTGTCATCGGCCCCTCGCCTGGACGGAGGGGCTGAGATGGCCCTGTCGCGCCGCAGCGCACGGGGGCCGTCGAACATCTGGCCCGGCTTCGTCGATGCGGTGACGACGCTGCTGATGGTGCTGATGTTCATCCTGACGATCTTTACCGTCGTGCAATCGGTGCTGCGCGAGCAGATCAGCAGCCAGACAACGGAACTCGATGAACTGTCGGCGCAGGTTGCCGGGCTGGCCGACGCGCTGGGGCTGGAGCGCGGCCGGGTCGCGGAACTGGAGGCGGGGCTGGCGGCGGCGGGGGCGGCGGCGGCGGCGCAGGAACGCCTGATCGCCACGCTGCGCGGGCAAGTGGCGGAGCGCACGGCAGAGCTTGGCGCGGCGGAGACGCGGATCACCAGTTTCGAGGCGCAGGTGGCGGCGCTGATCGCGGACCGGGACCGCGCGGCGGCGCAGGTGGCGGAGCTGGGCGCCGAGCAGCAGCGGCTGCTGTCGGAGCAGGAGGCGCTGAACCTGGCGCTGGCGAATGCGCGCGCGGAAACCGACGCGCAGGCCGAAGCGGCGCGCCTCGCCGCCGCCCGGCGCGAGGCGCTGGAGGCGCTGATCGCCGACCTGCGCCTGCGCAACGCCAATGCCGAGGCCGCCGCCGCCGAAGCACAGGTGAAGCTGTCCGAGGCCGAGGCCGCGCGACTGGCCGATGCCGCCGCCGCCGAGGCGCTGCGCGAGCGGCTGCAGGGCGCGCAGGCGGAACTGACCGCGATGACGCTGGCGCTGGAGGAACAGCGGCAGCGCGCCGAGGAGACGCTGACCCTGCTGGCGGCGGCAGAGGCCGCGAAGCGCGACCTCGATCTGCAACTGGGCGAGGTGGCGGAGGCCGCCACCGAGGCGGAACGCCAGGCGGCCCTGCTGGCGGTCGCGCGCGAGGAACTGGCCCGGGAGCGCGAGGTTTCGGCGGATGGCCAGCGGCAGATCGCGCTGCTGAACGAACAGCTTGCGGCGATGCGCGGCCAGCTTGGCGCGCTGCAGGAGCTGCTCGACGCCTCGGCCGCGCGCGACAGCGAGGCGCAGGTGCAGATCGAGGCGCTTGGCGGGCAACTGAACTCTGCCCTCGCGCAGGTGGCCGCCGAACAGCGCCGCCGGGCCGAACTGGAGGAGGCGGAGCGCAAGCGGCTGGAGGCCGAGACGAAGGAGCTGGAACGCTATCGCTCGGAGTTCTTCGGGCGCCTGTCGCAACTGCTGGAAGGGCGCGAGGGGGTCCGGGTCGTCGGCGACCGGTTCGTGTTCTCCTCCGAGGTGCTGTTCCAGCCCGGCTCTGCCGATCTGGCGCCGGAAGGGCGGGCGCAGATCGCCGGCGTGGTGAAGATCCTCAACGAGGTGGCCGGGGACATCCCGCCCGAGCTGGACTGGATCATCCGGGTGGACGGGCACACCGACAATGTGCCGCTGTCGGGCCAGGGCGAGTTCCGCGACAACTGGGAGCTGAGCCAGGCGCGGGCGCTGTCGGTGGTGCGCTACATGATCGACGGGCTGGGCTTTCCGCCGGCGCGGCTGGCGGCGACCGGCTTTGGCGAATGGCGCCCGGTGATGGAGGGCGACACGCCCGAGGCGCGGGCGGCCAACCGGCGGATCGAACTGAAGCTGACGGAACGGTGAGGGGCTGCCGGGGGGGGGGGCGGTTCCCGCCTGCGCGTCTTCGCGTGGTGCCGCCCCTCTACCCCGTCCGCCGAAACCAAACCCCCGCCAGTGCGGCGGGGGTTTGATGTTGTCACTCTGCGGTCACTTGTCAGTCCGCAGTCACTTGTCACTCTGCGGTCAGCAGCGGCGGCTTCTGGCCGGTGAGGCGCGGTTTCAGCGGCTCGCCCACGTCAAGGACGAGGGCATCGTCCTTGACCGTGATCCGCACCACGCCGCCCTTGGTCAGCTTGCCGAACAGCAGCTCTTCCGCCAGCGGCTTCTTGATGTGCTCCTGGATCACGCGGCCAAGCGGGCGGGCGCCCATCTTGTCGTCATAGCCCTTCTCGGCCAGCCAGCCGGCGGCTTCGGGGCTCAACTCGATATGCACGTGCCGGTCGATCAGCTGCGCCTCGAGCTGCAGGACGAACTTGTCCACGACCTGCATGATGATCTCGCGCGAGAGCGGCGCGAAGCTGATCACCGCATCGAGGCGGTTGCGGAATTCGGGCGTGAAGGTGCGCTCGATCGCGGCGGTATCCTCGCCGGTGCGCCGCTCGCGGCCGAAGCCGATGGCGGCCTTCGCCATGTCCGAGGCGCCGGCGTTCGAGGTCATGATCAGGATCACGTTGCGGAAATCCACCGTCCGGCCGTTATGGTCGGTCAGCTTGCCGTGGTCCATCACCTGCAGCAGGATGTTGTAGACATCCGGGTGCGCCTTTTCCATTTCGTCCAGCAGCAGCACGCAATGCGGATGCTGGTCCACACCGTCGGTCAGCATCCCGCCCTGATCGAAGCCGACATAGCCCGGAGGCGCGCCGATCAGCCGCGAGACCGCATGTTTCTCCATGTATTCCGACATGTCGAAGCGCAGCAGTTCCACGCCGAGGCTGTCCGCCAGCTGCTTGGCGACCTCGGTCTTGCCGACGCCGGTCGGGCCGGCAAAGAGGTAGTTGCCGATCGGCTTTTCCGGCTCGCGCAGGCCGGCGCGGGCCAGCTTGATCGCCGAGGCCAGCGCCTCGATCGCCTTGTCCTGGCCGAAGACGACGCGCTTGAGCGTCTTTTCCAGATCGCGCAGCACCTCGGCATCGTCCTTGGACACCGTCTTGGGCGGGATGCGGGCGATCTTGGCCACCACGGCCTCGATCTCCTTGGCACCGATGGTCTTGCGCCGCTTGCTGTCGGCCAGCAGATGCTGGGCCGCGCCCGCCTCGTCGATCACGTCGATGGCCTTGTCGGGCAGCTTGCGGTCGTGGATGTAGCGCGCCGCCAGTTCCACCGCCGACTTGATCGCGTCCTGGGTGTAGCGGATGTCGTGGTGCTGTTCGAAATAGGGCTTGAGGCCCATCAGGATCTTGACGGTGTCATCGACCGAAGGCTCGTTCACGTCGATCTTCTGGAACCGGCGGCTGAGCGCGCGGTCCTTTTCGAAGTGCTGGCGGAACTCCTTGTAGGTGGTGGAGCCCATGCAGCGCAGCTTGCCGCCCTGAAGCGCGGGCTTCAGCAGGTTGGAGGCATCCATCGCGCCGCCCGAGGTGGCCCCGGCGCCGATCACGGTGTGGATCTCGTCGATGAACAGGATCGCGTCGGGGTGATCCTCGAGTTCCTTGACGACCGCCTTCAGCCGTTCCTCGAAATCGCCGCGATAGCGGGTGCCGGCCAGCAGCGCGCCCATGTCGAGCGAGTAGATCGTGGCGCCGGCAAGGATGTCGGGCGTCTGGCCGCGGGTGATCTTCAGCGCGAGGCCCTCGGCGATGGCGGTCTTGCCGACGCCGGGATCGCCCACCAGCAGCGGGTTGTTCTTGCGGCGGCGGCACAGCACCTGGATGCAGCGCTCCACCTCCTGTTCGCGGCCGATCAGCGGATCGACCTCGCCCTTGCGGGACTTGGCGTTGAGGTCGACGCAGTATTTCGCCAGCGCCGATTCCTTGCCCTCGCCGCTGCCCGAAGGCGCGGCGCTGCCGCTGCTGCCGGTTTCGGCCTCCTCCTCGGTCGCGCCGGTGATGGGACGGCTTTCGCCGAAGGAGGGATTCTTGGCGACGCCGTGGGCGATGAAGTTCACCGCGTCATAGCGCGTCATGTCCTGTTCCTGCAGGAAATAGGCGGCGTTGGATTCGCGTTCGGCAAAGATCGCGACCAGCACGTTGGCGCCGGTCACCTCGGTGCGGCCCGAGGATTGCACATGGATCGCCGCGCGCTGGATCACGCGCTGGAACGCGGCGGTCGGCACGGCCTCGGACCCTTCGACATCGGTGACGAGGGTGGAAAGGTCATCGTCGATGAACTCCACCAGCGTGCGGCGCAGATCGTCGAGATCGACGTTGCAGGCCCGCATCACCTTGCCGGCATCGGGCTCGTCGATCAGCGACAGGAGGAGGTGTTCAAGCGTCGCAAGCTCGTGCCGGCGTGCATTGGCAAGCGCCAGGGCGGCATGGATGGCCTGTTCGAGTGTGTTCGAAAACGACGGCACGTGTGTGCTCCTTTCCTCAGGGCCGGAAGGGGGCAGAGCCCCGCGGGCCTTCTCCCCGCCGACCGTGGCCTCATGGTCTTAAAGTTCGGTGGAAATCGCCGCGCTTCAAGTGGTATTTCGCCGATTCCGCCCGCCGGCCTGCGCCAGAGGCAAAATGTGAACTCTTTGCCACGGTCCGGGTCCGGCTTGTTTGCCAGGGCGGCGACAAAAGCGTCAGAAGCGGTCCTTGGCGGCGCGGATGGCGCCGAAAACCGCGGCATCTTCTGCATCGTCCATCCCGAGCGCCGATTTCACGCCGGCATGGCCCGCACGCAGGAAGGGATTGGTTTCAAGTTCCTCGCCCAGCATCGAGGGCACGGTGGGCCGGCCTTCGGCCCGTGCCGCCTCCACAGCAGCGATGCGAGATATAAGCGCGGGATTGTCCGGTTCAATGGTGCGGGCGAAGCGGGCGTTGCCGGCGGTGTATTCGTGGCCCGAGCAGACGGCGGTTTCCGGCGGCAGCGCCGCAAGCCGGCCGAGGCTCTCCCACATCATCGGGGCGGTGCCCTCGAACAGCCGCCCGCAGCCAAGCGCCATCAGGCTGTCGCCGGTGAAGACCATCGCGGCGGCGGGCAGGTGGTAGGCGACATGGCCGACGGTATGGCCCGATACGTCGATCACCGCGGCCTCGGTGCCGCACAGGGGGACGCGCTCGCCGGGGGTGACGGCGCGGTCCAGCGGCGGCAGGCGGTGCGCGTCGGCGGCGGCGCCGGTGACGCGGGCGCCGGTCGCGGCCACCAGCTCGGGCACGCCCTGGATGTGATCGGCATGGTGATGGGTCAGCAGGATGTCGGTCAGGCGCCAGCCGCGCGCGTTCAGCGCGGCAAGGATCGGTGCCGCCTCGGGCACGTCGAAGCAGGCGGTCTCGCCGGTGCCCGCGTTGTGCACGAGGAAGGCGTAATTGTCCGAAAGGCAGGGGATGGTGACAAGCTGCAGCATGGCATTCCTGTGGGATCGGGCTATGGTGAGGGCCGACTTTGCCCAACGGAGCCGGCAGGCGCAATGCATCTCGACGTTCTGGATCTGCGCAACTTCTATTACCGCACGCCGCTGGGGCGGGTGGCGCAGAAGGCGATCCGCGACCAGATGATCGCGCTGTGGCCCGAGGCGCAGGGGCAGACCGTGGCCGGCTTCGGCTTTGCGGTGCCGCTGCTGCGCCCCTATCTGGCCTCGGCGCGGCGGGTGATCGGGCTGATGCCGGCGCCGCAGGGGGTGATGCCCTGGCCCGCGGGCATGGCGAACGTGTCGGTGCTGTGCGAGGAGGTGCAGTGGCCGCTCGATACCGGCAGCGTGGACAAGCTGGTGCTGATGCACGGGCTGGAGACGTCCGAGAATCCGACCGCGGTGCTGGAGGAGTGCCGCCGCGTGCTGGGGCCGGGGGGGCGGGCGATCTTCATCGTGCCCAGCCGGGCGGGATTGTGGGCGCGGCGCGACGTGACGCCCTTCGGCTTCGGGCGGCCCTACACGCTGGGGCAGCTCGACGCGCAATTGCGGCGGGCGGGGTTCGCGCCGGAGCGGCATCTGGCGGCGCTGTATATCCCCCCGACCAGCCGGCGGTTCTGGCTGCGCTCCGCCCCGATGTGGGAGCGGATGGGCACGCGGATCAGCTCGATCTATGCCGGGGGGGTGCTGATGGTCGAGGCGTCGAGGCAGGTCTATGCGCCGACCAGTCCGGGGCTTGCGGCGGCGGTGCGGCGGCCGCTTAAGGTGCTGGAGGGCGCGGTGCAGCCGGCGGGCGGCTCTGCCGCGGGCGCGTTGCCGGGCGGCTGAGCCTCCCGGAGTTCGGGCCGGATTTCGGCCGGATTTCGGGGCGGGTTCCGGGCGGCTTGGGGCGCTCGGCGGCTTTCCCGCGCTGCGGCCGCAAGGTGAATCGCCGCGCCGCGGCCGGGGCGGGCGCTGGCGGGCTGCGGGGGAATTGTTACCCCGGGCGGGATGTTAGCGCCCAAAGCCAGGCCAAATATTTGCCCCTTTTTGCCTGCCCGCCGCCAAGCCCCCGGGAATTCGGCATTTTCCGGCCATGGCCCGGCACTCTTGGCGGTTGCGACACCCGCATTGCTCTGCTAAACCCGCGCCGAATTTGGCTCTGTGCGGACAGCCGCGCATTGCCACGGCTCGCCCTCTGCCTGCCCGGAGCAGGTCCGGGGCAAAGACATCGGAAGGGTGGACGTGTCCGAACCAGCTTCGATCTCCGCTAGCATCGCCGGGCGCTATGCCTCGGCCGTTTTCGACCTCGCCAGGGAGGGCGGCAGCCTCGCCACGCTGGAAGCCGATGTCTCGGCGCTGGACGCGGCGCTGAAGGAGAGCCCCGAGTTCCGCGACCTGATCGCCTCGCCGATCTACAGCCGCGACGAACAGGCGCGCAGCATCGCCGCGATCGCCGCGAAGATGGGCCTGTCGGGGCTGCTGGCCAACACGCTGGCGCTGATGGCCTCCAAGCGGCGGCTGTTCGTGCTGCCGCAGCTGGTGCAGGTGCTCAGGGACCGCATCGCCGCCGAGAAGGGCGAGGTCACCGCGGAGGTGACCGCCGCCTCGCCGCTGTCGGCCGAGCAGTCGGACCGCCTTGCGGCCGCGCTTTCCAGGACGGTCGGCAAGACCGTGATCCTGAACACGGCCGTCGATGAAAGCCTCATCGGCGGTCTGATCGTCAAGGTTGGCTCGAAGATGATCGACACGTCGGTCGCCTCGAAGCTCGCCTCTCTCCAGCATGCCATGAAAGAGGTCGGATAATGGGAATCCAAGCAGCCGAGATCTCTGCGATCCTCAAGGAGCAGATCAGGAACTTCGGCCAGGACGCCGAAGTTGCCGAGGTGGGCCGCGTGCTCAGCGTCGGCGACGGGATCGCACGGGTCCACGGGCTCGACAATGTCCAGGCCGGCGAGATGGTCGAATTCCCCGGCGGTATCCGCGGAATGGCGCTGAACCTCGAGGTGGACAACGTCGGGATCGTGATCTTCGGCTCGGACCGCGACATCAAGGAAGGCGATATCGTCAAGCGCACCCAGTCGATCGTGGACGTGCCGGTGGGCAACGGCCTGCTGGGCCGGGTCGTGGATGCGCTTGGCAACCCGATCGACGGCAAGGGTCCGATCGTTTCGACCGAGCGCCGCATTGCGGACGTCAAGGCGCCGGGCATCATCCCGCGCAAGTCGGTGCATGAACCGATGGCGACGGGGCTGAAATCGGTGGACGCGATGATCCCGGTCGGCCGCGGCCAGCGCGAGCTGATCATCGGCGATCGCCAGACCGGCAAGACCGCGATCGCGCTCGACACGATCCTGAACCAGAAATCCTACAACGAGGCCGCCGGCGACGACGAGAGCAAGAAGCTCTACTGCGTCTATGTCGCCATCGGGCAGAAGCGCTCGACCGTGGCGCAGCTGGTGAAGAAGCTGGAGGAAAGCGGCGCGATCGCCTATACGATCGTGGTCGCGGCCACCGCGTCGGACCCGGCGCCGATGCAGTTTCTCGCGCCCTATTCGGCAACCGCGATCGCGGAATTCTTCCGCGACAACGGCCGCCATGCGCTGATCATCTATGACGACCTGTCCAAGCAGGCCGTGGCGTATCGCCAGATGTCGCTGCTGCTGCNNTGTTCTACCTGCACTCGCGCCTGCTGGAGCGGTCCTCGAAGCTGAACGAGGATTTCGGTTCGGGCTCGCTGACCGCGCTGCCGATCATCGAGACGCAGGCGGGCGACGTGTCGGCCTATATCCCGANNAACGTGATCTCGATCACCGACGGGCAGATCTTCCTGGAAACCGAGCTGTTCTATCAGGGCGTCCGCCCCGCCGTGAACACCGGCCTTTCGGTGTCGCGCGTCGGCTCTGCCGCGCAGACCGCGGCGATGAAGTCGGTCGCCGGGCCGGTGAAGCTCGAACTTGCGCAATACCGCGAGATGGCGGCCTTCGCGCAGTTCGGATCGGACCTCGACGCCTCGACCCAGCGACTGCTGAACCGCGGCGCGCGCCTGACCGAACTGATGAAACAGCCGCAATACGCGCCGATGACCAACGCTGAGATCGTGATCGTCATCTTCGCGGGCACCAAGGGCTATATCGACAGCATTCCGGTGAAGGATGTCGGCCGCTGGGAAGCGGGCCTGCTGTCCTTCCTGCGCAACAACCGCAAGGACCTGCTGGACGACATCACCCGGAACGACCGCAAGGTGGCGGGCGATCTTGAAAAGTCGATCCGCGCTGCTCTTGACGAGTACGCGAAAACCTTCGCCTGAGCGGGGGAGAGGACAGGGTTATGCCTAGCCTTAAGGACCTGAAGAACCGGATCGAAAGCGTGAAGTCCACGCGCAAGATCACGAAGGCGATGCAGATGGTCGCGGCGGCGAAACTGCGCCGTGCCCAGGAGGCCGCAGAGGCCGCGCGTCCCTATGCCGAGCGGATGACCGCCGTGGTCTCGGGGCTTGCCGCCTCGGTCGCCGGGTCCGAAGGCGCGCCGCGCCTTCTGGCCGGCACCGGCGCCGACCGGGTGCATCTGCTGGTGGTGATGACCTCGGAGCGGGGCCTGTGCGGCGGGTTCAATACCGTCATCGTCCGGCTTGCCCGGGCGCGGATCACCGAATTGCTGGCGGCCGGAAAGACGGTGAAGATCCTCACCGTCGGCAAGAAGGGCCGCGAGCAGCTGAAGCGCGACTATGGCCAGTACTTCGTCGGCCATGTCGACCTGTCCGAGGTCAAGCGCATCGGCTATGACACGGCGCAGGGCATCGCCCGCGACATCCTCGCCCGCTTTGCCGCGACCGAGTTCGACGTGGCGACGATCTTCTACAACCGTTTCCAGTCGGTGATCAGCCAGATCCCGACCGCGCAGCAGATCATTCCCGCGGTGTTCGACAGCGGCGCAGAGGCCTCGACGCTTTATGACTACGAGCCTTCCGAAGAGGGTATTCTGGCCGATCTGCTGCCGCGCTCCGTCGCCACGCAGATCTTCACGGCCCTGCTGGAGAACGCGGCGTCCGAACAGGGTGCGCGGATGAGCGCGATGGACAATGCCACCCGCAACGCGGGCGACATGATCAACAAGCTGACCATCGTCTACAACCGCTCGCGCCAGGCCGCGATCACCAAGGAACTCATCGAAATCATCTCGGGCGCCGAGGCGCTCTGACGGAACCGGAGAAACCACATGGCAACAGCAACTGGCAAAGTCACGCAGGTGATCGGCGCCGTCGTCGACGTGCAATTCGAGGGCCATCTGCCGGCGATCCTGAACGCGCTTGAAACCTTCAACAACGGCAAGCGCCTGGTTCTGGAGGTCGCGCAGCATCTGGGCGAAAGCACCGTGCGCACCATCGCCATGGACTCGACCGAGGGTCTCGTTCGCGGCGCCCCGGTGTCGGACCTCGGCATGCCGATCTCGGTTCCGGTGGGCGATGCGACGCTGGGCCGGATCCTCAACGTGATCGGCGAGCCGGTGGATGAAAAGGGCCCGGTCGACGCGACCGAGACCCGCGCCATCCACCAGCCGGCCCCCGCCTTCGACGAGCAGTCCACCGAAAGCGTGGTGCTGGTGACCGGCATCAAGGTGATCGACCTGCTCGCGCCCTATGCGAAGGGCGGCAAGATCGGGCTGTTCGGCGGCGCCGGCGTGGGCAAGACGGTTCTGATCATGGAACTGATCAACAACATCGCCAAGGTGCACTCGGGCTATTCGGTGTTCGCCGGCGTGGGCGAGCGGACCCGCGAGGGCAACGACCTCTATCACGAGATGATCGAGTCGGGCGTCATCAACATCGAGGATCTGACGGCATCGAAGGTGGCGCTGGTCTATGGGCAGATGAACGAGCCGCCGGGCGCCCGTGCCCGCGTCGCGCTGACCGGCCTGACGCTGGCCGAACAGTTCCGCGACCAGTCCGGCACCGACGTGCTGTTCTTCGTGGACAACATCTTCCGCTTTACCCAGGCGGGTTCGGAAGTCTCGGCCCTGCTGGGCCGCATCCCTTCGGCCGTGGGCTACCAGCCGACGCTGGCGACCGACATGGGCGCGCTGCAAGAGCGGATCACCTCGACCAAGAAGGGCTCGATCACCTCGGTGCAGGCCATCTACGTTCCGGCCGACGACCTGACCGACCCGGCGCCGGCCGCCTCCTTCGCCCACCTCGACGCGACCACGGTGCTGTCGCGTTCGATTTCCGAGCTTGGCATCTACCCGGCGGTGGACCCGCTCGACTCCACCTCGCGCCTGCTGGACCCGGCGGTGATCGGCGAGGAGCATTACAAGGTCGCGACCGACGTGCAGCAGATCCTCCAGCGCTACAAGTCGCTGCAGGACATCATTGCCATCCTCGGCATGGACGAGCTGTCCGAAGAGGACAAGCTGACCGTGACGCGGGCGCGCAAGATCCAGCGCTTCCTGTCGCAACCCTTCGACGTGGCGAAGGTGTTTACCGGCGCCGACGGCAAGCAGGTTCCGCTGGAAGACACGATCAAGTCGTTCAAGGCGGTCGTCGCGGGCGAGTATGACCACCTGCCGGAAGCGGCGTTCTACATGGTGGGCGGCATCGAGGAAGTGGTCGCCAAGGCGCAGCGTCTTGCCGCAGAAGCGGCGTAAGGGGGCAGCATGGCCGACACGATGCAGTTCGACCTCGTCTCGCCCGAGCGCAGGCTGGCGTCCGTTCAGGCGCGCGAGGTGCGCATTCCCGGTGCGGAGGGTGACCTGACCGCGATGCCGGGTCATGCGCCGATGATCACGACGCTGCGGCCGGGCATCCTGACCGTGGTCTCTGCCGAAGGCAGCACCGACTATGCGGTGACCGGCGGCTTTGCCGAGATCGCCGGGGACAGCGTCTCGGTTCTGGCCGAGCGCAGCCTGCCGACGGCGGAAGTCACGCAGGAAGTCTACAACACGATGGTCGCCGAAGCCCGCCAGCAGCACGCAAGCGCGCGCGAGGAGGCCGGCGAGGAGGCGGTGGAGGCCGCCGCCAAGCTGCTGGCCGACATGATGGCGATGGGCACCCATATCGGGCTGGATCCGAACCAGGCGTCGCTCTGATCCCGGGCCGATGAATCCGGGGCGATGAATCCGGGCCAATGAGCCTTGTGCAGGCCCCGGGAAACCGGGGCTTTGTGCTTTCCCGCAATGCCTTTACACGTCAGGATTGCACTGAGGCAGGGCAGGGGGCGGGCGATGCGGCGTCTTGAGAAGTTCGTTGTGGGGGTGGATCAGGGCTCGGTCGTGCTGTTTTCGGACTTTCAGCATGGCGGCGCCATGTGGACGGGATCCGGCCCGCGCGAGTTGCGCAAGGCGGTCTCGTTTTCCGAGCCGTTTTCCCGGCCGCCCGCGGTGCAGGTGACGATGTCCATGTGGGACATGGACAGCAAGTCGAACCAGCGCGCCGACATTTCCGCCGACATGATCACCGGGGAGGGCTTTGAGCTGGTGTTCCGCACCTGGGGCGATACCCGGGTGGCGCGGGTGCGCGCCGACTGGCTGGCGATCGGCGAACTGCCCAGCGAGGACGACTGGGAGGTGCGCTGACCGGCCGCCGCCGCCCCGGCCGCCGTCGCCCCCTCCCGGCCGCCTCAGCCTCAGCCGCGGGTGTAGAGCCCTTCGTAGATCGGCACGAGCGTATCGGTCTCGAACAGCGAGGACACGCTGGTGCCGTTCCAGGTGTTCAGGATCGCCTGCGCGAACATCGGTGCAGTCGGCACGATGCGGATGTTCGGCGCGGCCTTCACCGCCGCCGTCGGCTCGATGGAATCGGTGATGACGAGGTTCTTCATCACCGACCCGGAAATCCGCTCCACCGCCGGGCCGGACAGCACGCCGTGGGTGATGTAGCTGTGAACCTCGGCCGCGCCCGCCTCGATCAGCACCTCGGCGGCCTTGCACAGCGTGCCGGCCGTGTCGCAGATGTCATCGACGATGATGCAGGTCTTGCCGGCTACCTCGCCGATCACCGTCATGCCCGCCACCTCGCCCGCCTTCTCGCGCCGCTTGTCCACGATCGCCAGCGGGGCGTTGATGCGCTTGGCCAGCTCGCGCGCCCGCGCCACGCCGCCCACATCGGGCGAGACGATCATCAGATCGCCCATCCGGTCCTTGAAGTTGTGCTCGATATCCAGCGCGAAGACCGGCGCGGCATAGAGGTTGTCCACCGGCACGTCGAAGAAGCCCTGGATCTGGGCGGCGTGCAGGTCGAGGGTCAGCACCCGGTCGATGCCCGCCTCGGTGATCAGGTTCGCGACCAGCTTGGCCGAGATCGGGGTGCGGGCCTTGGACCGGCGGTCCTGCCGGGCATAGCCGAAATAGGGGATCACCGCGGTGATCCGAGCCGCCGACGACCGGCGCAGCGCGTCGGTGATGATCAGCAGTTCCATCAGGTTGTCATTGGCGGGGTTCGAGGTGGACTGCACGATGAACATGTCCTCGCCGCGGACATTCTCGAACACCTCGACGAAGATTTCCTGGTCGTTGAACCGCTCCACCCTCGCATCGACAAGGCCCACGGACATGCCGCGATGCATCGACATGCGCCGCGCGATGGCCGTGGCAAGCGGACGGTTGGCATTGCCGGAGATGATCTTCGGCTCGGTGATGACGGGCATGTTGGCGTGTCCTTCGGGGCAGCGTCGAATGACGGATTCGTGACGTTGCCCCCGCCTTAGCACCGGGCTAGCGTTGCCGCAAACCGCTCCTGCGGCGCGGCGGGATTTTCGCGCCGGTTCCGGGCGCGATGGGGCGGGGGGCGCGATGGGGGCAGGGGGTGCCATGTTCGACAACAAGCAGGCGGCCTTCGTGCAGCGCTTCGGGCAGGGGCCGCAGGCGGCGCTCGGCATCCATTGCTCGCTGGCCCATTCGGGGGCACTGGCGCCGCTGATGGGGGTGCTTGGCGGGCAGCTGACGATGGCCGCCTTCGATCTGCCGGGGCATGGCAGGTCGGCCGACTGGGATCCCGCGCGGTGGGGCGCGCCGGATTACATCGGCGCCGCGACAGGCACGGCGCTGGCGCTGCTGCGGCAGGCAGAGGGGCCGGTGCATGTGATCGGCCACTCCTTCGGCGCGCTGGTGGCGCTGGCGGCGGCAGAGGCGGATCCGGCGCGGGTGCGCAGCCTGACGCTGATCGAGCCGGTGCTGTTCGCCGCCCTGCGCGGCCGTCCCGAATGGGCGGCCTACAAGGCGGAGTCCGCGCCCTTTCTCGACGCGCTGGCGGCTGGCGACCATGCGCGGACCGCAGAGCAGTTCGTGGGGCTCTGGGGCAACGGCCTGCCCTGGGCCGCGCTGGACGCCCGGCAGCGCGACGCCTTCATCCGGCGCATCGGGCTTCTGGCCGAGATCCTCCCCGCGAACGAGGGCGACAGTGCCGGACTGCTGCGACCGGGGCGGCCGGAGGCGCTGGCGATGCCGGTGCTGCTGCTCCGGGGCGACCGTTCGCCCGCCTCGATGTGGGCGGTGCTGGACGTGCTGGCGGAGCGGATACCCGGCGCGCGGCTCGAGGTGGTCGCGGGCGCGGGGCACATGCTGCCGCTGACCCATCCGGCCGAGGTGGCGGCGCTGATCGGCGCGCTGATCAGCCCCGGATGAGCGAGACGAAGCCGTCCACCTCGGCATCGGTCGTGGACCATGAACAGACCAGCCGCGCCGCAAGCGCCTCGCCCTCGGGCCCCTCCATCGACTGATCGTCGGGCCACAGGTAGTAGGCCGCCCCCGCCGCCTGTGCCCGCCGGTGCCCGGCGCGCGGGAAGGCGGCAAACACCGCATTCGCCTCGCAGGGATGCACGAGGCTGGCCTGCGGCACCGTCAGCAGGCCGGCCGACAGCCGCGCCGCCGCCGCATTGGCCTGCGCCGCCAGCCGCAGCCACAGATCGCCCGCCAGATAGGCCTCCATCTGCGCCGACAGGAAGCGGTGCTTGGACAGCAGATGCCCGCCGCGCTTGCGCCGAAGCTCGAACTCGCGCGCGCGGGCCGGATCGAAGATCACCACCGCCTCGACCCCGAGGCAGCCGTTCTTGGTGCCGCCGAGGGACAGCACATCGACCCCCGCCTTCCAGGTCATCTGGGCCGGGGTGGCGCCGCTGGCAACGATCGCGTTGGCAAGGCGCGCGCCGTCCATGTGCACCGGCAGCCCGAAGCTGCGCGCGACCGCCGTCAGCGCCTTCACCTCGGAGGCGAAATAGACGGTGCCGTTCTCGGTGGCGTTGGTGAGGGTGACCATGCCGCGCTGCACGTTGTGGACGCCGCCCTGCCCGATGCCGGAAATCGCCCGGTGCAGCGTCTCCGGCGTCATCTTGGCATGGGCGCCCTCGACCAGCACCAGCTTGGCGCCGTTCGTGTAGAACTCGGGCGCGCCGCATTCGTCCTCTTGCACATGCGCGTGGCGGTGGCAGAACACCGCGCCCCAGGGCGGGGTCAGGATCGCGAGCGACAGCGCGTTCGCGGCGGTGCCCGTCGCCACCAGACAGACCGCCGCCTCGGGCGCCTCGAACACCTCGCGGATGCGGGCGCGCACGCGGTCCATGATCTCGTCATTGCCATAGGGCATCGCCGAGCCGGCATTGGCGGCCTGCACCGCGGCCATCACCTCGGGCGCCGCGGCGGATGTGTTGTCGGAGGCGAAGTTCATTCAGAGATCCTCGATGATGTGGTCTTCCCAGTCGTCCTCGGGCACCTCGAATTCCGGCACCGTCCAGCCCCGCACCGATTGCCCGGCGGCGTGCACCGAGTCCGGGTCGCCCGAGATCAGCGGGTGCCAGTCGAACAGCGGCTGGCCCTGATGCCGCAGCCGGTAGGCGCAGGTGGAGGGCATCCAGTAGGCGATCCGGGCGATGGTCCTGGGCGAGAGGCGCACGCAGTCGGGCACGAAGCGGTGGCGGGACTCGTAGCTGGAGCAGCGGCAGCTCTGCCCGTCCAGCAGCTTGCAGGCGATGTTGGTGAAGGCGATCTCGTTCGTGTCCTCGAACTCGATCTTGTTCAGGCAGCACTTGCCGCAGCCGTCGCACAGCGCCTCCCATTCGGTGGGGTTCAGGCGGTTCAGCGGCAGTGTCCAGAACTCGGGGCGAGGCGCGGGGGCGGGCTTGGTCATGGCGAGCGACAGTGCCGCAAGCGGCGGCGGAAGGAAAGGGCGGCGCTTGAGGCGCCGCGCTCAAAGCTGCGCGAGGATGGCGCGGGCGCGGTCGCTGTCGGCGGCCATCTGGTCGATCAGCGCCGGCAGCCCGTCGAGGTGCAATTCGGGGCGCAGGTAGTCCACGAAGGCGACCGAGAGGTGCCGGCCGTACAGATCGCCGGCGAAGTCGAACAGGAAGGTCTCGAGGTTCGGCGCGTCGGCCCCGAACATCGGCCGCACGCCAAGGCTGGCGACGCCGCCATAGCTGCCGGCCTGCGGCCCGTCCAGCACATCGGCCTTGACCGCATAGACACCGAAGCGCGGCAGGTGCAGCCGGTCGAGCGCCATGTTCGCGGTCGGATAGCCAAGCGCGCGCCCGCGCTTTTCGCCGTGGATCACCTCGCCCTCGATGCGGTGCCAGTGGCCCAGCATCGCCGCCGCATCGCGGGGGCGGCCCTCGGACAGCGCCGCGCGAATCGCGGTGGAGGAGATCTCCTGCCCGCCGATCCCCACGAGGTCGGCCACCGTGACGCCAAAGCCGAGGCGCGCGCCGAACTCCTGCAGCAGGGCTACGGTGCCGCCCCGGCCCTTGCCGAAGCAGAAATTGGTGCCGACCGTGACATGCACGATACCCAGCCCTTCGGCCAGAACCTCGCGGGCGAAGGCTTCCGCCTCCATCCCCGCAAGGCGCGCGTCGAAGCGCACTTCGTAAAGCCGCTCCACGCCCAGCTTTTCCAGCCGGTGCGCGCGCGACTCGGCGTTCATAAGCCGGAAGGGCGGGGCGTCGGGGGCGAAATACTCGCGCGGATGCGGCTCGAAGGTCAGCACGCCAAGCGGTGCGGGGGGGCGGCGCGCGAGGTCGATCACCGCCCTGTGGCCCAGATGCACCCCGTCGAAATTGCCCATCGCGACCGAGGCGCCTCGGTCGGTTCCGCTCAGTCCGGTCCAGTCGGTCAGTCTGCGCATCGTCCCTCGCGGCGGCGAGAGACCCGCCGTATCAGTCGAATTTGCGGCTCGGCGCCAGAACCACGGCCTCGCCCTTCAGCACGAGGGTATCGCCCACCGAGCAGTGGGTTTCAAGGGTGACGCGCCGCCTGGCATGGTCGATGGCGGTCACCCTGACCTCGGCATGAACCATGTCGCCGGGGCGCACGGGAGCCATGAACTTCAGCGTCTGGGCCAGATAGACGGTGCCGTGCCCCGGAAGCTGTTCGCCGATCACGGCCGAAATCAGCCCGGCGGTCAACATGCCATGCGCGATGCGGCCGCCGAAGATGGTGTCCTGCGCATAGGCTTCGTCCAGATGCACCGGGTTGCGGTCGGTCGAGACCTCGGCGAACAGCGCGATGTCGCGGTCGGTGACTTCCTTGCGCAGGAAGCGCACCATCCCGATCTCGAGATCCTCGATGCAGATCGAGCCGCGGGGAAAGTTGTCCAGCATGATCGGAGTCCCGGAACAAGGCATGTTGCGGTGCAGCATAGCAGCGGCGGGCGCGGAGCGCAAGATCTGGTGGGTAATTTATTGACGCGGCGGATGCCGAGGCCGCAATATTATTGCCCGGCAGTCGCGGCCGTCGCTCCCGCCGCCGGTCAGCGCAGGCGGCCCATCGCATATTGCGGCACCCGGCCCTGGTCTGCCAGCCACCGCTCCAGCGCCGCGGGGTCGGGATGTTCCACGTCCGGGCCGAAGGTTTCGGCGGCAAGGCCGCCGGTGATGAACACCGTGTCGATCCCCTCGCCGAGCCCGCCTTCGATATCGGTGCGGATGCCGTCGCCGACCGCCAGCAGGCGCGGCTCGTCGAGCCCGAGCGCGGCGAGGCGGCGGCGGGCAAGGTCATAGATCGGCGGGTGCGGCTTGCCGAAATACAGGCTCTCGCCGCCCATCCGGGTGTAAAGCTGCGCCAGCGCGCCGGCGCAGTAGATGCGCCGGTCGCCCATGTCCACCACGATGTCGGGGTTGGCGCAGAGCAGCTTCAGCCCCCGGGTCTTGGCCAGCAGGAAGCGGGCGCGGTAATCCTCGGGCGTGTCGTGCAGGTCGTCATAGGGGCCGGTGCAGACGATGCCCTCGGCCTCGTCCAGCGGCACCCGCTCGATGGCGGGGGCCTTGTTCACCCAGTCCGCCGGGATGTTGTCGAAAAAGCCCAGATCCTTGTCGGAGCCGATGAACCAGACCCTGCGCCCGACCGCCCCCGCCAGCATCGCATCCTGCGCCGCGTCGCCGGAGGACACGACCGCATCCCAGGCGTCGCGCGGCACGCCCATCCGGTCGATCTGCGCGATCACGTCGGCATTGGGGCGGGGCGCGTTGGTCAGCAGCACCACCTTGCCGCCCCCGGCGCGGAACGCCTGCAGCGCCGCCACCGCCGCCGGATAGGGCGCGATGCCGTTGTGCACGCAGCCCCAGAGGTCGCACAGGATCGCGTCATGGTCCGGGGCGATCTCGGACAGCGAGGAGAGGATGCGGGTCATCGTGGAACCTTGCTCGGGGGGGGCGATCTGGAAAGGGTATGGCTATCCGGTGGCAGCTTTGCGCGCGCCTCCTGCCGCCTAGACCTTCAGCGCGGGGATGATCTGCTTCTTGCGGCTCATGATCCCCGGCAGCACCACGGTGTCGCCGGTGACGGTGCAGCCGAAGCTGGCTTCCGCGATGCGCCTGACCACGTCATCGGGGACCAGCAGCGTCGCCTCCTCGCGCAGGATGTCGATCACGAACAGCATCACATGCTCGGCGCCATCTTCGGCGGCGACGGCGGGCATGGCGGCCATTAGGCCGGCCTTGCGGTCCAGCACGACCTTCGGCGCGGTGGTTTCCAGCACCGAGATCCGCAGTTCGGTGCCGTCGATGGTGTATTCCTTCGAATCCATCCGCAGCAGTTCGGCATCCGAGAAGGCCGAGACATCGGATTTTGCGGCGAACAGCTCGGCGGCGAGATCGGGGATCGAGAGGCCCAGATCGGCGGCCAGAGCTTCGGCCACCTCGCGGTCATGCGCGGTGGTGGTGGGCGAGCGGAATTCGAGCGTGTCGGACAGGATGCAGGAGAGCATCGCGCCCTTGATCGCGCGCGGGGCCTTCGCAACCTCGTCGCCCATCAGGTCGTGCAGGATGGTCGCGGTGCAGGCCAGCGGGCGCATGGTGACGTCGATCGGGCTGCGGGTCTTCAGCCCGCCGACCAGCATGTGATGGTCGATGATCCCGACGATGCTGGCGTCGTTGATCGAGGGCGGCAGTTCGGCGGGGTTGTTGGTGTCGACGAGGATCACGCTGTCCCCGGCGCCGACATCGGCGATGATCTGCGGCTTTTGCAGCTCCCAGCGGGTCAGCATGAAGGCGGCCTCGGTGTTCGGCTCGCCCAGCAGGCACGGTGTGGCGGGGATGCCCTTCACCTCGGACAGGTACCAGGCCCAGATGATGGGCGAGCCGGTGGAGTCGGTGTCGGGGGATTTGTGGCCGAAAACCTTGATCATGTGACTGTCCCTTCGGGTCGTGCCGCGCAGGCAGGATGGAATGCGCCCGCCTTATAGGCGGTGCGGCATGGGTTGTCACCGGGGATCGGGGGCGCGCATGGCGGAAGGGGCAGAGGGGGGCTCTGCCCCCCGGCGGCCGCTGGCCGCTCCCCCCCCGGGATATTTCCGCCAGCAAGAACTGCAAGGCGGGATGCGGTCAGAACGGGCGGCGTTCCATCTCCCAGCCATCGGCGGCGAGCAGGGCCAGCACGCCGTCGGGGCCGGACAGGTGCGCGGCGCCGGCGGCGACGACCAGGTGGCGCGGGGCGCGCCCGTCGCCCGCCTCGGCGCGGATCACCGTCATCCAGGCGCGGTTGCGTTCGGTCAGCAGGGCGCGTTCCAGCAGGTCGAAATCCGCCTCGGCCTGCACGGGATCGGTGCCGGGGGCGGTGCGGGTCAGGATGCGGGAATATTCCCAGATCTTGCGGTGTTCCTCGGCGAAGTAGGCTTCGGTGAGGGTGGCGAACATGTCCTCTGCCCGATCCGCCAGCGGCAGCGAGGCGCGGATCATGTCAAGCTGCTGGTCGATGGTGAACCCGGCGAAGATGTGGAACACGGTGTCGAACGCCTCCAGCGCGCGGGTGGGCGTGCCGGAGGCGGCGGCCACATCCATCAGCAGCTTGTCGAGCCCCTGAAGCTGCTCTCCGGGCTTCGGCATGGCGCAGGCGGGCATGCCCAGCATCATCGCGACATACCAGGGCTGCATCTTTGCCGCCATCATCCCCGGCACGCCGCGTTCGGCAAGCTCGGCGGACAGTTGCGCCCAGTCCCGGGGGTCGAGCCGTTCCAGCAGGCTGGGTCCGTCTTGCAGGAACAGAAGCTCGGGGCGGCGGCCAAGCTCGGCCTGCATCTGCGCCATCTCCTGCTCGGTCGCCTCGACCAGCAGCAGGTCGGCCTCGCGCACGGCGGGGGCGAGGTTTTCCATCGCGG
This sequence comes from Rhodobacteraceae bacterium UBA6141, assembly GCA_002423245.1. GTDB lineage: Bacteria > Pseudomonadota > Alphaproteobacteria > Rhodobacterales > Rhodobacteraceae > Frigidibacter. The sequence goes on from DIVD01000024.1 coordinate 107,083, forward strand.
CGGTCATGCGCGGGTCGAACATGTGCAGCGTGCCGATCACGGTGATCCGAGCCTTGCCCTTGCGCGCGAGCCAGTGGTTGCCGGCGGGATAGGGCTGCCCCTCCATCGCCTCGGCCAGGGCCTGTGCCTCTGCCTGCGGCAGGTCGGCCAGCAGGTCGGTGCCGGCGCAGGCGGCCGAAACCGTGGCGGGCGCGGCGGCCAGGGGCGCGATCAGGGCAAGGGTGCAGAGCAGGCGGCGGAACATCGGGAAACCTTCGGGTTGCGGGGGCGGGCGGGTTGCGGGGGCGGGCGGGTTGCGGGCGGGCGTGGCCCCATGCTGAAGCTGGCACCCGGGCGGGCAGGTTTCCAGAGCGTGGCGCGCGGCAGAAGCGATTTTTGCGCGGATCCCGCCGGCGCGGGGTGTTGACACGGCGCGGTGATCTGCCTATCTCTGCATCGCGTTAGCACTCACCAAAGTCGAGTGCCAACGGATATCAACCTGGAACCTAGGGAGTGTTACCAGATGGCTTTCAAACCGCTGCATGACCGTGTGCTGGTCAAGCGTGTGCAAGGCGAAGAAAAGACCAAGGGCGGTCTGATCATCCCCGACAATGCCAAGGAAAAGCCGGCCGAGGGCGAGATCGTCGCCGTCGGCGAGGGTGCGCGCAAGGATTCGGGCGAGCTGATCTCGATGTCGGTGAAGGCGGGCGACCGCGTTCTGTTCGGCAAGTGGTCGGGCACCGAAGTCACCGTCAATGGCGAAGAACTGCTGATCATGAAGGAAAGCGACATCCTCGGCATCATCGACTGACGGGCCCGCGGGTTCCGCCGCCGGGTTCGCCCCGGCGCCCCGGGCCCGGCCCAAGGCTGATGCAAGGACCGCCTGTCCACCCGTAACCCAAGACAACCAGGAGCAAATTCAATGGCTGCCAAGGACGTCAAATTCGAAGTAGATGCCCGCAACCGCATGCTGCGCGGCGTCAACATCCTCGCCGACGCGGTGAAGGTGACCCTCGGCCCGAAAGGCCGCAACGTCGTCATCGAGAAATCGTTCGGATCCCCGCGGATCACCAAGGACGGTGTCACGGTCGCCAAGGAAATCGAACTGGAAGACAAGTTCGAGAACATGGGCGCCCAGATGGTGAAGGAAGTCGCTTCCCGCACCAATGACGAAGCCGGCGACGGCACCACCACCGCCACCGTGCTGGCGCAGGCCATCATCAAGGAGGGCCTCAAGTCGGTCGCCGCGGGCATGAACCCGATGGACCTCAAGCG
>DIVD01000050.1:0-1475 GCA_002423245.1 Rhodobacteraceae bacterium UBA6141
CGACCCCGACCTGCTGATCCTCGACGAGCCGACCACCGGCGTCGATCCGCTGTCGCGGCGCGAGTTCTGGGCGCTGATCGCGCGCATCCGCGCCGCGCGTGCGGGCATGAGCCTGATCGTCGCCAGTGCCTACATGGAGGAGGCGGCGGGGTTCGATCACCTGGTGGCGATGGATGACGGCCGGGTGCTTGCCACCGGCACCCCCGCCGAAATCCTGAACCGCACCGGCACCGCCAACCTCGACGATGCCTTCATCGCGCTTCTTCCCGAGGACAGGCGCGCCCGGCACCACGAACTGATCGTCCCGCCGCGTGACCGCGCCGATCACGATGGCTATGTCGTCGAGGCCGAACACCTGACGGTCAGGTTCGGCGATTTCGCGGCGGTCAAGGACGTGAGCTTCCGCATCGAGAAAGGCGAGATCTTCGGCTTTCTCGGGTCCAACGGCTGCGGCAAGACGACGACGATGAAGGCGCTGACCGGGCTTGTGGAACCTGCCGAGGGCACCACCCGGATCAATGGCCGGAAGGTGGACGCGCGCGACATGGCCACGCGCAAGCGCATCGGCTACATGACGCAGTCCTTCTCGCTCTATTCCGAGCTGACGGTGCGGCAGAACCTTGAACTTCACGCGCGGCTGTTCGACATGGAGCCCGCCGAGATCGGCCCGCGGATCGCCGAGCTTGCGCAGCGATTCGACCTTGAGGACGTGCTCGACAGCCTGCCGCTGCGGCTGCCGCTTGGCATCCGTCAGCGGCTGTCGCTGGCCGTCGCGCTGATCCACAGCCCCGAGGTGCTGATCCTCGACGAGCCGACCTCGGGCGTCGATCCGGTGGCGCGCGACATCTTCTGGCAGGCGCTGGTGGACCTGTCGCGCAAGGATGGCGTGACGATCTTCATCTCTACCCACTACATGTCCGAGGCCACGCGCTGCGACCGGATTTCGCTGATGCACGAGGGCCGCGTGCTGATCAGCGACACGCCCGAAGCCATCCGCAAGGGGGCCGGCGCAGAGACGCTGGACGATGCCTTCATCCATCACCTGGAACGCGCGCAGCGCGAGGGCGTGGAACGCGCGCAGCGCGAGGACGACACGCCCGCAGCCGCGCATGGCGCGGATCTCGGCACCGGGGTTTCGGCCACGCCACGGCGGCGCCGCGGGTGGTTCAGCCTTGCCCGGCTGCTGAGCTTTTCCTGGCGCGAGGCGCTGGAGCTGCGCCGCGATCCGATCCGCCTGACGCTTGCCACCGTCGGCAGCGTGATCCTGATGATCGTGCTGGGCTACGGTATCTCGATGGATATCGAGGATCTCAAGTTCGCGGTGCTCGACTTCGACCGGACCATCGCCAGCCAGTCCTATGTCAACGACCTGGCCGGCTCGCGCTACTTCGACGAACAGCCCCCGCTCATCGACCATGCCGACCTCGACCGGCGGATGCGCGCGAACGAGATCAGCCTCGCGCTGGAACTCCCGC
>DIVD01000050.1:1544-7203 GCA_002423245.1 Rhodobacteraceae bacterium UBA6141
GCGCTACCGCTACAACCCCGATGTCGAAAGCCTCGCGGCGATGGTGCCCGCGGTGATCCCGCTTCTGCTGATGCTGATCCCGGCGATGCTCGCGGTCCTGTCCGTCGCGCGCGAGAAGGAGACGGGCTCCATCGTGAACCTCTATGTCACCCCGGCCCTGCGGCTGGAATTCCTGCTGGGCAAGCAGGTGCCCTATGTCGTGCTGGGCTTTGTCAACTTCCTGCTGCTGCTGGCGCTGGCGGTGTTCGTCTTCGGCGTGCCGGTCAAGGGCAGCCTGCTGGCGCTTTCGGCGGGGGCGCTGGTCTATGTCATCCTGGCGACGGGGCTGGGGCTGCTGATCTCGGCCTTCACCCGCAGCCAAGTCACGGCGCTGTTCTTCACCTCGCTGGCGACGCTGATCCCGGCCGCGCAGTATGGCGGCATCATCGACCCGGTGTCCTCGCTGGAAGGCATGGGCCGCGTGATCGGCGAGGTGTTCCCGACCAGCCATTTCGTCACCATCTCGCGCGGGGTCTTTGCCAAGGCGCTGAGCTTCGGCGATCTGGCCGGGTCCTTCCTGCCGATGCTTCTGCTGGTGCCGGTGCTGGTGGCGCTCGGCGCGTTCTTCGTGCGCAAGCAGGAGACCTGAGCGATGCGCCCCAGGCATGTGCTGCACCTTGCGGTCAAGGAACTTCGCGGGCTCGTGCGCGATCCGCTGCTGCTGGCGCTGGTGGTCTATGCCTTCACGCTGGACATCTACACCCACGCCACCGCCATGCCCGAAACGCTGAACCGCGCCACGATCGGCATCGTGGACGAGGACGCCTCGCCCCTGTCGCGGCGCATCGGGGATGCGTTCCTGCCGCCCTATTTCGTGACGCCCCAGCAGATCGACATGGCCGAGATGGATGCGCGGATGGATGCCGGCCTCGACATCTTCTCGCTGGTCATCCCGCCGGATTTCCAGAGCGATCTGGTGGCGGGCGCCCGGCCCGAGTTGCAACTCAACGTCGATGCGACGCGGGTCAATCAGGCTTTTACCGGCGCGGGCTACATCCAGGCGATCGTCGATCAGGAAATCACCGGCTGGGCCGGGCGTGACGCGGTGCTGCCCGTCGATCTTGCGCTGCGCGCCCGCTTCAACCCGGCGCTGGACCCGGGCTGGTTCGGCGCGCTGTCGGCGGTGATCAGCGCGGTGACCATGCTCTCGATCATCCTGTCGGGGGCCGCGCTGATCCGCGAGCGCGAGCATGGCACGGTCGAACACCTGCTGGTCATGCCGGTCAGCGCCGCCGAGATCATGACCAGCAAGGTGCTCAGCATGGGCGGCGTGGTGCTGGTGGCGGCGGGGCTGTCGCTGACCTTCGTGGTGCAGGGGGTGCTGGGGGTGCCGGTGGCGGGCTCGGTGGCGCTGTTCCTCGCGGGCGCGGCGCTGCACCTGTTCGCCACCACCTCGCTGGGCATCCTTCTGGCGACGATCTCGGGCTCGATGCCGCAATTTGCCATGCTGCTGCTGCTGGTGCTGCTGCCGCTGGAGATCCTGTCGGGCGGGATGACCCCCCGCGAATCGATGCCCGAGGCGGTGCAATATGTCATGCTGGCGGCGCCCAACACGCATTTCATCGCGCTGGCGCAGGCGGTGCTGTTCCGCGGCGCGGGACTGGCGGTGGTCTGGCCGCAACTGCTGGCGCTCGCCGTGATCGGATCGGCGATGTTCGCCTTCGCCCTGCGCCGCTTCCGCGACTTCCTGCGCTGACCGCGAGGCCGCCGCGTCCGCCCCGCGGACTACGCCTGCTCCGCCCTGGGCATGAGATCTGAATCCTCGACGACCTTCTGCGCCAGAAGAAGGCTGCATTCCAGCGCGTCGGCCAGCCCGGCGGCGACCGACCGGCTCATCCAGCGGGTCCAGAAGCCCTGCCTGTGGTGCCCGACCACGACCAGATCGGCCCCCGTCTGCTTGGCCACCCATGTGATCCTGGCAACGGGATCGCCGGACTCCATGCGCAGCTCGGGCGCAAGCCCCATGGCGGTAAGCCTCTGATGGCCCTCATCGAGGACCGCCCGGAAATCGGCTTGCTGCTGCACGATCGCGCCGGCATCCGCGCCCTGCGCCAGCGCATTGCCCGCGACCGTCTCGACCACCGCCATCAGGATCACCTGGGCACCTGTGATCTGCGCAAGCCGCGCCCCCTCGCGCAACGCCAGCCGTCCCTCGCGCGAGCCATCGTAACACAACAGGATTTTGGCATACATCGACGGACTCCGCTGTTGGTATGCATGTGCAGCATGACTGGAATGCACTTGCAATATGATTGTCGGCATACTAGTTAGGGCTGCAACTATCTGCAAGCTGATAAGAATGAAACCCGCACCGCATGACGACACCGGCACGATCGAACTCATGGAGCATTTCGCACGCTCCCTGGCAGCGTCGTCGCGCCTGTGGAAACGGTATCTTGACCTCCAGTTCCGGGATCTGGGCCTGTCCCAGGCCCGGTGGAGTGTATTGCTGGAGATCTCGCGGAATCAAGAGGCGACGCAGATCGAACTGGCGCGCACCCTGGAGATCGAGGCCGCATCGCTGGTGCGCCTGCTCGACGGGCTCGAGAACGCCGGGCTGATCGAACGCCGCCCCTCCGCCGAGGACAGGCGGGCCAAGACGCTGCACCTGACAGAGGCCGCCTGGCCGCTCATCGCCAGCATGAAAGAGATTTCGGCGGCGAGTCGCACGGCAATTCTCGAGGGGATTTCGCAGCGGGATATGCGTGTTGCAACACAAGTCCTGAGCCGGATAGCGGCCAGACTGGAGATTTTGAGCAATGGTCAAAATGGATGACATAAAGGCGGGTGAGGCCATTGCAGACGAGGCTGCAATGGGCAAACCGTCGCAGGCTCGCCCGCCACGGCGCAGCCGCACAAGGTGGATCAGACTGATCGTGATCGGCGCCGTGATTGCCGTTCTGGTCTGGCTGGCCGCCCCGTGGGTGGCCGCGCGGTTCACGCAGGTGCACATCAATGATGCCAGGATCGCCGCCCGGATCGTCACCGTGGCCAGCGAGGTCTCCGGAAGGATCACGGCTTATCCGATGCTCGTCGGGGATCCGCTCAAGAAGGACGATCTGATCGCCGCGATTGACCGCGAGTCCTCGGAAAAGGAGCTTGAGGCCGTCCTGTCGCGGCTTGCCGCGACCGATGCGCAACTGGGGGAGCTCGAGGCACAGAAGGTGCTGCTGGACAAGCAGCTTGCGGCGCGGCGCGACGCGGCGCAGGCCGGCATAGCGGCCGCAGAGGCGAACCACGAGGCATCCCTCGCCGTTCTGAAGAACGCCCGGTCCCGTTACGAGAGGGTGACAAGGCTCGCCGAACAGAATGTCACCGCGCAGCAGAGCCTTGACGAGGCCCAGGCGGCGCTGGACACCGCCATCCAGCAGGAGCGCGCCGCTTTCGCGCAGATCCAGAACGCGCGGGCCAGTCTGGCCATAGTGGCGGCCGACGCAGAGCAGATGCGGGTGCTGGAGTCGCAGATCGCGTCGCTTCAGGCCGCGCGTTTGGGAACCGAGGCCGAACGCAGCCTGAAGGAAATCGACCTCGCGCGCCGCACGATCACTGCCCAGTTCGACGGCATCACCGACGCGACCTTTGTCGATGTCGGCGAGTATGTGACGCCGGGCACACGGCTTGCGATGTATCACGCGCCCGATGACGTGTGGATCGACGCCAATGTCAAGGAGACCGACTTCGGCAGGATTGATGTAGGCTCGCCGGCCCACATCACCGTGGACGCCTTTCCCGGCCGGACCTTTGAAGGCGAGGTGGTCGCACTCGGCGGGGCGGCGACCAGCCAGCTTGCGCTTCTGCCCAGCCCCAACCCCTCGGGCAACTTCACCAAAGTGACCCAGCGCCTGCCGATCCGCGTGTCCATCGACGCCGGCGGCACCGAACTGCGGCCGGGCATGATGGTCGAGGTCTTTGTCGATGTCGCAGACTGAGTCGATGTCGCAGACTGACCGCTATTTCGAGCGTTACGGCCCCGCCTACAAATGGTTCGCGACCGGCACGATCATGGTTGCCACCATCTCGGTGGTGTTGTCGACGACGATCGTGAACGTCGCCATCCCGGCGGTCATGGGTGCCTTCGGCATCAGCGCGGTGCAGGCCCAATGGATCTCGACCGGCTTTCTGGCCGCGATGACCGCCACGATGTTGCTGGCCGACTGGGCCAACCGCGCCTTCGGGATGCGGCTGACGATGATCGCCTCGATGGGCGTGTTCCTTGCGGGTTCGGTCCTCGGGGGCCTCGCACCGAACGAAAGCGTCCTGACGCTGGCCCGCGTGGTGCAGGGCGCGGCGGCGGGCATCGTCCAGCCGCTGGCCATGATCATGCTGTTCAAGGTGTTTCCGCCAGACAAGCGCGGCGCGGCCATGGGCATCTACGGCGTCGGCGTGGTGCTTGCCCCCGCACTTGGCCCCTGGATCGGCGGTGTGCTGATGGACGCCTTCGACTGGCGCTTCGTCTTCTACCTGGGCCTGCCCTTCGCCGGCCTCGCCATCGTGCTGGCGAACGTGTTCCTGCCCACCCGCGAAGAAAGCGGTCCGATCCCCGCCTTTGATTTTGTCGGCGTGGCGATCCTGGCGCTCTTCCTCGCCGTCCTGCTCAGCACGCTGTCGAACGCGCAGCGGCTTGGATGGGACACGAACGCGATCCTGTCGGGTTTCGCGATTTCCGCCGCTTCGGCCATCGCCTTCATCGCCTGGGAACTGCATACCTCCAAGCCCATGCTCGACATGCGGCTGTTCGCGAATTTCGCCTTTTCCTCGGCCTCGCTCATCGCCTTCATCATGGGGGCGGGGCTGTTCGGCTCCACCTACCTGCTTCCGGTCTTCGTGCAGCAGATCCAGGGCATGACGCCCACGCAGGCGGGCCTGCTTCTGATGCCCTCGGGCTTTGTCATGCTGCTGGTCTTTCCGATCGCGGGGCGCCTGTCCGACAAGGTGCCCGCGCCGATCATGATCGCCATCGGCATGGGGATCTTCGCCTGGTCCTCGTGGCTGATGACCGGCGCAAATGTTCATACCGGCTTCTGGATGCTGGCCCTGTGGACGGTTCTCTCGCGCGTGGGGCTGGGTCTGGTGTTTCCCGCCATCTCGTCGGGCGCGCTGAAGGTTCTTCCGCCGCACCTTATCGGCCAGGGGTCGGGGGCGTCGAACTTCATCCGTCAGCTTGGCGGCGCCTTCGGGGTCAACCTGCTGACCGTGTTCATCGAGCGGCGGACGATCATGCACGCGGATGCCTTCGCCGCCACCCAGACGAGCGACAATTCGACGACCATGGAATTCCTGCGCGAGGTGGCCGGCCTCATGCACGCCTCGGGGCTGCCGGATACCCAGATCATGCCCGCCGCGTCGTTGTTCCTCGGCCAGGTGGTGGTGGCGCAATCCTCGACTGCGGCGTTCCAGGACGCGTTCCTTGTCGTCTGCGGCATCTTCCTGATCGCGCTGATCCCGACGTGGTTCATGTGGCGCGCCCCTTCCCGAGGCGCCTGACGGGGGCGGCGACATCGGCGGGGCAGGTGGCTGCGCCCTCATGTTCCGCGCGCGCGATGTGGGGGGGCGCGGCCGTGCCGCGAAGCGCCAGACGCGGGGCGTGCCGCAGAGATCCGCGCCCGGTGAAGCCCTCCCG
>DIVD01000018.1:0-61799 GCA_002423245.1 Rhodobacteraceae bacterium UBA6141
TTTCGCGAGGGCAAGTGGCGGAGAGAGAGGGATTCGAACCCTCGAGACGGTATCCCGCCTACACACTTTCCAGGCGTGCGCCTTCGACCACTCGGCCACCTCTCCGTCGCGCGCTGCTTACACGTGCGGGCATGGCGGGTTCAAGGAAAAACTGCGGCGGAGCGGGGCCGGCAAGGCCGTGTCGCGGCGCGCGCTTGCGAGGCGCGCGCGCTTTGGACTGGCGGGCGAGGCGCCGATGCCGTGCCCGACCGCGAGGTTTCGTGGAGCGTCCACACGGCGACCAAGGCGCCTGCGCCGCATGGTGCTGCACTCGCGTCTTTGCGCAGGGCCGCGCGGGGTCGATGCCTTCCAGATCGGCGCCGGGGCGCCGGGGCTGACGGACTGCACATAACCGGTTCTGCACCGGCGCGCTTGCGCCCGGGCCGGGCCGGGCTTACCTTGGGGGCAACTTGAAATCGGAGGGCGTGACGATGGCGCCCAGGCGTCCCACGGGTGCGGGGGCGCTCCCGACGCAGACGGTCGAGCCCCACGCAACCCAAACGCCCGAACCCGCGCCGCTTTATGCCGCGCTGGATCTCGGGACCAACAGCTGCCGCATGCTGATCGCCCGGCCCCGGGGCGCGCAGTTCCATGTCGTGGACAGTTTTTCCAAGACGGTGCAGTTGGGCCAGGGGCTTGAGGTCTCGGGCAAGCTGTCGCGCGCGTCGATGGCGCGGACGGTGCAGGCGCTGCAGATCTGCCGCCGCAAGATCGAGCAGCACGATGTGCGGCACATGCGGCTGGTCGCGACCGAGGCCTGCCGGCGCGCCCGCAATGCCCGCGACTTCATCCGCTATGTGCGGCGCGAGACCGGCCTGCCGCTGGAGATCATCGAACCCGAGGAAGAGGCGCGGCTGGCGGTGATCTCCTGCGCGCCGCTGGTCAGCAAGGCAACCGAGCAGTTGCTGGTGGTGGATATCGGCGGCGGATCGACGGAGTTGGTCTGGATCGACATTTCCGGCGTGCCGGGGCCGGACCGGCCGCGGGCGATCATGCGGCTGTCGGGCGGGTTCCGCAGCGACCCGGCGGCGCTGGAGCCGGCGGCGCAGGTGGTGGACTGGATCTCGGTGCCGCTGGGGGTGGCGACGCTGAAGGACCAGTTCCAGGACGTGGAGGACGATGCCGCCCGTTTCGCGCTGATGAGCTGGTACTTCGAGGAGAAGCTTGCCGATTTCTCGCCCTACAACTCGGCTCAGGCGCGGGAGGGGTTCCAGATCATCGGCACCAGCGGCACGGTGACCACGGTCGCGGCAAGCCATCTGGGGTTGCGCCGCTATGACAGGGCCAAGGTGGACGGGCTGCGCATGTCCTCGGACCAGATCGACCGGGTGATCCGCGACTATCTGCTGCTGGGGCCGGAGGGGCGCCGGACGGACCCGCGGATCGGGCGCGACCGGCATACGCTGATCATGTCGGGCGCGGCAATCTTGCAGGCGCTGATGCGGATCTGGCCCACCGACAAGCTGTCGGTCGCGGACCGGGGGCTGCGCGAGGGGCTGCTTTACGCGCAGATGTCGGCGGACGGGGTGCTGGAGGAGGGGCCTTACTGAGGGTGCGGGCACGGACGGTTGCAGGCGGGCGCCCTGGCGCGTATCTGGGCCGATGACATGCCGCAGCAGCGTTTTGCGGGCGGCGAGAGGGTTGCGGGAATGGTCAAGGCACCGGGAAAGACAGGCGGCGCGGCGGGGGGCGCGGCGGGCGGGGGCGCGGGTGGGGGCGGCGGCGCCTCGGGCCGGGGCCAGCGGGAACTGCGGGTGCGGGTCAAGACCGCCAAGGGGCGCAAACTGTCCTCGACGCTGTGGCTGGAACGGCAGTTGAACGACCCCTATGTGCTGCGCGCCCGCAAGGAGGGCTACCGGGGCCGGGCGGCCTACAAGATCCTGGAACTGGACGACAAGTTCCGGTTCCTCGTGCCGGGGGCGCGGGTGGTGGATCTTGGCTGCGCGCCGGGGGGCTGGTGCCAGATCGCGGTGAACCGGGTCAATGCGCTTGGCGACAGGTCCGGCAAGAAGGTCGGCACCGTGCTGGGGGTGGACCTGCAGGAGGTGGAGCCGATCGCGGGGGCGGAGATTCACCAACTCGATTTCCTGGCCGAGGATGCGGATGCGCGCGTCAAGGGCTGGCTCGGCGGGCGGGCGGATGTGGTGATGTCGGACATGGCGGCGGCGAGTTCGGGGCACAAGGGCACCGATCACTTGCGGATCATCGCGCTGTGCGAGGCGGCGGCGCAGTTCGCCTTCGACGTGCTGGAGGAGGGCGGAACCTTCGTGGCCAAGGTGCTGGCGGGCGGCGCCGAGCAGGAGTTGCAGACCTTGCTGAAGCAGAATTTCCGCAAGGTGGCGAATGTGAAGCCGCCGGCAAGCCGCGCCGACAGTTCCGAGAAATTCGTTGTGGCGCAAGGGTTTCGTGGGCGCGGGGCGGCGAGTGCCGAGGATGCGGGGGCCTGACCGGCCTTGGCCGCCTGCGCCTGACCGCCTGCGCGGGTGCGGGGGGCCGCTGCCCCCCGCCGCGCGATCAGAAGTCGAAGCCGATCGACGCCTGATAGAGCGTCTCGTCGCCGACCCCGTTCACCGCGCCGCCTTCGACGAAGAAGCCGGCGACGGTGTAGCGGGCATTGAGCCCGTAGAGATCCTCGTCGTCGAGCAACACATAGCTTGCCGTCAGATCCAGCTGGTCGATCGGCCGCCATGTCGCCCAGAGCTTGGTGGCATCGACCTGCCCGTCCGCGGTCAGGTCGCTGACGCCCAGATCTTCCGCGTCCTCGGCAAAATCGTCGCCGAAGACTTCGGCGAAGTCGATGTCGGCATCGAGCTGCGAATACTGCGCACCGAGGCCGAAGCGGTCGGTCTGCCATTGCACGCTGGCGGTATAGAACTCGCCATCGCCCACGTCGCTTTCCAGATATTCCGCCCCGCCGCCGAAGATGAACGCTCCCGCGCGCACATTGCCGGCCGCCTGGATGACCGAGGTTTCGCCTTCGTCGTCATATTCGTGGTAGGTGAGCCCGAAGGCGAAATTCGTGCCCGCCAGATCGTAGCTGATGCCGTAGGGCACATCCGAGGAGGCCAGATAGTACAGCCCGGACACGCCCCGCCCGTCGATCAGCCCGAAATCCACCACCTCGACCAGCCGGAAGCCGCCAAGGCTGGGGGTGGAGACATACTTGTCGAGGGCGAACCGCGGAACGCCCAGCCCGATGACGCCGAACCCGGTGTCGAAGCTGACCGCGCCATAGAACGCGCTTTCCGACTCGCTCTCGGAAACGCCCTCGGCGCCAAGCTCGATCCCGACCGGCACGCCGAACAGCGTTCCCGCGCCGATCCCGATGTTGAAGTCGAGATAGGCGCCGCTCGTGTCCTCGTCGCCATAGCTGAGGTATTCGGCCTCCAGCCCGCCGCGGGCGTAGAATCCCTCTTCCAGCGGCATCTGCATCTGCTGCGCGGAAACGGGCAGCGCGGCGGTCAGCGCCACCCCGGCGCCAAGCAGTGCTGCGGCGCGGCGTGCATGTGTCAGCACAATCATTCGTCCCTCCGAAGTTCCTTGTTCCTGCCGACGCGAACCGGGGCGGTCGGGGAAGGTTCCATCACTTTTTGGTGCATGTGCAGCGGGATGCGGGGCATCTCGCGGCCTGTGAGCGGTATCGCGCGGGGGGCTGCGCCGTCAAGCCCTGCGGGCCCCGGCAGGCCACGGACCGCCCCTGCGCACCCGAAGGTCTCTGCCGGCTACTCCTGCGGCGAGAGCGCATCGACCGTCGCGGCGAGGGTCCGGTCGAGCCAGATGCGGCCACGGTCCACCGCGGCCACATAGCTGTTCAGTGCCGGGGCCGCGGCGGGCAGCCGCGCGCCCAGCCGCGGCGCGCCGAGGTAGAACGCCAGCAGCAGCAGCACCAGCCCCAGCGACAGGCCGAAGCCCAGCCGGAACCCGTTGCGCCGGCGCCGCAGCGTTTCGGGCGCGTCCAGCGCCGCCGGCTCGCGCCCGCGTTCCGATGTGGCGCGGAGGGTGGAGTTGATGCCTTCCACATCCGGCAGCGGGCCCTGGCGCGCCCGGTCTGCGTCGGCGCCGCGTTCGGCGACACCGCCGGGCACGGCATCGGGCGGCTGCTCGGGGCGGGGCTGCTCGGGGTGGGGCGGGGCGGGCGATAACGCGAGTTCGCCCTGCGTCTCGATGCCATGGCCCTTGCCGCGGCGGGCGCGCGCCTCGCGCTCTGCCTCCTCGCGCAGAACCTTCAGCACCGCTTCGTCGAGGCTGCGGCGGCGGCGCGGCTCCGGCTCCGACCCGGGGCGCGGCGGCGGGGGGGCGTTCAGCGCCGTTTCCTCCTCCGCTGTTTCCTCCCCCCCCGTCTCATCCCCTGCAGTCTCGTCGCCGGACGCGCCATCCGCGGGCCGGGCAGGCTCTCCCTCCTGCTCCGGGTCATCGGCCGCGCCGGTATCGTCGGGGGTGCGGGGCAGCGGGCCCGAGGCAGCCTGCGCGACTGGCCCGCCAGCCTCGGCTGCGGCCTCCGGCGCGGCGACAGGCGCTGCGCCAGCCGACGGCTGGAACCATGTCTGCCCGCAACCGGAGCATTGCACATCGCGCCCGCCCGCCGGGATCACGCGGTCATCCACCTCGTACTGGGCCGCGCAATTGGGGCATGTCAACCGCATCTGACTTCCTCGACCTGCCCCTGTGTGCCCGGACCCTGCCCGCCGGCGCCTTTCCGCGGGGGCGGCGAATGCCGGCGCGCGCGGCGATCAGCCGTTCTGGTCAAGGTCTGCAGAGTGTTGTAGCAAGCAAACGGCCGGTATCCAAGCATTTGTCGGCAGGGCCGCAGCACGATGCCGCAGGGTGGGAAGACCGTTGATCGAGCTTGAGAATGTCAGCTATGGCTATGGCAGTGGCGAGGTGCTGACCGAGATGTCGCTGAAGCTGGCGCCGGGGTCGTTCCATTTCCTGACCGGGCCGTCGGGGGCGGGCAAGACCACCTTCCTGAAGATGCTCTATGCCGAATTGCTGCCCTCGGCCGGGCAGGTCATCGTCTTCGGCCGCGACGTGCGCAAGATGGGCCGCGACGATATCGCGCTGCTCAGGCGGCGGGTGGGGGTGGTGCATCAGGACTGCCAGTTTCTCGACCATCTGTCGGTGGCCGAGAACGTGGCGCTGCCGCTGACGGTGGCAGAGCGCGAGATCGACACGCGCGAGCTGGTCGAGCTGCTGGCCTGGGTCGGGCTCGGGGCGCAGATGGACAGCCTGCCCCCCGCGCTTTCGGGCGGCGAGCGGCAGCGGGCGGCGCTGGCGCGGGCGGTCATCATGTCGCCCGAGGTGATCCTGGCCGACGAACCCACCGGCAATGTCGATTGGGAGATGTCGCTGAAGCTGTTGACCTTGCTGGTGGAACTGAACCGGATGGGCAAGACCGTCGTGATTGCCACCCATGACATGAACCTGATCCGCAGCGCCAAGGCGCAGGTCGCGGCGCGCGTGCTGCGGATCAAGGGCCGGCGGCTGCATCTGGCGGGGGCGGATCTGTGAAACGCTACGTTGTTCTGGCGCGCGCCTTCCTGTCCTCGGACCTGCAATCGGACCGGGTGGTGCCGCCCTCGGGCTTCACCGCGCGGCTGACGGTGTTTTCCGCCGCCGCGATGGCGTTCCTTGCCGTGTTCGCGCTGGCGCTGTCGCTTGCTGCGGGCCGGCTGTCCGATCGCTGGTCGGACGCGCTGGCGCAATCGGCGACGATCCGCATCTCGGCGCCGCCCGACCAGATCGACCGGCAGGTGGGCGCGGTGATGGCGGTGCTGGAGACCACGCCGGGCATCGCCTCGGCGCGGCGGCTGCCGCCCGAGGAGACGCGGGCGCTGCTGGCGCCGTGGTTCGGCCCGGACCTTCCGGTGGAGACGCTGCCGATCCCGGCGCTGATCGAGGTTGTGGAGGGCGGCGGCGGCTTCGATGCCGAGGGGCTGCGGCTGCGGCTTGCGGCAGAGGCGCCGGGTGCGGTGCTCGATGACCATGACCGCTGGCGCCGTCCGCTGGTGGCGGCGGCGGGGCGGATGAAGATGCTGGGCGCCCTCTCGCTGCTGCTGATCGGGGCGGCGGCGACGGCGATGATCACCCTTGCGGCGCAGGCGGCGCTGGCGGCGAACGGGCAGGTGATCCGGGTGCTGCGGCTGGTGGGGGCGCGCGATGCCTATATCGCGCGCGCCTTCGTGCGCCGCTTCACCCTGCGCGCGGCTGGGGGCGCCGCGGTGGGGGCGGCGCTGGCGATGATGGCCGTCGCGCTGATCCCCTCGGGCGGGGAGGGCGGCGGCTTCCTGACGGGCCTTGGCTTCGAGGGCGGCGAATGGGTCTGGCCGCTGCTGCTGCCGCCGATCGCGGCCGCTCTCGCCTGCGCCGCGACCCGCGCGGCGGCGGCGCGGGCGCTGAAGGGGCTGATGTGATGGCCCTGCAATGGCTGCGATCCCTGCTGTTCGTGGCGCAGATCTATCCGATGATGGCGCTGATGGCGCTGTGGTTCACGCCGCAGGTGCCGTTCCGCCGCGAGGCCGCCCATGACGCGGTGCACTGCTGGTGCCGCTGGGTGAGGTGGAGCGCGCGCTGGATGCTGGGCCTGCGCTCCGAGGTGCGGGGCGAGGTGCCGACCGGCGAGGTGCTGATCGCGGCCAAGCACCAGAGCTTTTTCGACATCATCCTGATCGTCAGCGCGGTGCCACGGCCGAGATTCATCATGAAGAAAGAGCTGCTGCGGGTGCCGATCCTGGGCTGGTACGCGGTGAAGATCGGCTGCGTTCCGGTGGACCGCGGCAAGCGCGGGCGAGCCATCGCGAAGATGCTGGCGGATGTGCGTAGCGGCGCGGCAGAGCCGGGGCAGCTGATCATCTACCCGCAAGGCACCCGCGTCGCGCCGGGCGCGTATCTGCCCTACAAGGCGGGCACCGGCATCCTCTACGAGCAGACCGGCCTGCCTTGCGTTCCGGCGGGCACCAATGTGGGCCTGTTCTGGCCGCGCAAGGGCATCTTGCGCAAGCCCGGGCTGGCGGTGGTGGAGTTCCTGCCGGTGATCGCGCCCGGCAAGCCGATGCCGGAGTTCATGGCCGAACTGGAGGCCAGCGTGGAGACGTCCTCGGGCCGGCTCATGGCAGAGGCGGGCTATCTGCCGCGCTGAAGGCGGGCCATGATCCTGTAGGGTGCTGTTGCCGGCCTCGGGCGCCGGCCTCGGGGACGGTCCGGGCTCGGGAACCTTTCCCGCCCGTCGCGATTGTCCCCCTGCCTTCGGACGGGCGCGCCATGCACGCGGCGGCCCCTATCCGCGCGCCCCATCCGCGCGCCCCCGCATCCGCGCCACAGCGCGCGACCAGCCAGGAGCCTGACATGCCCAAGGATCCCGAACCGCTCTACCACCCTACCGCCGACACGCAGGCCGGCTACGAGGTGGCAGACCGCCCCCGCAACCCCGGCGCCGGCGGCGAGACGCACCAGCAGCCGCAGGCGGGCGAACCCGCGCTGACCACATCGCAGGGCGCGCCGGTCGCGGACAATCAGAACACCCTGCGCGCCGGCGAGCGCGGCCCGGCGCTTCTGGAGGATTTCCACTTCCGCGAGAAGATCTTCCACTTCGACCATGAACGCATCCCCGAACGGGTCGTCCATGCCCGCGGCTATGGCGCGCATGGCTATTTCGAGACGCTGGAGGCGATTCCCGAGCTGACCCGCGCCAACCTCTTCCAGAAGAAGGGCGAGATCACCCCGGCCTTCGTGCGCTTCTCGACCGTGGCGGGCAACAAGGGCTCTGCCGACCTTGCGCGCGACGTGCGCGGCTTCGCGGTGAAGCTTTATACGCAAGAGGGCAACTGGGACATCGTCGGCAACAACATCCCGGTGTTCTTCATCCAGGACGCGATCAAGTTTCCCGACCTGATCCATGCCGCCAAGGACGAGCCCGACCGCGGCTTTCCGCAGGCGGCGACGGCGCATGACAACTTCTGGGATTTCATCTCGCTGATGCCCGAATCGATGCACATGGTGATGTGGATCATGTCCGACCGCAGCATCCCGCGCTCCTTCCGGTTCATGGAAGGCTTTGGCGTTCACACCTTCCGCATGGTCAATGCGCGCGGCGAGGGCAGCTTCGTCAAGTTCCACTGGCGCCCGAAGCTGGGGCTGCAATCGGTGCTGTGGGACGAGGCGCTGAAGATCAACGGCGCCGACCCCGATTTCCACCGCCGCGATCTGTGGGACGCGATCCAGGCGGGCGACTTCCCGGAATGGGAGCTGGGGCTCCAGGTCTTCGACGATGCCTTCGCGGATGCCTTCCCCTTCGATGTGCTGGATCCGACCAAGATCATCCCCGAAGAGGACGTGCCGCTGCGCATCGTGGGCCGGCTGGTGCTGGACCGGATGGTGGACAACTTCTTCGCCGAGACCGAGCAGGTGGCCTTCTGTACCCAGAACATCGTGCCGGGGATCGACTTCACCAACGATCCGCTGCTGCAGGGACGCAACTTCAGCTATCTCGACACGCAGATCAAGCGCCTCGGCGGGCCGAACTTCACCCATATCCCGATCAACGCGCCGCGCTGCCCGTTCCACCATTTCCAGCAGGACGGGCACATGGCGATGCAGGGGCCGAAGGGCCGCGCCAACTATGAGCCGAACAGCTGGGCGCAGGGCGGCCCGCGCGCCGATCCCGGACGCGGGCATCAGAGCTTCCCCGAAGCGGTCACCGGCGAGAAGCGCAAGATCCGCCCCGAGAGCTTTGCCGACCACTACAGCCAGGCGCGGCAGTTCTACATCAGCCAGACCCCGCTCGAGCAGCGGCACATCGCCGAGGCGCTGGTGTTCGAGCTGTCCAAGGTGCACGCGCCCGAAATCCGCGAGCGGGCGGTGGCGCACCTGCCCAACATCGACGAGGGGCTGGCGCAGCAGGTGGCGGACGGGCTTGGCCTGAAGGCGGTGCCGAGGCCGCACGAGCCGGCGAAGGCGCCGGTGCACACCGCCCCGTCCGATGCGCTGTCGATCCAGAAGAAGGCGCCGGGGTCGTTCAAGGGCCGCAAGCTGGGGGTAGTGATCACCGATGGCATCGACGCCGCGCTGCTGAACGCGCTGCAGGATGCGGTGATGGCCGCGGGCGGCATGGTGGAGTTGATCGCGCCCAGGGTCGGCGGTGTGCTGGCCGCAGACGGCGCCGAGATCCCGGCGCAGCAGAAGATCAACGGCGCGCCCTCGGTGCTTTACGACGCGGTGGCGGTGCTGGCCTCCGAGGCGGGCGCGGCAGAGCTTGCCGCGCTGCATCCGGCGCGCTGCTTTGCCGCCGATGCCTTCGCCCACGCCAAGTTCATCGGTCTGGGCGGCGCGGCGGCGATGCTGTTCGACGCGGCCGGGGTGACGCAGCGGGACGCCGGGATGATGGAGCTTGCGAAGCCCGCCGACGCGACGGCCTTCGTCGCCGCGCTGGCGGGGCTGCGCTTCTGGGACCGGCTCGCGGCGTGACCGCCCTGCGGGCGGCGGCCGCCTCGCCGCCCGCAAGAGCCGTCGCTGCATTGCAGCATGGTCATGGCGAGGTTGCAGCAACCGGCCTGTTCGGGGCCCGCGCCGATGCTTACCTGCAAGCCAACCCGATACAGGAGCCTTGCCATGACCGACCTTCCCCGCCCGCCCCAGACGCGGCCCGCCACACCTGCCGATGCCGCCCCTGCCGAAGCCGCCGCGCCGCTGCCCGCCTATTTCAGGCCCGAACCCGCGACCGGCGCCCCGCTGCGGGAGTTGTCCGTGCTCGAGCAGATGTACGGCTATTACGACGCCGCCTGAGAGGCCGCCCGCGGCCGGCGTCACGTCGGCGGGGAGCTTGACCGCAGCGGCGGGCCGCGCCCCGCGATCAAGGTCGGGGCTGTCGAGGTCGGGGCTGTAAAGGTCCGGGCGATCAGGGTCCGGGCGATCAATGTGCGGGCGGGCGGCGCCCCTCCTTCACCGCTGTTGCCCGTCACCGCTGTTGCATGGCCGCCGCTTTGCCCTATCCTTCACCGGCAGGGACCGACAACGCGGGGAGGCGTTCCGGTGACGAGGCTGACCCACCCGGCGCAGCGCGACCATGCCGCGATCGTGCGCGAAGTGGCGCTCTCGCCGGCTGCGGCGGGGCGCTCGGCCTTTGCCGCCTCCTGGCGCCGATCCTTGCTGCATCATCATATCGACCCGGAACGGCGCGGCGATCCGGCGCGGCTGACGGCGGCGGAACTGCGCGCCCGGTCAGAGGCTTCGGGGCTGCTCGTCTCGGTCTCGGGGCCGGTCCTCGACCGGCTGGCGCGGGCGGCGGGGGAGGCGGGCTGCGCGGTGATGCTGTCCGATCCCGAGGGGCTGATCCTCGACGAGCGTATCCGCGCGGCGGATGCGGGCCACTTCCACCGCTCTGGCCTCGCTCCCGGCGCCGACTGGAGCGAATCGGCGGAAGGCACCAACGGCATCGGCACCTGCCTTGCCGAGAGGCGGCCGGTGATGGTGCTGCGCGAGCAGCATTTCTGCGCGCGCCACACCTCGCTCACCTGCCTCGGCGCACCGGTATTCGGACCGGGGGCAGAGCTTGCCGGGGTGATCGACGTGTCCTCGGTGCGCGAGGACATGGCCGAGGGCTATGCGCGGCTGATCGCGCTGACGGTGCAGGACGCGGCGCAGCGCATCGAGGCGGACCTGTTCCGTGCCGCCTTTGCCGGGATGCGGATTCTGGCGCCCGAGGGGGCGGAGGATGCGGCCGGCGGGCCCTCGCTGCTGGCGATCGACCGGTACGATCTGATCGTGGGCGCCACCCGCGCGGCGCGGCGCGGCCTTGGCCTTGACGCGGCGCTGCTGGGGCGGCTGCCGGCGCGCGACCTGCTGCGAGAGGCGCCGCCGGCGGGGCTCGACCAGGCGCTGCGGGCGGAACTGCACCGGGCGCTGGCGCGCACGGGGGGCAATGTCTCGGCCGCGGCGCGCGAGCTTGGGATCGGGCGGGCCACCTTCTACCGCAAGCTGAAGGCGCTTGACCCGAAGCGTTGAGCCAGTCGCTTTGTTGAGCCAGCCGCTTTTCTGCGCCTGCACCTGTCTCATCCGCGGGACAGCGCGCCGGGTGCAGGGCGCGGCCCGGCTATGCCTGCGCCCGCGCTGCCGCCATGCTGTCCCCATCGCCCCGGAGGAGGGGCCCGCAAGGAGGAAAGACGATGGCAAACGACATGCAGGCTGCCTTCGGGGGCGTTCAGGTTTCGCCCTTCAGGTCGCGCTACGACAATTTCATCGGCGGAAAATGGGTGCCCCCGGTCAGCGGCACCTATTTCGAGAACATCACCCCGATCACCGGCGAGAAGATCTGCGAGATCGCCCAGTCGGGCGCGGCGGATGTGGAGCTGGCGCTCGATGCGGCCCATGCTGCGCGGGAGGCCTGGGGCGCGACACCGGCGGCGGAGCGCTCGAACCTCTTGCTGAAGATCGCCGAGGTGATCGAGGCCAATCTCGACCTGCTGGCCGCCGCGGAAACCTGGGACAACGGCAAGCCCATCCGCGAGACGACCTTTGCAGACATCCCGCTGACGGTGGACCATTTCCGCTATTTCGCCGGCGTCCTGCGCGGCCAGGAAGGCTCGATGAGCGAGATCGACGCCGATACCGTCGCCTATCACTACCATGAACCGCTTGGCGTGGTGGGGCAGATCATCCCGTGGAACTTCTCGATCCTGATGGCCGCGTGGAAGCTGGCGCCGGCGCTGGCGGCGGGCAACTGCGTGGTGCTGAAACCGGCCGAGCAGACGCCGGCCGCGATCATGGTGCTGGCCGAGCTGATCGGGGATCTGCTGCCGGCGGGCGTTCTGAACATCGTCAACGGCACCGGCCCCGATGTGGGCGCGCCGCTGGCCCGCTCGAAGCGCATCGCCAAGATCGCCTTCACCGGCTCGACCGAGACCGGCCGCAAGATCATGCAATACGCGACCGAGAACCTGATCCCGGTCACGCTGGAGCTGGGCGGCAAGTCGCCCAACATCTTCTTTTCCGACGTGATGGCGAGGGATGACGCCTTCCTTGACAAGGCGGTGGAGGGCTTCGTGCTGTTCGCCTTCAACCAGGGCGAGGTCTGCACCTGCCCCAGCCGCGCGCTGATCCAGGAGGACATCTACGACGCATTCATCGCCCGCTGCATCGAGCGGGTGAAGGCGATCAGGCATGGCGACCCGCGGCTGATGGAAACGATGGTCGGCGCGCAGGCGAGCCAGGAGCAGCAGGAGAAGATCCTCAGCTACCTGACCATCGGGCGCGAGGAGGGGGCCGAGGTGCTGGTCGGCGGCGGCGCCGCGAAATTCAACGGCGATCTGGCGAACGGCTTCTACATCCAGCCGACGATCCTGAAGGGCCACAACAGGATGCGGGTCTTCCAGGAAGAGATCTTCGGCCCGGTCGTCTCGGTCACCACCTTCAAGGACGAGGCAGAGGCGCTGGCGCTCGCCAATGACACGATCTACGGGCTGGGCGCGGGCGTGTGGAGCCGCGACATCAACACCTGCTACCGCTTTGGCCGGAAGATCCAGGCCGGGCGGGTCTGGGTGAACAACTACCACGCCTATCCGGCGCACGCGGCCTTTGGCGGCTACAAGCAGTCCGGCATCGGGCGCGAGACGCACAAGATGATGCTGGACCACTACCAGCAGACCAAGAACATGCTGGTCAGCTACAGCCCGAACAAGCTCGGGCTGTTCTGACCGGGCGCCCCGGGGGGCGGTCACCCGCCCCCCGTTTCCTGCGACCCTGCGGGCGGTCGCCGCCCCCCATTTCCTGACCCCGCGGGCGGTCGCCCGCCTCCCGTTCCTGCGGCCCGTTTGCGAAGGGGGGCGGGCCTAAGGCGCTGCCGCGCGGCGGGCGAGGGCTGAAACGTCGCGGCTGAAGCCGGGATCGTCCGGGTCCAGATCCGCCACGCGGAACCATGCCGCATCGCTTGCGTCATCGGCGGCGAGAGGCTCGCCCGCGAGCCAGTCGCAGGCGATGGCGACGAGGATGAAATGGTGGCGCAGCCTGCCGCCCGCGTCCCGGTCCAGCACGTCGAGCGCGTCGATCACGGCGCCGGCGCGGGCGCTGACGCCGGTTTCCTCGCGCAACTCGCGCAGCGCCGCCTCGGCAAGGGTCTCGCCCGCCTCGATCCGGCCGCCCGGAAAGCCCCACAGCCCGGCGCCGGGCGGGTTGATCCGGCGCACCAGAAGCACCTCGCCCTCGCGCCGCACCACCGCGATTACGGCGACAACGGGGGCGGCGACTGCCATTTTCCTGCCCGTTGCCTTCATTGCCCTGGCCTCATCTCGATCCGCTCCTTGCCGACGGCGCGGCCGAGGCCGAGTTCTGGGCCGCGCCTGTTCATAGCCTGCGCCCGCGGCGGCGGCCAGACGGATCCGCGGGGGCAGGGTCCGGAACCCGGCCGGGGAGAAGCGGGTTGCACCCCTGAATCCGGCACAAGGGAGTCCCGAGATGACCGATCCGAAACGGGAAGCGCGATCCAAGATACCGCTGGCGCTGATCGGCGCCCTGATCATTGCGGCGCTGGTGGTCTATGCCTGTTCGTGGAAGGGCGAGGGGACCGGCGCGCCCGAGGTCGGCACCGAGGAACTCGCTCCGCCAGATACCCGGTCGGGCGAGGGGGAGCCGACGCGGCCCGCGGTGCAGGATCAGGTGCCGGCGAACTGACCGGCCTTCGGGCAAAGCTGGCTCATCCCGTGCCGGAGCGGCGCCCGCGCAGAGCGGCGGAACGCGGGCGGCGTCGGCGCTGCACCGGGCGGGAGGCTTGCGATGCGGCCTCGTGCCTGCTATCTCGCCGCGAAAGCCCGATTGATTTTCTCGGAAACCCCGTGACCACTGCCGCCCCCGTCACCGCTACCGCCCCGGCGCCCCGGCTGGAGGTGCAGCACCTGACCCGCCGCTTCGGCGGGCGTGCGGTGGTGGATGACGTGTCGCTGTCGATCGAGCCGGGGCAGGTGACCTGCCTTCTGGGACAGTCGGGCTGCGGCAAGTCCACCACGCTGCGCATCATCGCCGGGGTGGACATGCAGGACGAGGGCAGGATCCTCGTCGATGGCAGGCTGATCTGCGACACCGATCACCGGGTGCCGCCCGAGTCCCGCTCCATCGGGCTCATGTTCCAGGATTTCGCGCTGTTTCCGCACCTGTCGGTCGCGGATAACGTGGGGTTCGGGCTGAAGGGCACGCGCGGCGGCAAGCGCGCCCGGGTTGCCCAGCTGCTCGAACGGGTGGACATGGCCCGCTACATCGACATGTTCCCGCACGAGCTTTCGGGGGGCGAGCAGCAGCGGGTGGCGCTGGCCCGCGCGCTGGCGCCGCGGCCGCGGATCATGCTGATGGACGAGCCGTTCTCGGGCCTCGACGAACGGCTGCGCGACGGGATCCGCGACGAGACGCTGAGCCTGTTGAAGGAGGAAGGCGCCGCCGTGCTGCTGGTCACGCACGAGCCGCACGAGGCGATGCGCATGGCCGACCAGATCGCGCTGATGCGGGCGGGGCGGATCGTGCAGAGCGGCGCGCCCTACAACCTTTACAACGCGCCGGTGGACCGGGCGGCGGCGGGGTTCTTCTCGGATGTGAACGTGATCGGCGGGCGGGTGCAGGGGGCGCTGACCGACACGCCCTTCGGCGCCTTCCTGACGCCGGGTCTGCCCGATGGCACGAGGGTGGACATCGTCTTCCGCCCCCAGCACCTGAAGATCGACTTCGACCGCAACGGCCGCGGCCCCAACCCCACGCCGCAGGACGGAACCCCCGCGCGCGGCATCGTCGAGCGGGCGCGGTTCCTGGGCCGCGAGAGCCTGGTGGAGTTCCGCACGGATTTCGACGGGCGCGTGCTGAAGGCAAGCGTGCCGAACGTGTTCCTGCCGCGCCCCGGCACGCCGCTGTGGCTGACCGTGCGGCGCGACCGCTGCTTCGTGTTCCCCGCGCAGGCGTAGGGATGTCCCGGCGCCACTCTCTCCCGGCAATGTGACGAAATAATCCCCTGTCCGGGCGGAATTGGGCTTTGATTGCGCCTCCCGAGGCCATAAATGTTCACGATCAGATGACGGGGCCTGCAGGACCCCAGGGGAGAATGACATGCTCAACAATATCGGCCTGCCCGGCCTGCTGCTGATCGCCGTCGTGGTGCTGGTCCTGTTCGGCCGCGGCAAGATCTCGTCATTGATGGGCGAAGTCGGCAAGGGTATCACCGCCTTCAAGAAAGGCGTCAGCGAGAGCACCGGCGAGATCGAGAGCGCCAGTCCGGAAACGCCGCCGCGCGACGTGACCCCGCCGCATGTGAACCCGCCGCAGGTGAACCCGCAGCCCGGCAAAGACCGGGTCTGACCTGCTGGCGCCCGGCCCGCCGCCGCGATAGGTTCGGCCGATGAAACCGTTTGCGGGACGCATGAGCTATGTTTGACATCGGCTGGAGCGAGCTTCTGGTCATCGGGGTCGTGGCGCTGATCGTGGTCGGACCCAAGGATCTGCCGGTGATGTTCCGCACGCTTGGCCGGATCACCGGCAAGGCCCGTGCCATGGCGCGCGAGTTTTCGCGCGCGATGGACGATGCGGCGCGCGAGTCGGGCGTGAACGACATCAGCCGCGATCTGAAGGCGGCCACCTCGAAGAAGGCGCTTGGCCTCGATGCGCTGGAAAAGGCCGCCGACAGGTTCGAGAAATGGGACCCGAAGCTGCCGAGTGGCCAGACACAGGCGAAACCGGCTGCGGCGGGCGCCGCCACCCCGGCCGCCACGCCGATGGGTCCGGCGACGCAGGCGCTGGCTGACGACCGCGCCGCCGCCGGCGCCGCGCGTAATGGCTCTGCCGAACCACCCGTCGCCTTGCCCGACCCTGCCGCGCAGTCGCCCGCGCCCGGAACAATCCCGGCGCCCGGAACCCCCGCGCCCGGAACCCCCGCGCCCGGAAACATCGCCAAAGCCGCGCCCGAAGCCAGCCCCGTCAAGCGCATCGCCAAGACCCGCAGCCGCCCCGACGCGGCCGCCGAGCCAGCGCGGAAGCCCGCCAAGGTCGCCAAGCCAAAGGCCCCCAGGGCCGAGGCCCCCCCCGCCGAACCGCCCAAGCGCAAGCGCGCCAAGACCGACAAGGGTGACGCATGACGACGCAGGACGAGATCGAGGACAGCTCTGCCCCGCTGATCGAGCATCTGGCGGAACTGCGCACCCGGCTGATCTGGTCCGCCGTCGCCTTCATCGGCGCGATGTGCCTGTGCTTCCTGATCTGGAACCCGGTGTTCAACTTCCTGACGGTGCCGGTCTGCAATGCGCTGGCCGACCGGGGGCAGGAATGCGGGCTCTATCTGATCAAGCTGCAGGAAGGCTTCTTCGTCGCGGTCAGCATCTCGTTCCTTGGCGGCTTCGTGCTGGCCTTCCCGGTGATCGGCTACCAGTTGTGGCGCTTTGTGGCGCCGGGGCTCTACAAATCAGAGAAGAACGCCTTCCTGCCGTTCCTGATCGCATCGCCCGCGATGTTCGTGGCGGGCGCGGCCTTTGCCTATTACGTGATCCTGCCGATGGCGTTCAGCTTCTTTCTCGGCTTTCAGCAGGGGCCGATGTTGCCCGAAACGGCCGCCACCGAGGCAGTGACCGGCGGCGACGCCGCCACCTCGCTGGCCGCGGCGGGGATCATCTTCCAGGGCTCGGTGCAGGAATATCTCGGGCTCACCATAAAGTTCATCCTTGCCTTCGGGCTGTGCTTCCAGTTGCCGGTGCTGCTGACGCTGATGGGCAAGGCCGGGCTGATCGGCGCGAGGGGCTTGGCCTCGATGCGCCGCTATGCCGTGGTGGCGATCCTGGTGCTGGCCGCGGTGGCGACGCCCCCCGATGTCGTCAGCCAGGTGGTGCTGTTCACCGTGGTCTATGGTCTGTACGAGGTCTCGATCCTGCTGGTCCGCCGCATCGAGAAGCGACGCGAGGCCGATCTGCGGGCCCAGGGCCTGTGGGTGGATGACGAGGACGAAGACGAGGCGACATGACCGACGACAGCCTGACCCGGATCGCCGAGGCGCTGGAGCGTCTGGCGCCGCCGCCCGAGCGCAGCCCCGATTTCGGCGCTGCCGACGCCTTCCTGTGGCAGGTCGCGCCCGACCGGCTGGCCCCGGTGCCGCAGGTGTCGCGGGTGGATCTCTCGCTGCTGGTCGGCATCGACCGCTCGCGCGACACGCTGCTGGCGAACACCCGGCAGTTCGCGCGCGGGCTGCCCGCGAACAACGCCCTGCTCTGGGGCGCCCGGGGCATGGGCAAATCCTCGCTGGTCAAGGCCGCCCATGCCGCCGTGCTGGCCGAGGGGCTGGCGCTGAAGCTGGTGGAACTGGCGCGCGACGACCTGCCCTCGGTCGGGCGGCTGCTGGCGCATCTGCGGGCCGCCCGCAACCACCGCTTCGTGCTGTTCTGCGATGACCTGTCGTTCAGCCATGACGACCAGCATTACAAGTCGCTGAAGGCGGTGCTGGATGGCGGGATCGAGGGGCGGCCGGAAAACGTGCTGTTCTACGCCACATCGAACCGCCGCCACCTGATGCCGCGCGACATGATCGAGAACGAACGTTCGACCGCGATCAGCCCGTCGGAGGCGGTGGAGGAAAAGGTCTCGCTGTCCGACCGGTTCGGGCTGTGGCTGGGTTTCCACCCCTGCGACCAGGACGATTACCTCGCGATGGTCCGCGGCTATTGCGACAGCTACGGGCTGGCGATCAGCGACGAGCGGCTGCGTGCCGAGGCGATCGAATGGCAGGCGACCCGCGGCGGGCGCTCGGGCCGGGTGGCCTGGCAGTTCTTCACCGATCTTGCCGGGCGCGAAGGCGTGCGCATCTGAAACAGAGCTCGCAGGACCACCCTGTGCAGCGCGGAAGCTGCCGGCGCGAGGCACCTGCCCATGACAAGGCCCGCCCCGATGACGGAGCGGGCCTCCCCGGCCTCATGGGCCGGCGTCTCATGAGCAAAGACGTGGGGCCGGTGCCTAGTTGCCGGCGCCTGTCGCAGCCGCCGGGACCTCTCCGTCACCCCGGTCCTGCGGGTTGTCCGCCAACCCTTCCGCCTTGGCCTCGGCCGCGTTCTCGATCGTCGCCGTCAAGTCGCGGAACTCCAGCGCGGTCATCGGCTCGGTCGCCTTGCTCAGCACTTCGGACTCGCTGACGGCGATCACAAGGCTGTCTTCACCGACGCTGGCGATCCCGGTCGCATCCATCTGGACCCGGTTGCCATTCGGAAGCTCGAATATCACGTAATCAACCACCCGCTCGGCATTGACCGCGGCATTGACCACCGTTCCCAGAACGGCGTTGTCCGAGGAATAGACCGTCCAGCCACCCATCGGCCCGGCGCCGCCGGTCGAAGGACCAAAGAGCTCGGTCGAAGTGCCGGTTCTGTCGATCACGGTGATCGGCATGGTCTCTGGCTGCCCGGTGTCATCCTGGGTGGCGTTGCTGGGGGCGCCGCTGCCTGGGGCGGCGTCCTGGGCGACGGCAGCGCCCGACAGTCCAAGCGCGACGACAGAGGCGAACAGAGCGGAATTCTTGAAACGTGTCATATGGAGTCCTTTCGGAACTTGTTACGTTCTATGGCTCACCAACGCCCCGGCCATGCTTTCGTTCCCGTCCCACGAAGCCGTGATCACGGCCCGCGCCCGGCTCGCGCATCCGACAAAATGCACCCCGCGGCCGGAGGGCCGTTGCCCGCCGGCGCGGCTTGCGGTATCGGCCCGGTCAAGGGAACGGGCGCGGAGGCATCGGCCGCGGCAGGCAAGAAGGGGGCGGCGATGAGCGACGGCAGGAACGGGCTGACCTACGCGGCGGCGGGCGTGGACATCGACGCAGGGAACGCGCTGGTCGAACGGATCAAGCCCGCGGCGAAGCGCACCGAGCGGCCGGGCACCCTGTCGGGCCTTGGCGGGTTCGGCGCGCTCTTCGACCTGAAGGCCGCGGGCTACAGCGACCCGATCCTCGTGGCCGCGACCGACGGGGTCGGCACCAAGCTGCGCATCGCCATCGACACCGGAAACGTGGACACGATCGGCATCGACCTCGTGGCGATGTGCGTCAACGATCTGGTGTGCCAGGGGGCGGAGCCGCTGCTGTTCCTCGACTATTTCGCCACCGGCAGGCTGGACGTGGATCAGGCGGCGCGGATCATCGGGGGCATCGCGCAGGGCTGCGCGGACAGCGGCTGCGCGCTGGTCGGCGGCGAGACGGCGGAAATGCCGGGCATGTATCACGGTGGCGATTTCGACCTTGCCGGCTTTGCGGTCGGCGCGATGGAGCGCGGCGCAGCCCTGCCCGCGGGCGTGGCCGCGGGCGATGTGCTGCTGGGGCTTGGCTCGGACGGCGTGCATTCCAACGGCTACTCCCTCGTGCGCAAGGTGGTGGAGATGGCGGGCCTTGGCTGGGACGCGCCCGCGCCCTTCGCGGAGGGGCCGCTGGGGCAGGCGCTGCTGGCGCCGACGCGGCTTTACGTCCGGCAGGCGCTGGCGGCGATCCGGGCGGGCGGGGTGCACGGGCTTGCCCATATCACCGGCGGCGGGCTGACCGAGAACCTGCCGCGCGTGCTGCCCGAGGGGCTTGGCGCGCGCATCGACCTGGCCGCCTGGCAATTGCCGCCGGTGTTCCGCTGGCTGGCACAAACCGCGGGGATGGCGCAGGCGGAGCTGCTGAAGACCTTCAACTGCGGCATCGGCATGATCCTCGTGGTCGCGGCGGACCGGGCAGCGGTGCTGGCCGCCCTGCTGGCCGATCAGGGCGAGACCGTCACCCATCTCGGCGAGGTCGTGCCGGGGCAGGGGGTCAGCTACCGGAACCGCCTGCTGTGAGCGAGCCGAGGCGCGTCGCGATCCTGATTTCCGGCAGCGGATCGAACATGGTCCGGCTGGTGGAAAGCATGGTCGATGACCATCCGGCGCGGCCGGTGCTGGTCGCCTCCAACGACGCATCCGCGGCGGGGCTGGAACGCGCGGCGCGGCTGGGGGTGCCGACCGCCGCCATCGACCACCGCCCGTTCAAGGGCGACCGCGCCGCCTTCGAGGCGGAACTCCTCAAGCCGATCCTGGCGGCCGAGCCCGACATCCTCTGTCTCGCGGGGTTCATGCGGGTGCTGACCCCGGCCTTCGTGGCGCGCTTCGAGGGGAGGATGCTGAACATCCACCCCTCGCTGCTGCCGCTCTATCCCGGCCTGCACACCCATCAGCGCGCGCTGGACGCGGGCGATGCCGAGGCCGGATGCACGGTGCACGAGGTGACGGCGGTGCTCGATACCGGGCCGATCCTCGGGCAGGCGCGGGTGCCGGTGCAGCCGGGCGATACCGCCGAGACGCTGGCCGCGCGGGTGCTGGCAATGGAGCACCGGCTCTACCCCGCCGTGCTGCGCCGCTTTGCCGCCGGCGACCGCAGCCCCGTGCTGCTCTGACCGCGCCCGCGCGCGCTTGCCCTTTCCTTTCGGGACCGCCTGCCCTAAGGCAGTGGAAACCAGCGGGATGACCCCGCGCCCCCGGATCCGAAGGCCGCGATGCAGACCATCCTTATCACCGAAGAGCTTGCCCGTTTCTGCGAAGCCGCCAAATCCGAGCCCTATGTCACCATCGACACCGAGTTCCTGCGCGAGCGCACCTACTGGTCCAGGCTCTGCCTGATCCAGATGGCGCTGCCGGGCAGGAACGGCGAGGCGGTGCTGGTCGATCCGATCGCAGGCGGCGAGGGGCTGTCGCTGGAGCCGCTCTACGACCTCTTTCGCCACGAGGCGACGGTGAAGGTGTTCCACGCGGCGCGCCAGGATCTGGAGATCTTCTTCGTCGAGGGCAATGTGCTGCCCACCCCGCTGTTCGACACGCAGGTCGCCGCCATGGTCTGCGGCTTTGGCGAGCAGGTCGGCTATGAGACGCTGGTGCGCAAGATCGCGCGCGAGACCCTCGACAAGACAAGCCGCTTCACCGACTGGTCGCGCCGCCCGCTGACCGAGGCGCAGAAGGTCTATGCGCTGGCGGACGTGACGCATCTGCGGGTGATCTACGAATTCCTGTCGAGGGAACTGGCGCGCACCGGCCGCCAGCCCTGGGTCGAGGAGGAGCTGGCCATCCTGCTGGCGCCCGAGACCTACATCACCCGTCCCGCCGAAGCCTGGGAGCGGGTCAAGACCCGCACCACCTCGGGCCGTTTCCTTGCCATCGTGCGCGAGCTTGCGCGCTTTCGCGAGGAGTTTGCCCAGGCCCGCAACATCCCGCGCAGCCGTGTCTACAAGGACGATGCGCTGCTCGAGCTTGCCTCGACCAGGCCGCAAAGCTACGAAGACCTCGGCCGCTCGCGCCTGCTGCTGCGCGAGGCGCGGCGCGGCGAGATCGCCGACGGCATCCTTGCCGCGGTGAAGGCGGGGCTGGAGGCGCGGCCCGAAGACCTGCCGAAGCCCCCCGATGACCGCGACCAGGTGCAGGTCAACCCGGCGCTGGCGGACCTGCTGCGCGTGCTGCTGAAGGCAAAATCCGAAGAGACGGGGGTCGCGTCGAAGCTGATCGCCAGCGCATCCGACCTCGACATCATCGCCTCGGGCGGGCGCGAGGTCGATGCGCTGAAGGGCTGGCGCCGCGAGGTGTTCGGCGAGGACGCGCTGCGGCTGTGCAAGGGCGAGATCGCCCTCTCGGCCAGGGGCGGCGCGGTGCGGGTGGTGCCGGTCTGACCGGCCCGGTCCGGGGGCGCAGGTCAGCCGGCTGCCCCGTCTAGCCGGCTGCCCCGTCTATCTGCTGGACGTCATCGAGTTGCGGGCGCCCACCACGACCACGCGGCGGACCCCGGCCAGCGTCTGGTCGCTGAGGAAGCGCCCCGCCGTCAATTCGCGCGACTGCGGGGTGGACTGGCGGGTGGGGCGGTCCGGTTTCGCGACCACGAAGCGGTAGGTCAGCACGCCATCGGCCGGGATCTCGTCCTGGTCCTGCGGGACCAGTTCCGCGTCCCACCAGCCCTGCGTCGGCGGCAGACCCGCCACCGTCAGGATCGCGCCGCCCGGCCTCCGCTTCAGCTCCATCCGGGTGATCTGGTCCACCAGGGCGCGGCCATCGGCCACCTGCTCGACCGGCGCGGTGGTGGTGGGCTGGCTCTGCGCCCCGCCGAACCAGTTGAACGGGTTGACGCGGCTGTCCCGGACGGTGGCACAAGCGCCGAGCGAAGCGGCAAGCATCAGCACTAGGGCTAGTCTCATCCGGGGTCCCCCTGTTCCTCGCCCCTTGGGTAGCCTATCCCGCCGCCGTTGAAAAGAGAGGCCGGTGGCGGATCGGGCGCGACCTGCCGGCCGGCGCCGCCGGCCCTCGCGAGGGGGGCCGGGCACATCGTGCGCGCCTCGCCCACTGGACCTCGCCGGGCCGAGCCACTAGCTATGGGATCCGCCCCTGAGGCCCGGAGACAGCGACATGGCCACCCCCGCCTTCGAAGACATCGCCGAGACCTTCGCGTTTCTGGACGACTGGGAAGACCGCTACCGCCATGTGATCGAGCTTGGCAAGGCGATGCCCGCGCTCGATGCCGCCTTCCGGGTGCCGGCGACGAAGGTCGAGGGCTGCGCCAGCCAGGTCTGGCTCTTGCCGCGGATCGAGGGGCGGGGGCCGGCGGCGCGCTTCGACTTTCAGGGCGACAGCGACGCGATGATCGTGCGCGGGCTGATCGCGGTGCTGCACGCGCTCTATTCCGGACTGCCGGTGGCAGAGGTCGGCAGCGTCGATGCGAATGCCGAGTTTGCGCGGCTGGGGCTGGACCGGCACCTGTCGGCGCAACGCTCGAACGGGGTGCGCGCGATGGTAGGGCGGATCCGCCTGCTGGCCGCCGCCGCCGCCGCGGAGGGCTGACTACCCGGCCCCCGCCGCGCCTTCCGGTTCCAGCAGCGTGATCCCGGTCGCCGCCGCCCGCGCAAGGCCGGGGTCGAGCGACATCGGCAGATATTCCCCCCGCCGCCACAGTTCCGACAGGTCGTCATACCAGCGCGACAGCGGATGCCCCGACTGGCCGGTAGAGATGATGAAGACCGAACTGTCCGGGTCCGCGAAGTTGTACACGCCGCGATAGCCCGCGCCATGGACGTTCAGGTAGGGCTGCGGCCCCTCGCCCCTCGTCATGCCGCGCATGAGCGTGAAATCCCCCCCCGAGGTGGACTGGCGGATGTTCACGAACCACTTCAGCACCGGCACCTCGCCCAGAACCGGGTGGTCATGCGTCGCCTGATGCGCGTCGCCCCAGCGCCAGCTTTCCACGTTCGGGCCATACCGTTCGGTCAGCTCCAGCAGCGCATCGTCCAGCGCCAGCCGCGCGATGTCGGTGCAGGTCTCTGTCGGCGAGGATTGCAGGATGTCGCACCAGCGCGCCGCGCCGTCCACGTTGCGGAACACCCGCTCGACGAACAGCGGCTCCATCCGCGCGAAGCTGGCCGCCAGCGGGCCAAGCTCGTCCTGGATCAGCCGGTGCTGCAACGCGCGCATCCACGCGGCATAGATCAGCGGCTCGGGCAGATGCTCGTTCATCTCGCCGTTCCACTCCGCCAGCAGCGCCAGCGCCCGCTTGCGCCGCCCCTCGGGGGTATTGGCGGGGGCGGCCTCGCCGGTGAACCACAGGTCGGCGGCGACCAGCGGCAGCAGGCTGCGCGCGGCGGGGCTGGTGGTATCGAGCTGCGCCGCGATGAAGCTCTCGCGGCTGTGCACCTCGCGCTCCTGCATCAGCCGCTGCCAGCGCTGGATGCGCTGGCTGTCGCCCCAGTCAAAGCTGACATGGTCGGGGAAGGGCCGGTCCACCGTCTTGTTGTTGGTGTTGCCAAGGATGCCGCCCTCGGGGTTCACGGTGCGCGGGTTGGCGTCATAGGGCAGGCGCCCGGTCCAGCGGTTCTGCGGCTTCCAGCCAAGCGCGGGCATCATCCCCCGCGTTTCATGCGCCGCATCGCGCGCCGGCAGCCGCCCCACCGTCACCATCGCCACCCCGTCCTGATCGGCCAGCACCAGGTTCTGCGAGGGCGCCACGACCAACTCGCCCGCCGCGATCCCCTCTTCGAGGCTATGGGCCTGCATCAGCCGGATCGCCGCGGTCATCGAGGTGTCATCCGCATCCAGCAGTGTCCAGGCCAGCGCCGCGACATGGCCGGCCGGCGTGACGCTGCCGATGTCGTAATGGCTGCCGGGCAGCACCGGGCCGTTTTCCGTCCAGCGCAGGGTCAGCGTGACGGGCGCCGCATCCTTGACGTTGACGATCACCCGGCGGTTGCGGAACGGCGTCCAGCCCTGCGGCGTGCGGTATTCGGCGCTGTCGGCGGGGTTCAACTCCTCGATCATCAGATCCTGATCGTCGGCGTAGGAGGAGGTGAGCCCCCAGCCAAGCCCCGCATTGCGCCCGACCAGCACCGCGGGAACGCCGGGGATGGTGCCGCCGATCACCCCGCCCGAGGCCAGTTCCAGCCGCGCCAGATACCACAGGCTCGGCGCGCTGAAGCCCAGATGCGGGTCGCTTGCCAGCAGCGATCCGCCCGCCGCCGCCCGCTCGGGCGCTGCCGCCCAGGCATTCGAGGCGCCCGCCAGATCGCGGTCGGGGAAGGGCGAGAACGGGCCGAGATCGGCCTTGCGCAGCGGCGCCTCGCTGGCCGGCACGCCCGGCACCGCCTGCGCATAGTCGGGCAGTTCCATCACGCCCGGCCCCGGCAGCGCGGGCATCAGGTCGCGCGGCCAGTCCCGCGACAGCAGCGACAGCCGCGCCCGCAAGACCTCGGTGGACAGATGCGAGGACAGTTGCACCCCGATCAGCTTGAGGATCGCCAGCGAGTCGGCGGGCTGCCAATAGGCGATCTCGGGCTCGAACAGGAAGAACTCGGGCGCGCCGCGGCCGCGGCTGTCCTCGTTCACGACGCGGATCCATTCGTTGACCCCGCGCGCATAGGCATCGAGCGCCTGCCGCGTGGCTGCGTCCTGCGCGGGCACCGCTGCGGCCGCAAGCCCGTAAAGATCCAGCCGGCGCATCAACTCGTCCAGCCGCAGGGTGCGGGTGCCGAAAAGCTCGGAGAGGCGCCCCTGGGCGGTGCGGCGCAGCATGGTCATCTGCCACAGCCGGTCCTGCGCATGGGCATAGCCAAGGCCGAAATACACATCGGCGTCGCTGCTGCCGAAGACATGCGGCACGTTGCCGGTATCGCGCACGATCTCCAGCGGCGCCGAAATCCCCCGGACCTCGCGTCGGTCGTCATAGTCGGGCAGGGATCCCGCGCCGACATAGTAGATCAGCAGGGCAGCGGCGAGGGTCAGGGCCAGAAGCGCCGTGACGATGCGCAGAAGCCAGCGGAAGAGGATCAGCATCGGCAAGGTCGCATGTTGACGGCGGGGACAGGCCGCGTAACTAGGACAGAACGGACGGGTCCGCAATGGCGCAGGAGGTGGCGATGGCAGGGGTGGCATTTCTCGGCCTCGGGGTGATGGGCTTTCCGATGGCGGGGCATCTCGCGGCGGCGGGGCATGAGGTGACGGTCTTCAACCGCTCGCCCGCGAAGGCCGAGGCATGGCTTGCCGCGCATCCCGGGCGGTCGGCCCCGACGCCTGCGGCGGCGGCGGCGGGCGCCGATCTGGTCTTCGCCTGCGTCGGCAATGACGACGACCTGCGCGCCGTCTGCCTCGGGCCCGAGGGCGCCTTTGCCGGGATGGCGCCGGGCGCGATCTTCGTGGACCACACCACCGTGTCGGCGCGGGTGACGCGCGAGCTTGCGGGCATCGCGGCCGGGCAGGGCAAGGGCTTCGTCGATGCGCCGGTCTCGGGCGGGCAGGCGGGGGCCGAGGCCGGCGCGCTCTCGGTGATGTGCGGCGGCTCCGAGGCGGATTATCTGGCGGCCGAGCCGGTGATCGCCGCCTATGCCCGCATCTGCCGCCGCCTGGGCGAGAGCGGGGCGGGGCAACTGGCGAAGATGGTCAACCAGATCTGCATCGCCGGCGTGGTGCAGGGCCTGTCCGAGGGGCTGAATTTCGCCGAACGCGCCGGGCTCGACATCGAGGCGGTGGTGGAGGTGATCTCGCAAGGTGCCGCGGGAAGCTGGCAGATGGCCAACCGCCACAAGACGATGGCCGAGGACCGTTTCGACTTCGGCTTTGCGGTGGACTGGATGCGCAAGGATCTGGGCATCTGCCTCGATGCCGCCGACGAGACCGGCGCCAGCCTGCCGGTGACCGCGCTGGTGGACCAGTTCTACAAGGACGTGCAGCAGATGGGCGGCGGCCGCTGGGACACCTCCTCGCTGATCCGCAGGCTGCGCGCCAAGGGGTAAGGGGCGCCCGCGGGTGAGGGGCAGCGGCGGGGCGCCCAGGGTCGGCCGCGGCCCTGCCCGTGCGCCTCAGCGCCGCTGCTGGCGGTCGAGGAAGGCCAGCCGCTCGAACAGCGCCACGTCCTGCTCGTTCTTCAGCAGCGCGCCGTGCAGGCGCGGCAGCAGGCTGCGCCCGTCGCCCTTCAGATCCTCGGGCGCCAGATCCTCGGCGAGGATCAGCTTCAGCCAGTCCAGCACCTCCGAGGTAGAGGGCTTCTTCTTCAGCCCCGGCTGCTCGCGCAGGGTGTAGAATCGGGTCAGCGCCTCGGTCAGGATCGCATCCTTGACATCGGGGAAATGCACCCGGACGATGGCGCGCATCGTGTCCGCATCGGGGAAGCGGATGTAGTGGAAGNNGCGTCGGGCAGTTCCTTTTCGTTGTTCGAGGTGATGATGATCACCGGGCGATGCTGCGCGCGCACGGTCTCGCCGGTCTCGTAGACGTGGAATTCCATGCGATCGAGTTCCTGCAGCAGGTCGTTCGGGAACTCGATGTCTGCCTTGTCCACCTCGTCGATCAGCAGCACCACGCGGCCCGGCGACTCGAACGCCTGCCAGAGCTTGCCCTTGCGGATGTAGTTCTTCACGTCATGCACGCGCTCGTCGCCAAGCTGGCTGTCGCGCAAGCGGCTCACCGCGTCATATTCGTAAAGCCCCTGCTGCGCGCGGGTCGTGGATTTCACGTGCCACTCCACCATCGGCAGGTTCAGGCTCGCCGCGACCTGCCGCGCAAGCTCGGTCTTGCCGGTGCCCGGCTCGCCCTTCACCAGCAGCGGCCGCTGCAGCGTGACCGCCGCATTCACGGCAACCGCCAGATCCTCGGTCGCGACATAGGATTCGGTTCCGGTGAATTTCATGTGTGTTTTCCGCCCGATCTCGCCAGAAGTTCAGGCAGAGTCTAGACTGGCGGGCAAAACCCTGCAAGCACGAGGTAGCCTAGTGACAAGCCTTTCGCCTTGGGCTATGGGGTGCCGCAAGGAGTGCCGGATGACGAGCGACACCGCCCAGGCAGGTTCCGGCCTAATGGAGGGAGCAGAGATGAAGGCAGAGGTCTTTCTTCCCGAGGACTACCGCCCCGCCGAGGGCGAGCCTTTCATGAACGAGCGGCAGCGCGAATATTTTCGCCGCAAGCTTCAGCTCTGGAAGCAGGAGTTGATCGACCAGTCCGCCGAGACGCTGGAGGGGTTGCAGGATTCGGCGCGCAACGTTCCCGACGTCGCCGACCGCGCCAGCGAGGAAACCGACCGGGCGCTGGAACTGCGCACCCGCGACCGCCAGCGCAAGCTCGTTGCCAAGATCGACGCTGCGCTGCGGCGGATCGACAACGGCGAATATGGCTATTGCGAGATGACGGGCGAGCCGATCAGCCTCAAGCGTCTGGACGCGCGCCCCATCGCGACGATGACGCTGGAAGCGCAGGAGCGGCACGAGCGGCGCGAGCGGGTCCACCGCGGCGACTGAGGCGGGATGCCACATATGCTGGAATAACGGGGCACCGGGGTCGCAAGGCTCCGGTGCGCTGCTGTCAGGGGGACGGGAATGCTGATCGGCGCAAGGGTGACGGTGCTGGGCGCCGGGGTGGCGGGGCTGACGGTGGCGCGGGCGCTGGCGCTGCGCGGGGCCGAGGTCACGGTGCTGGAGCAGGCGGCGGAGATCGCCGAGGTCGGCGCCGGCCTGCAGATCAGCCCCAACGGCGCCTGCGTGCTGAAGGCGCTTGGTCTTGGCGAGGCCGCCGAGGCGGTGGGAACCCATGCCGAGGCGGTGGAACTGTGGGATGGCGGGTCGGGCACGCGCGTGCTGCGGCTCGACATGGGCCGGTTGCGGCCGGATGCGCCCTACCGCTTTCTCCACCGCGCCGACCTGATCGACCTGCTGGCCCGCGGCGCGCGCGAGGCGGGGGTGCAGATCCGCCTGCTGCAACGCATCGAGAAGGTCACGCTGGGCGCGCATCCGCCCCGCATCACCACCGCGCAGGGGGCCGAGGCGGACTGCGGGTTGCTGATCGGCGCCGACGGGCTGCACTCGCGGCTGCGCGAGGCGCTGAACGGAACTGTCGCGCCCTTCTTCACCCATCACGCCGCCTGGCGCGCGGTGATTCCCGCAGAGCCGGGCATCGCCCCGGTGGCGCAGGTGTTCATGGGCGCAGGGCGGCACCTCGTGAGCTATCCGCTGCGCGGCGGCACCCTGCGCAACATCGTCGCGGTGGAGGAGCGGCACCGCTGGGTCGAGGAAAGCTGGTCGCTGCGCGATGACCCGATCGCGCTGCGCATCGCCTTCCGCGACTTCTGCCCCAGGGTGCGCGGCTGGCTGGAGAAGGTGGAGACCCCCTATCTGTGGGGCCTCTTCCGCCACCCGGTGGCCCGGCGCTGGCAGACATCCGGCCCCGAGGCCGGCGGCTGGGGCGCGGCGATCCTCGGCGACGCCGCGCATCCGACGCTGCCCTTCCTCGCGCAAGGCGCGGCGATGGCGCTCGAGGATGCCTGGGTGCTGGCGGACGCGCTGGCGGGCCATGACACCGCCGCCGCGGGCCTTGCCGCCTATCAGCAGCGCCGCGAGGCCCGCGCCGCCCGCGTGGTGGATGCCGCAAATCGCAACGCCCGCCACTATCACCTCTCGGGCCTGCCAAGGGCGGTCGCGCATCTGGGGCTGCGCGCGGCGGGGGCGCTGGCGCCGGAACGGCTGCTGGGCAGGTTCGACTGGCTTTACGGGTATGATGTGACGGGATGAGGCGCCTGCCCTCGCCGGCTCCACCCTGTTCTCGCCGGCTCCACCCTGTGCCGCCACCCGCGGCACCGCCTGCAGCAGGCCCTTGCATTCGAACCGCGCAGCCGCTAAATGCGCCCGCAGTGCCGCCTTAGCTCAGTTGGTTAGAGCACCAGATTGTGGATCTGGGGGTCGCCCGTTCGAGCCGGGCAGGCGGTACCATCCTCTTTCGATCCGGACTGCTGCGGAGCCCGCTGCCCGTCTTGCGCCAGGGCAGGGCGCGCAAGGCTCGCGGCGGCGGGGCCGCGGCCGCGAACGCGGTGGCAGCACGGGCGGCAGCGGGGGCGGCAGCGGGGGCGGCGGGGCGGAGGCGGGGCCGATGCTCCCTCTGGACGGCAGGATGTCGCCATGGCAATTTTGCCTTGGACGGCAAGGTTTTGCGCATCGCAGCATCAATCTGCTGCACATGCGAAACGACTGCTGTATGAGTGATCGGATGGCGTGCGGAACGGGGCGCGATTCGGGTGAGACGAGCTTCGGGGCCGCGGGAAAAGGGGCGCCGGACAAGACAGTCAGAACGGTTAGGTTCCGCCGTTGACGGGAACCGGCATTGCGATCGTCAGACAGAATGAGACCAGGAAACGACACCCCCCTCCAGTGCATGACCCGGCGCAGGCTCTTCGGCTCTGCCGCTTGCAGCGCCATGATGATCGTTGCCGGACAACGCGCCTGGGCGCAGGACTCCGTGCCGGCCCCCGAGCAGACTGCCCCGCCCGCACCGGCGCCCACACCGGCGCCCGCGGCGGAACCGGCCCCGCCGCCGTTTTCCTATGACATCCTGACCGAGACGATGCGGGAACGCGCCCTGCACGAGCCGGAGCCCGTGCCGCCGCTGGAAGGCTTCCTTGCCGACCTTGGCTATGACGACTACCGCCGGATCAACTTCCTGGCCGAGCGTGCCCGCTGGGCCGCGCCGGGCAGCCTGTTCCGCGCGCAGGCCTACCACATGGGCTGGCTGTTCAAGGAGCCGGTGCGCATCTTCGAGGTGGCCGATGGCACCGCGCAGGAAATCGTGTTCTCGACCGACGATTTCGAATACCGGCACGAGCTGGGCGAGCGGGTGCCGCAGCATTTCAACCTGCCGGGCGTGGCCGGCTTCCGCCTGCACTATGCGCTGAACCGCGCCGACGTGCTGGACGAGCTGGTGTCTTTCGTCGGGGCAAGCTATTTCCGGGCGCTTGGCCGGGGCAACATCTATGGCCTTTCGGCGCGCGGGCTGGCGATCAATACCGGGTTGCCGGGCGGCGAGGAGTTTCCGCGCTTCACCGCCTTCTATCTGGAACGCCCGGCCGAGGGCGCGAAGCAGGTGGTGGTCAATGCCGCGCTGGAAAGCCCCAGCGTCACCGGCGCCTACCGCTTCGTCATCACCCCCGGCGCCGACACGGTGATGGAGGTGACGGCGCGGCTGTTCTTCCGGGCCGAGGTGGCGCAACTTGGCGTTGCGCCGCTGACCTCCATGTTCCTCTATGCCGCCAACAACCGCGAGTCCTTCGTGGATTACCGCCCCGAGGTGCATGACAGCGACGGGCTGATGATCACCCGCCCGAACGGCGAGGTGCTGTGGCGCGCGCTGAACAACCCGCCGCGGCTTTCGGTCTCGGTGCTGTCGGAAAACGCGATTCGCGACTTCGGACTCTATCAGCGCGACCGCGCGTTCGACAGCTATCAGGATGCCGAGGCGCATTACGAACGCCGGCCCTCGCTGGCGGTGGAGCCGCTTGGCGACTGGGGCGCGGGTTCGGTGCGGCTGGTCGAGATTCCCTCGGATCTCGAGGTCAACGACAATATCGTCGCCT
This sequence comes from Rhodobacteraceae bacterium UBA6141, assembly GCA_002423245.1. Classification (GTDB taxonomy): domain Bacteria; phylum Pseudomonadota; class Alphaproteobacteria; order Rhodobacterales; family Rhodobacteraceae; genus Frigidibacter. The sequence continues at coordinate 30,875 of DIVD01000018.1, forward strand.
TCTGGGCGCCGGACGCCGCGGTCCGGGCCGGCGAAATGCGCGAGTTCCGCTATCGCCTGCACTGGGGGGCGCTGGCCCCCGATCCGAACGCAGAACTGGCCTGGGTGGCGGATACCCGCGCAGGACATGGCGGGGTCTCGGGTGTCGAGGCGGAACCCGGGACGCGAAAGTTCGTTGTGGACTTCGAAGGCGGGGTGCTGGGTCAGCTTCCCGCCGATGCGGAAGTCTCTGCCGTGGTCAACGTCACCGGAGGCGAAGCCGTGACCACCACGCTGTCGAAGATCGACGGCACCCGGATCTGGCGATTGGTCGCGGACGTGCGCGGGCGGCCGGGAAGTGTAACCGAACTGGTCGCCCACATTGCCGGGTATGATCGGAAACTGACCGAAATCTGGCTGTATCAATGGGTGCAGGAATGAACTTTGTGAAGGGCGACATGCAAGAGCAAGACCCCGATGAAGACGCTGGTCAAGACGCCGGTCAAGACGCCGATCTCGTCGGAACCACCATCGGCGCCCTGCCGGTTGCGCCGCTGGCCATGCCCCGGCAGGTGCTGGAACGGCCAGGCCGGCTGCGGGCGCGGCTGGCCGCGCTCTTTGGGGCCGGTATCCGCACCCGCGGGCTTGGAAACTGATCCTTGTCGCCGCGGCAGACCAGCCTGCCCCGGACCTGGGCCGCGCGCGGCCTTGCCCTTGCGCTGAGCATCGGGCTCGGCGCATCGGCGGGCGCGCTGTTCTTGCAATACGGCTCCGGCGACGGGTTGCAGGCGATGGACTGGCTGCGCAGCGGGCTTATCCTGCTGTCCACCTTCTGGCTGGCCTGGGGGGCCTGTCAGGGCCTTCTGGGCCTGCTGGCCTGGCGGGCGCCGCCCGCGCCTGCCGATCCCGCGCCTGCCGATCCCGCGCTTGCCGATCCCGCGCTTGCCGATCCCCTGGCCGAGGCGCCCGCGATCCGCGGGCGCACCGCGATTCTGGTGCCCGTCTACAACGAGCAACCGGCGCCGGTGCTGGCGCGGGTGGCGGCGATGGATGCCTCGCTGGCCGCGCTGGGGCTGACGGACAGGTTCGATTTCGCCATCCTGTCGGATACCCGCGACGAGGAGATTGCCGCCGCCGAGCGCCGCTGGTTCCTGAGGCTGGTGACGGAGAGGGGCGGCGAGGGGCGGATGTTCTACCGCCGCCGCGCCGTCAACACCGGCAAGAAGGCGGGCAACATCGAGGATTTCATCGAACGGTCGGGCGCGGCCTATGACTTCGCGCTGATCCTCGATGCCGACAGCCTGATGGAAGGCAGCACCATCGCCGAGATGGTCCGGCGGATGGAGGCGGACCCGAAGCTGGGACTGCTGCAATCCCTGCCCAGGATCATCGAGGCCGAGTCGCGCTTTGGCCGGGCCATGCAGTTCTCGGCCAGCTTCTACTCGCCGGTGTTCGCGCGCGGGCTTGCGGCGCTGCAGGGCCGCACCGGGCCGTTCTGGGGCCATAACGCGCTGGTCCGCCTCGAGGCCTTCGCGCAGAGCTGCGGCCTGCCGGTGCTGGCGGGCGAGCCGCCTTTTGGCGGCCATATCATGAGCCATGACTATGTCGAGGCGGCGTTGCTGGCGCGCGCGGGCTGGACGGTGCGGGTGGATGTGGACCTCGAAGGCTCTTTCGAGGAGGGGCCCGAGAACATCATCGACTATGCCAAGCGGGACCGGCGCTGGTGCCAGGGCAACCTGCAGCACACGCGCCTGCTGATGGCGCCGGGGCTGAAGCCGTGGAGCCGGTTCGTGTTCGTGCAGGGCATCCTGGCCTATATCGCGCCGCTGTTCTGGCTGGGCTTCATCGCCGCCTCGATCGCCGCGATCGTGCTGGCGCCGGTGCCCGACTACTTCCCCACGCCCTATGACCAGCTGTTCCCGATCTTCCCGCACAATGACACCGCCAAGGCGGTGGAGCTTGCCATCGGCATCTTTGGCCTGCTGCTGCTGCCCAAGCTGCTGATCGCCGCCCATGCCGGCTGGACGGGGCGCGCCCGCGGCTTTGGCGGCGGCTGGACGGCGTTGCGCTCCACGCTGGTCGAACTGCTGTTCTCCAGCCTGATCGCGCCGGTGATGCTGATGTACCAGACCCGGTCCGTGGCGCAGGTGCTGCTCGGGCTGGACAGCGGCTGGCCGACCAACAACCGCGGCGACGGCACGCTCGGCATCGCCGAGGCCTGGGCCAACAGCCGCTGGATCGCGCTCACCGGGCTTGCCGGGCTGCTGTTCGTGTGGTGGCTGACGCCGGCTCTGGTGGCCTGGCTGCTGCCGGTGGGGCTGCCGATGCTGTTCTCGCCGCAGCTGATCGCCTGGTCCTCGCAGCGCGGCGGGGCGGCACGGGGGGGGGCGCCGCGGCTGTTCACCGTGCCGTCGGACCTCGCGCCCAGCCCGGTCATCCTGGCGTGGAAGCACGTCCTCGCCAGCTGGACCGCCGCGCCCGAGGGCGGCGCCGCGCCGCCGGCCGAGGTGACGGAGCCGCAGACCGCCTATGCGTGACCTGGTGCGGGACGTCGCCGTGCCGGCCAGACCCCGCCCGCGTCAGGCGGCCTGAAGCGCTGCGTTCACCGCGCGGGCGATCACGCGCTCCTCATCGGTCGGGATCACCAGCACGCGCACGCTTCCATGGCCGATTTCGGCCGCGCCCGCCGCGTTCGCCGCGCCGTCCAGCGTCAGCCCCAGCCAGTCCATCCCCTCGCACAGCCGGGCGCGGATGGTGACAGAGTTCTCGCCGATGCCCCCGCAGAACACCAGCGCGTCCAGCCCGCCGAGGATCGCCGCCATCGCCCCGATCTCGCGCCGGGTGCGGAACACGAAATAGTCGATGGCCTCGGCCGCCTCGGGCGTGCCCGCAGCCTCCAGCCTGCGCATGTCATGGCTGAGGCCCGACAGGCCCTTCAGCCCGCTTTCGCGATAGAGCAGGTTCTCGATCTCTGCCGCGCCCATGCCCTCGGACTGCATCAGCCACAGCACGACGCCGGGGTCGAGCTGGCCGCAGCGGGTGCCCATCGGCAGCCCGTCCAGCGCCGAGAACCCCATCGTGGAGCCGATGGACCGCCCCTCCCGCAGCGCGCACATCGACGCGCCGTTGCCCAGATGCGCGATGATCACCCGGCCCGCCGCAAGCTCCGGCCGGGTCCGCGCCAGTTCATGCGAGACATGGTCGTAGCTCAGCCCGTGAAAGCCATAGCGGCGCACGCCCCTGTCGTAATAGCGGCGCGGCAGGGCGAAGGTGTCGTTGACCCAGGGGTGGCCGCGATGAAAGCCGGTGTCGAAGCAGCCGACTTGAACCGAGGCCGGGAAGGCCGCCATCGCCGCGCGCACGGCGGCAAGGTTGTGCGGCTGGTGCAGCGGGGCCAGCGGCGCCAGCGTGTCAAGGTAGGCCATCACCCCCGGCGTCAGCAGCGCGGGCGCGGCATGTTCGGTGCCGCCATGCACGATCCGGTGGCCGACGCCGCCGATCGCGCGCCCGCCCAGCAGCGGGGAAAGCTGCGCGAGAATCGCCCGCAGCGCGGCTTCATGGTCGGCGCGGCCGATGGCCTGCCGCTGCTTCTGCCCGCCGGCGGCCAGCGTCAACTCGGCGGCGGCGGTGCCGATGCTTGCCACCTGCCCGCGCGCAACCTCGCCCAGGGCCTGCCCGGGTTCATAGACCGCGAATTTCAGCGAGGATGACCCGGCGTTGAGCGTCAGGATCATGCCGGGGGTCATAGCCGCTTCATCCCGCGTTCCATCAGCGCCGCCACCGCGCAGGAGGCAAGGCGCGAGCGTTCGTCATCCGCGCGGCTGGTCAGGATGATCGGGCAGCGCGCCCCGACGACGATTCCCGCCGCTTGCGCATGGGCAAGGAAGGTCAGTTCCTTGGCCAGCATGTTCCCCGCCTCGAGATTCGGCACGACAAGGATTTCCGCGTGCCCCGCGACGGCAGAGGCGATGCCCTTGGTGCGCGCGGCCTCGAGGTCCACGGCGTTGTCCATCGCCAGCGGGCCATCGACGATGCCGCCGCGGATCTGGCCCCGTTCCGCCATCTTCGACAGGATCGCCGCGTCGAGCGTCGAGGGGATGCGCGGATTGACCGTCTCCACCGCCGAGAGGATACCCACCTTGGGCTGTGCGATCCCCAGCGCATGGGCGAGGTCGATGGCGTTCTGGACGATGTCCACCTTGCAGTCCAGATCCGGGGCGATGTTGATCGCGGCATCGGTGACCATCAGCAGATGGTCCAGCCCCGGCACATCCATCACGAAGACATGGCTGAGCCGCCGCCCGTCGCGCAGCCCCCCGTCGCGCTTGACGATTTCCGACAGAAGGTCGTCGGAATGCAGGTTGCCCTTCATGATCGCGCGGACCCGGCCCTCGTGCACCAGCGCGACGGCGCGGGCGGCGGCGGGGCGATGGCCCGCGATGTCGATCAGCTCCAGCGCCGAGATGTCGGCCCCAAGCTCTGCCGCGGCGGCGCGGATGCGGGCGGCATCGCCGATCAGCACCGGATCGAGAATGCCGTGATCGCGCGCCAGCAGCGCGCCGCCCAGCGAGTTCGCATCCTCGGGCGCGACCACCGCGCAGCGCAGCGCCGGCAGCGGCGCCACCTCCTCCAGCATCCTGTCGAAAAGCAGGTGCGTCTGCACCGTCAGGCCGGGAACCGACCGCAGATCGACCGAGATGGTGCGGGTCGGGGCCTTCACCTCTGCCTCGCCTTCCACGATGCGGGTGCCCTCCGCGGTCTCCACCCAGGTGTCGAACAGCGCGATGTCCGGCGGGCGCAGCTCCGTCAGGCGCACATGCGCGGTCAGCACGTCGCCTTCATGCGCCTGGGCGAGAAAGCGGAAGCTTTGCGCGCGGTACAGCGTGCCCGGCCCGGGCAGATGGTTGCCAAGCACCGCCGAGATCAGGCTGCCGACCCAGAGCGAGGGCGCAACGCCGTCGCGCTGCCCGTCATGGTCCGCATCCTCGTGCAGCAGGTGCATCGGGTTGATATTGCCGGAATTGTTGGCAAAGACGAAGAAATCGTCCGCCGTCGCGGTGCGGGTCACCTGCGCCTGCATGCCGGGGGCAAGGTTTGCCCACAGGATGTTGGTGTGCCGGGTCATCTGTCTGGTCCTTTCGGGGGCGAAGGATCGTGGAGGGGAGGTGGTGAGGAGAAGCTCGTGGGGGAGTCTGGCCGACCTTGGCGGCAAGCTGCAACCCTTTCCTTGATCCTGCTCAAGCCGCGGGGGTGCGCCCCGGCCGATTATCCCGTGCAATCGGCGCCCGGTCTGCTATTCTGCGGTGCGGCGCGGCGGGGGGATGCGATGGCAGGCAAGGTGATAGCACTCGTCCAGCAGAAGGGCGGGTCGGGCAAGACCACGATCGCCGTCAATCTGGCGGTCGCATTCATGCAGGAGGGCGCGCGGGTGTCGCTGCTGGATACCGATCCCCAGGGCAGCCTCGGGCGCTGGTTCATGGCGCGGCGCGAGCGGCTGGCCGAGCCGGGGATGGAGTTCTCCACCTCCTCTGCCTGGGGGGTCGGCTATGAATGCGAGAAGCTGCGGCGGGGTGCCGATTTCATCATCGTCGACACGCCGCCCAAGGTCGATGCCGACCTGCGCCCGACGCTGCGCGAGGCGGACCTGATCCTGATCCCCGTCGCCTCCAGCCATGTCGATCTGTGGGCGACTGAAGGCGTGCTGGACCTTGCGCGGCGCGAGCGCAAGCGGGCGACCGTGGTGCTGAACCGTTGCAAGGCCGGCACCCGGCTGGGCGAGGAGGTCGCGGCGGCGGCGGCGGAACTGGAGGCGGAACTGGCCGAAGCGCGGCTGGCGAACCGCATCGTCTATGCCGAAACGCTGGGCGAGGGGCTGGGCGCGCTGGAATCGCCGCGCAGGGGCCCTGCGGGCGACGAGCTGCGCAAGCTGGCCGCCGAGGTGCGGGCGATGCTGGAATAGGCGCTGCCGCCGGGGGCGATGAGCATACACCGGGCAGGCGGGGCCGGCGCGCGCGGGGATGCGCGACTCGGCGCAAGGTGCCACAGTGCAGGGCAGAGGAGGATCCGAGATGACCACGATTTCCTGCGAGAGCGGCTGCCAGACGGTGCTGACCACCTTCGAGATGACCCCCGGCACCTGCGCCGACCTGCTGGAGGCGCTGACCACCGCCCATGCCGAGTTCATCCGCCACCAGCCCGGGTTCCTGTCCGCCGCGATCCATGTGAACGACGCGCAGACCCGCGTCGCCAGCTACAGCCAGTGGCAGCGGCGCGAGGATTTCCAGGCTATGCTGCGCACGGCGGAAATGCGGCAGCGCAACCGCGCGATTGCGGGGTTGTGTTCGCGGTTCGAGCCGGTGATGTACGAGGTGGCGGCGGTGTTCTGACACCGCCCCGGCAGGCAGGATGAGGGAAGGGACGGCAAATGGAAGCTTTCATCGAGGCGCTTGGCTGGATCACGCTGGTGCTGCTGGTGGTGGTCGGGCTGATGGCCGGCTGGGGCGCAAGCGCGGTGACCGGCGGGCGGCATCTGCCGCGCAACCTGCTGGTGGGCGTGGTGACGGCGCTGGCTCTGCCGCTGCTGCTGGTCGTCGCCGGGATCGGCGCGCTGGCGGCATCGGGGCTGCTGATGGTTCTGGTGGTCGCGGCGATCGGAACGGTGATCGTGCTGGTGCTGGTGGAGCTGCTGTTCGACTGACCGGGGCGCTGCGGACGTGGCGACGAACCGGGGCCGCGGCCTCAGAACTCCAGCCAGGTGCCCAGCTTCAGCGCCGTTTCGCCCTCGCCGGTGACGGGGGTGGACAGGCCGAGTTGCAGCCTGGCACGCCCGCCGACACTGCGCACGGCCGCGGCGACGAATCGCGCCCGCGGCTCGCCGTCCCGCTGCTGTTCCGCCAGCAACTGGCCCATCACGATCAGGCCGGGGCGGAGGGTGGCGCCAAGGGTCACGTCCAGCTTGGCGCTGGCCGTGGTTGCCAGGGTTCCGTCCACATCCAGCACCAGCGTCGGCGGCCAGTCCTCGGACAGGGCGACGCCCATGCGCAGCTGCGGCTCCACCGCGAGCCAGCCGGGGCCGAGCGGGGTGCCGAGGCTGCGGCCCCAGGCGGCGCCCATCATGCCGAAGGCCTGCGAGCCGGGCCCGGTTTCGAGGCCGATCCCGCTGGAAAAGGCCAGCCTGCCCGGTCCGTCCTGCGCGCCGACGGCCCGCTGCACGATCAGGAGCGCCGTGGTCTTGTCGGCCGACTGACCCATGTCGAGCGCCAGCGTCCAGCGCGGCGTCAGCCCGTATTCGGCATAAAGCGCCGTCCAGCCGTCATCCGTGCCCGAGCCCTCGTGCGAGAGCGAGACGAAGGCATGGCCCTTGTCGCGCGGCCAGGGGCCGGCGCTTGCGGGCGCGGGCGCAAGCATCAGGAGCGGGAGCAGGGACAGGCCAAGCCCCCGCATCCCGCGCCCAAGGCCACGCGGCCGCGCAACGCGCAGTCGCCGGATGGGCCGTCGCGAAATGGGATGCGGGACCATCGGCTGCCTCCTGTCCCGGCGACGTTGCGGCGCTGATGGTTAACAGGGGGTTAAGGCCCGGGCGCGAGGCGGGCAGGCGTTGCCCCCGCGCAAGGCGCGAGTGCAAGCACGGGTTGGTCGGATAAAGTCGGATCCCGAAGGCTTTCTGCCCCTGCCGTTCCAGCAAAATGTTGCAAAAGTGCAGGCGTCGGCGCGCCGCCCCTACCGCCCCCGCCGCGCCTTGCCGCCGCGCATCCCGCCGCGCCCGCCGGTGCTGCGGCCCGCGCCCTTCACCGCCGCCTCGGCGGCCTCTTCCACCGCCGATTGCCGGGCCAGCGGATCGTCGGCGATGGCAAGCTCCACCGCCTCGAGCCGCCTGACCTCATCGCGCAGCCGGGCGGCCTCCTCGAATTCGAGGTTCTCCGCCGCCTTGCGCATCGCCGCCCGCATCGCATCGAGATGCGCGGCAAGGTTGCCGCCGACCAGCGGCTTGCCCACCCTGGCGGTGACGCGCGACATGTCGGTGTCGCCCTGCCACAGCCCCGACAGCACGTCATCGACGTTCTTGCGGATCGTGGTGGGGGTGATGCCATGCGCCTCGTTATAGGCGACCTGCTTGGCGCGGCGCCGGTCCGTCTCGCGCATCGCGCGTTCCATGCTGCCGGTGATGCGGTCGGCATACATGATCACCCGGCCCTCGGCATTGCGCGCCGCCCGCCCGATGGTCTGGATCAGCGAGGTTTCGGACCGCAGGAACCCCTCCTTGTCGGCATCGAGGATCGCCACCAGCCCGCATTCGGGAATGTCCAGCCCCTCGCGCAAGAGGTTGATGCCGATCAGCACGTCGAAGGCCCCCAGCCGCAGGTCGCGCAGGATCTCGATCCGCTCGATCGTGTCGATGTCCGAATGCATGTAGCGCACGCGGATGCCCTGTTCGTGCATGTATTCGGTCAGATCCTCGGACATGCGCTTGGTCAGCGTCGTCACCAGTGTTCGGTAGCCCGCCTGCGCCACCTTGCGCACCTCGTCCAGAAGGTCATCGACCTGCATCGACACGGGGCGGATTTCCACCATCGGGTCGATGAGCCCGGTGGGGCGGATCACCTGCTCGGTGAAGCTGCCGCCGGTCTGCTCCAGCTCCCACGCGGCGGGGGTGGCGGAGACGAACACCGATTGCGGGCGCATCGCGTCCCATTCCTCGAACTTCAGCGGGCGGTTGTCCATGCAGGAGGGCAGGCGGAAGCCGTGCTCGGCCAGCGTGAACTTGCGCCGGTAGTCGCCCTTGTACATCGCGCCGATCTGCGGGACCGTGACGTGCGATTCATCGGCAAAGACGATGGCATTGTCGGGGATGAACTCGAATAGCGTCGGCGGCGGCTCGCCGGGGGCGCGGCCGGTCAGGTAGCGGCTGTAATTCTCGATGCCGTTGCACACGCCCGTTGCCTCCAGCATCTCCAGATCGAAGGTGCAGCGCTGTTCCAGCCGCTGCGCCTCCAGCAGCTTGCCCTCGCCCGTCAATTGTTTCAGCCGCAGGGTCAGCTCCTTGCGGATGCCCTTCACCGCCTGCTGCATGGTCGGGCGCGGGGTGACATAGTGGCTGTTGGCATAGATGCGGATCTTCTCGAAACTGTCGGTCCTGGCGCCGGTCAGCGGGTCGAATTCGGTGATCGCCTCCAGCTCCTCGCCGAAGAAGGAAAAGCGCCAGGCGCGATCCTCGAGGTGGGCGGGCCAGACCTCGATGCTGTCGCCCCGCACCCGGAAGGCGCCGCGGGCAAAGGCGGCGTCGAGGCGCTTGTACTGCTGGGCCACCAGTTCCTGAATGAAGGCGCGCTGGTCGTAGTGCTGGCCGACGACCAGATCCTGCGTCATCGCCGAATAGGTCTCGACCGAGCCGATGCCGTAGATGCAACTGACCGAGGCGACGATGATCACGTCGTCGCGCTCCAGCAGGGCGCGGGTGGCCGAGTGGCGCATCCGGTCGATCTGTTCGTTGATCTGGCTCTCCTTCTCGATATAGGTATCCGACCGCGCCACATAGGCTTCGGGCTGGTAGTAGTCATAGTAGCTGACGAAGTATTCGACGGCGTTCTCGGGAAAGAAGCCCTTGAACTCGCCATACAATTGCGCGGCCAGCGTCTTGTTGGGCGCAAGGATGATCGCCGGGCGCTGCGTCTGCTCGATGATCTTGGCCATGGTGAAGGTCTTGCCGGTGCCCGTCGCCCCCAGCAGCACCTGATCGCGCTCGCCCGCCATCACGCCGGAGGCCAGTTCCGCAATCGCCGTCGGCTGGTCGCCCGCAGGCTGGAAGGGGCTGTGCATCACGAAGCGGCGTCCGCCTTCCAGCTTGGGCCGGGTCAGCACGTCGGGGCGGTGCATCGGCATGTTGGTGTTGTTGTGGGGCATGGCGCGACCTCGTGCTGCGGCGTTGCTAAATTGGTCAGTTCCTGTTCCGGTTCAAGCGCCGATCACCTGCAAGCCCGGGTTTCGGCGCAAAGCTTGCCCAAAGCCTGACGGATTGCCGCGCATTTTCGGCATTTGCCTCGGGCTTGCGGCGGCGAATCCGTTGCGCCACGCCGCCGATGGTCCTAGTTTGTTCCGGCAAGCAGCAATATGCCGCCGACCGGGTGCACCACCCACCCACCCCTCGCTCCCACGCCCCGGTCGGCGGTCGCCTTGCACCCTGGACACCCGCGGCGCGGCAGCAAGGGCTCTTGCAGAGCCCGGCGATTTTTCCGATAACGGCCCTGTCTCAGAAAAGGGTTCCAGCCATGCGCGTGCGTATCTATCAGCCAGCCAGAACCGCCATGCAGTCGGGCGCCGCCAGGACCGGAACCTGGGTGCTGGACTTCGCCCCCGCCGCGTCGCGCGAGCTCGACCCGCTGATGGGCTGGACAAGCTCCGACGACACGCAAAGCCAGGTGCACCTGCGCTTCGAGACCCGCGAAGCCGCAGAGGACTATGCCCGCGAGCACGGGCTGGACTATGACGTGCTGGAGCCGCACCGCCGCAGGCCCAACATCCGCCCGCGCGGCTATGGCGAGAACTTCGCCACCGACCGCCGCGGCGCCTGGACGCACTGAGCCTTGTAGCTCGGGGCATAGTTGCTGCCGGCTGGGGCACGGTTGGCCCAGTTCGGGGCATAGGTTTTGTAAGCCCTTGATTTTCGTGATGACCGCCGCCGAAGGTCATTTTCGTTTCGGGCGAAGATGAACCCTGCGCCGCCGCCGTGGCGAAGCGCGACCAGGAAGCTCCCATGCGGTTCCAGCGCTCGATGGCCGGTGGCTGGAGGGAAGATTGGTCATGGCATTCGCGGGCAGAACAGCGGTGGTCACCCATCACTGGCCGCATCCGAAGCTCATCGGCGACCAGTCGGGCGATCTGGCCGCAGTCCACGGATTGGAACTGCTCTGCCTGATAGCCCGCTACGAGCCAGACGCTTAGTTCTTCGGACAGGCATAACCTTTGCGGTGAGGGAACTCCCCGGAAGCTGTCGTTCGTTGCAGTGCTTAGCGAGTTTGCCGAAAGAATGGATGAAGGTTGTCTTGAGATCGGCCCCGGCTCCTGTGCCATAGGGGAGCCGCTCTCCGGCACCTCACACATGCCGGACAGCGGCGGGGGACGGGTCGAAAGGATGGAGGTTCCCAAGGACCGGTCAGAAGTTGGATCGCCCCCGCCTTTCGCATGTCCTGAACGGATAGGTGGGGGATGCCGCATGCATTGCTCCGTGCGACAAGCACAGGAGACGAAAGGCAATGCACGATACCATCGGCATCGACATTTCCAAAGACACGCTCGACATCCACCTTCCGTCCGAGACGAGCGAGCGCGAGGCGGCGCATCACTTCGGGATTTCGCGCGACAGCGTTCAGAAGATGTTGGCGTATTCGGTTCTACCTCGACCCGCCGGACCGCGCCGTGGTGCTCTGTGTCATGCCGAAGGCATGCTTCCAGCATGATGAGAAATCCCGGATCCAGGCGCTCGACCCCACCCAGCCGGGGCTGCCGCTCAAGAAGGGCCGCGCGGCAACCATGACGGATGATTACAAGCGCCACGGCACGACCACACTGTTGGCCGCGCTGGATGTGAAGTCGGGCAAGGTCATCGGCGACTGCATGCCGCGTCACCGCGCCAGGGAGTTCCTGAAATTTGCCTCACGCAACATCGACAAGGCCGTGCCCGCGCGCCGCGATGCGCATCTGGTGCTCGACAGTGAAGCGGATCAGAAAACAGTCCGGGGGACCGTTTTCCCGCTGAATGCCACCCACCACGCGCTCGCGCGGCAGATGCTCGGGGAATGGCTTCTTCACCGGCTTGCGCCGGTTGAAGCCGCGCACCCTGGTCGTCTTCTCCGCCGCCTGTTCGGCTCCCGCTGCAGAGCGCCCTGCGCTCCAAAGCGTCTTCCCCGTTGCCTACAGGAACTCCACCGGCTGGTTCCACTGGATCAGCACCGTGCAGCCAGGGATGGACCACACCGAATGCGCGGTGCCCTCGGGGTTGAGGATCAGCGTGCCGGCCGGGTAGTCGCCGCGTTCGTCGCTTTGCACGCCGTCCAGCACGAGAACGGTCTCCAGCCCGGGATGCAGGTGCCGGGGCACGCCCGCGCCGGGCGCGTAGCGCAGCAGCGCGACGCCGGGGGCGCCTTCCGACAGCGGGCATATCTCGACGCCATCGCGGAAGGGCTGGAAGCTGCGGCCTTGCCAGCCGGCCAGCAGCCCGGGGAAGCTGATCGGGTCAGGCATCCAGCGCCTCGGCAATCTCGGCGGTGGTCGCCGTCCAGCCGACGATGCCGCCCTGCGCGCGGATCATCTCCAGCGCGGCGGCCTTGAAGGCGGGGAAATAGCTTTCGGTGGCATCCTCGGCCAGGAGGCAGGCAAAGCCGCGGTCATTCGCCTCGCGCATCGTGGTCTGCACGCAGACCTCGGTGGTGACGCCGGCGAAGATCAGGCTCCGGCTGCCGAGCCGCGCCAGGTCGGCGGGCAGGGTGGTGGCGTAGAAGGCGCCCTTGCCGGGCTTGTCGAGCACGATCTCGCCGGGCAGGGGGGCAAGCGCGGGAATGATGTCCGCGCCGGGTTCGCCCGCGATCAGCACGCGGCCCATCGGCCCCGGATCGCCGATGCGAAGGCTGGGGTCGCCGCGGTCGCGCTTGGCGGGGGGCAGGTCCGACAGGTCGGGCCTGTGGCACTCGCGGGTGTGGATCACCGCGATGCCGGCCTTGCGTGCCGCCGCCAGCAGCGCCGCGACGGTTGGGATGATCGCCTGCAGCCGCGTCACGTCATTGCCGAGGCTGGCGCCGAAGCCGCCCGGCTCGATGAAATCGCGCTGCATGTCGATGACGATCAGCGCGGTGCGGGCCGGGTCGAAGTCGAAGGCGAAGGGCAGGGCGCCCGGAATGCGGGCCATCAGCCATGTCCTCCCATGTGGTGGCCGATGGTGGCAAGGTCGGCCTCGGCCGCCGCCACCTCATGGGCGATGCGGCCCTCGGACATCACAAGGATGCGGTCCGACAGGTCCACCACCTCGTCCAGATCCTCGCTCATCAGCAGCACGGCGCAGCCGGCGTTCCGCGCCGCCACGATCCGCGCCCGGATTTCCGCCACCGCCGAGAAGTCGAGCCCGAAGCAGGGGTTGGAGATGATCAGCAGATCGACCTTGCCCGTCAGTTCCCGCGCCAGAACCGCGCGCTGGACATTGCCACCCGACAGCGAGGCTATGGGCGCGTCGGGCGAGGCGGTGCGCACCTTGAAGGCGGCGATCAGATCCTCGCCGCGCTGGCGCATCTCGGCGCCGGACAGCCAGAAGCGGCGGCCGGTGCCGTTGCGGTCAAAGCTGCGGAAGGCGATGTTCTCGACCACGCTCAGCCGCCCGGCGCAGGCGTTCTTCAAGGGCTCCTCGGGCAGGTAGCGCACGGCAAGCGCCTGACTTTCCGCGCGTGTGGCATGGTAGGGCCGGCCCTTGACCTGCACGCTGCCGGCGCTGGTGGCGCGCTGGCCGGTCAGCACCTCCATCAACTCCATCTGGCCGTTGCCGGAAATGCCGGCGATGCCCACGATCTCGCCGGCGCGGACCTTCAGATCGTCGATGGCGATCTCCTTGAGGCCGGATCGGTCGCGCGCCCTGACGCCGGCGACCCGCAGCACCTCGGCGCCCGCCATCCCGGCGCGGGCGGCGGGGGCCAGCGGCTTTTCGGCGCCGATCATCATTGCGGCCATGTCGCCGTGCGACAGATCGCGCACATGGCCCTGCCCCACCAGCCTGCCCCGGCGCAGCACCGACACGTCATCGGCATAGGCGGTGACCTCGCGGAACTTGTGGGTGATCATCATCACGCTGATCTTGCCCGCCGAACACAGGGCGCGCACATGCCCCAGCACCTCGTCGGCCTCGTCCGGGGTCAGCACCGAGGTGGGCTCGTCGAGGATCAGGAAGCGGCGCCCGAGATAGAGTTGCTTTAGGATTTCCAGCTTCTGCTTTTCCCCGGCCGCCAGCCGCATCACCGGCTGGTCCAGCGGCACGCGGAACGGCATGTCAGCCATGAAGTCGGCCAGCGCCTTGCGCTCGCGTCCCCAGTCGATGACGCGCGGCGTATCGTGGCGGCTGATGACAAGGTTTTCCGCCACGGTCAGCGAGGGCACCAGCGTGAAATGCTGATAGACCATGCCAAGGCCAAGCGCATGGGCGTCGCGCGGATCGTCGATCACCGCCTCGCGCCCGCCGATCAGCATCTGGCCCGCGGTGGCGTGGTAAAAGCCCATCATGCATTTCACCAGCGTGGACTTGCCGGCGCCATTCTCGCCCAGAAGCGCGTGGAACGTGCCGGCAGGAACCTTGACCGACACGTCATCCAGCGCCGTGAAGCTGCCAAAGCGCATGGTCATGCCAAGGGTTTCCACCGCCAGCGCGCCTTCGGGCAGCGGCTCTGCGCCGACGATATGCAACGGCGGCTTCATGGCAGGGCCTCGATCAGGGCCGCGCTGTCCGCGACGGCGCCGAACACGCCGCCCTGCATCGTGACCATCTTCAGCGCGGCGGCGTGGTTGCCGGGGTCGGTCGCGGCGCAGCAATCCGACAGGATCAGGCATTCGAAGCCGCGGTCATTCGCCTCGCGCATGGTGGTGGAGACGCAGACATCGGTGGTGATCCCGGTCAGGATCAGGTTGTCGATGCCCCGGGTGCGCAGGATCAGCTCCAGGTCCGTGGCGCAGAAGCTGCCCTTGCCGGGCTTGTCGATGATCGCCTCGCCGGGGATCGGATAAAGCTCGGGGATGATGTCCCAGCCCGGCTCGCCGCGGACCAGGATCCTGCCGCAGGGGCCCGCGTCCCCGATGCCCGCGCCCATCTGCCGGCTGCGCCAGCGCTTGTTGGGAGGCAGGTCGCACAGGTCGGGGCGGTGCCCCTCGCGCGTGTGGAGGATGTGGTAGCCCTTGGCGCGCATCGCCGCCAGCACCGCGCCGATGGGGCCGATCGGCGCCTGCGTCAGCGACAGGTCATAACCCATCTTGTCGACATAGCCGCCCTTGCCGCAGAAATCGGTCTGCATGTCGATGACGATCAGCGCGGTGTTGTCCGGCCGCAGATCGCCGTTCCAGGGCCAGGCGTAGGGGGTGGAGGCAAGCGCGGTCATGGACATCCTCATTTCGTGATGGACAGCTCGCCCGGCGCACCGGCCAGCGCGCGGCTTGGCGAGGAGGTGGCGATCAGCACGCCAAGGGTCAGCACATAGGGGGCGGCGTAGAAGAGGTAATAGCCCTGCGTCACCCCGACCGATTGCAGCGCCGGGCCAAGCGCCCCGGCCCCCCCGAACAGCAGCGCCGCCCAGAGGCAGTTGATGGGCGACCAGCGCGCGAAGATCACCAGCGCCACCGCCATGAGCCCCTGCCCCGAGGAAATGCCCTCGTTCCAGCTGCCGGGGTAGTAGAGCGACAGGTAGGCGCCGCCGATCCCGGCAAAGGCGCCGCCAAGCGCGGTGGCGCCCGTGCGGATCAGCGCCGGGTTCAGGCCCATCGCGCGGGCGGCATCGGTGGAATCGCCCACCACGCGCAGGATCAGGCCGGGACGGGTGCTGCGCAGCGCCCAGGCCAGCGCCAGCGCCGCGGCGATGCCGATCAGGAACAGCGCGTTGACGTTCAGCGCCGACCGCACCTGCGGCAGGCTCGACCAGCCGCCAAGCGGGATCGCGGGCAGGTCGGGCGCGGCGGGCTGGATGTAGGGCTTGCCGAAGTAGAAGGCGAGCCCGGTGCCCAGAAGCATCATCGCGATGCCGACGGCGATGTCGTTGACGCGTCCCATCGAGCAGATCAGCCCGTGCAGCAGCCCGAACAGCGCCCCGGCAAGCGCCGCCACCGCAACGCCCGCCCAGGGGCTGCCGGTCAGAACGGCGGTGGCGTAGCCGGTCATCGCCCCCAGCACCAGCGTGCCTTCAAGCCCGAGGTTGATGCGGCCCGACCGCTCGGTCAGCGTCTCGCCAAGGCTGACGAACAGGATCGGGGTGGACACCCGGATCGCTCCGCCGACCACCGCAAGCGGCACCGCCCAGAGGCCAAGATCGTTTTCCATGCCCGCCTATCCTTTCGCCTTGAAGACCGGCAGCCGCCCATAGGCCGCGTCCGACATCAGGATCGCCATGAACACGATGCCCTGCAGCACCTGCATCGTGGCATCGGGCAGATCCATGCGCCGCTGCACGAGGCCCGAGGAGGCATCGAACCCCGCCAGCAGGATCGCGACCGGGATGATCGCCAGCGCGTTGTGGCGGGCAAGGAAGGCGATCAGGATGCCGGTATAGCCATAGCCCGCCGCCAGCGAGGCATTGGCCGATCCATGCACCGCCGCCACCTCGAAGAACCCGGCCAGCCCGGCAAAGGCGCCGCCAAGCGCGGCAAAGCCAAGGATCAGCTTGCCGACGGGCAGGCCCTGCACCTGCGCCGCGCGCACATTGCCGCCGGCGATCCGGGCGGCAAAGCCCCAGGTCGTGCGCTCGACCAGCACCCAGGACAGCACGCAGGCGAGGATGCCGAAGACGAGACCCCAATGCACCGAAAGGCCCGGCAAATCTCCCACGCGCAGCGCCTCGGGCAGAGGCGCGGTGGAGGGCTTGTTGAGGCTGGCCGGGTCGCGCAGCGGCCCCTCGACCAGATGGTTCATCAGTGCGATGGCGATATAGGACAGCAGCAGGCTGGAGATGGTCTCGTTCACGCCGCGGTAGTGGCGCAGGGCGCCCGCCGCGCCGATCCAGACCACGCCGACCGCCATCGCGGCCAGCGCCATCAGCGGGATGCCGACCGGGCCGGGCATCGCGGCCAGCGGCAGCGCCAGCGCCCCGGCGGCGACACCGCCCAGCACGATCGCCCCCTCGCCGCCGATCACCACCAGCCCCAGTCGCGCCGGCAGCGCCACGCACAGCGCCGCCATCAGCAGCGGCGCGGCCCGCGTCAGCGTGTTCTGCCACGAGAAGGCCGAGCCGAAGCCGCCCTGCCAGACATGGGCCATGAAGGCCAGCGGCGAGCGCCCCTGCGTCAGCAGGAACAGCCCGAAGACCGCAAGCCCCGCCACCAGCGCCAGCACCGGGATCGCCACCGGCTCCGCCCGGCGCACCAGCGCCAGCGCGCCGCCGGTGCCCCGCATCGTGGGTTCCGCCACCACCATCTGCCCGCCCCCCCTACGAGGTCGCGCCGATGACACCCTCGACGAGATAGCCCATGCCTTCCAGCACCGGATCGGTCTCGAGGAAGGCCTGCCCTTCGGTCGCGACGAGATTGCCCTGATTGTCCTTCAGCGGCCCCTTGATGACGCTGAAGCCGCCCTTTTCTATGTCTGCCTTCACCGCCTCGAACTGCGCGCGGCCGGCATCGGGCACGGCGGGGCCAAGCGGCGACATCTTGATGAAGCCCTCCGCCAGCCCGCCGCGCACGAAGTTCGGGATCGGCTGCCCGTTCAGCGTGGCGGTGACCATGTCGGTATAGACCTTGGCCCAGTTCCACTCGGCCCCGGTCAGATACTGCCGGGGCGCCAGCGAGGACTGGTCGGCATGGTAGCCGCCGACAAAGGCGCCGCGACCCGCCGCGACCTCGACCACCACCTTGGGACCATCGACATGGCAGGTGATCACGTCGCAGCCCGCATCGACCAGCGCATGCGTCGCCTCTGCCTCCTTCACCGCCAGCGACCATTCGCCGGTGAAGATGACCTGGCAGGTGATCGCGGGATCGACCGACCGCGCCCCCAGCAGGAAGGAGTTGATGTTCAGCAGCACCTGCGGGATCGGCTTGGCGGCGACGAAGCCGATCTTCCTGGACTTCGTCACATGGCCCGCGGCGACGCCGTTCAGAAATTGGCCCATGCCGATATAGCCAAAGTAGCTGCCCGCATTCGCCGGGTGCTTGCCCTCTGTCCAGAGCCCTCCGCAATGCTCGAACCGCACATCGGGGTATCTGGGCGCCAGCGTCAGGATATGGGGGTCGAAATAGCCGAAGGAGGTGGGAAACAACAGTGTCGCCCCATCGAGGTTGATCATCGATTCCATGGATTGCTGCACGTCATTGGTCTCGGGGACGTTCTCCTCCTCGACGACCGTCACGCCCTCCATCGCCTTCACCGCCGCGGCGCCGATCGCGTGGGACTGGTTGTAGCCGAAATCGTCGCGCGGCCCGACATAGAGGAAGCCGACGGTCAGCCCGCCCTGCGCGCGCAGCGGGCGGGGCAGCGCCGACAGCGCCGCGGCGCCGCCAAGCGCGGCTGTGCCGCGCAACAGGTCGCGGCGCGACAGGGTGCAACGCGGGCCGGGGGTGGAACCGGTTTGAAACAGGGGCATTCGGCATCTCCATGTCGTGGGTCCGGGGGCGCTGTGCTTGTGGCCCTGATGGCCCGCGACTCGCCCCGCTTGTGCGTTGTGAGGCCGAGGATGCGGGATTGCACCGCTGCCGTCTTGTGCTAGTTTTGCAGATAACCGCTGCAGGAATTGCACCTCGGATGCACGCGCTGACACCGCATCAGTTCATCGACGTGATCGCCCGCGCCGGGTCGATCCGGAAGGCCGCCGAGGTGCTGGCCATCACCTCCACCGCGCTGAATCGCCGGGTTCTGGCGCTGGAGGAAGAGCTTGGCCTGCCGATTTTCGAGCGGTTGCCGCGCGGGGTGCGGCTGTCCACTGCGGGCGAGCTGCTGGTGACCCATCTGCGCAATCAGGCCTCGGATTTCGAGCGGCTGCGTAGCCAGCTTGCCGATCTGGCGGGGCAACGGCGCGGCCATGTCTCCATCGCCTGTTCGCAGGCGCTGCTGCCCTTCTTCATGCCCGAACAGATCGGCCGCTATCGGCGCGATCATCCGGGGGTGAGCTTTTCGGTGCAGTTGCGCGACCGGGCGGCGGCCGAGGCGGCGCTTGTCGGGCATGTCGCCGACATCGCGCTGATCTTCGAACCGATCCGCCTGTCGGAGGTGCATATCCTCACGGCAGTACGCCAGCAGATCCACGCGGTGATGGCGGCGGATCACCCGCTTGCGGGGCGCGCGACGCTGCGGCTGCGCGACTGCGCCGACTATCCGGTGGCGCTGCCCACGGCACAATACGGGGTGCGCGCGCTGATCGACCTTGCGATCCTGCGGCTGTCGGTGCGGCTGCGCGTGATGCTGGAATCGGACAATTTCGACTTCCTGCGCCGCTATCCCGCGCAGGAGCCGCTGATCAGCTTCCAGATCCCCATCGGTCTGCCGGGCGTGGACGGGACCGAGGGCGTCGTCTCGCGACCGGTGGACACCCGCGACATCCCCGAGGGGCGGCTCTACCTGTGCCAATTGCGCGGCCGGACCCTGCCGGTCGCCGCGGCGAAGTTCGCGGCGCAGGTGGAGGGCGCGATGGAAACGCGGTTCGGCCTTTCGCCGGAGGCGGGGTGACAGGCTCGCCGGAGGCTGGCAGGCGGAGTAAGGCAGGCGGAGTAAGGCAGGCGGAGTAAGGCAGGCGGAGTAAGGCAGGCAGGCGACCGAGGCAGGCGGACCGAGGCAGGCGGACCGAGGCAGGCGGCCGCGCGGCGCGGCCCTGCGCCGCCCGCTCACGCAGGCGCCAGCGCCCGTGCAAGCCGGGTGGCTGCCGCCACGCCGTCGATCACCGCGAGCCCGCTGCCAGCACCAAGCCGCCCGGCGAGCGGCGCCATCCCTGCGCAGCCAAGGATCACGCCCGAGATGCCGTCCTGCGCGCCGGCCCGGGCGATCTCGTCCTCCAGCCGGGCGAGCGTGGCGGGGCGCGCCTGCTCCACCTCGAGCACGCCGAGGCCGCTGGCGCGCACCTTCGCCACCTGCCCCGCAAGGCCATAGGCGGCGATGTTGGCGGTGATGACCGGCACCGAAACCTCGAGCGTGGTGACCACGGAAACCCGGTGGCCCAGAAGGGCGGCCATGTGGAAGGCGGCCTGCCCGATGCCGATCACCGGGCAATGCGCGGCGGCGCGCACTTCCGCCAGCCCGGTATCGTCGAAGCAGCCGATGACGATGACATCGAAGCCCGCCTGCCGCGCGGCGGGCAGCATGGAAAGCAGGCCCGCCACCGCGGCCGCGCCATCCTCCGGCCCCTCGATCGCGGGCGGGCCGGAGGTGTTGGTCCAGCCGGTGATCTCGGTGACCGGGTCGGCCGCGCGGGCGGCGGCGAGCATCGCCCCGGTCATCGCGGCGGTCGAGTTCGGGTTCAGGAACAGCAGTTTCAAGGGTCACACCGCCCGCCCGGCATCGGACGCCCGCCGCGCCCGGCGCCGGTTCATCACCGCCGCCGTCACAAGGAACAGGCCGATGACCACCAGCGAGAACAGCGTGGTCAGCGTGCCAAGCGCAAAGATCACCGGGGTTGTCACGTTGGTGGTCATCCCGAAAATCTCCAGCGGCAGGGTGTTGTAGCTGCCCGCCGTCAGCAGGGTGCGGGCAAATTCGTCGTAGGAAAGCGTGAAGCCGAAGAGGCCGACCCCGATCAGCGAGGGCGCGATGATCGGCAGCACGACATGGCGCAGCGTCTGCCACGGGGTCGCGCCCTGATCGCGGGCGGCCTCCTCATAGGCGCCGTTGAACCGGTTGAAGACCGCGAACATGATCAGAAGCCCGAAGGGCAGCGTCCATGTCAGCTGCGCGCCAAAGCCCGAGCCGGCCCAGTGCACCGGCAGCCCCGCCTGGCTGAACATCAGCCCGACGCCCAGCGAGATCAGGATCGAGGGGATCACGAGGCTGGCGATCACCAGCTGGAACAGCAGCCCCGATCCGCGGAAGCGCTTGCGGAAGGCAAGGCCCCCCATCACCGACACCACCAGCGTGGTGACCATCACCATCAGCCCCAGCACCAGCGAGCGGCGGAACGAGCCCCAGATGTCGCCGACCTGCTGCTGCTCGAAGAGCTGGCGGAACCAGTGCAGCGACGCGCCCCGCATCGGGAAGGTCAGCCCGCCGCCCGGCCCCTGAAAGGACAGGATGCCGATGGTCAGGGTGGGGCCGTAGAGAAACACCAGGAACAGCCCGAACAGGGTGGCAAGCACATAGAACGAACGCGGGCGCCGGTCCATCACAGCTCCTTGCGGATATCGACAAGGCGCAGCAGCGCGCCGATCACGATCAGCACCGTCACCAGCAGCACCATCGCCGTGGCCGCCGCCGAGGGATATTGCAGCAGCGCGATGTCATTGGAAATCAGCCGGCCGACATTGGCCGATTGCGAGCCCGACATGAAGCGCACGGTGATGAAGTCGCCCATCACCAGCGTGACCACGAAGATCGTGCCGATCATGATGCCGGGCTTGGTCAGCGGGATGATGACGTTGACAAGCGTCTGGAACCCGGATGCGCCGGCGTCGCTGGCGGCCTCCAGCAGGCTGCGGTCGATGCGCATCATGGTGTTGAAGATCGGCACCACCATGAACAGCGTGTAAAGATGCACGAAGGCGAGGATCACCGCGAAATCGGAAAACAGCAGCCATTCCAGCGGCGCGTCTATCAGGCCCCAGCTCATCAGCGCGGAATTGGCGATGCCGTTGCGGCCTAGGAACGGGATCCAGCTGATCATGCGAATGATGTTCGAGGTCAGGAACGGGATGGTGCACAGCAGGAACAGCACCATCTGCCAGGTCTGGCTGCGCACATGGAAGGCGAGGAAATAGGCGATGGTGAAGCCGAGCGCGAGCGTGATCGCCCAGGTGATCGCGGCGTATCTGAAGGTGTTGAGGAACACCCGGTAGGTGACGGAGGAGCCGAACAGAAACTGGTAATTCTCGAACGAGAAGGCGGGGACGATGGCAAATTCCGTCGCCGTCCAGAAGCTGATGACCGCGATCATCACGATCGGCAGGATCAGGAACACCGCGAGGACCAGCGCGACGGGGCTGGCCAGCAGCCAGCCCGTCACATGCGGGGATTTGAGAAGGCGCTGCATGGCGGACGCTCCGGGAAGGGGGGGCGGGCGGAGGCCGGGCAGGCCCCCGCCGGATCGGCGCCTTAGGCGGCGATGAATTCGTTCCACTTGCGGACCATGTACTGGTTCTCGTCCATGACCGAGTTCCAGCAGGCGACGCGGCCCATGCGCTCCTCGAACGAGCCGCCGTCGCGCACGTCGCCGGGCCCGGCCAGCTTTTCGCCGGTGGGCGAGGTGATGTCGCCCTGCGCCGGCTTGCCCTCGAACCAGTAGCCCCATTCGTCGGCCGACATGAACTGCTTCGAGGTTTCGGGCACGGCCGAGTAGTAGCCCTGACGCATCAGGTAGCCGCCGACCCAGCCGGACAGATACCAGTTGATGTAGTCATAGGCCGCGTCCAGCGGCATTCCCGACAGGCCCGAGGACAGGCCGATGCCGCCGCCCCAGCTGCGGTAGCCTTCCTTCAGTGGCTGATAGACGCAAGGAATGCCGCGCGCCTTCACGGCGGTGATCGCGGGCGACCACATCGACTGGATCACCACCTCGCCCGAGGCCATCAGGTTGACGCTTTCGTCGAAGGTCTTCCAGAAGGCGCGGAACTGCCCGGCGCGCTTGGCGTCGGTGAAGATCGCGATGGTCCTGTCGATCTCGTCCCTGGTCATGTTGCCCTTGTCGCCATAGGAGATCTCGCCCATCGCCTCGCAGACCATCGCCATGTCCATGATCCCGATGGAGGAGATGTCCAGAATGCTGGCCTTGCCCCTGAACTCGGGGTTCAGCAGCTCGGCCCATGTGTCGATCGGGCGGCCGATCAGGTCGGGGCGGATGCCCAGCGTGTCGGCGTTGTAGATCGTCGGGATCAGGGTCATCCAGCCGGACTCTTCTTGCACGAAGTCGGTGCCGCCGGGGCCGGAGGTGAAGCCCACGGTATGCGGCGCGGTGCCCTGCGCGATCACCGAGTCGGGGGTCAGCTTGCCATCGCGGAAGATGCCGACGATCTTGTCGTAATTGGTGATCCGCGAGGTATCCATCGCCTGAAGGTTGCCGGTCGGCCAGACCTTCTTGCAGATCCAGTATTCGATATCGGCAATGTCGAAGCTGCCGGGCTGCGTCGCCGCCCGCTGGGTGACGGCGTCGCTGTCCAGCGCGGTCATTTCCAGCGTGAAGCCCAGATCCTCCTTAACCTTCACCGCCACGTCGTTGAGATTCGACACCCCGGTGCCGAACTGGCGCAGGGTGATGTCCTTGATCTCCTGCGCCCAGATCATTGGCGCCGGGAAGGCGCTGGCGGCCACGGCGGCGGCCCCGGTTTTCAGAAGGGACCGGCGGCTGTATCGCATCTTGCTCATGTCTGTCTTTCCCTGTGAGTCATCTGTGGGTTCAGGCGGTCAGCGCATGCAGGTCGCTGGCCTGCCAGTTCAGCCGGACGGCATCGCCCGGCGCTTTCGGTGCGGCAAAGAACTCGGCCTCGGGGATCACCGCCAGAATGTCCTGCTCCCCGGCCGCGCGGGCGGTGACGGCGACATGGGTGCCCTGATATTCCACCGCCTGCACCACCGCCTCGGTGCCGTCACCCGCCAGCCGCACCGCATCGGCGCGCAGCGCGAACTGCCCCTGCGGCAGCGCCAGCACGTTGTGCCCGCCCATGAACCGCGCGACAAAGGCGGTGCGCGGCGCGTTGAACACCTCGCGCGGGGGGCCGGCCTGCTCGATCCTTGCCCTGTTCATCACCACCACCTCGTCGGCCAGCGCCAGCGCCTCGTCCTGCGAGTGGGTGACGTGGATGAAGGTGATGCCAAGCTCGCGCTGGATGCGCTTCAGCTCGGCCCGCATCCGGATGCGCAGGAACGGGTCCAGCGCCGAGAGCGGCTCGTCCAGCAGCAGCACCTGCGGGTTGGTGATCAGCGCGCGCGCCAGCGCCACGCGCTGCTGCTGGCCACCCGAAAGCTGCGCCGGCAGCCGGTCGCCATAAGCGGTCATGTCCACCAGCGCCAGCATCTCGGCGGCGCGGGCGCGGCGCCCGGCCGCATCCTCGCCCTTCATCTTCAGGCTGAAGGCGACATTGTCGGTGACGCTCAGATGCGGGAACAGCGCGTAGGACTGGAACATCATCGCCGTGCCGCGTTTGGCGGGCGGCAGCGCCGACACGTCGCGCCCGCCAAGCACGATGGCCCCCTCGGTCACCGATTCATGCCCCGCGATCATCCGCAGCGTCGAGGACTTGCCGCAGCCCGAGGGGCCGAGCAGGCAGATATAGCTGTTGCCGTGGAACAGATGGGTGACCGCATCGACGGCAACCGCCCCGCCGGGGTAGCGTTTGGTCACACTCACCAGTTCGATATCGTCGCCGCTGCGCATGGGGTTCCTTTCGGCTTTGTCCCATGATGCGCAGGCGGAGCGATGCGCGGGCAAGACCCTGGCCTGCCGCGGGGCCGGCTTTGCGCGAATTGATCAAATCCGCGCCGCCCCCGGCACGGCGCCGCCGCAGATTTGATACATTGTTGTATACGATCCCGCAGGTGGCCCGCCCCTCTTGAACGGCCGGGCGCTTCGGCACAGCCTCGGGGCCATGACCACAGGCAGGCACATGACCGGGGCGAGCGACGATTCCGGCCCCCGGACGGCGGACCCCCCCGCCAGCAGTGCCCATGTGGCCGAAAAGCTGGCGCTGGCGATCCACGAGCACCGGATCCTGCCCGGCACCAAGCTGTCCGAGGATGAGGTGGGCGAGGTGTTCGGCGTCAGCCGCACCGTGGTGCGCGCCGCGCTTCAGCACCTGTCGCATGACCAGTTGATCACGCTCAGGCGCAACCGCGGCGCCTTTGTCGCGCAGCCCAGCATCCCCGAGGCGCGTGAGGTCTTCGAGGCCCGCGCCCTGCTGGAGCCGCGCACGGCGCGGTCCGCGGCAGAGCGGACGGCCCCGGCCGACCTGACCCGCCTGCAGGCCCATATCGACGCGGAACATGCCGCGCTGGCCGCCGGCGAGGTGGGGCGGGCGGTGTATCTCTCGGGCCAGTTCCATATCGAGATCGCCCGCATCGCCAGCCAGGACACGATCCGCGAGTTCATCACACAGCTTGTCGCGCGCTCCTCGCTGATCATCGCGCTTTACTGGCAGCGGCGCAGCGCGCTGTGCGAAAGCCATGCCCACAGCGCGCTGATGCGGGCGCTGGCCGCGCATGACGGCACGCTGGCCGAGGAGGTGATGCAGGGGCACCTGCTCGATCTGGTCTCCTCGCTCGACCTGCAGAACCGCGCGGCGGCCCCCCGCTCGCTGCACGAGGTGTTCGGCGGGCGATGAGGGCACGGCAGATGTCCCTGGCCGATCTGCAAGCGGTGCTGGACCGGGCCGCGGCGGAGGACTGGAATCCGCGGCTGGACGATGCCGCGGCCGTCCTCGCGACCGACCCGGAGGGGTTCTTCACGGCCGAGGTCGCGGGCCGGCCCGCCGCGGCGATCGCGGTCGTCAACCATGGCCCGGACCAGCCTTCCTCGGGCTTTACATCTGCCGGCCGGAGTTTCGCGGGCAGGGCATCGGCCTTGCGCTGGCGCTGATCGGCGGCGCGGCGCGGGCGCGGGTCTGCGGCGGATCGCCGGCAATGTGCCGCAGCAGAACCGGGCGCTGCTGCCGGCGCTGGCGGCGGCGGGCTTCGCCGAAACCTTCCGCACCGCCCGCATGGCCCGCGGCACCCCGCCCGCGCAGGGCGCAAGCCTGCAGGGGGTCGCCCCGCTGGCTCTTGGCTGACGCCGGGCTACACCGCCCGCCGTCCGCCGATCCACACGCCCGCCACGGCGCGGTCGTCGCCCATCATGATCGTCGGGAACAGCGCCTCCCACAGGTCGGCGGCGCGGGCCGAGCGCTGCGCGATGGCGGGGGTGGAGCCGAGGTCGATCGCCACCAGATCCGCCTCCATCCCCGCCGCGAGGTTGCCGACCTTGTCCTCGATCCGGAGCGCGCGGGCCGATCCGGCCGTCGCCAGCCACCAAAGCTGCGAGGGGTGCAGCGCGGTGCCGCGCAGCTGCGCCAGCTCGTAGGCCGCCGCCATCGTCCGCAGCATCGAGAAGGACGACCCGCCCCCGGTATCGGTGGCCAGCCCGACGCGCAGCCCCGACGCGACCAGCCCGGCCATGTCGAAAAGCCCCGAGCCGATGAAGGTGTTGGAGGTGGGGCAATGCGCCACGCTTGCCCCCGCCTCGCGCAGCCGGTCCCGCTCGCGCGGGGTGAGGTGGATGGCGTGGCCATAGACGGCGCCTTCGCCCAGCAGGCCCTGCGCCTCGTAGGTGTCAAGGTAGTCGCGGGCTTGCGGAAACAGGCTCTTCACCCATTCGATCTCGTCGGTCTGCTCGCTCAGATGCGTCTGCATCAGGCAGTCCGGATGCTCGCGCCAGAGCTGGCCCAGCAGCATCAGCTGCTCGGGCGTCGAGGTCGGCGAAAAGCGCGGGGTGATGACATAGGACAGCCGGTCCACGCCATGCCATGCCTTCAGCAGGCGGAGGCTGTCCTCATAGGCCGATTGCGGGGTATCGCGCAGGCCCTCGGGCGCGTTGCGGTCCATGCAGGTCTTGCCCGCCAGCGCCCGCATCCCGCGGGCCTGCGCGGCGGCAAAGAAGGCATCGACGCTGGCGGGGTGGATGGTGGCGTAGCTGCACATCGAGGTGGTGCCATGCGCGAGCGCGAGATCGAGATAGCGCCCGGCGATCCCGGCGGCATAGGCGGGGTCGGCGAAGCGCATCTCCTCGGGGAAGGTGTAGCTGTTCAGCCAGTCGATCAGCCGCTTGCCCCAGCTGGCGATGATCCCGGTCTGCGGGTAGTGCACATGCGCGTCGATGAAGCCGGCGGACAGCAGCGCGCGGCCCATGTCGGCGACGGCGGCCTGCGGATGGCGGGCGCGCACGTCGTCGGCCTCGCCCACCGCCGCGATGCGCCCCTCCCGGATCAGCACGCCGCCGCGGGCGGAGTGGCGCGCCGCGGCGGGGCCCTCGGCAAAGGGATCGCCGGCGAAGGCAAGCGTCTGTCCGATCACCAGTTGATCCACCCTGGTCTCCATGCGCGGTTCATGCGCGTCGGTCTCATGCGCGCGTCATGCGCGTCGGTCTTGTGCGCGCGTCATGCGCGGCCGCTGCCGCGATTCCAGCAGATCGGGCCGGCGCAGGCAACAGCGGATGGGCCGCGAGCCGCTGCCCCGCCCCCCGCGGCCGCTGGCCCTTGTGCGCTGCCTCCGCTAAGGTGCGGGCAAATCAGGCGGGGGCGGCATGGCGGATCACACGACCGAGGAGATCGAGCGCGAGGAAGAGGACTACGGCCTCGACGCGGCGCTTGTCGGACAGATCCTCGATGCCGTGGAGGCGGGGGATGCCGCGCGCCTCGAGCTCCTGACCGAGCCGCTGCACGCCGCCGACATCGCGGACCTTCTGGAACAGATCAGCCCCGCCGAACGGCGCGACCTGCTGCATCTCTGGCCGCGCGGCATCGACGGCGATGTGCTTTCGGAAATCGACGAGTCGATCCGCGAGGAGGTGATCGAATACCTGCCGCGCGAGATGCTGGCCGAAGCGGTGCGCGAGCTTGACTCGGACGACGTGGTCGACCTGATCGAGGATCTCGAGGCCGAGCAGCAGGAAATCATCCTCGGCGCGCTCGACAGATCGGACCGGGCCGCCGTCGAGCAGTCGATGGCCTACCCGGAATATTCCGCCGGCCGCCTGATGCAGCGCGAGGTGGTGACGGCGCCGGAACACTGGACCGTGGGCCAGACCATCGACTTCCTGCGCTCCGAGGAGTGGCTGCCCGACCAGTTCTACCATGTGGTGCTCGTCGATCCGCGCCAGCACCCCGTCGGCTATGTCACGCTCGGCAAGCTGCTGTCCTCGCGGCGCGAGGTTCCGCTGCGCGATCTGGTCGAGGACAGCTTCCGCACCTTCAGCGTGTTCCAGGACGAGGGCGAGGTCGCCTATGCCTTCAACCAGTATCACCTGATCTCTGCGCCGGTGGTGGACGAGAATGACCGGCTGGTGGGCGTCATCACCATCGACGATGCGATGAACGTGCTGGATGAGGAGCATGAGGAGGACGTGCTGCGGCTGGCGGGCGTCGGCGAGGAAAGCTCGATCTCGGACGGCGTGGTGGAAACGGTGCGCCAGCGCACGCCCTGGCTGCTGGTGAACCTTCTGACCGCGAACCTTGCCGCGCTGGTCATCTCGCAGTTTTCGGGCACGATCGAGGCGATCGTGGCGCTGGCGGCGCTGATGCCGATCGTGGCCTCGATGGGCGGCAATGCCGGCACGCAATCGCTGGCGGTGGCGGTGCGGGCGCTGGCGACGAAGAACCTCACCGGCTCCAATGCGGGGCGCGTGGTGCGGCGCGAGGCGATGGTGGGCGCGATCAATGGCGTGCTCTTCGCCGCGATCATGGCGGGGGTGGGGTATTTCGCCTTCGGCTCGCTGCTGCTGGGGGTGGTGATCGGTATGGCGATGGTGATCAACCTGATCGTGGCCGCGCTTGCGGGGGTGCTGGTGCCGCTGGCGCTCGACCGCTGCGACCTTGATCCCGCGCTGGCCTCGGGAACCTTCGTCACCACGATGACCGATGTGACCGGCTTCTTCGCCTTCCTCGGCCTTGCGACGGTGATCCTGCTGTGAGCGTCGCACAGGCAAAGGCGGCGGCGCGCGCGGCGGCGATTGCGGCGCGCAGGGCGGCCTTCGCAGTCGGGCAGGGCACGGCGGCGGACCGGCTGGCGGCGGTGCTGGCGCCCTGCCGGGGCGCGGTGCTGGCGGGATACATGCCGATGCGGACAGAGATCGACCCGCGGCCCGCGATGGCGGCGCATCTGGCGGCGGGCAGGGGCGGGCGCGTCTGCGTGCCGGTCATCACGGGGCAGGGCCAGCCGCTGCGCTTTCGCGAATGGCACCCGGATGCGGCGATGGCGCCGGGGGCCTTCGGCGCGCCGGTGCCGGTGGCGGGCGACTGGCTGGTGCCCTCGGTGCTGATCGTGCCGCTGCTGGCCTTCGACTGGCGCGGCTACCGGCTTGGCCATGGCGGCGGCTTCTATGACCGCACGCTGGAGGCGCTGCGCGCCCGCGGCCCGGTGATCGCCGTGGGCTTCGCCTTTGCCGCGCAGGAGGTGGAGGAGCTGCCCGTGGAGCCGACGGACCAGCCGCTCGACCTGATCGTGACCGAATGCGGCGTGATCCGGCCCGGCACCTGAGGAACCGCGCGAGCAGGAACCATGCGGGCCCCCGGCGGGTTCCGCCCGCAACACCGGAGGAGACATGAAGGCAGGTGCGATCCTTGAAACCGTGATCTATGCCGCCGACCCGCAGGCGGCGGGGCGGTTCTATCGCGACATCTTCGGGCTGGAGGAGGTGCGCAGCGTCGAGGGGCGCTTCGTGTTCCTGCGCTGCGGCGGGCAGATGCTGCTGATCTTCAATCCCGAGGCGACGCGCGATCCGGCGCATCAGAACGGCATCCCCGCGCATGGCGCGACCGGGGCCGGGCACCTGTGCTTCCGCGCCGAGGATGGGGCCGAACTGGACCGCTGGCGCGCGCGCCTCGCCGGGGCGGGCATTCCCCTCGAGCATGAGCAGATCTGGAAAGGCGGCGCCCGGTCCATCTATCTGCGCGACCCGGCCGGCAATTCGGTCGAGATCGCCGAGGCGGCGATCTGGGGGCTGTGACCGCAGGCTTTCGGGCCGAGCCGCGGGGGCCGACCGCGGGGGGCTGTCTGCCCCCCGCACCCCCCGAGGATATTTTCACCAGCAAGAAGGGGGAAGGGGCGTCAGTTCTCGATCCTGACGGTCTGGCGCAGGGCGCCCGTCGCGGCGTCGAAGATCAGGATGTCGTCTGCCTCTGTCACGACCGCATACCAGCCCCGGCCGAAGGTCACGGCGCGGGCGGTGGTGCCCTCGGGCAGGGTGAGGGTGGCGGGCAGGATGGGCGCTTCGGGCTCTTGCGAGAAGCGGATGACAAGGATCGCGAGGATCGCTAGAAGCCCGAGGATCATCACCCCGGCAAGCGCCGTCACCAGAGCCTTGAGGAAGCGCAGCTCCGGCAGCGCGGCCTCGCCCCCGTCCGGAGTATCGTCCTTGTCAGGCATCGGCCCCCGCCTCGTGCATGTCGTGATCGGGCCCGATCCGCCCGAGCGTCTTGATAAGGCGCTGGCGCGCGAGGTGCCAGAGGAATGGGCGCTGTCGCGCTCGCGGCTTGCGAGGATGATCGCCGCCGGTGCGGTCAGCCGGGGCG
This sequence comes from Rhodobacteraceae bacterium UBA6141, assembly GCA_002423245.1. Taxonomy (GTDB): domain Bacteria; phylum Pseudomonadota; class Alphaproteobacteria; order Rhodobacterales; family Rhodobacteraceae; genus Frigidibacter. The sequence goes on from DIVD01000018.1 coordinate 60,961, forward strand.
GCGTGGTGCTGACCGACCAGACGGCGCGCGTGGCCGAGGGCGACGAGATCGCGCTGATGCTTGGCGCGCCGGAGCCGGTGGAGACGGCGCCCGAGGAGATTGCGCTGTCGGTGGTCTGGGAGGATGATGACCTGATCGTCCTCGACAAGCCGGCGGGGCTGGTGGTGCATCCGGCGCCGGGGACGCCCTCGGGCACGCTGGTCAACGCGCTGCTGCACCATTGCGGCGCGGGGCTGCACGGCGTCGGCGGCGAGCGGCGGCCGGGTATCGTGCACCGGATCGACAAGGACACCAGCGGGCTGCTGGTCGCGGCCAAGAGTGACCGGGCGCATCATGGCCTTGCCGCGCAGTTCGAGGCGCATATGGTCGAGCGGCATTACCTTGCGCTGGTGCACGGGGTGCCGGACAGGGCCGATCCGCGCCTACGCGGGGTGCGCGGCGTCAGCTTCGAGCCGGGCGGCATCTTGCGGGTGGCGACGCAGCTTGCCCGGCACCGCACCGACCGGCAGCGGCAGGCGGTGGTGGACCAAGGCGGGCGGCACGCGGTGACGCGGGCCCGGCTCGACCGGAGCTTTGGCACTCCGCCCAGCCTGGCCTTGCTGGACTGCTGGCTGGAAACCGGGCGCACCCATCAGATCCGGGTGCACATGGCCCATGCCGGGCACGGGCTGGTGGGCGATCCGGTCTATGGCGGGCGCCGCAAGCCCGCCGCCAGAAGCCTTGGCGCGGCGGCGGCAGAGGCGGTGGCGGCCTTCCCGCGGCAGGCGCTGCACGCGGCGACGCTTGGCTTCGTGCATCCGGTGAGCGGCGAGGCGCTGTCCTTCTCGGCGCCGCTGCCG
>DIVD01000018.1:61819-71651 GCA_002423245.1 Rhodobacteraceae bacterium UBA6141
GGGGGGGGGGGGGGGGGGGGCGCCATGCGCGGTCCCGCCGGCGGCCGGGGAGATTCGCCTGGTGCGTCCGCCATCAATCGCGCTTAGGCTGCCCCCGCAAGCCGCTCGCATGGCCACAGAATGAAGGAGAGTCCTGTCATGACCGTTACCGGGGAGCCGAGCTTCCGCGAATCCGTCGATCTGATGTTCAACCGCGCCGCTTCGGTGATGGACCTCTCGCCGGGGCTGGAGGAGAAGATCCGCGTCTGCAACTCGACCTACACGGTGCGTTTCGGCGTGCGGCTGCGCGGCGACATCCACACCTTCACCGGCTACCGCTCCGTCCATTCCGAACATCACGAGCCGGTCAAGGGCGGCATCCGCTATGCGATGAGCGTGAGCCAGGACGAGGTGGAGGCGCTGGCGGCGCTGATGACCTACAAATGCGCGCTGGTCGAGGCGCCCTTCGGCGGATCGAAGGGCGGGCTCTGCATCGACCCGCGCGAATGGGAGGAGCATGAGCTGGAGCGCATCACCCGCCGCTTTGCCTATGAGCTGATCAAGCGCGACCTGATCAACCCCAGCCAGAACGTGCCCGCCCCCGACATGGGCACGTCCGAGCGCGAGATGGCCTGGATCGTCGACCAGTACCAGCGCATGAACACCACCGACATCAACGGCGTCGCCTGCGTCACCGGCAAGCCGCTGCACCAGGGCGGCATCGCCGGCCGGGTGGAGGCGACGGGCCGAGGCTTGCAATACGGGCTGCGCGAGTTCTTCCGCCACCCCGAGGATGTGGCGAGGGCCGGCCTCTCGGGCGGGATCGAGGGCAAGCGCGTCATCATCCAGGGCCTTGGCAATGTGGGCTATCACACCGCCAAGTTCCTTGCGGACGAGGATGGCGCGGTGATCGTCGGCATCATCGAGCACGACGGCGCGATCTTTTCCAGCAGAGGGCTTGAGGTGGACGCGGTGCGCGACTGGATCCGGCTCAATGGCGGGGTGAAGGATTTCCCCGGCGCGACCTTCACGCCCGAGGGCGCGTCGATGCTGGAGGTGGAGTGCGACATCCTGATCCCGGCGGCGATGGAGGCGGTGATCAACCTGACTAATGCCGCGCGGATCAGGGCGCCGCTGATCGTCGAGGCGGCGAACGGCCCGGTGACGGCGGGCGCCGACGCGGTGCTGCGCGAAAAGGGCGCGGTGCTGATCCCGGACATGTTTGCCAATGCGGGCGGCGTGACGGTGTCCTATTTCGAATGGGTCAAGAACCTCAGCCATATCAAGTTCGGGCGCATGGAGCGCCGGCAGGAAGAGGCGCGCCACAAGCTGCTGGTCGACGAGCTGGAAAGGCTGTCCGCCGACAAGGGGCTTGGCTGGACGCTGTCGCCCGGGTTCAAGGAAAAGTATCTGCGCGGCGCGGATGAGCTGGAACTCGTGCGCTCGGGGCTCGATGACACGATGCGGATGGCCTATCAGTCGATGCGCGAGGTCTGGCACAGCCACCCGCAGGTGTCGGACCTGCGGATGGCGGCCTATGTGGTGGCGATCGACCGGGTGGCGAAATCCTACCGCTCGAAGGGGCTCTGACCTCGGCGCACGCCGGCCGGGCGGTGGGGGCCGCGCGGGGGCGCCATCCGAAAAAGGCGGTTTCGCCCCGCCCTGCGCAGGGCTATACCGGCCCGGGTTTGACGCCTGAGGAGCATGCGCAATGGCAAACGTCGTCGTGGTCGGCGCCCAGTGGGGCGACGAGGGCAAGGGCAAGATCGTCGACTGGCTGTCGGAACGGGCCGATGTGATCGCGCGCTTTCAGGGCGGGCACAATGCCGGCCATACGCTGGTGATCGGCAATACCGTGTTCAAGCTGTCGCTGCTGCCCTCGGGCATCGTGCGCGCCGGCAAGCTCGCCGTGATCGGCAACGGCGTGGTGCTGGACCCATGGGCGCTGTTCGCGGAAATCGACAAGCTGGCGGCGCAGGGCGTCGCGATCAGCCCCGACAACCTGATGATCGCGGAAAACACCCCGCTGATCCTGCCGCTGCACCAGGACCTCGACAAGCTGCGCGAGGACGCGGCCGGCAAGGCCCGGATCGGCACCACCGGCCGCGGCATCGGTCCGGCCTATGAGGACAAGGTCGGCCGCCGGGTGATCCGCGTCGCGGACCTCGCCGATCCCGAGACGCTCGCCGCCCGCATCGACAGGCTGCTCGCCCACCACGACCCGCTGCGCGCCGGGCTTGGCGCCACCCCCATCGACCGCGCCGCGCTGGAGGCGAAGCTCGCCGAGATCGCGCCGAAGCTTTTGCAATACGCCCAGCCGGTGTGGAAGGTGCTGGGCGACATGCGCCGCGCCGGCAAGCGCATCCTGTTCGAGGGCGCGCAGGGCAGCCTTCTGGACATCGACTTCGGCACCTATCCCTATGTCACCTCCTCGACCACCATGTCGGGCATGGCGTCCACCGGCACCGGGCTTGGCCCCTCGGCCATCGGCTTCGTGCTTGGCATCGTCAAGGCCTACATCACCCGCGTCGGCGAAGGGCCGTTCCCGACCGAACTGACCGACGCGGTTGGCCAGCGGCTGGGCGAGCGGGGCCACGAATTCGGCACCGTCACCGGGCGCAAGCGCCGCTGCGGCTGGTTCGATGCGGTGCTGGTGCGGCAGACCTGCGCCATCTCGGGCGTCAACGGTATCGCGCTGACCAAGCTCGACGTGCTCGACGGGTTCGACAGGCTGAAGATCTGCACGGGATACGAGATCGACGGCGTCGCCTATGACTACCTTCCCACCGCCGCGGCGCTGCAGGCCCGCGTGGTGCCGATCTACGAGGAGATGGAGGGCTGGCACGAAAGCACGCAAGGCGCGCGATCCTGGGCCGATCTGCCTGCCGCGGCCATCAAGTATGTGCGCCGGATCGAGGAGCTGATTCAGTGCCCCGTCGCCATGCTGTCCACCAGCCCCGAGCGCGAGGATACCATCCTCGTCACCGACCCGTTCGCGGATTGACGCGGATGGCGCTGTCCTACCGCGCGCGTCGGCGCCTGTCGCTGCTGATCCTGCTGGTCGGGATGCCGGCCTATGTCGCCGCCGCGGTCAGCCTGATGAACTGGGCGGGTGCCCGCTTCGGCCGGCTGCCGATCGCGGTTGAATTCGTGGCCTATGTGGTGCTGGGGGTGGCCTGGATCCTGCCCTTCCGCGCGGTGTTCCGCGGCGTGGGTCAGGCCGACCCGGAAGCAGCGCCTCCCGCGCCGGGCAAGCCCGAACCGCCCGAGGGCGGTTCGCCGGAGTGACGTTCCGGCTGGCTGGTCGCGCCTTCGGCATGACGCGGCAGTCGCGGATCGGCTCCGATTCCGGCGCCGGCTGCGCGCCTGCGCGCGGGGCCGCGCGGGTTATGGGCCGCATCACCCCGGGGGCCGGCGCCGGCCGGGTACAGAGTCCTTCGGATCCTCGCGGTAGCGGTTGATGGCCTCTTCGCCTTCCTGCGCCAGCGCGGCGTCGGAAGCCTGCCTTCGCAGCGCGCGCTCGGCCACGGTGGCGGCAACCGCCGCCTTCAGATGCGCGATGGCCGAGAGGCGGCGGCGGGTCTCGCTGCCCTCGAGGCGGCTGTTGGCGGTCTCGATCAGGCGCGAGACGGCAGCCTCGTCGGTCGGACCGCGCCCCGGGGCCGGAGGTTCGCCCTGCGGCGGGTCGGTCTCGCCGGGGACCGCGGCATCTTCGATCGCGGGCTGTCGCCCTGCGGCGGGCGCGGGCGCGGCCGGGCTGCGCGCGCCGGTCGCTTCCCGCTCCACCGCGGCAAGCTCGGCCAGCAGCTCGGCCTCGTCCTCGGCCGACAGCCCGGTCTCGCCCAGGGCCGCAGCGATGGCGTCCAGCACCGGGTCGGCGGCAGGGGCGCGCGCGGCTTGCGGTGCCGGTTGCGCATCGGCGGCGGCCTCGCTGCGGCGCACCTTGATCACCCGGGCCCGGCGCGTCCGCCTGATGGCGACGGCTTCGGTGGCGGGCGCCGCGTCCGCAGGCCCCGCAGGCTCGGCTCCGGTTGCGTCGCGGCATTCGGAAACCGCCGGCTGCGGTGCGGAGCCGAAATCCCCCTCCAGCCGCATCACCGCGCCGCTCGCCCCGATCTTCGCCTCGAGCCGGCGCTGGATCTCGTGCCGGGCGATCCGGTGCAGCATCTCGGCATCGTGGGTGTGGGGTTCTGCGCAGAAACGGCGGTCCTCGGCGGCAAGCTCGCCGAAATATTCGGCAATTGCCGTCAGGGCGGAGCAGGGATCGCCGCAACCTTCCAGCGTGCACGAGAATGTGCCGCAGGAAAGCGTAAGGATTTTGCGCGCATCGACCATGGTCGCTGTCTCTCCCAGACCTCTTGGTTCACTATCCTTGGCGAACCGACCGTTACAGTGGGCGGATTGAGGAAAAATCGTGGAATGAATCCGGCCGCGGTTGCCTTTCCCTGCCTTAATCGGGATCAGTATCCACATGACGGCAAGCCTTGTGCAATCGGCGAATGGTGTGACCCTGCTCGGCGGGGGGGATTTCGCCCGTGCCGATCTGGACCTCGCGCTGAGCCTTGCGCCGCTGCTGGTTGCGGCGGATGGCGGCGCGGACCGGGCGCTTGCGGCGGGGCATGTGCCCGCGGCGGTGATCGGCGATTTCGATTCCATCACCCCCGCCGCGCAGGCCGCGATCCCGGCCGAGCGGCAGCACCGGGTGGCGGAACAGGACAGCACCGATTTCGGCAAATGCCTGCGGCTGGTCAGCGCGCCCTTCCTGATCGGCCTCGGCTTTGCCGGGCTGCGCATGGATCATGCGCTCTCGGTGATGACGGCGCTGGCCACGCATCCGCATCAGCGCTGCGTGATCCTGGGGGCCGAGGATGTGATCTTCCTCAGCCCGCCCCGCCTGTCGCTGCCGCTGACGCCGGGGGTGCGGCTGTCGCTGTTTCCGATGGGCCCGGCGGCGGGGCGGTCCACCGGCTTGCGCTGGCCGATCGACGGGCTGGATTTCGCGCCCGCGGGCCGGATCGGCACCTCGAACGAGGCGACGGGGCCGGTCACCTTGCAGCTCGACGGGCCGATGCTGGTGCTGCTGCCGCGGGACTGCCTTGCGCTGGCGCTGGGGGCGCTGGCGGGGCAGGGGGGCGCGCTCGCGCCGCCACCCGCTCGCGCGGGATGAGGCAAGCGCCCGGGGCGACGATGAACCGGGCCGGCAAGAACCATGAGGGCGCGCGCGCGGCTTGCACTTCGGCAGTTCCCGGCGCCATGCAAAGCGACTCCGGCGGGCGCCGCTGCGGGGTGCTGCCCGGGCGGCACGGCCCTGCACCGGCGAATTGCCCCTCGCGCGCGGGCGGCACTTTGCCTATAACCCTTGGCGACACAGGACCGGAGTGACCGATGCCCGCAGAGTTTTCACCGCGCCCAGATGTTTCGCCCGCAGAGGTCTCGCCCCCAAAGCTTTCGCCCGCAGCGCTTTCGCCGGGCGACAAGGCCAAGTTCGCCGCCGCCATGCGCGCCGTCGATTATGTGGAGGACGGGATGCGCGTCGGGCTTGGCACCGGGTCCACCGCCGCCTGGATGGTCCGCTGCCTGGGGCAGAGGGTGCGCGAGGAGGGGCTGCGCATCACCGGCGTGCCCACCTCGAGGAGCACCGACGATCTGGCGCGGCAGGTGGGGATCCCCGTGGTCGGGCTGGACGAGGCGAAATGGCTCGACCTGACCATCGACGGCACGGATGAATTCGATGCGGATCTCACGTTGATCAAGGGCGGCGGCGGCGCGCTGCTGCGCGAAAAGATCGTCGCCGCCGCAACCGACCGGATGATCGTGATCGCGGATGCCGCGAAGGAGGTCGCGCGCCTTGGCGCCTTCCCGCTGCCGGTGGAGGTGGTGCCCTTCGGCTGGCAGACGACCAGGGCGCTGATCGATGAGACGCTGGTCAGCCTCGAGATGCCGGGCCGGTCCTCTGCCCTGCGGATGGACGGGCCGCAGCCCTTCATCACCGACGAGGGCAACCATGTCGTCGATCTGCACCTGAACCGGATCGACAATGCGCGGCAACTGGCGCTGATGATCAACCAGATCCCCGGCGTGGTGGAGAACGGGCTCTTCATCGACATCTGCGACATGGTGATCATCGGGCAGCCCGACGGCCGGGTGGAGCTGCGCGACATCAACCGGGGCCGCGTCGAGCATGGCCGCATCGACCTTGTGGATGCCGGCAAGATCATCGCCGGGGCTGGAGACTGACCGCATGGATTTCGACTATGACCTTTTCGTCATCGGTGGCGGCTCCGGCGGGGTGCGGGCGGCGCGGGTCGCGGCGGGCGAGCATGGCGCGCGCGTCGGGCTGGCCGAGGAATACCGCATGGGCGGCACCTGCGTGATCCGCGGCTGCGTGCCCAAGAAGCTGATGGTGTTCGCCTCGGGCTTTCCGGCGGCCTTCGAGGAGGCGCGCGCCTATGGCTGGGACGTGCAGGCGGGCGGCTTCGACTGGACGGCCTTCCGCGCCAGGCTCGACGCGGAACTGGACCGGCTGGAGCGGGCCTATCGTGCCGGCCTTTCGGGCGCGGGCGTCACGGTGCACGACTGCCGCGCGGTGCTGCACGACGCGCATGGCGTGACGCTGGCCAGCGGCGAGACGCTGACCGCGAAGCATATCCTCGTCGCGACGGGCGGGCGCCCCTTCGTGCCCGATTTCGAGGGCGCCGAACATGTGCTGACCTCGAACGACGTCTTCAGGCTCGACGCGCTGCCCGGCCGGCTGCTGATCGTCGGCGGCGGCTATATCGCCTGCGAATTCGCGGTGATCATGGCCGGGCTGGGCGTGAGGGTGACGCAGTTCCAGCGGTCTTCCTGCATCCTCAAGGGCTTCGATGTCGAGGCGCGCGATCTGGTGGACCAGCAGATGCGCGCCCGCGGGGTCGATCTGCATACCGGCGTGGTGGTGACGAAGGTGGCGCCCGAGGCCGGCGCCTATACCGTCACCTGCATGGACGGGCGGACGGACAGCTTCGATGCTGTCGTCTATGCCACCGGCCGGGTGCCCAATTCGCAGGGGCTCGGGCTGGAGGCGGCGGGGGTCGAGCTGGGCATGGGCGGCAGCATCAAGGTGGATGGCTGGAGCCAGACGAATGTGCCCTCGATCTATGCGGTGGGCGACGTGACGGACCGCATCGCGCTGACGCCGGTGGCGATCCGCGAGGGCCATGCCTTTGCCGATACCGTCTTCGGGGCCAACCCGCGCCAGCCCGACCATGATCTTGTCGCCTCGACCGTGTTCACCCAGCCCGAACTCGGCAGTTGCGGGCTGACCGAGGAGGCGGCGCGCGAGAGCGCGGGCCCGATCGAGGTCTACGTCAGCAGCTTCCGCCCGATGCGCTCGGCCTTTGCTGGACGCGACGACCGGGTGCTGATGAAGCTGATCGTGGCGAGGGAGACGCGCAGGGTGCTGGGCTGCCACATCGTCGCGCCCGAGGCGGGCGAGATGATCCAGATGGTCGCGATCGCGATGAAGATGGGCGCCACCAAGGAGGATTTCGACCGCACCTGCGCGGTGCATCCGACGATGGCCGAGGAACTGGTGACGATGCGAAAGCCGGTGCGGACAGCTTGATTTCGGCGGCGCGATGACCAGTTAGCAAGACAACCGGCAAACGGAAATGATAGGGAAGACGGGCTGATGAGCAATGGAGGCCCCTGGGGGGGCGGCGGAGGAAGCGGCGGGAACGACGACGACAAGCGCGGGCAAAGGCGTCCGGGCGAAGGCTCGCAGATCCCCGAGATCGAAGAGATCATGAAGAAGGGGCAAGAGCAGTTGCGCGTCCTGATGGGCGGGCGCGGTCCGCGCGGCCCGCAGGGACCGGGCGGCGGCGGCCCCGTCGGTGGCCCGGCCTTCACGCGCGGCACCCTTGGCATTGCGGCGCTGGCGGCGATCGGGCTCTGGGCCTTCGCCTCGATCTATACCGTCGATACCGGCGAGCAGTCGGTCGAGCTGTTCCTGGGCGAGTTCTCCTCCATCGGCAATCCGGGGCTCAACTTCGCGCCCTGGCCCGTCGTCACAGCGAATGTGGTGCCGGTCACGCCCGAACGCACCGAAGACATCGGCATGGCCCGCAACGGGTCCAGCGATGCCGGGCTGATGCTGACGGGGGACGAGAATATCGTCGACATCGATTTCCAGGTGGTCTGGAACATCTCGGACCCGCAGCGCTATCTGTTCAACCTGCGCGACCCCGAGGCGACGGTGCGCGCCGTGGCGGAATCGGCCATGCGCGAGATCATCGCGCAAAGCGAGCTGGCGCCGGTGCTGAACCGCGACCGCGGCGCCATTGCCGCCCGGCTGGAGGAACTGGTGCAGACCACGCTCGACAGCTATGACAGCGGGCTGAACGTGGTGCGCGTCAACTTCGACCGCGCCGACCCCCCGCGCGAGGTGATCGACGCCTTCCGCGAGGTGCAGGCCGCCGAACAGCAGCGCACCCGCCTGCAGAACGAGGCCGACGGCTATGCCAACCGCGTTCTGGGCCAGGCGCGCGGTGACGCCGCCGAGATTCTGGAAAGCGCCGAGGCCTACCGGGCCCAGGTGGTGAACCAGGCCGAGGGCGAGGCGAGCCGCTTCAGCGCCGTCCTCGAGGAATACACCAAGGCGCCCGAGGTCACGCGCAAGCGCCTGTATCTCGAGACGATGGAACAGGTTCTGGGCGACGTGGACAAGATCATCATCGACCAGAGCGCGGGGCAGGGAGTCGTGCCCTATCTGCCGCTGAACGATCTGATCCGCGCGCCGGGCTCGGGCGCGGGTGCAGCCGCAGGGGGGGCCGCAGGGATGCCCGCAGGGGTGAATGCCGCGACGGCAGGGGGCAACTGATGAAAACCGCAACCATTCTCGTGCCCCTGGCCGTCATCGTCGTCGCCGCGGCGCTGTCCTCGATCTACATCGTCGACGAGCGTGAAAAGGCGCTGCTGCTGCAGTTCGGCCAGATCCGCGACGTCAAGGAAGAGCCGGGCCTTGCCTTCAAGATTCCGCTGATCCAGCAGGTGGTGCGCTATGACGACCGCATCCTCAGCCGCGACGTGGACGCGATGGAGGTCACGCCCGCCGATGACCGCCGCCTGATCGTCACCGCCTTCGCGCGCTACCGCATCGCCGATGTGGTGCGCTACCGTCAGGCGCTTGGCGCGAACAGCACCCTTGCCGCCGAGCAGCGGATCGACACCATCCTGCGCTCGCGCCTGCGCGAGGTGCTGGGCTCGGTGCCCTCGGATGCGATCCTGTCGGCGGACCGGGCGCAGCTTGCCGCCGCCATCCGCGACAGCGCGCGCGAAGAGGCGCTGGCGCTCGGGCTCGACATCATCGACGTGCGGCTGATCCGCACCGACCTGCCCGAGCAGAACCTCGACGCCACCTTCGCCCGGATGCGGGCAGAGCGCGAACGTGAGGCCGCGGACGAGATCGCCCGCGGCAACGAGGCCGCGCAGCGTATCCGCGCCCAGGCCGACCGGACGGTGGTGGAAACCGTGTCCGACGCCCGCCGCCAGGCAGAGATCGCACGAGGCGAGGCGGATGCGCTGCGCAACGCGATCTATGCCGATGCCTTCGGCGCCGATCCGGGCTTCTTCGACTTCTACCGCTCGCTCAACGCCTATCGCACCGCGCTGCGGCCCGGCAATTCGACGCTGGTGCTGTCGCCCGACAGCGAGTTCTTCACCTATCTGAACCAGGTCGGCGGCGCGCCTGCCGCTTCGGCGGTGCCGGTGGCACCTGCCGCCCCGGCCGAGGGTGCGGCGTCGGGTGCGGCCTCCGCGCCCGCGAACCCGGCGCAGGATGCGGCGCCAGCGCCGGCGAACCAGAACCCGGCGAACC
>DIVD01000069.1:0-19804 GCA_002423245.1 Rhodobacteraceae bacterium UBA6141
CGCAGGTGTTGACGATCACCGCATCCGCGCCGCGATAGTCGGGGCTGATCGCATAGCCCTCGGCGCGCAGTCGCGTCAGGATGCGCTCGCTGTCCACCAGCGCCTTGGGGCAGCCAAGGCTGACCATGCCGATCCGCGGCTGGCCCGGCCGCGCGGGATCGCGGAACACCGGCGCGGGCGCTAGGTCGGGGCGAAGGTTCGGCGGGTTGGCGCTCATCGGCTGTCCCTGAGGATGGCGGGGGGAGGATGGGGGCTGCCCCCCGGAAACGGCCGGGGAAGAGCCGCGCCCTTCCCCTTCTTGCTGGCGGAAATATCCCGGGGGGAGTCCGCCCTGGCGGACGGGGGGCAGCGCCCCCCTTCCTGCAGGCCGGATCAGCGCCGACGGTCGCGGCGCGCGCTCATCGGCTGGAAGGCCACGCCGACATGCGCCTCGCAATAGGGCTTGCCGGGGATGCTGCCGAGGCCGCAGAACCAGAAGTCATCGGTCGCCGGGTCGCCGATCGGCCATTTGCAGGTGCGCTCGGTCAGTTCCATCAGCGTCAGCCGGCGGGCGCGCTTTTCGACCTCGCGCACCGAGGCGAGCGCCTCGGGGCTGATCTCGCCGGCCGAGGGCTGCGGCGGCAGCGGCTGGCCGGCGGGCACGATCTGCCTGCGCGCCGGGCCGACCGAAACCGGGGCGGCAGGCGCCGCGGCGGGGCGTTCGGCGGGACGTTCGGCGGCGGCCGGCGCGGGGCGCGGCTGGTCCGGGCGGGCGCCGGGGGCCGGCGCGTCATCCTCCCCGTCCTCCACCGGCGCACCAGCGGGGGGCGGCGCGGCCGCCTCGGGGCGCTGCGCCGCGGCGGGTTCCGCGGGGCGGGAGGGGGCGACAGGTTTCGGCTCGGGCTCCGGCTCCGGCCCGGCCGCGCCGCCGACGCGGTTCGACAGGCCAAGCCGGTGCACCTTGCCGATCACCGCGTTGCGGGTGACGCTGCCAAGCTCCTTGGCGATCTGGCTGGCGCTCTGGCCTTCGGCCCACATCTTCTTGAGCGTCTCGACGCGCTCGTCGGTCCAGGACATGGATGACCCTTCGGCTGCCGGGCGGCCCCGTGCGGGGACGGCCTTGGGAATTTCTGATGCTCCCGATCCGGTCGGGACTGTTCCCGATCTAGTCAGGACGCCCGGTAATACAAGTTCGGGGGCAAGAGTTCAAGCCGCGTCCCGCCCGCAACGGCGCCCGTCACAGGCCCAGACACCAGCGCAGCACCGCCTTTTGCGCGTGGAGGCGGTTCTCGGCCTCGTCGAACACCACCGAATGCGGGCCGTCCATCACCGCGCTCGTCACCTCGTCATCGCGGTGGGCGGGCAGGCAGTGCATGAACAGCGCATCGGGCTTGGCCAGCGCCATCAGCGCCTCGTTCACCTGATAGCCGCGCAACTGGTTGTGGCGCCGCTCGCGCGCCGATTGCGGGTCGTGCATGCTGACCCAGGTATCGGTCACCACCAGGTCGGCCCCCGCCACCGCGCGGGCCGGATCGCGCACCACCTGCACATCCGATCCCTTCGAGCGGGCGAAGTCGAGCCATTGCGGCTCGGGGTCCAGCGGCTCGGGCCCGGTGAAGGTGAAGTCGAAGCCGAACTGCCCGGCGGCATGCAGGAAGCTGGCGCAGACATTGTTGCCGTCCCCGGACCAGACCACCTTCCTGCCGGCGATCGGGCCGCGATGTTCCTCGTAGGTCATCACGTCGGCCATGATCTGGCAGGGGTGGGTGCGGTTGGTCAGCCCGTTGATCACCGGCACGCTCGCGTGTTCGGCCATCTCCAGCAGGGTCGCCTCCTCGAAGGTGCGGATCGTGATCAGGTCCACATAGCGGGACAGCACGCGCGCGGTGTCGGCGATGGTCTCGCCATGGCCAAGCTGCATTTCCTTGCCCGACAGCACCAGGGTCTGCCCGCCAAGCTGGCGCACGCCGACATCGAAGGACACCCGGGTCCGGGTCGAGGGCTTCTCGAAGATCAGCGCGACCATGCGGCCCGCAAGCGGCTGGTCGTCGTCGGGCGTGCCGCGCGGCCGGCCGCTGCGCGCGGACTTCATCGCGAGGGCGCTGTCGATCATCTGCCTGAGGTCGGCGGCGGGGGTGGTATGGATGTCGAGGAAATGTTTCATCTGTCTGCGGTCTTTCTGGCGGGGGAGGGGGCGCGTCGCCCCCCTGCCGGACGCTCCGGCCCCCGCCGCGGGAAACAAGGAAAACCGGCCTCAGCCGCGCAGGCGGCCGGCGGCACGGTCAAGGCGGTCCACCGCCTCGGCGATCTCCGCGTCGGAGATGTTGAGCGGCGGCAGCAGGCGCAGCACATTGTCCGCGGCGGCCACGGTCAGCACATGCTCGGCATAGCCGGCCTTGACGAGATCGGCGGGCGCCACCTTGCATTTCAGCCCCAGCATCAGCCCCTGGCCGCGCACACCCTCGAGCACGTCCGGATGCGCCGCGACCAGCCCTTCGAGCCGCTGGCGCAGCAGCGCCGCCTTGCGGTTCACCTCGGCAAGGAAGGCCGGGTCGGCCACGATCTCCATCACCCTTGCCCCCACCGCGCAGCCCAGCGGGTTGCCGCCATAGGTCGATCCGTGGGTGCCCGCGGTCATGCCCGAGGCGGCGGCCTCGGTCGCCAGCACCGCGCCCAGCGGGAAGCCGCCGCCGAGGCCCTTGGCGACCATCATGATGTCCGGCGTGATCCCGGCCCATTCATGCGCAAAGAGCCGCCCGGTGCGGCCCATGCCGCATTGCACCTCGTCGAGGATCAGCAGCACGCCGCTGTCATCGCAGAGCCTGCGCAGCGCCCGCAGATCCGCGTCGGGCAGCGGGCGGATGCCGCCTTCGCCCTGCACCGGCTCGATCAGGATGGCGGCGGTATCGGGGCCGATGGCCGCGGCCACCGCCTCCATGTTGCCCCAGGGCAGGTGCACGAAGCCCGGCATCAGCGGGCCGAAGCCCTTGACCATCTTTTCCGCGCCCGAGGCCGCGATGGCGCCGGTGGAGCGGCCGTGGAAGCTGCCCTCGAAGGTCAGGATCCCGGTCCGGTTCGGCTCGCCCCTGTCGTACCAGTACTTGCGGGCCATCTTGATCGCCAGTTCCGCCGCCTCGGTGCCCGAGTTGGTGAAGAACACGGTGTCGGCGAAGGTGGCCTCCACCAGCATGTCGGCGAGCCGTTCCTGTTCGGGGATCCGGTAGAGGTTCGAGACATGCCACAGCCTGCCCGCCTGCGCGGTCAGCGCGGCGACAAGCTCGGGGTTGGCGTGGCCCAGCACGTTCACCGCGATGCCGGCGCCGAGGTCGAGATATCGGCTGCCATCCGCCTCGGTCAGCCAGGCGCCCTCGCCTTTGGTGAAGGCAAGCGGGGCGCGGTTGTAGGTCGGCAGGACGGACGCGATCATGGAACTGCTCCTTGGGCAGGGAAGGCCAATGGGTGCCTCAGGCACCGGGCCGAGTCAACGATGGACGATGGGCCGGCGAGGATGGGCGGGCGGGGAGGACGGGATGTGGCGCGCGGCCACGGGCGATCGGACGTCAGGCGCGGAGGGCGCGGCGTCGGGACAGGGCGAGCGGAGTGGCGGCCATGGCGATCATGCCGGGGACATAGCGCAAGGCGAGGTGGAGGGGAAGGGATTTTTGCGCGGTGCGCCGCGGCCCGGCGCCGGGGGTTTTCCACCCCCGGACCCCCGGAGGATATTGGGGCCAGCAAGAAGGGCGAAGCGGGCGGCGGTTGCCATGCGCGGCGAAAACCCCGATAGGTTGCGGGGGTCATGTCCGGGGCAACGATGCTTTCCTACCAGCACAGCTATCACGCCGGGAACCTGGCGGACCTGCACAAGCATGGCCTGCTGGCCTGGGTGCTGGACTACATGACCGCCAAGGACAAGCCGCTGAGCTATCTCGAGACCCATGCCGGGCGCGGGGTCTATGCGCTGGACGGGGCAGAGGCGGCGAAGACCGGCGAGGCGGCGCAGGGGATCGTGCGGGCGCTGCGCGAGGGCTGGTTTCCGAAGGGGCACGCCTATCTGCGGCTGCTGGCGGAGGCGCGCGGGATCTTCGGGCCGGCGGCCTGTCCTGGCTCGCCCCTGCTGGCGGCGCTGGCGCTGCGGCCGGGCGATGCGATGCATCTGGCCGAATTGCACCCGCAGGAACATGCGGCGCTGGTCCGGGCGATGGAGCCCTGGACCGGCAACTGCCACCGCGAGGACGGCTTTGCGATGGCGCTGGCCCGCACCCCGCCCGAGCCGCGGCGCGGGATCTTGCTGGTCGATCCGAGCTTCGAGGTGAAGGCCGATTACGAGGCGGTGCCGCGTGTCTTGCAGCAGGTCAACCGCAAGTGGAACGTCGGCGTGCTGATGCTGTGGTATCCGCTGCTGGCCTCGGCGGCGCACCGCCCGATGCTGGCGGCGCTGGAGGCGGCGTTTCCGGACGGGCTGCGCCATGAGGTCGCGTTCCCCCCGGCGCGGCCGGGGCATGGCATGGTCGGCAGCGGCATGTTCGTGGTGAACCCGCCCTGGGGGCTGGCGGAGGAGGCGGCGCGGCTGACGCGGGTCCTTGCCCGCGCCCGATGAGCCTTCTGCGCCGAAGGCCGGACCTGGCGCGTTCCCGGTCCCTGGCGCGGTCTCAGCCCCTGGCGCGTTCTCAGTCCTTGGCGCGTTCCACGTAGCTGTTGTCCTCGGTGTTGATCACCACGCGCGTGCCGGCGCTGATATGCGGCGGCACCATCACGCGCAGGCCGCTGGTGGTCATCGCCGGCTTGTAGGAGGATTGCGCGGTCTGGCCCTTCATCACCGGCTCGGTCTCGGCGATTTCCACGGTGATCTTCTGCGGCAGTTCGATGGCGATGGCCATGCCCTGATAGGTTTTCAGGAACACGCGCAGCCCTTCGGTCAGGAACACCTTCTGGTCGCCGATCACATCGGGGGCGACGGTGACCTGCTCGTAGGACACCGGCTCCATGAAGTGGAAGCCCTCGGCGTCCTCATAGAGGAAATCGTATTCGCGTTCGTCCACATGCGCGCGTTCCACCTGTTCGGTGGTGCGCCAGCGTTCCGAGACCTTCACCCCGTCCGAGATGCGGCGCATGTCCACCTGCGTGACGGGCGTGCCCTTGCCGGGGTGGAAATTCTGGGCCGTCAGAACGACATAGAGCCGGTCTTCGACTTCGACGACGTTGCCCTTGCGCAGGCTCGAGGCGATGACTTTCACGTCGGGAGTTCCTTGTTCCTGGTGGTGCGGCGGCGTAGAAGGCCCGCGTTTGCCGCCGCAGCTAGCGCATTTCGCGCCAAATCTCCAGCCGAAAGCCGAATGCCATGTCCAGCCCCGCCTCGCCCTGGTGGACGCCCCATGTCCACGCGGATCGCCGCCCGCTGCTGCTGGCGCGGGGGCGGATTCAGGCGGCGCTGCGCGGCTGGCTGGCGGGGGAGGGGTTTGTCGAGGTCGATCCGGCGGGCTTGCAGGTCAGCCCTGGGAACGAGGCGCATCTGCATGGCTTTGCGACCGAGATGATCGGCAATGACGGGCTGGCGCGGGGCATGTATCTGCATACCTCGCCCGAGTTTGCGATGAAGAAGCTGCTGGCGGCGGGGGAGAGGCGGATCGCCGCCTTCGCCCATGTCTGGCGCAACCGCGAGCGCGGGGTGCTGCACAGCCCGGAATTCACCATGCTGGAATGGTATCGCGCGGGTGCGCCTTACGAGGTGCTGATGCGCGACTGCGCGGCGATGCTGCGGCTGGCGGCCGAGGCGGCGGGGGTGCGCGCCTTGCGCTTTCGCGACCGGCTGTGCGACCCGTTCGCCGAGCCGGAGCGGCTGGGGGTGGTGGAGGCCTTCGCGCGCTTTGCCGGGATCGACCTGCTGGCCACGATCGGCCCGGACGGCACGACCGATGCCGGGGCGCTGGCGGCGCAGATGGCGGCGGCGGGGCTGCGGTTCGCGCCCGACGACACCTGGTCCGACATGCTCTCGCGGGTGCTGGTCGAGAAGGTGGAGCCGAATCTGGGCCTTGGCCGGATGACCTTCCTCGACCGCTACCCGGCTGCCGAGGCGGCGCTGGCGCGGCCGCTGCCCGGCGATGCGCGGCTGGCGGAGCGGTTCGAGCTTTACGCCTGCGGGGTGGAGCTGGCGAACGGCTTCGGCGAGCTGACCGACCCCGCAGAGCAGCGCCGCCGCTTCGGCCTCGAGATGGACGAGAAGCAGCGCGTTCATGGCGAGCGCTATCCGCTGGACGAGGAGTTCCTCGCGGCGCTGGCGCTGATGCCGCCGGCCAGCGGCATCGCGATGGGCTTCGACCGGCTGGTGATGCTGGCGACGGGGGCGCCGCGGATCGACGATGTGATCTGGACGCCGGTGGCGGGGTGAGGCGCAGGGGCGCGGAACGGGGACAGCTCTTGCCCTTTTCCCGCCCCGGCCCTAATCCGGGAACCATGAAACTCCTGTTCCTTGGCGATGTCATGGGCCGCGCGGGGCGTGCGGCCATTACCGAAAGGCTCCCGGCCCTGCGTGCCGAATGGGGGCTCGATTTCGTGGTGGTCAATGGCGAGAATGCCAGCGGCGGCGCCGGGCTGACCGGCGAACATGCCAGGGCGATCCTTGCCGCCGGGGCCGATTGCGTGACGCTTGGCGACCATGCCTTCGACCAGAAGGACATGATGCAGTTCATCGAGCAGGAGCCGCGGGTGCTGCGCCCGCTGAACTTTGCGCGCGAGGCGCCGGGCAAGGGCGCGCGCCTCTTCACCGCGACGCAGGGGCGCAAGGTGCTGGTCGCGCAGGTGCTGGGGCAGGTGTTCATGAAGCGGCCCTTTGACGACCCGTTCTCGGCCATCGACGCGGCGCTGCGCACCCATCCGCTTGGCGGGCTGGCGCAGGCGGCCATCGTCGATATCCATGCCGAGGCGACCAGCGAGAAGATGGCGATGGGCCATTGGTGCGACGGGCGGGCGAGCCTGATCGTCGGCACCCATACCCATGTGCCGACCGCCGATGCGCAGCTGCTGCCCGCCGGCAGCGCCTACATGACCGATGCCGGAATGTGCGGCGACTACGATTCCGTCATCGGCATGGACAAGGCCGAACCGATGCGCCGCTTCATCACGCAAATGCCGCGCGCGCGCTTCACCCCCGCGACCGGCGAGGTGACGCTGTCGGGGGCCTATGTCGAGACCGACGACCGCAGCGGGCTGACGAAACGGGTGGCCCCGGTGCGCCTCGGCGGGCGGCTGCAGGCGGCGCGGCCCTGACCGCACTGCCCTGACCACACTGCCCGCGCGCTGCCTCTTTGCGCGGCATTGCGTGGCGGCCGGCAGGGCGCCTTGCACGGCGGCCGGGATTGCGGACATGTCGGCCCGGCTGGCGCTTGTGCGGGGTCCGCGCAGGCCGCATAAGGCGGAAGAAAAATCCCCGGCAGGTGCCCTGAATGATAGATCTCGCCCTCGCTCCCCCGATCCCGGCCCTTCTGGCGCTGGCGATCGTGGCGGGCATGTTCGTGCTGTTCGTGAGCGAGGTGTTCCCGACCGAGGTGGTCGCCATTGCCGGCGCCGCGCTGATGCTGGCCATCGGGCTGCTGCCCTATGAGGATGCGGTGGCGGTGCTGTCCAATACCGCGCCCTGGACCATCGCCTTCATGTTCCTGATCATGGGCGGGCTGGTGCGCACCGGCGCGCTGGACGGGCTGACGCGGGTGGTCGAGCGCCATGCCGGCACGCGGCCCAAGCGCACGCTCGCGATGCTGTTCGCCTTCGTCGTCGTCGCCTCGGGCTTCATGAACAACACGCCCGTCGTGGCGGTGATGATCCCCGTGGTGATCCAGATCGCGCGCAAGCTGTCGATCTCTCCGTCCAAGCTGCTGATGCCGCTGAGCTATTTCACCATCCTCGGCGGGATGCTGACGCTGATCGGCACCTCGACCAACCTGCTGGTGGACGGGGTGGCGCGGGACCGGGGGCTGCCGCATTTCTCGATCTTCGAGATCGCGCCGCTTGGCATCGTGCTCGCCGCCACGGGGGCGGTGTTCATGGCGCTCTTCGCAAGCAGGCTGCTGCCCGAACGGGTGTCGATGAGCGACCTGCTCGCCGGGCGGCGGGCGATGAAATACTTCACCGAGGTCGCGGTGCCCGAGGGCAGCGACGTGACCGGCACCCCGGTGCTGGAGGTGCCGCTGTTCCGGCGCGAGGGCATCCGCGTCATCGACGTGCTGCGCGGCGATGCCAGCTTGCGGCGCGACCTGGCGAGCGCGGTGCTGGAGGCGGGCGACCGGGTGGTGCTGCGCACCGAGATGGCGGACCTTCTGGACCTGCAGCAAAGCAAGGAGCTGCGGCTGGTGGACAAGCTGAGCTCGGTGCAGACCGAAACGGTGGAGGTGCTGATCTCGCCGGGCTGCCGGATGATCGGGCGCACGCTGGGCGAGTTGCGCCTGCGCCGGCGCTACGGGGTCTATGTGCTGGCCGTGCATCGGCGGAACCAGAACATCGGCCGCCAGCTTGACGATGTGGAGGTGCGCGTCGGGGATACGCTGCTGCTGGAAGGCGCGCTGGAGGATATCCAGCGCCTGGCCGCCGACATGGAGCTTGTCGATGTCTCGCGCCCCACGGCCAAGCCGTTCCGGCGCCGGCAGGCCCCGATCGCGGTCGGCGCGCTGATCGCGGTGGTGGTGCTGGCGGCGCTCGACGTCGCGCCGATCCTGGCTCTGGCGGCGGTGGCGGTGGCGGTGATCCTGGTGACCCAGTGCATCGACGCCGACGAGGCATTCTCGTTCGTCGACGGGCGCTTGCTGGCGCTGATCTTCGCGATGCTGGCGGTGGGGGCGGGGCTCGACCATTCCGGCGCGGTGACGCTGATCGTGGAGGCGGTCGCGCCCTTGCTGACCGGGCTCTCGCCGTTCTGGACGATCCTGTGCGTCTATTTCCTCGGGCTGGTGCTGACCGAGCTTTTGTCGAACAACGCGGTGGCGGTGATCCTGACGCCGATCGCCATCGACCTTGCCGCCAGCCTCGGGATGGACCCGCGGCCCTTCGTGGTGGCGGTGATGTTCTCGGCATCGGTAGCTTTTGCGACGCCGATCGGCTATCAGACGAACACGATGGTCTATGGCCCCGGCGGCTATCGGTTCACCGATTACATGCGCCTCGGCCTGCCGCTGAACATCGTGACCGGGATCGTCGCCTGCGCGCTGATCCCGATCCTGTGGCCGCTGTGAAAGGATGACCCCGATGCGCCGCATGTCGAAAATCCTCCCCCTGGCATTGGTGCCCGTGCTGCTGCCGGCGCTGCTTGTCGCCACCGCGCTCGCCGCCGGCTCGCCCCCGGTGCGGGCCGACCGCATCGGCCTGACCTCGCGCAAGCTGACCGTGTGGTTCGCCGACGGCTCTGTCTGCCGCGCGCCGATCGAGGCCGAGGGCGGGCAGGGCATGTTCGTCGACTGTCCGCACCCGGCCCGCTTCGACGTGCGCATCGAGCGGCAGAACCTGCTGGCGCCGGTGCTGGGCGATCTGGTCGCGCCGGTGGCGACGGTGACGGTGATCTCCGCCGACGGCCGCGCGCAGACCTTCCTGACCCCGGGATCGCGCATGCCGGGCTGGAACCGGGACTGAGGCCCACGCGCCTTGCAGGCGGGAGGGCGGCCGGTCATGCCCTCTCGCCCCGGCTTGCGGCTGCCCTGCCGGCTGGCCTATAGAGGCGCGTGTTTTCGGCGATAGCGACGGAGAGGGTCATGGCAGGCCATTCGAAATGGGCGAACATCCAGCACCGCAAGGGGCGTCAGGACAAGCTGCGCTCCAAGCTGTTCTCGAAGCTGGCGAAAGAGATCACCGTTGCCGCGAAGATGGGCGACCCCGACCCCGAGAAGAACCCGCGCCTGCGCCTCGCGGTGAAGGCCGCGAAAGCCGCGTCCTGCCCCAAGGACGTGATCGAGCGGGCGATCAGGAAGTCGATGGGCGGCGATGCCGAGGATTACACCGAGATCCGCTATGAGGGCTACGGGGCGAACGGCATCGCGATCATCGTCGAGGCGATGACCGACAACCTGAACCGCACCGCTTCGAACGTGCGCAGCTATTTCACCAAATGCGGCGGCAATCTCGGCCAGACCGGATCGGTGGCGCACAGCTTCGACCGGGTGGGCGAGATCACCTATCCGGCCAGCGCGGGCGATGCCGACACGGTGATGATGGCCGCGCTGGAGGCGGGCGCCGACGACGTGGAAAGCGATGAGGACGGCCACTGGATCTACTGCCAGGTGGAGCAGCTTTCCGAAGTGTCGGACAGGCTGGAGGCGATCCTGGGCGAGTCGTCGGAGTCGAAGCTGGTGTGGAAGCCGCAGACCCGGACCGAGGTCGATCTCGAGACCGCGCAGAAGCTGATGCGGCTGATCGACATGCTGGAGGAGGATGACGATGTGCAGCAGGTGACGCACAATTTCGACATCCCCGAGGAGGTTGCCGCGCAGCTTTGAGCCGATGGGGCAGGGGGGCGCTGCCCCCCGCCCGCCTGCGGCGGACTCCCCCCGGGATATTTTCCCGGCAAGAAGCCGGGAGGCGGGGCGTTTGCGACGGGGGCGCCGACCGGCAATCCGCCGGGGGTGCGGCGCGATGGGGGGCGTCAAGCCCGGCGTCAGAAGCCGAGCGAGGTGGCGCTGTCCTTCAGCAGCCGGGCGGAGGCGGCGAGGGCGGCGGTTTCTTCGGCCGAGAGGCCCGGTTGCAGGTCGGCAAGCACCCCTGCGGCGCCCACCACCCGCGGCAGCGACAGCGCCACGTCCCGCACCCCCGCCACCTCGGCCGTCAGGATCGAGACGGTCAGCACGTCGCGCTGGTCGGCGGCGATGGCGCGCACGATGCGGGCGAGGCCGGCGCCGATGCCATACCAGGTGGCGCCCTTGCCGGCGATGATCCGGTAGGCGGCGCGGCGCACGCCCTCGTCGATGGCGGCGCGGGCGGCCTCGTCCAGCGGGCGGCCCATCTGGCGCGCGACCTCGCCGATCGGCGCCGATCCGGCGCGGGCGGTGGACCAGGCCAGAACCTCGCTGTCGCCATGCTCGCCCAGCACCAGCGCATGGACCGATTGCGGCGCGACGCCAAGGTGCCGCGCCAGCAGGCTGCGGAAGCGCGCGGTGTCGAGGATCGTGCCCGAGCCGATCACCCGGCCCGGCGGCAGGCCCGACAGCCGCGTTGCCGCCTGGGTCATCACATCGACGGGGTTCGAGGCGACCAGCAGGATCGCGTCGGGCGCGGCGGCGCGGACCTTTGCCACCACCTCGGCGAAGACGGCGGCGTTGCGGCCCAGAAGCTGCAGCCGCGTCTCGCCCGGCTGCTGCGCGACCCCGGCGGCGAGGATCACCACGCCCGCGCCTGCGAGCGCCGGATAGTCGCCGGCCGTCACGCCGCAGGCAGAGGCGAAGGGCACCGCGTGGGCGATATCCTCGGCCTGCGCCTGCGCCAGCGCGGGGTTGCGGTCCACCAGCACCACATGGCTGGCCTGGCCCATGAGGGCCAGCGCATAGCCCGCTGCCGATCCGACCATGCCCGCGCCGACGATTCCGACCTTCATGGGGTGCCTCCTGCCTGCCGCAGCCGCAGCCGCAGCCCCAGCCTGACAGATGCGGGCGCGTCGCGATACGGGTTTTCACGCTGCCGCGATGGCGCGGCATCCGCGCCATGTTCCGCTGGCGCGGCGGGGCGGTTTTCGGTAGACTCGTCGGCAGACCCGGCAAACGGGCGATATCTCGAGGCAGTGAAAGCGGTACTTCCATGACGGAAATGGTCTTCGGCACCATGCCGGCGCGAGTGGGCGAGCCCGTCCTTCCGCGCTGGTGGCGCACAATCGACAAATGGTCGCTGTCCTCGGTGCTGCTGCTGTTCGGCATCGGCCTGCTGCTGGGGCTCGCCGCATCGCCGCCGCTGGCGGAGAAGAACGGGCTGCATCCGTTCTACTATGTCCAGCGGCAGGCGCTGTTCGGCGCCGTCGCGCTGATGGCGATGATGGCGATCTCGATGATGTCGCCCTCGCAGGTGCGCAGGCTGGGGGTGACGGGCTTTCTGGTCGCCTTCGTCGCGCTGATGGCGCTGCCGGTCTTCGGCACCGATTTCGGCAAGGGCGCGGTGCGCTGGTTCAGCCTTGGCTTCGGGTCGGTGCAGCCGTCGGAGTTCCTCAAGCCCGGCTTCGTGGTGCTGACCGCCTGGCTGATGGCCGCCGCGCAGGAGGTGAACGGCCCGCCGGGGCGGATCTACAGCTTTGTCATCGCGCTGGTCGTGGTGCTGTTCCTCGCGCTGCAGCCCGATTTCGGGCAGGCCTGCCTCGTGCTGTTCTCGTGGGGGGTGGTCTATTTCATCGGCGGCGCGCCGTTCCTGCTGCTGATCGCGATCGTGGGTCTGACCGTCGTCGGCGGGCTTGGCGCCTACAACGGGTCCGAGCACTTTGCCCGGCGAATCGACGGCTTCCTGTCGGCCGAGATCGACCCGCGCACCCAGATCGGCTATGCGACCAACGCCATTCAGGAGGGCGGGTTCTTCGGCGTCGGCGTGGGCGAGGGGCAGGTGAAATGGTCGCTGCCCGATGCGCATACCGACTTCATCATCGCGGTCGCGGCCGAGGAATACGGGCTGATCCTGGTGCTGATCATCATCGCGCTTTACGCGCTGGTGGTGGTGCGCAGCTTCTTCCGGCTGATGCGCGAGCGCGATCCCTTCGCCCGGCTGGCGGGGGCGGGGCTTGCCGCGGCCTTCGGCGTGCAGGCGATGATCAACATGGGCGTCGCGGTGCGGCTGCTGCCGGCCAAGGGGATGACGCTGCCCTTCGTCAGCTATGGCGGATCCTCGGTGATCGCCTCGGGCATCGCGCTGGGCATGTTGCTGGCGCTGACGCGCTCGCGCCCGCAGGGTCAGATCGGCGATCTGCTGATCAAGCGGGGCCGGTGACATGGCCCGCAGCGCGCGCACATCGCCCCTGCTGCTGATCGCGGCGGGGGGCACGGGCGGGCACATGTTCCCCGCCCAGGCCCTGGCCGAGGCGATGCTGGCGCGCGGCTGGCGGGTGGTGCTGTCCACCGATGACCGCGGCGCGCGCTATGCGGGAGCCTTCCCCGAGGCGGTGCAGATCCGGCGGGTCGCCTCGGCCAGCTTCGCGCGGGGCGGGGCGCTGGCGAAGGCCGGCGTGCCGCTGAAGATCGGCGCGGGGGTGGTTTCGGCGGCGCGGGCGATGCTGCGCGACCGCCCGGCGGTGGTGGTCGGCTTTGGCGGCTATCCCTCGATCCCCGCGCTGGCGGCGGCGGCGGTGCTGCGTCTGCCGCGGATGATCCATGAACAGAACGCCGTGCCCGGCACCGTGAACCGGGTGTTTGCCCGCCGCGTGCACGCCTTTGCCTGCGGCACCTGGCCGGCCGAGCTGCCCGAGGGCGTGACCGGCACCCCGACCGGCAACCCGGTGCGCGGCGCGGTGCTGGACCGGGCGGGCGCGCCCTACATCCCGCCGGGGGATTACCCGCTGAACCTGCTGGTGATCGGCGGCAGCCAGGGCGCGCGGATCCTGTCCGATGTGGTGCCCGCCGCGCTTGCCCTGCTGCCCGACCGCCTGCGCGCGCGGCTGACCGTCGCGCATCAGGCCCGCCCCGAGGATCTGGACCGGGTGACCGCCGCCTATGCAAGCGCCGGGATCGGCGCCGAGGTGCAGCCCTTCTTCGGCGACATTCCGCGCCGCCTGTCCGAGGCGCAGCTGGTGATCTCGCGCGCGGGGGCCTCTTCGGTCGCGGATATTTCCGTGGTGGGGCGGCCCGCGATCCTGATCCCCTTCGCCGCGGCGGCGGGCGACCATCAGACCGCCAATGCCCGCGGGCTGGTGGAGGCGGGGGCGGCGATCCTCGTGCCCGAATCGCGCGCGACCGCCGCCTCGCTCGCGCAGCAGGTGGCGCTGGTGCTGGACAATCCGGCCGGCGCGCAGCAGATGGCACGCGCCGCGCTGTCCTGCGGCATTCCCGATGCGGCGGACCGGCTGGCCGCGCTGGTCGAGACCGTGGCCCGGACCCAAAGCAGAAAGACCGAACGATGAACGCTGCCACCAAACTTCCCGGCGAGCTTGGCCCCATCCACTTTGTCGGGATCGGCGGCATCGGCATGTCGGGCATTGCCGAGGTGCTGATGACGCTGGGCTACCGGGTGCAGGGGTCGGATCTGAAGGCCAGCAGGATCACCGACCGGCTGGTCGGGCTTGGCGCCACGTTCTTCGAGGGCCAGCGGCGCGAGAATGTGGCGGATGCGGCGGTGGTCGTCGTCTCCTCGGCGATCAAGCCCGACAACCCCGAACTGCTCGAGGCGCGGCTGCGCAAGCTGCCGGTGGTGCGGCGCGCGGAAATGCTGGCGGAACTGATGCGGCTGCGCTCGAACATCGCCATCGCCGGCACGCATGGCAAGACCACGACCACGACGATGGTGGCCGCGCTGCTGGACAAGGGCGGGCTGGATCCGACCGTGATCAACGGCGGCATCATCCATGCCTACGGATCGAACGCGCGGGCCGGGGCGGGCGAGTGGATGGTGGTCGAGGCCGACGAATCCGACGGCAGCTTCAACCGCCTGCCCGCGACCATCGCCATCGTCACCAACATCGACCCCGAGCATATGGAGCACTGGGGCAGCTTCGACGCGCTGCGCAAGGGCTTTTACGATTTCGTCACCAACATCCCCTTCTACGGCCTTGCCGTCTGCTGCACCGACCATCCCGAGGTGCAGGCGCTGGTGGGCCGCGTGGCCGACCGGCGCATCGTGACCTTCGGCTTCAACGCGCAGGCCGATGTGCGCGCGCTGAACCTGCGCTATGAACAGGGCGTCGCGCATTTCGACATCGCCTTGCAGAACGAGGATCAGCTGATCGAGGGGTGCAGCCTGCCGATGCCGGGCGATCACAACGTGTCGAATGCGCTGGCGGCGGTGGCCGTGGCGCGGCATCTGGGCATCAGGAAGGACGAGATCCGCGAGGCGCTGGCGGCCTTCGGCGGCGTCAACCGGCGCTTCACCAAGGTGGGCGAAGTGCTTGGCGGCGTGACCATCATCGACGATTACGGACATCACCCGGTGGAAATCGCCGCGGTGCTGAAGGCGGCGCGGCAGGCGGTCGCCTCCACCCCCGGCGCGCGGGTGATCGCGGTGCATCAGCCGCATCGCTACACCCGCCTTCATGCCCTCTTCGAGGAGTTCTGCACCTGTTTCAATGATGCCGATGTGGTCGCCATCGCCGAGGTCTATGCCGCGGGTGAGGAGCCCATTGCGGGTGCCAGTCGCGACGGGCTGATCGCGGGGCTCATCGCCCATGGCCACCGCCACGCCCGCGCGATCCTGTCCGAGGACGATCTGGAACGGCTGGTGCGCGAACAGGCGCGGCCGGGCGATATCGTCGTCTGCCTTGGCGCGGGCACCATCTCGGCCTGGGCGAATGCGCTGCCGGCGCGGCTGGCGGAGGAGGCGGCCTGATGGCGGGCAGCGGGATCATCAGCGCGGGCCTGGTGGCGGCCTGGGTGCTGGCGGCGAACCTGCCGCTGCTGCTGGCGGGGCGCCGGCGCCGGGCGGCGGGCTATGCGCTGGTGCTGCTGGGGGTGCCGATCCTGGGCTTCGTCACCTGGCAGGGAGGCCCGGTCCGGGGCCTTGCGTTGCTGGCCGTGGGGGCGCTGCTGCTGTGCTGGCCGCCGCTGCTGCTGGGGCGGGTGCTGTTGCATCCGGGGCAGGGCCTGTCCCGCAAGCACCTACCCGGCGAGCACCTCTCCGGTCCTGCCGAGTAGCCGCCGATGCCCGCGCTTCCCGATGCCATCCCCACCCGCGGCACGCTGACGCCGGACCGCAGCCTTGCGGACCTGACATGGCTGCGCGTCGGGGGGCCTGCCGACTGGCTGTTTCAGCCTGCGGACGAGGACGATCTTGCGCAGTTCCTCGCCGCGCTGGACCCGTCGGTGCCGGTGTTCCCGATGGGCGTCGGATCGAACCTGATCGTGCGCGATGGCGGCCTGCGCGCTGTGGTGATCCGGCTGGGCCGCGGCTTCAATACCATCACTGTGCAGGGCGGGCAAGGCGGGCAGGTCACGGCGGGCGCGGCCGCGCTCGATGCCCGTGTCGCCCGCCGCGCCGCCGAGGCCGGGCTGGACCTGACGTTCCTGCGCACCATTCCGGGCAGCATCGGCGGCGCGCTGCGGATGAACGCGGGCTGCTATGGCAGCTATGTCGCGGATCACCTCCTGTGCGCGCGCGCCATCACCCGCGCGGGGGAGCGCGTCACGCTGACCGCCGCCGACCTGCGCCTGGGCTATCGCCGCTCGCATCTGCCCGAGGGCTGGGTGCTGGTGGAGGCGACATTCGCCGCCCCAGCGGGCGATCCCGAGGCGCTGGCCGCCCGGATGGAGCAGCAACTCGCCCGCCGCGACGCCAGCCAGCCGGTGAAGGAGCGCAGCGCCGGCTCCACCTTCCGCAACCCCGCCGGCTTTTCCTCCACCGGCCGGGCGGACGATGTGCATGACCTGAAGGCCTGGAAGGTCATCGACGCGGCGGGCCTGCGCGGCGCGCGGCTTGGCGGGGCGCAGATGTCGGAAAAGCACCCCAATTTCCTGATCAACACCGGCGGCGCCACCGCCGCCGATCTGGAGGGTCTGGGCGAGGAGGTGCGCAAAAAGGTTTTGCAGCACGCGGGAATTTCGCTAGAGTGGGAAATCATGCGCATCGGCGAGCCGCGGCGCGGGTGACACGGTCTTCAGGCAAGGGCCGTGCCGAGAAACGTGAAGAATATCAAGGGGTCGCAAAAGATCCCGGAAATGGCGAACGTGGCGGGTATGTCGAGCAGGACAACCCCCAGGGTGGCGGTACTGATGGGCGGACCCTCGGCAGAGCGCGAGGTGTCGCTGTCCACGGGGCGCGAATGCGCGGCCGCGCTGCGGGTGGCAGGGTTTGAGGTGGTCGAGCTTGATGCCGGCCGCGACCTTCCCGCGCGTCTGGCCGAAATCGCGCCCGATGTGGTGTTCAACGCGCTGCATGGCCGCTGGGGCGAGGATGGCTGCGTGCAGGGCCTGCTGGAATGGCTGGGCCTGCCCTATACCCATTCGGGCGTGCTCGCCTCGTCGCTGGCGATGGACAAGACCCGCGCCAAGGACGCCTTCCGCGCCGCGGGCCTGCCGGTTCCGCACAGCGTGCTGGCGGCCCGGGCCGCGGTGATGGCCGGCCATGTGCTGCCGCCGCCCTATGTCGTGAAGCCCAACAACGAAGGCTCCTCCGTCGGCATCCATATCGTGCATTGCGATGCGAACGGGCCGGCGCAACTGTCCGGGCAGATGCCCGCAACCGTGATGGTGGAGGCCTACGCGCCGGGGCGCGAGCTGACCTGTTCGGTGCTGGGCGACCGCGCGCTTTGCGTGACCGAGATCGTGACGGCGGGCTGGTATGACTGGCACGCCAAATATGCGCCGGGCGGATCCACGCATATCCTGCCCGCCGACCTGCCGGACGAGATCACCGACGCCTGCCTCGACTACGCCTTGCGCGCCCACCGCGCGCTGGGATGCCGGGGCCTGTCGCGCACCGACCTGCGCTGGGATGACAGCCGGGGCCTTGCGGGGCTCGTGCTGCTGGAGACAAATACCCAGCCGGGGATGACGCCGACCTCGCTGTCGCCCGAACAGGCGCGGCATCAGGGGATCGGCTTCCCCGAGCTTTGCCGCTGGATCGTGGAGGATGCCTCGTGCAACAGGTGACGCGCAGGCTGCGCCGCGATCCCGCGCCCAGCCGGGCGGCCTACCGGATGCACCGGCTGTGGCTGACGCCGGTGTTCCGCAAGCTGCTGCGGGTGGGGCTGCCCGCCTTCGCGCTGACGATGGCCTTCGGGATCTACCTGTCGGACGATGCCCGCCGCGGCGCGCTGGGCGACACTCTCGCCTCGCTGACCCGCTCGGTGCAGGAGCGGCCGGAATTCATGGTCACGCTGATGGCCGTCGATGGCGCGTCGGAACCGCTGGCGGCGGCGATCCGCAACCTCGCGCTGGTGGAGTTTCCGGCCTCGTCCTTCACGCTCGACCTCGAGGCGATGCGGAGCCGGATCGAGACCATCGACGCGGTGAAATCGGCCGAATTGCGCATCCGCTCCGGCGGCGTGCTGCAGATCGACGTGACCGAGCGCGAGCCGGCGATCGTCTGGCGGTCCGCGCAGGGACTCTACCTTCTCGGCGAGTCCGGTCACCGCATCGCTGGGCTGACGGTGCGCGACGCGCGCCCCGACCTGGCCCTGATTGCGGGGGACGGCGCCGATGCCGCCGTGCCCGAGGCGCTGGCGCTGATCGCCGCCGCGGGGCCGATCGCCGGGCGGGTGCGCGGCCTGGTGCGCATGGGCGAGCGACGCTGGGATCTGGTGCTCGACCGCGAGCAGCGCATCCAGTTGCCCGAGGAGGATCCGGTCGCGGCGCTGGAACGGGTGATCGCGCTCGACCAGGCCGAGGACATTCTGGAACGCGACCTGACGGTCGTGGACATGCGCAACATGCAGCGCCCGACGCTGCGGCTGAGCGGCGCGGCGCTGGAGCTGCTGCGCGGCGGCAAGCCCGCAGCCGCGACGCGGCTGGCGGCGGCCCCGCCGGCGGTCAACTGATGCAGGCGGACCGCGTGACACACAGGGGCAGGGGTGCAGGACGATGACGGATCTTTACCAGTCCCAGCGGGCGATGCGGAACATGCGCCGCGCGGCGATGCAGCGGGGGGTGATCGCCATCCTCGATGTGGGCACATCGAAGATCGCCTGCCTCGTGCTGCGCTTCGACGGGCCGGAACGCTTCCGCGAGGACGGGCTTGGATCGATGGCCGGGCAATCCTCGTTCCGGGTGATCGGGGCGGCCACCACCCGCTCGCGCGGCGTGCGCTTTGGCGAGATCGACGCGATGCCCGAAACCGAACGCGCGATCCGCACCGCGGTGCAGGCGGCGCAGAAGATGGCGAATGTGCGGGTCGATCACGTCATCGCCTGCCTTTCGGGCGCGCAGCCGCGCAGCTATGGCCTTGCCGGCGAGATCGAGATCCTGGCCGAACAGGTCAGCGAACAGGACGTGGCCCGCGTGCTGGCCGCCTGCGACGTGCCCGACTATGGCCACGGCCGCGAGGTGCTGCACGCGCAGCCGGTGAACTTCGCGCTGGACCACCGCTCCGGCCTTGCCGATCCGCGCGGGCAGAACGGGCGGCGGCTCGCCTGCGACATGCACCTGCTGACGGTCGAGACCGCGGCGCTGCAGAACCTGCTCTACTGCATCAAGCGGTGCGATCTGGAGCTGGCGGGGCTGGCCTCCTCGGCCTATGTCGCGGGTATCGCCAGCCTCGTGGAGGACGAGCAGGAGCTTGGCGCCGCCTGCATCGACATGGGCGGCGGCGCGACGGGCCTGTCGATCTTCATCAAGAAGCACATGATCTACGCCGATGCGGTGCGGATGGGCGGCGATCACGTCACCTCGGACATCGCCAAGGGTCTGCAGGTGCCGATGGCCACGGCAGAGCGGATCAAGACCTTCTATGGCGGGGTGATGGCCACCGGCATGGACGACCGCGAGATGATCGAGATCGGCGGCGACAGCGGCGACTGGGAGCGGGACCGCCGCAAGGTCAGCCGCGCCGAACTGATCGGCATCATGCGCCCGCGCGTCGAGGAGATCCTCGAGGAGGTGCGCGCCCGGCTGGATGCGGCCGGCTTCGACAGCCTTCCCAGCCAGCAGATCGTGCTGACCGGCGGCGCCAGCCAGATCCCCGGCCTTGACGGGCTGGCGGCGCGAATCCTCGGCCAGAACCTGCGCCTTGGCCGGCCGCTGCGCGT
>DIVD01000069.1:19861-20079 GCA_002423245.1 Rhodobacteraceae bacterium UBA6141
GCGACAACTGGTAACAGCTAGATACTGCGTACATCGGCGAAATGCCGCTGGGCGCGCTCGGACAGCCACCATATTTTGCGGCCATTTCACGTTTTTCTCGTGACCTGCGGGGCAATGGGCGCTAGACTTGAATGGTGCGGGGTAAATCGGCCGGACGCCGGAGTTCAATCGGCGGCAGAGGTCGGGCAGACATGACAGGCGGACCAGACCGATGACAT
>DIVD01000055.1 GCA_002423245.1 Rhodobacteraceae bacterium UBA6141
GAATCTCTTCGGGTGCACCATTTGCCGGACAGAGATCGCCCGACCGGCCGCCCCCAAAATCCCGTTCAGAAATCGGCGGAGACGCCCGGCAGCCTGATCTCCTTGATCAGGTCGCGCAATTCCTGCCGGGCGGCGATGTTCGACAGGCTCAGGTTTCCGACGCCCACATCCTTCAGGTCCAGCAGGGTGAGCCCGCGCGGGAACAGTTCGCGGAACACCACGCGCTCGGAAAAGCCCGGCGCCACGCGAAAGCCGATCCTGCGCGACAGGCTGGTCAGCGCCTCGCCGACCTTCTTCTTGTTGTGCATGTGCTGCGCCCCGAGCCGGTTGCGCAGCACGATCCAGTCGATCGGCTTCAGCCCGGCCTCGGCCCGCAACTGGCGGGCATTCCACACCATTTCCGCATAGATCGAGGGGCCGAGCACCCGGCCGGTTTCCGGATCGGTCCGCGCCAGCAGGTCGAAGTCGATGAAGCTGTCGTTCAGCGGGGTGATCAGCGTATCGGCCAGCGAATGCGCAAGCTGGCTCAGCCGGGTGTGCGAGCCGGGGCAGTCGATCAGGATGAAGTCGCAATCCGCGTCCAGCGCCGCCACCGCGGCGGACAGCCGCTGGTCGGACGCATGTTCGTTCGGGGCGAGCGCCGCGGCGTCGATCTCTGGCAGGTCGCGGTAGTCGGGCATCGGCAGGGTGATCCCCTGCCGCGCCGCAAAGGCCCGCCGGTTCTCCAGATAGCGCGCGAAGCTCTTCTGCCGGACGTCGAGGTCAAGCGCACCGACCCGCCAGCCCATCCGCGCCAGCGCCGTCGCCACATGCATGCAGGTCGTGGATTTTCCCGAACCGCCCTTCTCGTTTCCGGTGACGATGATATGTGCCACGTCCAGTCCCCGCGTCAGTCCCCGCCGCTTGTCGCCCTCCGGCGCGAGAACCTATATGTTGCGGTCGGCGCCAAGTGAAGCGCGAGGGCCTGCCGTCCCGCGATTTTCCGGCCGCTGTTGCCGCGGGGTTGGCACGCGAAGGGCGGGCAAGCGACGGGCCGGCAAGCGGGGGGGCAACGCGAAAAGGGCGCAGCCAGTGGCGCGCCCCCTTGCGTTTGGCTGTGGCCGGCTCTCAGAAGCCGAGGCCCGCGTACTTGTTCTTGAACTTCGACACGCGCCCGCCGGTATCCATCAGCTTGGCGTTGCCGCCCGTCCAGGCCGGATGGGACAGCGGGTCGATGTCCAGCGCCATCTGGTCGCCTTCCTTGGCCCAGGTCGAGCGGACCTGGTACACGGTGCCATCCGTCATCTTCACGTTGATGAGGTGATAGTCGGGGTGAATTCCGTCTCTCATGATCCCGCTCCTTACGCGCCTGCGCCGTCTTTGGGTTTGTAGTTGGTGACTTCCGCGATCCGGGCGGATTTGCCGCGGCGCGAGCGGAGGTAGTAGAGCTTGGCGCGGCGGACGCGGCCACGGCGCACCACCTCGATCGAGTCGATATTGGTCGAGTAGAGCGGGAACACCCGCTCCACGCCCTCGCCGAACGAGATCTTGCGCACCGTGAACGACGCGGCGATGGTGCTGCCGCCCTTGCGGGCGATCACGACGCCTTCGTAGTTCTGCACGCGCGAGCGGGTGCCCTCGGTCACCTTGTAGCCGACGCGAACGGTGTCACCGGCCTTGAAGTCCGGGATGGTCTTGCCAAGCGCAGCGATCTGCTCGGCTTCGAGTTGTGCGATAAGGTTCATCGCAAGTCCTTTGCTCTGCTCGCGGTTTTCCGCGAAGGTGATGCGCCCTCAGAGCTCTCGGTCTTCATCCGGGTCCGCGCCGTGCAATGCACACCACGCCCGCCAGAGATCAGGACGGCGTTCTTTTGTCAGCCTTTCGGCCTCGGCCCGTCGCCAGTCGGCAATCTTCGCATGATGCCCGGATTGAAGAACTTCCGGTATCGCGCGGCCTTCCCAGACGGTGGGTCTTGTGAACTGGGGATGTTCCAGAAGCCCGTCCGAAAAGGACTCCTCCTCGGTGGACGCCTGATTCCCAAGCACGCGGGGTATAAGTCGAACCGTCGCGTCGATCAAGGCCTGTGCTGCGATCTCGCCGCCGGTGAGGACGAAATCGCCAAGGCTGATCTCCTCGACGCCATAGGCCTCCAGCACCCGCTCGTCCACCCCCTCGAAGCGGCCGCACAGCAGGGTGATGCCCTCCGACTGGCTGAGCCGGCGCGCGGTCGCCTGATCGAAGCGCCGGCCGCGGGGCGAGAGGTAGATCACCGGCCAGCGGGCGCGGTCCTGCGGGGTGCCGATCGCGGCCTGATCCAGCGCCCGCGCGACCACGTCGGCGCGCAGCACCATGCCGGCGCCGCCGCCTGCGGGGCTGTCATCGACATTGCGGTGCCTGCCCTCGCCAAAGCTGCGCAGGTCGATGGTTTCCAGCGCCCACAGCCCCATGTCCAGCGCCTTGCCGGTCAGGCTCAGCCCCAGCGTGCCGGGGAAGGCGTCGGGGAACAGCGTCACGATCTTCGCCGTCCAGGCGCCCTTCAGCCGCGGATTGTGATCCATCAGCGCGCGCGGCTTGATGGACGCAGAGATGGCCAGACGGCCATGCGAGCGGGGGGTGCCGTCGGTCATCGCTCAGGCCTCGTCCGGCAGATCGACGATGATCCGCCGCGCGGTCAGGTCCACCGTCGGCACCGCCGCGCGGGTGAAGGGCAGCAGCAGCGCGTTGCGCTGGCCGGGCGCGAGGATTTCCAGGATGTCGCCCGCGCCGTGGTTATGGATGGCGCGAACGGTGCCGAGCGGCGCGCCGCCGGTGTCCAGCACCGGCAGGCCGATCAGGTCGGCATGGTAGAACTCGTCATCGGGCAGCGACGGCAGCCTTGTCCTTTCGGCCCAGAGGGTTGTGCCGCGAAGCTCATCCGCCTGCTCCTTGGTCGCGATCCCCGTCAGCCGCGCCGCCAGGCCGCCGGCCACCGCGCGGGTGATCTTGACCGTGAAGCTGCGCTTGCCATCCTCGGATGTCAGCGGCGCATAGTCGGCAATCGCGGCGGGGTCGGCGCAGAAGCTTTTCAGCCGCACCTCGCCCTGCACGCCGAAGGCCCCGGCAATCGCGCCCACGCAGACCCTGTCGCTTGCGGCCATGATCGCATCCCCAGATCAAAGGCGAAAAGGCGGGCGGCATCGCGCCGTCCGCCGGAAAATACGCGGCAATCCGGGGCCCTGGCAAGGCGTCGGACTGCCGTTTCAGGCCAATGCCCTACTCGGCTTCGGCGGCAGCCCCGGCCTTCTTCGCACGCTCTTCGGCGCGCTTCTTGGCCTTGGCGCCGGGTTCGCCTTGCTGGGGGTTGTTGCGGACGGCCTTTTCGAGAACGCCGGCGGCTTCCAGCATCCGGGCAACGCGGTCGGTCGGCTGCGCGCCGTGGGAGAGCCAGTATTTCACCCGCTCCAGATCCATCTTCACGCGGTCCTCGCTGTCCTTGGCCAGCAGCGGGTTGTAGGTGCCCAGCTTTTCAAGGAAGCGGCCATCGCGCGGCATCCGGCTGTCGGAGGCGACGATGGAATAGTGCGGGCGCTTGTTGGAGCCCCCGCGGGCGAGGCGGATCTTCATGGACATGTCAGTTCTCCTGTGGTCGTTGTCATGCGGGCAGGTGCCCGTTACCTTTGCAGTTTCTCGTGATGCCTGATGACTTCGGAAATGATGAAGGTCAGGAATTTGCGGGCGAATTCGGGGTCGAGATCGGCCTCTTGCGAGAGCCGTTCCAGACGGGCGATCTGGGCTGCCTCGCGGACCGGGTCCGAGGGCGGCAGGCCGTGTTCGGCCTTCAGGCGGCCGACGGACTGGGTGTGCTTGAACCTCTCGGCAAGCGTGTAGAGCAAGATCGCGTCCAGCCGGTCGATGGACTGGCGATGCTCGTGCAGCAGGGCGGCGGCGCGGGCGGCGGCGTCGGTCATGCGGAGGGCTCCGCCGCGGGGGCAGGGTGGCGGAAGACGAGGCAGGGCCCGATCCCCGGATGCGCGGCGGCCGCATCGCGCCGCGCCCCCAGCCGTTCGGCCAGCGCGATGGACCGGGCGTTGTCCGGGTCGATATAGCTGACGGCGGTGGTCCAGCCGAGCGGGCCGAAGGCATGGGCGATGCTGGCGCGCGCGGCCTCGAAGGCATGGCCCTTGCCCTCTGCCCCGGGCGACCACAGCGACCAGCCGATCTCGGGCTCGGGCCAGCCCTCGGGATACCAGGGGCCGCACATGCCCAGCGGGGCGCCGCCCTCCCTCGGCTCGACCACGAAGGTGCCGAAGCCGCGCATCACCCACATGCCGATCACATGGCCGAAGGCGCGCCAGGCCGCTTCAGCCTCCAGCGGGCCGCCGACGAAGCGCGAGCGCTCGTCGGCGGCGAAGGCCGCCCATGCCGGCCAGTCTTCGGCCCGCGGCGCCCGCAGGATCAGGCGCTCCGTTTCCAGAACCGGGGTCGGGGACAGCGCGACGGTCATTTCTTCTTGCCAAGCCCGCCAAGGCCCGAGAGCCCGCCGGGCAGGTTCATGCCGCCGGGGCCGGGCAGGCCGCCGGGCATCTTGCCGCCGATCTGGCCCTGCAGCGCCTTCGCAGCCTCTTCCAGCTGTGCGGGATCCATCTTCGAGGGGTCCATGCCGCCCATGCCGCCCGGCATCTTGCCGCCGAACATCTGCATCGCCTGCTTGAGCATGCCGCCCTTGCCCATCTTGCCGATCTTCTTCATCGTGTCGGCCATCTGGCGGTGCATCTTCAGAAGGCGGTTCAGCTCTGCCACATCGAGGCCCGCACCCGCCGCGATGCGCCTCTTGCGGCTGGCCTGCAGCAGGTCGGGATTGGCCCGCTCCTTCCTGGTCATCGAGTTGATCAGCGCGATCTGCCGGCGCAGGGCCTTGTCGTCAAAACCTGCGGCCTCGGCCTGCCTGGCCATCTTGCCCATGCCGGGCATCATGCCCATCACGCCCTGCATCCCGCCCATCTTCAGCATCTGTTCAAGCTGGCCCTTCAGGTCGTTCATGTTGAACAGACCCTTCTGGAACCGCTTCATCATCCGCTCGGCCTGTTCGGCCTCGAAGGTCTGCTGCGCCTTCTCGACCAGCGCAACGATGTCGCCCATGCCGAGGATGCGGCCCGCGACACGTTCCGCCTCGAAGGTTTCCAGTGCGTCCATCTTCTCGCCGAGGCCGACGAAGCGGATCGGCTTGCCGGTGATCGCGCGCATCGAGAGCGCCGCGCCGCCGCGCCCGTCGCCATCCATCCGGGTGAGCACGACGCCGGTGATGCCGACCTTGCCGTCGAATTCGGTGGCGACGTTGACCGCGTCCTGCCCGGTCAGGCCATCGACGACCAGCAGCGTCTCGCGCGGCTGCGCCACGTCGCGCACCGCCTGCACCTCGGCCATCAGGGCCTCGTCGATATGCAGCCGCCCGGCGGTATCGAGCATGTAGACATCATAGCCGCCCAGCGTCGCCTGCTGTTTCGCGCGGCGGGCGATCTGCACCGCGCTCTCGCCCTTGACGATCGGCAGGGTATCGACGCCGATCTGGGTGCCGAGGATCGCCAGCTGTTCCATCGCCGCCGGGCGGTTGGTATCGAGCGAGGCCATCAGCACGCGCTTGCCCTGCCGCTCGGTCAGGCGTTTCGCCAGCTTGGCGGTGGTCGTGGTCTTGCCCGAGCCCTGCAGGCCGACCATCAGCATCGCCGCGGGCGGGTTGTCGATCTTCAGCGCGCCGGGATCGCCCTCGCCGCGCAGGGTGCGGATCAGCTCGTCATGGACGATCTTCACGACCTGCTGGCCGGGGGTCACGGATCTGGTGACGGCGGCGCCGGTGGCCTTGGCGCTGACCGCCTTGACGAAGGAGCGCGCCACCGGCAGCGACACGTCCGCCTCGAGCAGGGCCACGCGGACCTCGCGCAGCGCGGTCTCCACATCCTCGGCGCTGAGCGCGCCCTGCCGCGTCAGCCGGTCGAAGACCCCGGAGAGCCGTTCGGACAGATTCTCGAACATCGCGTCTGGCCCTCCTTGGCCCCGTTGCACCTTGCCGGGACATGTAAGACCCGGCGCTTCGATCCCCAAGTGGCGGCCCGGGCGGGTCAAAGCGGAGCGGCACCCGTGGGCGCAACGCGCTGACGGATGGCGATCCCCCCATGACGGGCCGGGACCGGAAGCAGGCCACTTCCGGGGAATTGGCGCAGGGCCTAGAAGAAACCGCCCCCCGAGTCAAGCCGCAGGCGGAAGACGGCGGATGCCGGCCCCACTGCCGCGCCCGTCTGCCGCGCCGGGGCCTGCGCCTACAGGGCCAGCGCGTCGATCTCGGCTTCGGCCTTGGCCATCGAGGCCTCGGCGCCGAAGGCGAGCGCATCGGCGGCCACGAACTCCACATCGGTGATGCCGATGAAGCCCAGCATGTGCCGCACATAGCCCGAGGCGAAGTCGATCTCCGATCCGAGCCGGGTGCCGTTCGAGGCCATCGCGACGATGGCGCGCTTGCCGGACAGCAGCCCCTGCGGGCCGGCTTCGGTATAGAAGAAGGTCTCGCCCCTGCGCGCGATCTGGTCGAACCAGGTCTTCAGCGTGGCGGGGACGCCGAAGTTGTAGACCGGCAGGCCGATCACCAGGATGTCTGCCGCCTTCAGTTCCGCGATCAGCGCGTCGGACAGGGCGGCGATGGCGGCCTGCTCGGGGCTGCGCTCGCCGGCCGGGGTGGTGACGGCGCCCAGCCAGGCCGCGTCGATGGGCGGCAGGCCGGCGGCAAGGTCGCGCTCGGTGATGGTGGCACCCGGATGCGCGGCGATCAGGCGCGACATGATCCGGTCGGTCAGCCTGCGCGAGGCAGAGGTGGCGGGGGTGATGGTGGCATCGAGGCGAAGGATATGGGGCATGGCGCTGTCCTGCAGGTGCAAACCGGGTTGCGATCGGCCCGGGGCGGGCTGCCCCGGCCGGTGCGGAAGATGGCCGTTGCATCCGCGAACGCAACGACGATACTCGCACCCTCTATGTGAACGGATGCACAGAAGATGACCTTTCAGAACTGGGATGAGATCCGCACGGCCTTTCAGGTGGCGC
Organism: Rhodobacteraceae bacterium UBA6141; assembly: GCA_002423245.1. Lineage (GTDB taxonomy): Bacteria > Pseudomonadota > Alphaproteobacteria > Rhodobacterales > Rhodobacteraceae > Frigidibacter. The sequence continues at coordinate 7,048 of DIVD01000055.1, forward strand.
GGATCGGCACCGTCAGCGGCGCGGCAGAGGTCCTGGGTGTGCATCACGCGACGGTCATCCGGCACATCGACGCGCTGGAGGCGCGGCTGGGGGCCAAGCTGTTCCAGCGCCACGCGCGCGGCTACACCCCGACCGAGGCGGGGCAGGAACTGCTGAAGGTCGCGCAGGCGACCGAGGACCAGTTCACCCAGCTTGCGGCGCGGATCAACGGCGCGGGGTCGGAGATGGGGGGCGAGCTGGTCGTGACCTCGGTTCCCGGCCTGTCGCGGCTGATCACGCCGGTGGTGGCGGGGCTGATGGCGCAGTATCCCGAGCTGATCGTGCGCTATGTGACGGATCTGCGCATCTTCCGGCTGGAATACGGCGAGGCGCATGTGGCGATCCGTGCCGGATCCGCGCCGACAGAGCCGGACAACGTGGTGCAGCGGCTGCATGAGCATCAGGTGGCGCTCTACGGCGCGCCCGCCTACCTGGCCGCGCATGGCACGCCGGCCGAGGATGGCGACCTGATCGGGCATCGCTTCGTCGGGCCGGAGAACCCGGCTTCGCGCGCGCCGTTCCATCTGTGGCTGGCCGGGCTCGTGCCGCGCAGCCAGGTCGTCTATCGCTGCAACGACGGCGAGGCGGGCGAGGCCGCGGTGCGCGCCGGGCTGGGGCTGGGCTTCCTGCCGGTGGCGACGGGGCGCGGCGATCCGGGGCTGGTGGAGGTCATGCCCCCGCGCGCGGTCTGGGCGGCGCCGCTGTGGCTGGTCACGCATGTGGACCTGCACCGCACCACCAAGGTGCAGGCCTTCCTGGCCGCGATCAAGGCGGCGGCGAAGACCTGGCCGGTGATGGGTCCGGCGACGCACCCGCGGGGGTGACCGCGCTCAGGGCAGGGGCTGGCCGGCTTGCGGTTCGTGCAACTCGGCCTGCAGGAACCGCTCGAACGCGTCGAGGTCCAGCGGCTCGAACTGGCCGAAGCCCTGCATCCAGATGCTCGCCTCGCGCATCGCGCCGGGTTCCAGCTTGCACCATTTCACCCGGCCGCGTTTTTCCTGGCTGATCAGGCCCGCCTCGGCGAGGATCTGCAGATGCTTCGAGATCGCGGCAAGCGACATCCGGAACGGTTCGGCCACATCGGTGACCGCCATGTCGTCTTCCAGCAGCATCGACAGGATCGCGCGGCGCGTCGGGTCGGCAAGGGCCGAGAACACGGCATCGAGCGCGGGGGCGGGCGCGGGGGTGGGCGCGGTTTGCATGGGGTTTTCTAGCGCCGCCGCGATGCAACGGTCAACCGGGCGGTTGAATGTCGGTTCCCGGCCCATGGCGGCACCGGGCGCGGCGCAGCGGGGCGCCCCGCGCCCCGGTCCCGTAATTAAATGCGCAATTCCAATAGCTTGACGAACGGGTTCGCGCGCCGCAACCCGCTTGACTCACCCGGCCGCGAGCCATAGGAAGGCGGCAATGTCCAAGGGGGGCACCCGAGGGGGCACGACGTGGCCGAAGAACCCGACCAGACCCGGCTTTCCGACCTGGAAAAACGGATCGAGAAGGTCAAGGCGGCCCACGCGCCGAAGCTCCGCGAGGACGAGGATTTCCGTCAGGCCAATCAGGCCTGGCGCATGGTGATAGAGCTGGTTTCCGGCCTGGGGATCGGCCTTGGCATCGGCTACGGGCTGGATACGGTCTTCGGGACCATGCCCTTCCTGCTGGTGCTGTTCATACTCCTGGGCTTCGCGGCCGGGGTGAAGACGATGCTTCGCACCGCGTCCGAGATGCAGGCGAAACGACAGGCGGAAGATTCCGCCCGCGATGAGGGGAAGTAGACGTGGCGACGGAAGAAGCGGCAGGCGGCCTTGCATTCCATCCGATGGACCAGTTCCTGGTCCGCCCGCTGTTCGGCGGAACCGAGATCCACTGGTACACGCCGACGAACGTGACGCTGTGGATGGGGCTGACCGTCCTTGCCATCGTCTTCGTGCTGGTGATCGGATCGCGCGGGCGGGCCATCGTGCCAAGCCGGATGCAGTCCGTCGCGGAGCTGACCTTCGGCATGGTCCACAAGATGCTGGAGGACATCACCGGCAAGGACGGGCTGAAATACTTCCCCTATGTAATGACGCTGTTCTGCTTCATCGTCTTCGCCAACTTCCTCGGCCTGCTGCCCACCGCCTTCGCCACCACATCGCATATCGCGGTGACGGCGGTGCTGGCGGTGATGGTGTTCCTCGGCGTGACGATCCTTGGCTTCGTGAAGAACGGCGCGCATTTCCTCGGCCTGTTCTGGGTGTCCTCGGCGCCGCTGGCGCTGCGTCCGGTGCTGGCGGTGATCGAGATCATCTCGTATTTCGTGCGTCCGGTCAGCCACTCCATCCGTCTTGCCGGCAACGTCATGGCTGGTCACGCGGTGATCAAGGTGTTCGCGGGGTTTGCGGCGCTTGCGGCCATCGCCCCGGTGTCGATCCTGGCGATCACCGCGATGTACGGGCTCGAAGTGCTCGTGGCGCTGATCCAGGCCTATGTGTTCACCATCCTCACCTGCGTCTATCTGAAGGACGCGCTGCATCCGGGCCACTAGCGGCCCGGGGCACGGAGACTCAATTCCAACCTTTCCAATCCTGAAGGAGCACCTCATGGAAGGCATCGCACAACTCGGCCAGTATCTCGGCGCCGGTCTCGCCTGCATCGGCATGGCCGGGGCGGCAATCGGGGTGGGCAACGTCGCCGGCAACTATCTGGCCGGCGCGCTGCGCAACCCCTCGGCTGCCGCGTCGCAGACCGCCACGCTGTTCATCGGCATGGCCTTTGCCGAAGCCCTGGGGATCTTCTCGTTCCTGGTCGCGCTGCTTTTGCTGTTCGCAGTCTGATCCCTTCGCGATCTGAGAGCCGGGCGGGCCTTCCGGGGCCTGCCCGCCGGTTTGACGGGTCCTGACGGACCGGGGGCACGACATGGCAACAACAACGCAAGAAGCGGCAGGTCACGCGGCGGACGCTGCCAACGCGATGCTGCCGGGAACCGACGCGCATGGCAGCGCGGTCGGCATGCCGCAGCTGGTGTTCGAGACGTTCCCGAACCAGATCTTCTGGCTTCTGGTGACGCTGGTCGTGATCTATTTCGTCCTGTCGCGCATCGCGCTGCCGCGGATCGGCGGCGTGCTGGCGGACCGGGCGGGCAAGATCAGCAATGACATCGCCACCGCCGAGGAACTGAAGCTGAAGGCGAAGGAGGCCGAGGCGAGCTACCTGCGCGCGCTCGCCGACGCCAAGGCCGAGGCCGGCAGGATCATCGCCGCCGCCCGGGCAGAGATCCAGGCGGATCTGGACGCGGCGACGGCGCGGGCCGATGCCGAGATCGCGGCGAAGACCGCCGAATCCGAAGTGCGGATCAACGAGATCCGCGCCGGCGCGCTGGAGGCGGTGAATGTCGTCGCCCGCGACACGGCGGCAGAGATCGTGGCAGCCTTCGGCGCCCGGGCGGATGCCGGCGCGATCGAGGCGGCCGTGGCAGCGCGGGTGAAGGGGTGAACATGATGCAAAGACTGTCCCTGCTTCTGGCGCTGGCGGCAACGCCTGCCGCCGCGGCCACCGGCCCCTTCGTGTCGCTGCACAACACCGACTTCATCGTGACGCTGGCCTTCCTCGTCTTCGTCGCGATCCTGGTCTACTTCAAGGTTCCCTCGGCGATCGGCGGGCTGCTCGACAAGCGCGCCGCGACCATCCGGGCCGAACTGGACGAGGCGCGCGCCCTGCGCGAGGAGGCGCAGACGATCCTCGCCTCTTACGAGCGCAAGCAGAAGGAGATGATCGAGCAGTCCGAGACGATCGTCGCCGCCGCCCGCAGGGAAGCGATGGCCGCGGCCGAAAAGGCCAAGGAGGATCTGAAGGTCTCGATCCAGCGCCGGCTGAAGGCGGCGGAAGAGCAGATCGCCGCAGCCGAAAAGTCGGCGGTGAAAGAGGTGCGCGACCGCGCGGTGGCGGTGGCCGTCGCCGCGGCCGGCGAGGTGATCGCGAGGTCGATGCAGCCCTCCGACAAATCGGCGCTGCTCGACGCCTCCATCGGCGAAGTGGAAACCCGCCTGCACTGACCGGGGGCTGCCGCTGCAAGTGACCTGAAAACCCGGCCATCGGCCGGGTTTTTCGCGACCGGGCGGGGGCCGGCGAGGCTCGCAACGGAAAAGGCCGGGCGCGGGGCCCGGCCTTTGTGCCTCGCCTGCGACGGCTCAGCTCGTCGGGGTGATGATGATCTGCACCCGGCGGTTCTGCGCGCGGCCCGCCTCGGTGGCGTTGGAGGCGATGGGCTGATCCTCGCCGCGGCCATAGAAGACCACGCGCTGCGGTGCCACGCCGGCGTTGCGGATGACCTGCGCCACGGCAGCGGCGCGGCGCTGCGACAGATCCTGGTTGTAGGCGGCCGATCCGGTGTTGTCGGTGTGGCCGATGACCTCGACCCTCGTGTTCGGATAGCGGTTGAGGCTGTCGGCAAGCGCGTAAAGGTCGCTGGTGATCGCGCTTGAAACGGTGGCGCTGTCCACGGCGAACAGCACGTCCTGGGGCATGTTCACCACGAGGTTCGAGCCGGTATTGGTCACCGTGGTGCCATTCCCGCCGATCTCGGACTGCAGCTCGCGCGCCTGACGGTCCAGCAGGCTGCCGGCGACGCCGCCGATGGCCGCACCGGCAAGAGCGCCCGCCGCGGTCTTGGTCAGCGTCTCGTCGCCATCCGCCGTGGCACCAAGCACACCGCCCACCACCGCGCCCGCGATCGCGGCGTTGCGGGCGTTGTTCGGCTGGCCGGTGCTGCTGCCATAAGGCTGCTGCACGCAGGCCGTCAGGCCGAAGCCGGCCGCGATGGCAATCAGGAAGGGGGTCTTCGCGTTCATTCTGTGCCGCCTCTTGCTGGGTCCATCCGATGGACGCCTTGTTGTGTTGTCCGATGGACATCGCGCGACCTATACCAAAGGTTCACCCGCGCCGAACAGGCCCGCCCTGCCCCGCGGCAGGTTTCCGCCCATCACAAGCCGGAGAGGCGGGGTTCGCGGCCTCCCAGCGGGCGGTCTCCCAGGCCAGCATCGCGCGCTTGACCGGCAGGCCCCAGTGATAGCCGCCAAGCGCGCCGGACCGGGCGAGCGCGCGGTGGCAGGGGATCAGAAAGCCGATCGGGTTGCGCCCGATGGCCGTGCCGACGGCGCGGGCGGCCCCCGGCGCGCCGATGGCGGAGGCCACGGCGGAGTAGGTGGTGACATGGCCGGAGGGGATGCGCAGCAATGCCTCCCATACCTTGATCTGGAAAGGCGCGCCGATGATCTGCAACCGCGCCTCGCCGCCCGCCCCGCCGCCTCCACCCTTACCGAACGCGGCGCGGATCCAGGCCGAAAGCGGGGCGCCGTCCCGGGTGAAATGCGCGGCGGGCCAGCGGCTTGCAAGATCGGCAAAGGCCGCGTCGAAACCCGTCTCCTCGGTGAAGGCAAGCCCGCACAGCCCCCGTTCCGTTCCCATCGCCAGCGCCGCGCCAAAGGGCGTGTCGAACCGGCCCCAGCGGATCTGCACCCCGTCGCCGCCCCGCGCAAAATCGCCGGGCGTCATCGCCTCCCAGCGCAGGAACAGGTCATGCAGGCGCCCCGTGCCCGAAAGGCCCGCGCCCGCCGCCGCCTCCAGCAGCGTCTCGCGATCCGACAGAAGCTGGCGGGCAAGGTCCAGCGCCAGATACTGCTGGTAGCGCTTGGGCGAGACGCCGACCCAGGCCGAGAACAGCCGCTGGAAATGCGCGGCGCTCATCCCCATGCGGGCCGCCAGCGCCTCGAGCGTCAGCGGCGGCCCGCCCGCCTCCATCATCCGCAGGGCACGGGCAATGACGCGGTAATGGTAGCGATCCTCGGCCGCCTCGCCAGAGGCGGGGGCTGGGGCGGGGGCAGGCGGACACTCTGACATCAAGGAACCCTCTGGCGGCGATGCCTGCCAGTCTAGGCGCCCGCGGCCCGCCGCGCGACCCGGAAGCTGCGGTTGCGGCAGGCGCCGGCCGCGAGTCATTCCCCCTCCCGTGATCCTGCCGCCGCATGAGTCCGGGCGTCTTGCACTTCTTGCTGGCGCAAATATCCTCGGGGGGCACGGGGGGCAGACAGCCCCCCGCTTCCGCCGGAGGGCCCGCCGCGGGGTTGCCCGGTGGCGCGCTCCGGTGCATACCATCGCACAATGGCCAGGCAGCTTGCATATCGGCAGATCCATGAGATCTTTGCCCGCTTCGAGGCGGCGGAACCCGAGCCGAGGGGCGAGCTGGAGCATGTGAACGCCTTCACGCTGCTGGTGGCGGTGACGCTTTCGGCGCAGGCGACCGATGCCGGCGTCAACAGGGCGACGCGGGCGCTGTTCGCAAGCGTGGACACGCCCCGCAAGATGCTGGCCCTCGGCGAGGAGGGGCTGAGCGGGCATATCCGCACCATCGGCCTCTACCGGCAGAAGGCGCGCAACGTGATCGGGCTGAGCCGGATCCTCGTGGACAGCTATGACGGCGAGGTTCCCTCCAGCCGGGGGGCGCTGCAATCGCTGCCGGGGGTCGGGCGCAAGACCGCGAATGTGGTGCTGAACACCTGGTTCCATCACCCGGCGCAGGCGGTCGATACCCATGTCTTCCGCGTCGCCAACCGCACCGGGATCGCGCCGGGGCGCGATGTGGACCGGGTGGAGCGCGCCATCGAGGACCAGGTGCCCGCGCCGTTCCAGAGGCACGCCCACCACTGGCTGATCCTGCATGGCCGCTACATCTGCGTGGCGCGCAAGCCTAAATGCCCGATCTGCCCGATCAATGACCTGTGCCCCTATGAGGAGAAAACCCTGTGAGCCGTTATCAGGTTGTCGGCATCGGCAATGCCATCGTGGACGTGCTGTCCCATTCCGACGACCGGTTCCTCGCGCAGATGGAGATCGGGAAGGGCGTCATGCAGCTTGTCGAGCGCGAGCGGGCCGAGCTGCTTTATGCCGAGATGCGCGACCGGGTGGAGGCGCCGGGAGGATCGGTCGCCAACACGCTGGCGGGGCTGGGCAATCTTGGCCTCACGACCGCGTTCATCGGCCGGGTGCGCGACGATGCGCTGGGGCGGTTCTACGCCGCCTCGATGGCCGCAGAGGGCACCGAGTTCGTGAACCCGCCGGTGCCGGGGGGCGAGCTGCCCACCTCGCGCAGCATGATCTTCGTGACCGGGGATGGCGAGCGGTCGATGAACACCTACCTTGGCATCTCGGCCGAGCTGGGGCCCGGGGATGTGGACGAGGCGGTGACGGGCGCGGCGGAGTTGCTGTTCCTCGAGGGCTACCTTTTCGACAAGGACACGGGAAAGGCGGCCTTCCTGAAGGCGGCGAGATCCACCCATGCCGGCGGCGGCAAGGCCGGCATCGCGCTGTCGGACCCGTTCTGCGTGGACCGGCACCGGGGCGACTTCCTGGGGCTGATCCGGGGCGAGCTTGATTACGTCATCGGCAATGCGCAGGAATGGCTCTCGCTCTACCAGACCGACGATCTGGAGGCGGCGCTGGCACAGGCGCGGGCGGAATGCCCGCTGGTGGTGTGCACGCGCTCGGGCAGCGATGTGGTGCTGATTCGCGGCGAGGAGCGGGTGGAGGTGCCGGTGCACCGTGTGGTGCCTGTCGATGCCACCGGCGCGGGCGACCAGTTCGCGGCGGGGTTCCTCTACGGGCTGGTGACGGGGCATGACCTTTACCGCGCGGGGCGCATGGGCTGCATCGCCGCGGCAGAGGTGATCGGCCATGTCGGCGCCCGGCCGGAAAGCGATATCCGGGCGCTGTTCCGGGGGCAGGGGCTGATCTGACGGCGAAAGGGGGCGCCGCCCTCGCGGTGGGCAAGAAGGGGGGCTCTGCCCCCCGTCTCCTGCGGAGACTCCCCCCGGGATATTTTCGCCAGCAAGAAGCGGGAAGGGGGCCGGATCAGCGGGGCGGCGCCTGATCCGGCAGCGGATCGAGCAGTTCGGCGAGCGCGCGGCAGATCAGCGCCCAGGCGGCGCCCGCCGCCCATCCGGCCAGAACGTCGGTCGGCCAGTGCACGCCCAGCCAGACCCTGCTGAAGCCGACCGCGAGCGTGACGGCGATGGCGAGCGCGGTCAGATAGATGCGCAGCACGCGCCGGGGTTCGGTCCGTGTCACCATCGCCGCCAGGGTCAGCCAGACGACGGCGGCCATCATCGAATGGCCGCTGGGAAAGCTGGCGCTGCTGACCAGCGTGCCATGCGGCACGAGGTCGGGGCGGGGCCGGTCGAAGATCGCCTTGGCGACATGCGAGAAGATCTGCCCGCCGGCGATCGCCAGCAGCAGGAGGCCCGCGCTGCGATGGCGCGACTGGAACCACAAGAGGCCCGTCACGGCCAGGGTCACGAATCCCAGCACCGTCACCCCGCCAAGCGCCGTGATGTCGCGCATCACGGTATCGAGCCAGGCGGGCCCCAGCGGATCGGCGGGATCGGCCGGATTGCGCAGCGCCAGCAGCATGGCGCGGTCGAAGGCGAGGGTTTCGCCCTCGGCCATTTCCTCGGCAAGCTCCACGAACAGCCAGAGCGCGGCGAACAGCACGCCAAGCAGCGCCAGGCTGCGCGCGTGCAGGTGGCGGCGCAGCCGCGAGCGGGAGAGACCTTTCATTCCGCCGCGCCCGGATCAGTCGCCCAGCCTGGCATGAACCTCGTCGAGGTCGATCTCGGCAATCGGGAACTTGTTGTCGGGGTTGTCGAAGTCGTACCTGAACAGCTGGAAATCCTTCTTGTAGATCTCCCAGACCAGATGCCGCGACAGATCGTCGAAATAGGCGCTGACCTCATGGGCGCGCGCCGGGCCGTGACCCTCGGATTCGTTGAAGCGCGGGATCGCCTTCAGGTCCACCTTCACAGGCGTCTCGATCCCGTCCAGCACCTGCTGCATGCCTTCGTTGAACCGCTCGGTGAAGAAGATGCGGTTGTAGCGCCCGCCATTGACGATGAAGGTCGAGACATGGCCCGACATCGCCGACCAGTGGATGTCCGGCTCCATCGGGCGGCGCCAGCGGATGGTGTCGCGCGCGAACAGCAGGAAGCGGCGGAAGCTGGCGATCTGGTCGAACTCGAAGCCGTTTTCCGGGCTGCCGACGTCGATCCCGTATTTCTGCGCCAGTTGCGGCACGAGGTTGCCGCGATAGCGTTTGCCGTTGCGCTGGATGCCCGCGATCTTGTCGAAGAACGAGGACAGGATGCGCGCATAGGGATTGCGCACGCAGGTGAAGGCAAAGGACTTGTGGGCCTTGACGTTGCGTTCGATGAGCGGCTGGCTCGCCTCCATCGACCATTTGTGCATCCCGGCGGCGGCGTCGTGGATATCCCCGTCGAAGAAGCGCCCGTGGTCGGAATAGAACATGATCTGCCCGATGGTCGAGCAGGCGCATTTCGGGACGACGCGATAGACGACGCTTTCGCTCTCGGTCATCCAGGTGCCGGGAAACCCCATGAAAACCCTTCCTTGGTCCTACGCGGGCGCTTTCACTTGCACCCGCGGAACAATTGCGCATTAAAAAGCAAAGAAACACCGTTATTTCAACGTCTGACAACGCCGCGGCCGCGATCTTCGGCATCCGGCACGAGAACCGGGCCCGTCGATGGCAAGAATCGCCTTCATCCTCCTGTGCCACAAGGATCCCGAGGGGATCGTGCAGCAGGCCGGGCGGCTGACCGCCGCGGGCGATTTCATGTCGATCCACTTCGATGCGCGGGCGAAGAAGGCCGACTACCAGCTGATCCGCCGGGCGCTGGCCGGCAATCCCAACGTGACCTTTGCCCACAAGCGGGTCAAGTGCGGCTGGGGGGAGTGGAGCCTCGTCGCCGCGACGCTGGCGGCGACAGAGGCCGCGGTGGCGGCCTTCCCGCGCGCCACGCATTTCTACATGCTGTCCGGCGATTGCATGTCGATCAAGTCGGCGGAGTTCGCGCATGAGTTCCTCGAGGCGAACGACCGCGACTATATCGAAAGCTTCGATTTCCTCGCCTCGGACTGGATCAGGACCGGGCTGAAGGAGGAGCGGCTGATCTACCGGCACGTCTTCAACGAGCGCGGGCAGAAGTGGTGGTTCTACCGGTCCTACGCGCTGCAGAAGTGGCTGAAGCTGACGCGCGAGGTGCCGTCCGACATCCAGGTGATGATCGGCAGCCAGTGGTGGTGCCTGCGCCGGCGAACGGTGGAATGGGTGCTGGACTTCTGCCGCAGCCGCCGGGACGTGGTGCGCTTCTTCCGCACCACCTGGATCCCGGACGAGACCTTCTTCCAGACGCTCGTGCGCCATCTGGTCCCCGATGCCGAGATCGAGACGCGGACGCTGACCTTCCTGATGTTTTCCGATTACGGGATGCCGGTCACCTTCTACAACGACCATTACGACCTGCTGCTGAGCCAGGATTACCTTTTTGCCCGCAAGATCTCTGTCGATGCGGCAGAGCTGAAGGCGCGGCTTGGCGATCTGTGGGCCAGCGAGGGGGTGCGCTTCCCCATCTCGAACGAGGGGCGCAGCCTTTACGGCTTCATCACCGGGCGCGGCCGGATCGGGCGCCGCTTCGCCCCGCGCTTCTGGGAGACGGAGGCCAGCCTCGGGCGAGAGCGGGAACTGCTGCTGGTGGTGTGCAAGAAATGGCATGTCGCCAAACGTCTGGTGGACAGGGTGCGGCAACTGACCGACATTCCCGCCATCGAGTACATGTTCAACGAGGAGGCGACGCCGCTGCCCGATCTTGGTGGCATCCAGACCACGCTGGAAAAGCGCACCCGCCACCGGCGGGCGCTGCTGCGGATGCTGTTCGACTATCACGGGTCGGACAGGCTGCTGGTCTGCCTCGATCCGGCCGCGATCGAGCTTTTGCAGGATTTCTATGCCGACCGCTGCACGACGCGCACGCTGGAGATCGAATGCGACTTCACCGACGACTACCTTCTGGGCCATGCCCGCCGGGTCGGCCTTGCGGGCGAGAGGACGCCGCGCGAGGTGCTGAACCGGCTGCTGCCCACCATCCGCTATGACGTGCGATTCGAAAGCGACCGGCTGCGCGATGCGAACTTCCCCAACCTCACGCGGCTGCGCCAGTCCGCCACGGTCGAGGAGAATACCGCGGCGCTGGCCCGCTTCCTGACGCTGCCGCCCGAAACCGCGCGCGAGATCGCCGCGACGCATTACCTGTTTGCCGACTGACCATCTTGAGGACCGCCATGAGCTACACATATGACCCGACCAACATCTTCGCCCGCATCCTGCGCGGCGAGATCCCGAACAAGACCGTGCTGGAAACGCCCTACAGCCTTGCCTTCGAGGATATCCGTCCGCACGCGCCGGTGCATGTGCTGGTGATCCCCAAGGGCCCCTATGTCAGCTACGACCATTTCGCGCGCGAGGCATCGGAGGCCGAGATCCTCGACTTCACCCGCACCATCGGCGAGGTCTGCAAGATGACCGGCGTGGCGCTGGATGCGGGGAACGGTTTCCGCATCATCTCGAACGCCGGCGAGGCGGGGCTGCAGGAGGTGCCGCACATGCATGTCCACATCCTCGGCGGGCGGCCCCTGGGCCGGATGCTGCCCCCGGCGCCCTGACCGCCCCGGCGCCCGTCTGCACTGGACTTTGCGGGCGGGGCAGGTAAGAGCCTCGCAGCGGAAGGCAGGACGGATGGACGGGGCGCAGGGCGCGGAAGTGCAGGAGGTGACGCTGTCGCGGGACGGGCGGGCGGTGTTTTCCGGCCTCTCGCTGCGGCTGGCAGAGCCGCGCATCGGGCTTGTCGGACGCAACGGGTCGGGCAAGTCCACGCTGCTGCGGCTGCTGGCGGGCCTGCAGGCGCCGGACCGGGGCGCGGTGCGGGTGGCCGGCGCCGATGTGGCGCGGGACCGGCGCGCGGCGATCCGCAGCGTCGGCATCCTGTTCCAGAACCCCGACCACCAGATCATCTTTCCCACCGTCGAGGAGGAGCTGGCCTTCGGGCTGGAACAGCTTGGCCAGCCCAGGGCAGAGGCGCGCGCGGCGGTGGCGGCGCTGCTGGCGGCGCAGGGGCTGACGGGCTGGATCGGCCGTTCCACCGCCGCGCTGTCGCAGGGGCAGCGGCAGCTTCTGTGCCTGCTGGCGGTGCTGGCGATGCGGCCCGGCCTGCTGCTGCTGGACGAGCCCTATACCGGGCTCGACCTGCCGACCGCGCGGCGGCTGCAACGGCGGCTGGCGGGGCTGGACCAGCAGGTGATCCTGGCGACGCATCAGCCCGAAACGCTGGCCGGCTTCGACCGGGTGATCTGGCTCGAGGCGGGGCAGGTGGCGATGGATGGCGCGGCGGGGCCGGTGCTGGCGGCCTATGCGGCGGCGATGGAACGGCTGGGCGCCGGCGAGGCGGAGGGTGAATGCTAGGACTCGCGCTGCCCGGACCCAGCTGGGCGCACCGGCTGCCGGCGGGCGCCAAGCTCGCGGCGCTGGCGCTCGCGGTGCTGGCGCTGCTGCCGGTGTCGCGGCCGCTGCCGCTGCTGCTGGCGGGCGCGGGCGTCGCGGCCCTGCATGTCACGCTCGGGCCGCGTGCGCTCGCGGCCGGGGCGCGGATGCTGCGCCCGCTGCTGTGGTTCGTGGGCGTGATCGTGCTCTACCACCTTGCGACCGGCGAGCCGCTGCTTGGCGCCGTCATCGCGCTGCGGATTCTGGTGCTGGTCGGGCTGGCCAACCTCGTGACGCTGACCACCCCGCTGACCGAGATCACCGCGGTGGCCGAGTGGATTTTTGCCCCGCTGCGCCATCTGGGGATCAATCCGCGCGCGCCGGCCCTTGCCATCGCGCTGTTTCTGCGCTTCGTTCCCGTTCTGCAGGCGCGCGCGGGCGCGCTGTCCGATGCCTGGCGCGCGCGCTCGCCGCGGCGGGCGGGGCCGCGCATCCTGGTGCCGCTGGTGCTGGGGACGCTGGACGATGCGGAACATGTGGCCGAGGCGCTGAGGGCGCGCGGCGGAGTGGCGGCCGGCACGGACCGGCCGGAAGGAGGGACGACATGGAACGGAACCTGACACTGGTCGCGCTGTTCGCGGCGATCATCGTGGTGCTGGGCTTCATGCCCAGCTTCTCGCTGGTGTCCGGGGTGCCGATCTCGGCGCAAAGCCTGGGCGTGATGCTTGCCGGCACGGTGCTTGGCGCCCGGCGCGGCGCGGCTGCGGCGGCGCTGGTGGTGCTGGTGGCGCTGCTGGGCCTGCCGGTGCTGGCCGGCGGGCGCGGCGGGCTTGGCGTGCTGGCGGGTCCGACGGTGGGCTTCCTGCTGGGCTGGATTCCGGCGGCCTGGGTCGCCGGCCTCGTGACCGAGCGCTGGCAGGCGGGCAACCCGCTGCTGGTGGCGCTGACCGGCGCGGTTCTGGGCGGGATCGTGGTGCTTTATGCGCTTGGCACGCTGGGGATGATGGCGGTGCTGCAGAAGGGCCCGCTGGAGGCGATGCTGCTGAACCTGCCCTTCATTCCGGGCGACCTGATCAAGGCCGGGATCGCCGGCTTCCTGACCCGCGAGGTCTGGCGCGCCCGCCCGGCCCTGCGCGCCCGCGCGTGAGGGGCGCACCGCTTCTGCCTTTGCCTTGGAGAAATATCCTGCAGGGGGTCCGGGGGACGCACGGTCCCCCGGCGCTTGCCACCATCACACGCTGTGCAGGTAAAGATCGAAATCCACATCCGCGATGGTTCGCGCCACCCGGGCATGTTCCGCCGCCTTGATCGCGCAGAAGGTGCGGTGCATGTCCGGTCCGAGCGCCTCCTTCAGGAAGGCCGAGCCCTGCGCCGCGCGGATCGCCTCGCGCCAGTCGCCGGGCATCGCCGGCGCGCTCCTGTCGCCGCCGGGCATCGCCGGCGCGCCCGTCTCACCGCCCGCCCCGTTACCGCCCGCCATGTCACCGCCCGCATAGCCGTTGCCGGTGGTCTCGGGGCCGGGGTCGATCCGGCCCTTCATCCCGTGCCGGATCCCCGCCAGCACCGTCGCCGCCACCAGATAGGGATTGGCATCGACGCCCGCGGGGCGATGCTCGATTCGCCGGGCCCGCGGATCCCCCGCCGGGATGCGCAGCGCGACCGAGCGGTTGTTGACCCCCCAGCAGGGCGAGACCGGCGCATAGCTCTGGCTGGCAAAGCGCCGCCAGCTGTTCGCATGGGGCGCGAAGACCAGCATCGACTCCGCCATCGTCTGCCGCAGCCCGCCAAGCGCGTGCAGGAGCGTGTCGGTCCATCGGCCCTCCTCGGCCTCGGCAAAGACATTCGCGCCGGCAGCGTCCGGCAGCGAGACGTGGAAATGCATCCCCGACCCGGCATGATGCTCCATGGGTTTGGCCATGAAGCAGGCGGTCACGCCGAAGCGCCGCGATTGCATCCGCACGATCCGCTTCAGCCGGATCAGGTCATCCGCGGCCTGCATCACGTCGCTGCGGTAGTGCAGCGTCAGTTCATACTGCCCAGGCGCGTATTCCGAGATCACCGTCTCGGCCCGGATGTCCGCGGCCCTCGCGGCGGCGTAGATCTCCGAGAAGAGCGGCTCCATCCCGTGCAGGTGATCGACCGAATAGACCTCCGTCTTCCGGCTGCGCCGCCCGTCCAGCACCGCGGCGGCCGGCTGCGCGCGGCCATGCTCGTCCAGCTTCGGGTCCAGCAGGAAGAATTCCAGCTCGAACGCGCCCGCCGGGTGCAGCCCTTCCGCCGCCATCGCATCCACCTGCCGGCTGAGCGCGTGGCGCGGGTCCGAGGTCATCACGCTGCCGTCGAGGTGATACATGCTCATCAGCACCTCGCCCCGCGCCGGGCTGGTGCCGTGCAGCGGCTTCAACGTGCCGGGGATCGGCCAGGCCCTGAGGTCGCCATCCCCCTTGTCCCAGATCAGCCCGGTTTCATGCACATCCTCGCCGCAGATATCCAGCCCGAGCACGGACATCGGCAGATGCCGCCCGCCGGCGTAGAGCCCCGCAAGCTCATGCCGCCGGATGATCTTGCCACGCCCGATGCCGTTGGCGTCGGTCAGCACGATGTCGAAGGCCTCGATCCCCGGATGCGCGGCAAGGAAGGCTTCCGCCTCGGCGGGGGTGGAACCGGAGGGGCTCTGGGTCATCGGGTCTTTCCGTCGAGGCGTTCGGCCGGCCCCGCATCGAAGCCGGCCAGCGGCCGGGCGGGATGCGCTGTCCTATCGTGCCGGCCTTTCCCGCGTCAACCGCGCCGGACCCCGCGGGCGGAACGCGGCGGATGCCGCGTTGCCGCCTGCCCGGCCGGCACCCGCGGCCTGGCGCTGCCGCCCGGATGGTCTTGAATCTGTCACGGGCTGTCCTTATAGCAACCGTTCGCAATCGCGCCCCGATGCAAGGAGCAGCCATGCCCATGTCGATACCCACCCCGCACTACCTGATCGACGCGGCCGCCCTGCGCGCCAACATGGAAAAGGTGGCGCGTCTGCGCGCGCTTTCGGGGGCGAAGGCGCTGCTCGCGCTGAAATGCTTCGCCACCTGGTCGGCCTTCGGGCACATGCGCCCGTTCATGGATGGCACCACCTCCTCCTCGCTCTATGAGCTGCGGCTGGGGCGCACGAGGTTCGGCGGCGAGACCCATGCCTATTCCGTCGCCTGGGCCGAGGACGAGATCGACGAGGCGGTGGGCCACGCCGACAAGATCATCTTCAACTCCATCGGCCAGCTCGAACGCTTCGGGGATCGTGCCTCGGGCATCGCCCGCGGGCTGCGGCTGAACCCGCAAATCTCGACCAGCGGCTTCGATCTGGCCGATCCCGCGCGCCCGTTCAGCCGCCTTGGCGAGTGGGACAGCGAAAGGATCGCGGGCGTGCTGGACAGGATTTCCGGCTTCATGATCCATTACAACTGCGAGAACGAGGATTTCCCCCTGTTCGACCGGCAACTGACCGAGATCGAGACCCGCTTCGGCAACCTTCTGGCGCAGGTGCAATGGGTCAGCCTTGGCGGGGGCATCCACTTCACCGGCGAGGGTTATCCGCTGGAGGCGCTCGCCGCCCGGCTTAAGTCCTTCGCGGAGCGTTTCGGCGTGCAGGTCTATCTGGAGCCGGGCGAGGCCGCGATCACGAAGACCGCGACGCTGGAGCTGACGGTGCTGGACCTGCTGCACAACGGCAAGGATCTGGCGATCGTGGACAGCTCGATCGAGGCGCATCTGCTCGATCTGCTGATCTACCGCCTGCCCGCCAGAATCGCGCCGGACGCGGGCCCGCACCGCTACATGATCTGCGGCAAGTCCTGCCTTGCGGGCGACATCTTCGGTGAGTTCGCCTTTCCCGAGCGGCTGAAGGTCGGCGACCGCATCTCGGTGCAGGACACGGCCGGCTACACGATGGTCAAGAAGAACTGGTTCAACGGCCTGAAGATGCCCGCCATCGCCATCCGCGAGGAGGACGGAACGCTGCGGCTGGTCCGCTCGTTCGGATACGAGGATTACGAAGCCAGCCTCTCCTGAGGCTCCCCCGCCTTGCTGCGGCAAGGCCCTTTCCCACGCGGTCAAAGGGAGACGCCCCAAAGTGAAACGAAACGTGCTGATCATCGGCGCCGGTGGCGTGGCTCAGGTCGTGGCGCACAAATGCGCGCAGAACAATGACGTGCTGGGCGATCTTCACATCGCCTCGCGCACGCTTGGCAAATGCGAGGCGATCATCGCCAGCGTGCAGGGCAAGGGCGCGATGAAGGTGCCGGGCAGCTTCACCGCCCATGCCGTCGATGCGATGGACAGCGCCGCGGTGGCGGCGCTGATCCGCGAGACGGGGGCGCAGATCGTGATCAATGTCGGCAGCGCCTTCGTGAACATGACCGTGCTTGAGGCCTGCATCGAGACGGGCGCGGCCTATCTGGATACCGCGATCCACGAGGATCCGGCGAAGGTCTGCGAGGCGCCGCCCTGGTATGGCAATTACGAATGGAAGCGCCGCGAGGCCTGCGAGGCGGCGGGCGTGACCGCGATCCTCGGCGTCGGCTTCGATCCGGGGGTGGTGAACGCCTATGCGCGGCTGGCGGCGGAGGACTACCTCGATGCCGTCGAAAGCATCGACATCATCGACATCAATGCCGGAAGCCACGGCCGCTGGTTCGCCACCAACTTCGACCCCGAGATCAACTTCCGCGAGTTCACCGGCACCGTCTACAGCTGGCAGAACGGCCGCTGGCAGCAGAACCGGATGTTCGAGGTCGGCAAGACCTGGGATCTGCCGGTGGTGGGCGCGCAGAAGGCCTACCTCACCGGGCATGACGAGGTGCATTCGCTGGCGGTGAACTATCCCCGGGCCGATGTGCGGTTCTGGATGGGGTTCGGCGATCACTACATCAACGTGTTCACCGTGCTGAACAACCTCGGGCTCCTGTCCGAAAAGCCGGTGATCACGGCCGAGGGGCAGGAGGTGATCCCGCTGAAGGTGGTGAAGGCGGTGCTGCCCGATCCGGCGAGCCTTGCGCCCGATTATACCGGCAAGACCTGCATCGGCGATCTGGTGCGCGGCACGAAGGATGGCCAGCCGCGCGAGCTGTTCATCTACAATGTCGCCGACCACAAGGACGCCTTCGAGGAGGTTGGCTCGCAAGGGATTTCCTATACCGCGGGGGTGCCGCCGGTCGCCGCCGCGATCCTGATCGCGCGCGGCGACTGGGACATCGGCCGCATGGCGAATGTCGAGGAATTGCCGCCGAAGCCCTTCCTTGCAGAGCTGCACCGGCTGGGCCTGCCGACCCGCCTGCGCGAGGGTGAGCGCGATCTGCCGGTGACCTGAAGCAGCGGGGAAACTGTCACCAAACCGCAGCGGAACTGTCACACGGGGCGCCTAAACCGCATCCATCCGACCAAACCCGAGGGTGACCCGATGCTCCGCACCATGACCGTTTCCAGCCTTGCGCTGATGACCAGCCTCTCCGCCGCCGAGGCGCGCACCGAACTTCACTGGTGGCACGCGATGGGCGGCGAGCTTGGCACCAAGCTGGAAGAGATCGTGGCGGGCTACAATGCCAGCCAGGAGGAGTTCACCGTGATCCCCTCCTTCAAGGGCACCTACCCCGAAACGATGACCGCCGCGATCGCCGCCTTCCGCGCCCATGAACAGCCCGCCATCGTGCAGGTGTTCGAGGTCGGCACCGGCACGATGATGGCCGCCAAGGGCGCCATCTACCCGGTCTATCAGCTGATGGCCGACATGGGCGAGCCCTTCGATCCCTCGGCCTTCCTGCCCGCGGTCGTGGGCTATTACACCGACACCGAGGGCAACATGCTGTCGATGCCGTTCAACTCCTCGACCCCGATCCTCTATTACAACAAGGACGTGTTCGAGAAGGCGGGCCTCGACCGCGACACCCCGCCCCAGACCTGGGCCGATGTCGAGGCATTCGGCCAGAAGATCATGGAGTCGGGCGCGGCGCCCTGCGGCTTCACCACCGGCTGGATCAGCTGGGTGCAGCTTGAAAACCTGTCCGCCTGGCACAATCAGCCGATCGGCACGCTGGAGAACGGCTTCGGCGGGCTGGAGACCGAGCTGACCGTGAACGGCCCGGTGCAGGTCAGGCACTGGGAGAACCTGAAGAAATGGCAGGACTCGGGCCTGTTCCAGTATGGCGGGCCGGGAGGCGGCAATGACGCGCCGCCGAAGTTCTATGCCCAGGACTGCGCGATCTACATGAACTCCTCGGCCAGCCGCGCGGGCGTGGTGGCCAATGCCAAGGATTTCGAGGTCGGCTATGGCATGTTGCCCTATTACGACGATGTCGAGGGCGCGCCGCAGAACTCGATCATCGGCGGCGCAACGCTGTGGGTGCTGCAGGGCCGCGACGAGGCCGAATACAAGGGCGTGGCGGATTTCTTCAGCTACCTGTCCTCGCCCGAGGTGCAGGCCGACTGGCACCAGTTCTCGGGCTATCTGCCGATCACGCAGGCGGCCTGGGATCTGTCGAAGGAGCAGGGCTTCTATGACGCGAACCCCGGCGCCGACGTGTCGATCCGGCAGATGACGCTGAACCCGCCGACCGAGAATTCCAAGGGCCTGCGCTTTGGCAACTACGTCCAGATCCGCACGATCATCGACGAGGAGTTCCAGGCGCTGCTGTCGGGCGGCAAGGATGCACAGACCGCGCTTGACGATGTGGTGTCCCGCGGCAACGCGCTGCTGCGCGAGTTCGAGGCGGCCAACAGGTAAGCCGCTGCCGCTCTGCCGCCGGCCCGCCCGCGCATGTCCTGCGGGCGGGCCGGTCTGTTGCCCCTCATGCGCCCCGCGCGCCGGACCTTCCCATGAAGCGCACGATCTTTGGCAATCAGGGGCTGCCCTGGCTGCTGCTGGCTCCGCAACTGGCGGTCACGCTGGTGTTCTTCCTGTGGCCCGCCGGGCAGGCGGTGCGGCAGAGCTTCCTGCGCGAGGATGCCTTCGGCCTGAAGACCAGCTTCATCGGGCTGGAGAATTACGCCGCGCTGTTCCGCGATCCGCAATACCTGAACTCGATGCAGGTGACGGCGGTGTTCTCGCTTGCCGTCGCGGCGCTGTCGCTTGGCCTCGCGCTGCTGCTGGCGCTGGCGCTGGACCGGATGCTGGGCTCGGCGCGCATCTATACCACGCTGCTGGTCTGGCCCTATGCCGTGGCGCCGGTGGTGGCGGGGATCATGTGGTGGTTCATCTTCAACCCGACCATCGGCATCATGCCCCATATGCTGCGCGCCCTCGGCTATGACTGGAATCACGGGCTGGACGGCAGCGACGCAATGGTGCTGGTGGTGATCGCCGCAAGCTGGAAGCAGATCAGCTACAACTTCCTGTTCTTCGTCGCCGGGTTGCAGGCGATCCCGGCCAGCCTGCGCGAGGCTGCGGCGATCGACGGGGCGGGGCCGGTGAGGCGCTTCCTGACCATCACCCTGCCGCTGCTGTCGCCGACCACCTTCTTCCTGCTGGTGGTGAACATCACCTACACGCTGTTCGACACCTTCCCGGTGATCCACGCCACCACCGAGGGCGGCCCGGCGCAGGCCACCAACATCCTTGTCTACAAGGTGTTCAACGACGGCTTCCTTGGCCTGAACCTCGGCTCCTCGGCGGCGCAGTCGGTGATCCTGATGGCCATCGTGATCGCGCTGACGGTGATCCAGTTCCGCTGGATCGAGCGGCGGGTGGAGTACTGACATGGTCGAACACCGCCCGATCCTGACGCTCGTGGCGCATCTGGTGCTGATCCTCGGCGTGCTGACCGTCGCCTTTCCGGTCTGGCTCGCCTTCGTCGCCTCCACCCATGACTCCACCGCCTTCGGCTCGGGGGTGATCCCGCTCTGGCCCGGCACGCACGGGGTCGAGACCTACCGCGTGATGCTGGGGCAGGGGATCTCCACCTCCGGCGCGCCGCCGCTGCTGCGGATGATGGCGAACTCGCTGCTGATGGCGCTGATCATCGCCTGCGGCAAGATCGCGATTTCCATCACCTCGGCCTTCGCCATCGTCTATTTCCGCTTCCCGCTTCGCACTCTGGCGTTCTGGGCGATCTTCATCACGCTGATGCTGCCGGTGGAGGTGCGCATCGTGCCGACCTTCAAGGTGGTGGCCGATCTTGGCCTGCTGAACCGCTATGCCGGGCTGACCGTGCCGCTGATCGCCTCGGCCACCGCGACCTTCCTGTTCCGGCAGGTGTTCCTGACCATCCCGGACGAGTTGATGGAGGCGGCGCGGATCGACGGCGCCGGGCCGATGAAATTCTTCCGCGACATGCTGATCCCGCTGTCGCGCACCAATATCGCGGCGCTGTTCGTGATCCTGTTCATCTATGGCTGGAACCAGTATCTGTGGCCGCTGCTGGTGACGACGGACGCGAAATTCTACACCATCGTCGCCGGGATCAAGCGCATGGCAGAGGTCGCCGATGCGGTGCCGCAATGGAATTTCGTGATGGCCGCCGCGGTGCTGGCGATGCTGCCGCCGGTGCTGGTGGTGGTGCTGATGCAGCGGCTGTTCGTCAAGGGTCTGGTCGAGACCGAGAAATAGCGGGGCAACGGATATGGCAGGCATCACCCTGAAGGGCGTCGGCAAGGTCTATGCGGGCGGCACCCGTGCGGTCGGCGGCGTGGATCTCGAGATCGCGGATGGCGAGTTTCTGGTGCTGGTCGGGCCCTCCGGCTGCGGCAAGTCCACCCTGCTGCGGATGATCGCGGGGCTGGAGACGATCAGCGAGGGCACGGTCGGCATCGGCGGGCGCGTCGTGAACGAGGTGGAACCGGCAGAGCGCGACATCGCCATGGTGTTCCAGAACTACGCGCTCTACCCGCACATGACCGTGCGGCAGAACCTCGCCTATGGCCTGAAGAACCGCCGCACCCCGAGGGCAGAGATCGCGCGGCGGGTGGACGAGGCGGCGCAGCTTCTGCAGATCGGCCCCTACCTCGACCGCAAGCCCCGTGCGCTGTCGGGGGGGCAGCGGCAGCGGGTGGCGATGGGCCGGGCGATCGTGCGCGAGCCGGCGGTGTTCCTGTTCGACGAGCCGCTGTCGAACCTCGACGCCAAGCTGCGCGTGCAGATGCGCGGCGAGATCAAGCAGTTGCAGGCGCGCCTTGGAACCACCTCGGTCTATGTCACGCATGACCAGCTGGAGGCGATGACGCTGGCGCACCGGCTGGTGGTGCTGAACGGCGGCCGGGTGGAGCAGATCGGGGCGCCGCTCGATCTCTATCACCGCCCGGCCTCGGCCTTCGTCGCGGGCTTCATCGGCTCGCCGGCCATGAACCTGCTGGACGGCGATCTTGCCGGGGGGCGGTTGCGGGTGGCGGGGGCCGAATTCGCGCTCGGGGCGGGGGTGTCGGGCCCGGTGATGGTCGGCATCCGACCCGAAGACCTGCGCCCCGCCCCCGCCGGCAGCCCCTCCGCGCTGGATCTGCGCATCGCCTATGTCGAGGAACTGGGCGCGCAGCGGCTGGTGCATGGCCATGCCGAAGGCCAGCCGCTGGTCGCCGCCCTGCCTGCCGGCGCGGCCCTCGGGGACCGTCTGGCGCTCGCCCCGGCGCCGGGCGCGCTGCACCTCTTCGACATCGCCGGCGGCCGCCGGATCGAGGCGGCGCAGGCGGCGCGGGCGCCGGCCTGAGCGCCCGGCGCGGCCCCCCTGTCGCGAAATCCTCGGGCGGGGGGAGGAAGGCTGCGGTCGTTCAGCGCCTGCCCTGCACGGCACGGGATCAGGACTTGCGGGATTTCTTCTTCTTTTTCCTCGGCTCGCCGCTGCCGGCGGCCAGCGCCTCCAGATCGGCGGGATCAAGCTGCGCCAGCCGCTCTTGCCAGCCCGAGACCGCCTGCAAGGTGGCGGCGAGATCCGCCAGCGCGGGATCGGCACCGGCGGCCAGCAGACCGCGCGCGCGGTCGAGCGCGGGGGCCAGCACCCGGCGCTGACGCTCGGCCAGCACCTGCCGCACCAGCGCCCAGGGATCGCTGGGGGCCAGGAAATGCGTGCGCCGGTCGCCGGGCAGGCGGGCGATGGCGACAAGGCCCCAGCCGCGCAGTTCCTTCAGCGCGGTCGAGACGTTGGAGCGCGAGATGCCCGCCTCCAGCACCAGATCGTCGGCATTGGGCGCCTGCCGCGCGCGCCAGATCGCCGCAAGGCACAGCGCGGCGGGGCGCGACAGGCCAAGGCTTGTCCCAAGCTCGGCAAACAGCGCCTTCGTTCCCTCATCCGGCATCGGGTTCCCTTTTGCGGCATCTCCGGTTCTGCCGGGATGTTAGACAAGCGGCGCGCCGCTGTCAGCCCCCGCGGCGCGCCGGCTGAAGGGAGGCGCGGTTCCGGCGGAAGCTCAGGCGGGCAGCACGGTGAAGGGGCGGGGATAAACATGCTCCTCAAGATTCGGGCCGGGGCCGATACGGTCCACCACCGCGAACAGCCCCGGCGAATGCAGCGGCGTCAGCACCCCGTGCCATGTGCCGCGCAACAGGTTGATGCCCTGGCCCGGCGCCGTGAGGAAGGCCAGCGGCGCGCCCGGCCTGCCGCCCTCGTCCGGCGCGACGATCACGAGGAAGGGCTGCAGGCTCATCGGCAGGAAGGCCTGGCTGCCCTCGGGGTGGCGCTCGACCAGATCGAAGCTGCAGGGCAGGGCGCGCGGGACCGCATCGAAGATGGAAATGCCCGCGCGCCCGCCGCCTTCCGCGCCGAAATCGAGCCGCGCCCTGTCATGGAAACGCCCGCAGAGGCCGGCGTTGATGATCCTGTCGGGGCTGCCCGACGCATCCAGCACATCGCCGAAGCGGGCGAAGGCGGCGGGGGTGAGCGGCTGGGGGTGCAGGAGCGTCATGCGGGGCCTCTGGCTGGTGGACGCCGGGGGGCTGTCTGCCCTGCCGGTGTTGAGAAAAGCCGGGGGGCTGTCTGCCCCCCGGAACCCCCCGAGGATATTTTTCCGGCAAGAACGGGGGGAAGCGGCGGGCCTGTCCGCGGCGGGGGGCGCCGCCCTGGGCCAGCGGCTCGGGTCAGCGCGACCAGGGGCCGCGAAGCTGGGCGTGGCGGTTGACATCCTTGTAGAGCAGGTAGCGGAACGGGCCGGGGCCGGCGGCATAGCACGCCTGCGGGCAATAGGCGCGCAGCCACATGAAATCCCCCGCCTCGACCTCGACCCAGTCGCGGTTCAGCTTGTAGACCGCCTTGCCTTCGAGGACATAGAGCCCGTGCTCCATCACATGCGTCTCCTCGAAGGGGATCACGCCGCCGGGCTGGAAGGTGACGATGGTAACGTGCATGTCATGGGCGAGGTCGGCGGGATCGACGAAGCGGGTGGTGGCCCATCTGCCCTCGGTGCCCGGCATCGGGGCGGGGGCGATGTCGGCCTCGTTCGCGACGAAGGCAGACGGCGGGGCGATGCCGGGGGCGGGCTCCCACAGCTTGCGGATCCAGTGGAAGCGGGCGGGATGGGCGGCGCCGTTGTGCAGGCGCCAGGAGCAGCCGGGGGGGATATAGGCAAAGCCGCCGGGGCCAAGCGCGTGCTCTTGCCCGTCGAGGGAAAGCCAGATTTCGCCCTCGGTGACGAAGATCACGCCTTGCGCGCGCGGTTCGGGTTCGGGCGCCTCCGACCCGCCGCCGGGGGCGACCTCCATCACATACTGGCTGAAGGTTTCGGAAAAGCCGGACATCGGCCGCGCGATCAGCCACATGCGGGTGCCGGTCCAGCCGGGCAGCAGGCTGGTGACGATATCGCTGAACACGCCGCGGGGCAGGAAGGCGTAGCTTTCGGTAAAGACGGCGCGGCCGGTCATCAGCTGGGTCTGCGGCGGCAGGCCGCCCCTCGGGGCGTAGTAGCTGGTCATGGCGCGGCCCTCATGGCAGCAGCGCGCGCAGGCGCAGCTCGGCAATGCGTTCGACCTGCGCGCAGGCGGTGGCAAACTCGGTTCCGGTGTCGCTGTCCAGCCGCTGGCGGAAGGCGGCGAGGATGCCGGCCTTGTCATGGTCGCCCACCGCGATGATGAAGGGGAAGCCGTGGCGTTCCACATAGGCGGTGTTCAGCCGCGTGAACTCCGCCCGTTCGGCATCGGTCAGCGCATCGAGTCCGGCGCCCGCCTGTTCGGCGGCGGACTCGGGGGTCAGGCGGCGGGCGGCGGCGAGCTTGCCGGCAAGGTCGGGATGGGCCTGCAGCACTGCGAGCCGCTCCTTGTGGCTGGCGCTGCGGAAGACGCGGGCAAGCGCATTGTGCAGGCCCGCCGCGCGGTCATGGGCCGGGCCAAGTTCAAGGTTCCAGGCGCGTTCGGCGATCCAGGGCGACTGCTCGTAGATGCCGCCGAAGCGGGCGACGAAATCCTCCTGCGTCATCTTGCTGGGCCGGTGCCGGCGCTGATGCGGGTGGGTGCTCGCCCAGTGGCGGGCGATGTCGATGCGGCGCGCGAACCACACGCCCTCGTGCCCGCGCGCATGGTCGAGGAAGCGCCTCAGCCCGGCGATCTTGCCGGGGCGGCCGACCAGGCGGCAATGCAGGCCGATGGAGAGCATCCTGGCCCTGCCCGCCTCGCCTTCCGCATAGAGCGTGTCGAAGCTGTCGCGCAGGTAGGTGAAGAACTGGTCGCCCTCGGCATAGCCGGGCGCCGTGGCAAAGCGCATGTCGTTGGCCTCGAGCGTGTAGGGGATCACCAGCTGGTCGCGGGCGCCGACCTCAATCCAGTAGGGCAGGTCATCGTCATAGGTGTCCGAGATCCATTCGAGCCCGCCCTCCTCGGCGGTCAGGCGCAGGGTGTTGGCCGAGCAGCGCCCGGTGTACCAGCCAAGCGGGCGCTCGCCCACCACCTCGGTATGCAGGCGGATCGCCTCGGCGATCTGGCGGCGCTCCTCGGCCTCGGGCATGTCCTTGTGCTCGACCCATTTCAGCCCGTGCGAGGCGATTTCCCAGCCGGCGCTGCGCATCGCGGCCACCTGTTCGGGGCTGCGGGCAAGCGCGGTCGCGACGCCGTAGATGGTGAGCGGGATGTTCAGGCCGGTGAACAGGCGGTGCAGCCGCCAGAAGCCGGCGCGCGCGCCGTATTCGTAGATGGAGTCCATGTTCCAGTGCCGCTGCCCCGGCCAGGGCGTGGCGCCGGCGATGTCCGACAGGAACGCCTCGGAGGCGGCATCGCCATGCAGGATGTTGTTCTCGCCGCCCTCCTCGTAGTTCAGCACCATCGAGATGGCGATCTTCGCCCCGCCGGGCCAGGCGGCGTCGGGCGGGTTGGGGCCATGGCCGATCATGTCGCGGGGGTAGCGGTTCATCTGCATCTCTTGCCGTTGGCAGGGTTCGGGGACAAGAATGGCGGCGGCGGGCGGGAAAGACCAGAGGGCAGATATGGCGGGCGGATACCTGACGACGCATGTTCTTGATACGGCGCGGGGCTGCCCGGCGGCGGGGCTGCGGATCGAGCTGTTCCGGCTGCTGCCCGGCGCCGGGGCCGCGCGGCTGGCCGAGGCGGTGACCAATGCCGACGGGCGCACCGATGCGCCGATCCTTGCGGCGGCGGAGTTCCGGCCGGGCAGGTATGAGCTGCTGTTCCATGCCGGGCCCTACCTTGATGCGGCGGGCGTGCCGCCGGAGGCGCCGCGCTTTCTTGACGAGGTGCCGATCCGCTTCGGGATCAGCGATGCGGCCGCGCATTACCATGTGCCGCTGCTGCTGTCGCCCTATGGCTATTCTACCTATCGCGGAAGCTGAGATTGCGCGCAAAAGCGGCAGCCTTGCCTGAAGCGCGGGCAGGGGCTGCGGCGCAGCATTGCCCGCCGGGGCTGCGGGCCGCAGGGGCTGGCGCCGGGGCGCGCGCGGGCGATGATGCGGGAAAGCTCGGGGGGCAAGATGAACGATTTCGCGATTTTCATGGACTGGGCCGAGTTTGCGGTGCGCTGGCTGCATGTCGTCACCGCGATCGCCTGGATCGGGTCTTCGTTCTACTTCATCGCGCTGGACCTTGGCCTGCGCAAGGATGCGGCCCTGCCCCCCGGCGTCCATGGCGAGCAATGGCAGGTGCATGGCGGCGGCTTCTACCACATCCAGAAATACCTCGTCGCGCCGGAGCGGATGCCCGCCGACCTGATCTGGTTCAAGTGGGAGAGCTATTCGACCTGGCTGTCGGGCTTTGCGCTGCTGGCGCTGGTCTATTACCTTGGCGCGGACCTCTACCTTGTCGATCCGAACGTGCTCGACATCCCGGTCTGGCAGGCGGTCTGCCTCTCGCTGGCCTCCCTTGGCCTTGGCTGGCTGATCTATGATACGATCTGCAAGAGCCGCTTCGGGGACGACAACACGCGGCTGATGATCGGCCTTTACGTGATCCTGGTGGTGATGGCCTGGGGCTATACGCAGGTGTTCTCGGGCCGGGCGGCGCTGCTGCATCTGGGCGCCTTCACCGCCACGATCATGACGGCGAACGTGTTCCTGGTGATCATGCCGAACCAGCGGATCGTGGTGGCGGATCTGATCGCGGGGCGGGTGCCGGATGCGAAATACGGGCGCATCGCCAAGCAGCGCAGCACCCATAACAACTACCTCACGCTGCCGGTGGTGTTCCTGATGCTGTCGAACCACTACCCGCTGGCCTTTGCCAGCGAGATGAACTGGCTGATCGCGTCCCTCGTGTTCCTGATGGGGGTGACGATCCGGCACTGGTTCAACAGCCATCACGCGCACAAGGGCAACCCGCACTGGACATGGGCCGTGACCGCGATCCTGTTCGTGGTGATCGTCTGGCTGTCCTCGACGCCGATGTTCCGCCCCGCGCCGGAGGAGGCGGCGCTGCCCCCCGGGGCCGAGCGTTTCGCCGCCGCCGAGGGGTTCGCCGAGGTGACGGATATCGTGCTCGGCCGCTGCTCGATGTGCCACGCGGCAGAGCCGGGATGGCCGGGCATCCATTACGCGCCCAAGGGCGTGCATCTCGAGACGGGCAGGCAGATCGCGCTGCTGGCGCGCGAGATCTACCTGCAGGCGGGTGTCACCCATGCGATGCCGCCCGCCAATCTGTCCTATATCGAGCCTGCCGAGCGGGCGAAGATCGTGGAATGGTATCGGGCGGGGGCCGCCGGCTGATCAGCCGGCAAGGCAGTCCGCGATCGTGGTGGCGAGGCCCGTCAGCAGCGCGGGGTAGAGCTCGGGGCCGAAGGGCAGGCTGGCGCCCGACGGATCGAGCGCGCCGCCCAGCCTGACGGGCGTGCCGTCCACCAGCGCCGCGATCTGCCTGGGGTCGTGCTGCGCCTCGGGAAAGACGCAGACCGCTGCCGCCTCCTCCAGCAGGTGACGGATCCCGCTCAGCCGTTCCGCCCCCGGCTCTGCGGCATCGCCGGGCGAGACGGTGCCGGCGATGGTCAGGCCGTAGTGATCCACGAAATAGCCATAGGCGTCATGGACCACCACGAAGGGGCGGTCCTGCACCGGCGCCAGCTCTGCCGCAATCTGCGCATCGAGGGCGGCGATGCGCCGGGCTGCGGCGGCGGCATTGGCGCTGTAGGTGGCGGCGTTTCCGGGATCGGCGGCGGCAAGCTCGGCGGCGATCACGCCCAGCCAGGCCTGCGCATTGGCTGGGTCGAGCCAGGCGTGGGGGTCGGTGCCGCCGTGGTCATGTTCGTCGTCCCGGGCATGTTCGTCGTCCCGGTTTGGGGGGGCGTACTCCTCCCGCTCTTGCGTCTGCCCTTCGGCCCCGGCGCCGAACGCGCGGCGCAAGGTTCCTTCGGCGTGCAGCAGCGCCACCGGCCTGCCGGACAGGGCCACGCCGTCGATGGCGCGGTCGAGCCACGGCGTCATCTCGGGGCCGACCCAGAAGATCAGGTCTGCCTTTTGCAAGGCGCGCGCCTGACTGGGCTTCATCTGGTAACCATGCGCGTTGCCCCCCCGTTCCAGCAGGATCGCCGGTGCCCCCAGATCGCCCATCACCTGCGCGGCCAGCGACTGCACGGCGGGGATGTCGGTGACGACGGCGGGAACCTCGGCACGGGCGGCGGCGGCCAGCAGCAGGGCGGGGGCGGCGGTCAGGGCGATCAGGCGGCGCATGGCGGTTCTCCGGGATGGGTTGTGGTGCTGGGGAGCGTTGTGTATGTTATAGCATAACAGGTCAAGCAGAAATGTGATAAGGTAACATGGCGGACCCCAGCCCCGATGCCAGCCCCGATGCCAGCGCCGATGCCAGAGCCGATGCCAGAGCCGATGCCGGGCTGGCCTTTGCCGACCATGACCACGCCCATTGCGCCGGGGATACCCTGGCGCGGGCCGAGGCGGTCGCGGCGGCGCGCGGCGCAAGGCTGACGCCAGTGCGGCGCCGGGTGCTGGAGATTTTGCTCGAGGCGCATCGCGCGATGGGCGCCTACGAGGTGCTGGACCGGCTCGCCGCCGAGGGGTTCGGCCACCAGCCGCCCGTGGCCTATCGCGCCCTCGAGTTTCTGGTGGAGAACGGGCTTGCCCACCGGGTGCGGCGGCTCAATGCCTTTGCCGCCTGCATGAGCCCGGGGCAGGAGCACAGCCCCGTCTTCCTGATCTGCCGGTCCTGCGATGCCGTGGCCGAGGCCCCGACAGAGCCGGTGCGCGCCGCGCTTGCCGCCGCCGCCGCTGACCTGGGCTTCACGGTGGAACGCGCGACGGTCGAGGCGCTTGGCCTCTGCGCCGTCTGCCGCCAGAGTGCCGCGGCATGACCCAGGGCCTGATCGAGGCGCGGGGGCTGACCGTCCGCCACGGCGGGGTGCCCGTCCTGGAGAATGTCGATTTTTCGATAGCACCGGGCGAGATTGTCACCATCGTCGGCCCCAACGGGTCGGGAAAGTCCACCTTGATCCGGGCGCTGATCGGGCTCGACCCGGCCGCGGCCGGCGTGGTGCGGCGGCAGACAGGGCTGCGCATCGGCTATGTCCCGCAGCGGCTGCAGGTGGATGCCGGCCTGCCGATGACGGTGCGGCGCTTCCTGTCGCTGCCGCGCCGGGTGGCGGATGCCGATGCCGCCGCCGCGCTGGCGCGCGTCGGCGTCGCCGATCTGGGGCGGCGGCAGATGGCGGGTCTTTCGGGGGGGCAGTTCCAGCGGGTCATGCTGGCGCGGGCGCTGCTGGCCCGGCCGGATATCCTGATGCTGGACGAACCGACGCAGGGGCTGGACCAGCCGGGCGTTGCCGGATTCTACCGGCTGATCGAGGAGGTGCGCGCCGAAACCGGGGCGGCGGTGCTGATGGTCAGCCACGATCTGCATGTGGTGATGAGCGCGACCGACAGGGTGATCTGCCTCAACGGCCATGTCTGCTGCGAGGGCACGCCGCAGGTGGTGACCGATGCGCCGGAGTATCGGGCGCTGTTCGGGCTGGGCACCGGCGGGGCGCTTGCGCTCTACCGGCACGAGCATGACCACGGCCATGACGGCGATCACGGGCATGGCCATGACCCGGCGCATCCGCATCATCTGCACGGGCCGGACTGCAGGCACGAGGTCGCAGATGCTGGATGATTTCCTGATCCGGGCGGGGCTTGCGGGCATCGGCCTGTCGCTCGCGACCGGGCCGCTTGGCAGTTTCGTCGTCTGGCGGCGGATGGCCTATTTCGGCGACGCCACCGCCCATGCGGCGATCCTGGGCGTGGCGCTGTCCTTCGCCAGCGGCCTGCCGCTTTATGCCGGCACGCTGATCGTGGCGCTTGGCATGGCCGCGGCGGTTTCGG
>DIVD01000049.1 GCA_002423245.1 Rhodobacteraceae bacterium UBA6141
CGCGGTAAAGCGGTCGGCCCCGGCCACGTACTGCGCGGCCTCGCGCGTGGTGATGTGCTCGAACACAATTTTCAGCTCGGGAAAATCGCGGCGCAGCGGGATCAATTGTGTGTCGATGAACACCGCCTCGCGGTCGAAGATGTCCACCTCGGGCGTCGTCACCTCGCCATGGATGCACAGCGGCAGGCCGGTCTCGGCCATCGCCTCCAGCACGGCGCGCACCTTGCCGAGCTCGCGCACGCCGCCATGGCTGTTGGTGGTGGCGCCGGCGGGGTAGAGCTTGACTGCCTTCACAAGCCCGCTGGCCGCGGCGGCGCGGATGTCGGCGGGGTTGGTGTCCTCGGTCAGGTAGAGCGTCATCAGCGGCTCGAACGCCATGTCCTTCGGCAGCGCGGCAAGGATGCGGTCGCGATAGGCGGCGGCATCGGCCAGCGTCACCACCGGGGGCACGAGGTTCGGCATGACGATCGCGCGGGCGAAGTGGCGGGCGGTTTCGGGCAGCACTGCCGCCATCATCTCGCCGTCGCGCAGATGCAGGTGCCAGTCGTCGGGGCGGCGAAGGGTGATCGTGGCTGTGCTGGTCATGGCGCCCCCGGCGGCTGCTGCGCGTCTGCGCTGTCCTACACGGACCCGCGCGCGGTTTCCAGTGCGGCGGCGGGTATGGCCTGCGTGCATCGCTTCGCCGGTTGCCTGAGATTTGGGCGAGACTGCCCGCGAGGATGCCTGCGTTGCCCTGCGGCGCAGGCTGCCGGGACGAGGGCGCAAAGCCCGGGATGGCGCAGGCCCTCGCGCCGGATTATCCTTGGGCCATGTTCCACGATCCCGCCTCGCCTCCCCTGTCGGCCCCGGCCCCGGCCCTGCGCGGCGCGATGCAGCGCGCGAGCGGCGAGGCGGCGGTGACGATGCGCCAGCGCGGCGGGCGCACGCAGGTGGCGGACCTTGCGCAATCGGGCTCGGCCAGGGCGATGCTGCCGCGCGTTCACGGCACCGATCCCGAGGTGGTGTTCCTCAACACCGCCGGCGGGCTGACGGGGGGCGACGCGCTGCGCTACAGCCTCGATCTTGGCCCCGGTGCCCGCGCCGTCGCCACCACGCAGACGGCAGAGCGGGCGTATGACGCAGGCGGGCCGGGCGGGGGCCGCGCCACCATGCAGGTGCGGCTGACGCTGGGGCAGGGCGCCCATGCCGACTGGCTGCCGCAGGAGACCATCCTTTACGACCGCGCCGCCCTCTCGCGCCGCACCCGGGCCGATCTTGCCCCCGGCGCCTCGGTGCTGCTGGCCGAAATGCTGGTGCTGGGGCGCGCCGCGATGGGCGAGCAGGTGGCGCATCTGGCGCTGTCGGACCGGCGCGAGGTCTGGCGCGGTGCGGTGCCGGTGCTGGTCGATCCCTTCGCGCTGACCGATGCCAGCCTCTGCCTGCCCGGCACCGGCCCGCGCCCGGCGCTGCTGGCCGGTGCCCGCGCCGTCGCCATGCTGGCGCTGGTGGCGGAGGGCGCCGAGGATGCGGCGGCCCCGCTGCGCGCCGCGCTCGCGCGGCTGGAGGGGGCCGAGGCCGCAGTCTCGGGCTGGGACGGGCGCTGCCTTGTGCGCCTGCGCGCGCCCGACGGCCTGCCGATGCGCCGTGCCGTCGCCCGGGCCTTGCATATCCTGCGCGGCGGCGCCAGCCTGCCCCGAGTCTGGCAGATCTGAGGAAGAACGCGCATGAACCTGACGCCGCGGGAAAAGGACAAGCTGCTGATCAGCCTTGCCGCCATGGTGGCGCGCGGGCGGCTGGCGCGGGGGGTGAAGCTGAACCACCCCGAGGCCGTCGCGCTCATCACCGATTTCGTGGTCGAGGGCGCGCGCGACGGGCGCAGCGTCGCCGACCTGATGCAGGCGGGCGCGCATGTGGTGACGGCGGGCCAGTGCATGGAGGGAATCCCCGAGATGATTCCCGACGTGCAGGTCGAGGCGACCTTTCCCGACGGCACCAAGCTGGTGACCGTCCACCACCCGATCCGATAGACGAGGGACATGATGAGACAGAGCTTCCCGACGACTGCCGCATCGCGGCGTGCGGGCCACGGCGCGGGGCGCGCGGGCGGTGGCGCGGCAGGGGGCGCGCGATGATTCCCGGAGAGGTCTTCCCCGCCGCTGGCGAGATCGAACTGAATGCCGGCCAGCCCGTGACCACGCTCATCGTCGCCAATACCGGCGACCGCCCGATCCAGGTCGGCAGCCATTACCATTTCGCCGAGACCAATCCCGGCCTCTCGTTCGACCGCGAGGCGGCGCGCGGCCAGCGGCTCGACATCGCCGCCGGCACCGCCGTGCGCTTCGAGCCGGGCCAGACGCGCGAGGTGCATCTGGTGCCCTATCGCGGCGCGCGGCGCGTCATCGGCTTCAACCGGCTGGTGATGGGCGCGCTTTAGCCCCTCGCGACAGGACGGGCAGGATTTCCCGGCACAAGTCGCATCCTCGCTTGCACGCGGCTCCATTTTCACGTCCGCCGCGACAGCAGGCTTCCCGTTCCCGCCCCCTGCAGGAGGCTCAGCGCTGCTGCGCCGCTGCTGGTGCTCGCGACCTGTTGTGCCTGCGAGCGCAGCAGAAACAGCCTGATGAGGTCGTCGACCTTCGCCGGATCACTGAACTGTGCCACCTTGTTGCTGCCCAGATACCTGTCCGCACGGTCCTTCATCGTGCCAAGCTGCTGGTCGAGGTCGATCGAGGCAAAGCTCTTCGGCAGGCCGAAGGCGGTCTGGAACATGCTCCGCAGCGGTGCGGAACCAAGGATCGTGAACCATTTGGTGTCCTCGGTGCTTGACTTGCCGGCGAGCTTGTCAAGCTCGCGGCGCGCGTTCAGCGCGAGGCGCATCTCGTCATCGACCTCGCCCACCGCCTCCTCGAACTGGCGGTCCTCATAGGCGCCGACGATGCCGTCGGCGAAGGTGGAGATCTTGCTCGCCGGGGTGCCGAGGTCGAAGGCGAAGGCGCTTGCCAGCTCGAAATAACGCTTGTCCGACAGGCGGTTGGCAAGATCGCCAGCATCCAGCGTTCCGTCCGACAACACCTTCTGGATGAAATAGCGGTTGCCGATATCATCTTGCAGCCCGAAGGCTCCGAGCGCCACCTTCAGGAGGCGGCGATCGGCAACGAGGTCTTCGGCAGTCTTCACGCTGCCGATCCGCTCGCGGAAGTAGCCGGTATCGCGCTGCATGGCAGCCGAGCCGGTGAAGGCCTGTTTCTGCGTGTCCATCGTCCGGGTCAGAAAGGACCAGCCCGCGAAACCGCCGAAGGGCACCACCGGCGCAAAGCTCATGCGCGCGCCGCGGCGAAGAGCCGCTCCTCCCGTGGCAGCAGGCAGCGCAGCGCCTTCAGCGCCTGATAATGCTGATCCTCCATCACCGCCGTCGTCGCCATCGTCAGATGCGCGCGGCTGTCATGGTCGGTCAGCACCTGACTCAGCTGCTCGATTCCGCGCAGCAGCTGCATTCGCGCCTCCCCGGCATCGGCGTCGCCCGACAGCACCAGTTGCGCGATATAGCACACCCGGCGCACCGGCGTCGTTACCTCCTCGGGGTGGATCGCGTCGCGCAGCCGCAAGATATGCGCGTTCGGCGTCATGATGGCCAGGCGCGACCGGCGGTCGCCGTTCTCGATCACCGCGCCGTTGATCAGCACCCGCTCCCTGGGCGCGAGTTTCAGCACAAGCCCGCTCATTGGGCACCACCGCTCTGGCGCAGGCCCTTCATGATCGAGGTGTTGATGTCGATGAGCACCTCTGCCGTCGCCGATCCGGCCAAGACCTTCGACGAGTGCAGGTTGGTGAATTCGGCGAGGTAGAAGATGCGGGCCCGCAGCGGCGCCGGCAGCTGGTTGCCCGGGTCCGCCACATCGCTCGCCAGCGTCGTCCAGAGCCGGCGATTGTCGTAAAGCGCGCGGGCGAGCGAGGCGAAGCCGGCATCCCCGAGGGCATGAGCGACTTGCAGTCGATGGGTAATCCGGGCGAACACTTCGTATTCGGTGCCGCGCAGGGTTCGCGTCGGCTGATCGGGGGCAGCATAGGCCGTTTTGGCCAGATTGGCGGCGTTCACGGGAACTCCTTCCTGTGGCTGAATGGGTCAGGTCGCGGCTTTGCCGCGCGGGAAGGGGCGCCGTTCCGGCGCCCCCGGCCGTCATCAGCGGAACAGCGCGAGGATGTTCTGCGGTTGCTGGTTGGCGATCGACAGCGCCTGGATGCCCAGCTGTTGCTGGGTCTGCAGCGCCTGCAGCCGCGCCGAGGCTTCCTCCATGTCGGCATCGACGAGCGAGCCGATCCCGGTCTTCATCGCGTCGGACAGGCTCGAAATGAAATCATTCTGGATCGCGATCCTGCCTTCAGCCGAACCGAAGGCCGAGGCGGCGTCGGTCGCGGTCTGGATCAAGCCCTCGATCGCGGCAAGCGCGCCGGTTGCGCCGGCGTCGCTGGTCACGTCGATCGTGCTCAGGCCGCTCAGTCCTGCCGCACCCGAAGGCCCCGCCGTACCGCCCGAACTGGCCCGGAGGCCCACCTCGATCGCTGCGCCTGAAGAGTTCGTGATCGTCAACGTGTTGCCGGTCGTGTCGGCTGCAACGGAATACCCGCCATCCGTTGCGGCACCGAAGAAGGCATTGATCTGCGACAGCAGATTGCTCGCGACATCCGCGGTGCCATCGTCGGCGCCGGCGACATACTGGAAGGTGCGCTGGCCGGTCGCCTCACCGCCATCCGCCGTGTTGATGACAAGGTCGTTCAGCGTGATTTCGTATGAGATGCCGGCCGCAACCTGGCCGATCGTGATGTTGGCCGTACCCGTATCGGCCACCGAGGTGAGAGTCGGAGCCGTCGTATCGGTCGTGGTCGTGCCCACACCGCTCAGATAATCTGCAGGCGTGGTGAGCGTGCCGGTGCCGAAAGCCTGGGGAGTGGCCGATCCGGAGACCGCCAGGTTCTGCCGTGCGACGGTGATGTGGCTGGCGGCGACGTTGCCGCTCGCCCCGCGGTCGAGCGACGAGAGGACCTTGACATTCTCGGTGCTGGAGCCATCGATCAGGTTCAATCCGTTGAATTGCGCGGCCCCCACGACGGAGCCGATCTGCTTGACGAGTGCGTCGATGTCGGTTTGCAGCTTCGCGCGATCGACGTTCTCCTCCTGCGCGGCGACGATCTTGCCCTTCATGTTGGTCAGAAGGTCCGTGATCGTTTCCGAAGCCTTGCGCGCCACCGCTACGGTCGATTCGCCAAGCGCGAGGCTGTCCGAGATGGCAGAGAAGCCCTTCACGTCCGATTCCATCACCTTGGAGATCGCCCATACCGCGGCATTGTCCTTGGCGCTGGCGACGGATTTGCCGGTGGAGATCTCGCCCTGCGTCTTGGCCAGGCCGGAGTTGATACCCTTCAGCGTCTGCAGCGCGACCATGGCGCTGCTGTTCGTCAGAATGCTCGACATCGTGTCATCCTATGGCGTCGGCGCTTTGCGCCGGTTGTTTCACATGCCACCCTTCCGGGCAGCGATTACGGCATTCTGGCCCGTGCGGGCGGGAGGCCCCGTCACCGCGTCACCCCTTCAAGGATGCAAGGCCACCATCGCCGGCAATCTCTAAGAGTTCGATAAACGCCGCAGCCCGACTGACGGAAATTTTAGGAGAATTGGCTTGCGGGGCCGGCAATCGCCTCCCCGCGAGGGTCAGGCGCGCCGCTCCAGGCTGGACGGGGTCAGGCCGATCGTCTGCGGGCGCCCCGATGCGTCATAGCTTTGCAGGCTGCGTCCCGCGCGCCGCAACCCGTCGATCCGGCGCAGCGCGGCGCGCATTCCCTTGAGAGCGGCGCCAAGCCGGCGCTGGTTGGCCATCGCCTGCCGGCGCAGCCCGTCCAGCGCGGCGGCCTCTGCGGGCGTGGCCGCGGCGCTCTCCGCCCGCGCCTCCACCTCATCGACCAGCGCGGCCTTGCCCTCTGCCAGCCGCGCAAGCGCCCGCAGGTCGCCCGCGCCGATCGCCCGGCCCTCGTCGTCAAGCATCCGGGCCAGCCGGTGCAGTGCCTGCGTGTCGTCAGCCATCTTCGGTCCTCGTTTCCTTGAGCGCCTCGTAGAGCGATTCGGCCAGCCCGATGCCGCCGCCTTGCACCAGTTCGCCCGCCTGCTCGCGGCGCAGGAACGAGCCGAACTGTTCCTCGCCGATGCCGCCCCCGAAGCTTTCGCGCGCGGCACCAAGCCCGGCGGCGGCCAGCATCTCGGACAGGAAGGCCGTCTCCAGATCCTGCGCCGCCTTCCACAGCGCCGGATCGCGCGGCGGGGGCGGGGCGGTGACCGGCGGCTGCAAGTCGGGCGCGGCAAGGGCAGGGGGCGATGCGATCATCGGTTGTCCTCTCGGGCAAACCGGCCTGTCCAATTGGCCGGAATTTCCGCAGCATGGCAGGCTGCGGGTAAATATCCGGTAACCTTGTGATGCGAGGGTGCGGTCATTGGCGGCAGAAGTCGTGGAACCGATGACAATGGCATTTCCGGGCGAGGCGGCCCTTTCCGCCCAGTTGCAGACCCTCGTGGCACCCCCGCCGCCGGCGGCGCGAGCCGAAGCTGTGCCGGGGGCGGCCTTCGCTCTCGATCCGCCTGCGGTTCTCGCGCCAGCCCGAGGCCCTTGGCCTGCCCGGCCCGCGGCGCTCATGCCGCCAAGCCTGCCGCCGGCGCCGGAGATGTTCGTCCGGCCTGATCTTGAAGATTCTGCGGAGACCCTCTTGGGCGAGACCGAAGCCGACACCTCGGGCGACCCTGCGGCCATTGCCACGCCGGAACTACCGCTGCACGCCGGTCCGGCGCCGGTCCCGGCGAGCGCCGCCGTTCCCGACCCGGCCACGCTGGGGTTCGTGCTGCCGCAGCCCGGGACGGTCCTTTCGCAGCCGGCGCCGTCCTTGCCCGTCGAGGCTGTGCCCCGGCCCGGTGCAGCGCAAGCGGGGGCGGCGCCTCCCGGCTCGAGGCAACCGGCGATCTCGGGGCAACCGGCGATCGCGGCGTTCGCCGAAGCCGCACTCGCGCCTTCGCCGGCCCTTGCCGAAGCGGCGCCTGATCGCGGGCAGGCGGGCCCTCCGGGCGGTGAGGCGGCCTCGGAGGCGGGCCTGCCGACCGTGCCCACGGCCGGTGGAGCCCCGCCGGCCGTGGTGGAGGCTCCGGATGATGCGGGCCCGGTCGCGCCTTCGCTGCACCGCCAGCCGTCCGACGGCCCCAAAGGCCAGATCGTCCGCGGCGCGCCGGCCGATGCAGGGACCGAGACGCGCCGCGCAGCAGGCATCGGCATGGCCGTGGCAGCCTCCCAACCCGGCGCGGAAGCGACCATGGATGCCCAGCGGGCGGCTCCCGTCCGCCAGGCCCCGATCGTGGCGCAGATGGACGGTCGGTCCGCATCCCCGTCCGCGCTCCCGGCGGCAGGGGGCCCCGTTCAGGCAGCGCAGGCGCCGACGCGCGTCGCTGCGGCCTCCGCAAGCGATGCTGCAACGATGCTCTGGCAGGGGCGCATGTCAGGATCGGCGGGCGAGGCGGCCACGGCAGATGCGCCTCCGGGGTCAGCGGCACCCGCCGCGCGCGCCGCGCAGGGCGGCGCGGTTCCGGTTCCGGCGACCGCGCCACAGCCCCAGACCGCGGCAACCGCACCGCCGCCGCCGAGCGAGCCGTCAGCCGCCGCCACCACCGCCGCCGCCGCCACTGCGGACCAGCCCGCCGCGCGGGCCGCTCCCGCTGCCATTGCGGCCGCGGCGTTCCCCGGCGTTCCGTCACCGGCAGCACAACCCGCGCCTCGCGCGCCGCAAGAGGCGCTGGCGCCCCCCGCACGATCGGCCAAAGGGATCGCGGAGCGCCCCGCAGAGCCGGGCGCCGAGCCCCCCGGGCCTGCCGCCGAGGCTCCGCTTCCGGTGACACAGCCGCAGTCCGCCCCGGCAGAGCAGCCCGCCTTCCTTGCCCAGGCCTCGGCCCCGCTGCACGGGATCGCTCCGGCTGACCCGGGGCCGCGCGGCGCCGACCTCGCCTCGCCGCAGCCGCCGCACATGGCCGGCATCGGGCCGCAACTGGCCGAGGCGATGGCCCGCTTTCCCGACCGGCCCGTCGAGCTGACGCTGGCGCCCGAGGAACTGGGGCGGGTGCGGCTGACGCTGACGACATCCGAGTCCGGGATTGTGCTCGCGGTCACGGCCGAGCGCCCGGAAACGCTCGACCTGATGCGCCGCAACATCGACCAGCTGGCGCGCGATTTCCGCGAGATCGGCTATGCGGATCTGTCC
The DNA here is from genome assembly GCA_002423245.1 of Rhodobacteraceae bacterium UBA6141. GTDB lineage: Bacteria > Pseudomonadota > Alphaproteobacteria > Rhodobacterales > Rhodobacteraceae > Frigidibacter. Next base: position 8,263 of record DIVD01000049.1, read on the forward strand.
TTCAGCTTCACGCAGCAGGACCGGCGCCCACAGGCCGATCCGCAGGCGCTCGCGCCGCTGGGCCCGGTGGGCGGCGCGCCCGCCGCCGCAGCCGCGCTGCCCGCCCCGTCCGCCCCCGCTCCCCGCCCTGCCGCGCCGTCCGGCGGGCTCGACCTGCGCATCTGACCGCGAGGAACCCCGATGACCGTGACCGCAACCGCCCTCGCCGGCCAGACGGCGCCGACCGCTGCCGCCAGCCCCGCCCCCGCCGCCCCCGGTACCGCCCCCGGAACCGGCGCCGCCATCAGCAGCGATTTCGAGACCTTCCTGCTGATGCTGACCACGCAGATGCAGAACCAGGATCCGATGGATCCGATGGATTCCTCGGAGTTCGCCGTGCAGCTCGCGACCTTTTCGGGGGTGGAGCAGCAGGTGCAGACCAACGACCTGCTGCAAGGGCTGATCGGGCAGGTGGGGCTGATGAACATGTCCGACCTTGCCGGCTGGGTCGGGATGGAGGCGCGGGCCGAGGCGCCGGTCTGGTTCGAGGGGGCGCCGCTGGCCCTGCAACTCGCGCCGCGCCCCGGCGCCGATCAGGCGGTGCTTGCCGTCCATGACGCGGCCGGCAAGCTGGTCGCCGAGGAGCCGGTACCGCTCAACGCGGCCGAGATCGCGTGGGTGGGCACCGATGCCACCGGCGCGCCGCTTCCGAACGGCACCTACAGCTTCCGCCTGATCAGCTCCAGCAATGGCGAGCAGATGGGGATCGACCCGGTGCAGACCTACGGCAAGATCGTCGAGGCCCGCAGCGAGGCGGGGGCGGTGGTGCTGGTGCTGGAGGGCGGGGTGGAGGTCGCCGCCGACAAGGTGACGGCGCTGCGCACGCCGGAGTAGGGGCGGCCAGTGGCCCCCGTTGCCAGGCGCAAGCCGGAGCGGGCGGCGAGGCCGTCGCCGCCCTGGCCGCCAATCCGGCGAGGGCCCCGGCAAGCGCAGGCTTGCCGGCAACGACAGGCCCTGGCCGTCGCGCTTGCCGGGCTGGCCGCGGCGGGACCGAAGACGCAGTCCCTCCCGCGGCTGGTCGGATGCGGGATCGAATGCAGCGCGATCCTGCGCCACAGATTCGAGGAGAATGCGGCGGCTCTCGGCCCCTGTCCCGGTCCTGCCGCGGGGTCGCGTGTGCGCTTGCCGTCCGAACGCCGCGCGCCGCATTGCCGCTCAGACCAGTTGCGCCACCGCCACCCCGGCCAGCGCCAGCGCGGCGCCAAGCGCCATCATCCCGGCGGCGCGGCGGCGCGAGGGCGGATTGACCACGACCACCGGCTCGGTCTGCCGGATCAGGGCCGCCTCGGCGAGTTCGGGCAGGCGCGGGCCGAACCGGCTCAGCACCCGCGCGGTGCGGGACAGGTCGCGCAGCATCGCCCGCGGGCCGAGGTTCTCGCGGATATAGGTTTCCACCACCGGCCGCGCGCCCTGCCAGATGTTCAGATGCGGGTCGAGCGAGCGGGCGACGCCCTCGACCACCACCATCGTGCGTTGCAGCAAGATCAGCTCGGTCCGCGTTTCCATCCCGAAGCGCTCGGTCACCTCGAAAAGGTGGCCCAGCAGGCGCGCCATCGAGATCTGGCTGGCCTCCATGCCGAAGATCGGCTCGCCCACCGCCCGCAGGGCGCGCGCGAAGGCCCCCACGTCGCGGTCGCGCGGCACATAGCCCGCCTCGAAATGCACCTCGGCCACGCGGCGGTAGTTCCGCGCGATGAAGCCCATCAGGATCTCGGCATAGACGCGGCGGCTGTATTCGTCGATCTGGCCCATGATCCCGAAATCATAGGCGATGATGTCGCCGTTCGCGGCGACCTTCAGGTTGCCCTGATGCATGTCGGCGTGGAAATAGCCGTCGCGCAGCGCATGGCTCAGGAACAGTTCCAGCACCCGGCGCGCCAGCGCCGGCGCGTCATGCCCCGCGGCGAGGATCGCGGGCACATCGCCCATCGGGATGCCCTCGGCCCAGTCCATCACCATCACCCGCCGCCCCGACAGGTGCCAGACCGGCTGCGGTACCTGAAAGCCCGCGTCCCTGGCCGTGTTCGCGCCGAATTCCGAGGCGGCCGCCGCCTCCAGCCGCAGGTCCAGCTCCCCCACCACCACGCCCTCGAAATGCGCGATCACCTCGGACGGGCGCAGCCGGCGCGAGGCGGGAGAGACCAGCTCGATCATCGCGGCGGCAAGGTGGAAGGCATCCACATCGCGGCGAAAGGCCCGCTCGATGCCGGGGCGCAGCACCTTGACGGCGACCTCCTGCCCGGTGTCCGCCAGCCGCGCGCGGTGCACCTGCGCGATGGAGGCGGCGGCGACGGGCTCGGAAAAGGCACTGAAGACCTGATCGACCGGCAGCCCGGTTTCCGCCTCGAAGGCCGCCCTGGCGGCGGCGATGTCGAAGGGCGGCAGCCGGTCCTGCAGCATCCGCAGTTGCAGCGCAAGCTCGGGGCCCACCACGTCGGGCCGGGTGGACAGCACCTGCCCGAACTTGATGTAGGCCGGCCCCAGCGCGGTGATCGCCCGCGTCACCGGCGGCAGCGCCGGGTCGCCGCGATAGCCCAGCCAGGCGAAGGGCCAGCCAAGCACCCGCGCCAGCAGCCGCAGCCGGGGCGGCACCTCCATCGCCTCCAGCGCCACCTTCATCGCCCCGGTCCGCTCGAAGGTCGCGCCGGTGCGGATCAGCCGCAGCAGGTTGTGGGCTCCGCGCATCAGATCTTCCAGCCGGAATGCAGCGCGGCGATGCCCATCGTCAGGTTGCGGTACCGCACCTGCCCGAAGCCGGCCTGCCGGATCATTGCGGCAAAGCTCTCCTGATCGGGGAACTTGCGGATCGATTCCACCAGATACTGATAGCTGTCCCGATCCCCTGCCACGACCTGCCCCATCAGCGGGATCACGTTGAAGGAGTAGCGGTCATAGGCCCATTGCAGGCCCTTGTCCGGCAGCTGGCTGAACTCCAGCACCATCAGCCGGCCGCCCGGCTTCAGCACCCGGAACGCCTCGGCCAGCGCATCCTCGATCCGCGTGACGTTGCGGATGCCGAAGCTGATCGTGTAGACATCGAAGCTGCCGGCGGCGAAGGGCAGGGCCATCGCATCGCCCACCACCCAGTCAAGCTGCCCGGCGAGGCTTTCGGCCTCGGCGCGCTTGCGGCCCTCGGCCAACATGCTCTCGGTCATGTCGCAGACGGTGGCCCTCGCCCCCGGCGCGCGGCGCAGGAAGCGGAAGGCCACGTCCCCGGTGCCGCCGGCCACGTCCAGCAGCCTCTGCCCCGGCCGCGGCGCCAGCCAGTCCATCATCGCGTCCTTCCAGATGCGGTGGATTCCGAGGCTCATCACGTCATTCATGATGTCGTATCTCGAGGCGACGCGGCTGAACACGCCATGCACCAGCCCGGCCTTTTCGGCCTCGGTCACGGTCTGGAAGCCGAAATGCGTGCTTGCCTGCGTGTCGTCGGTCATCTGCGCGCCCCGCCCGGAATTTCCCTAGGCGGGATATACTCCGATCGGGGCGGAGGCAAAGCAACATTGTGCCCCGCTCCCGCGCGCCCTAGATCGGGGCGGCCATCCCTTTGCAGAAGGCCGCTGCCCGTGCCCGAACTGCCGGAAGTCGAAACCGTCCGCCGCGGCCTTCTGCCCGCGATGGAGGGGCGCGTCATCCTTGCCGCCGCCATCAACCGCCCCGACCTGCGCTGGCCGCTGCCGGAGCGGATGGCCGCGCGGCTGACCGGCGCGCGGGTGCTGGCGCTGCGGCGGCGGTCGAAATACATCCTTGCCGACCTTTCCACCGGCGAGACGCTGCTGATCCACCTCGGCATGTCGGGCCGGATGCTGGTCTCGGGTTCCCTGCAAGGCAGCTTCCGGCACGACCTGCCCGCACCGCAAAAGCACGATCATGTCGTGCTCGACATGGAGGGCGGCGCCCGCGTCACCTTCAACGATGCCCGCCGCTTCGGCGCGATGGACCTGATTGCCACCGAGGGCGAGCCGCACTGGCTGCTCAAGGGGCTGGGACCGGAGCCCTTCGGCAATGACTTCAACGAAGCCTATCTGGTGGCCCGCCTGCGGGGCCGCGCGGCGCCCGTCAAGGCGCTGCTGCTGGATCAGCGCGTGCTGGCCGGGCTTGGCAACATCTATGTCTGCGAGCTGCTGTTCCGCGCCGGCATCGACCCGCGCCGCGCCGCGGGCAGCCTGCCTGCCGCGCAGGCCGCGGCCCTTGTTCCGCTGATCCGCGCGGTGCTGGCCGAGGCGATCGAGGCGGGCGGATCCTCGTTGCGCGACTACCGGCAGACCGGGGGCGAGCCGGGCTATTTCCAGCACGCCTTCCGCGTCTATGGCCGCGAGGGGCAGCCCTGCGTCACCCCCGGCTGCCCCGGGACGGTCGTGCGCATCGTGCAGTCCGGGCGGTCCAGCTTCCTCTGCCCCGGCTGCCAGGGCTGAGGCAAATTGCTTGCCAACGGCAGCCGTCCTGCTAGGAGTCTGACCGGACCGAAGGAAAGGTGCTTGCCCGATGGCCTACCAGACGCTGATCGTCGAAACCGAAGACTCCGTCGCCCTGATCCGCCTCAACCGCCCGGACGCGCTCAATGCGCTGAACTCGCAGTTGCTGGGGGAGCTGTCAGAGGCGCTGAAGGCGCTCGACGCCAATGACAAGGTGCGCTGCATCGTGCTCACCGGGTCGGAAAAGGCCTTCGCGGCGGGGGCGGACATCAAGGAAATGGCGGACAAGAGCTTCGTCGACATGTTCGGCTCCGACTATTTCGCGCCCGAATCCGAGGCGATCCTGCGGGTGCGCAAGCCGATCATCGCCGCCGTGTCGGGCTATGCGCTTGGCGGCGGCTGCGAGCTTGCGATGATGTGCGACTTCATCATCTGTTCGGACACGGCCAGGTTCGGTCAGCCCGAGATCAACCTCGGCGTCATTGCCGGCATCGGCGGGACCCAGCGGCTGACCCGCTTCGTCGGCAAGTCGAAATCCATGGACATGCACCTGACCGGCCGCTTCATGGATGCGGCCGAGGCCGAACGCTCGGGCCTTGTCTCCCGCGTCGTGCCGGCCGGCAAGCTGGTGCCCGAGGCGCTGGCCATCGCCAAGAAGATCGCCGAGAAATCCGTGCTGAGCGCGATGGCGGTGAAGGAGGCGGTCAACCGCAGCTATGAAACCACCCTGCGCGAGGGCGTGCTGTTCGAACGCCGCGTGTTCCATGCGCTCTTTGCCACCGAAGACCAGGCCGAGGGCATGGGCGCCTTCCTTGAAAAACGTCAGCCGCAGTTCCGCGACCGCTGAAACCTGCCGGCGGAGGCGCGAAAGCGCGCCGCGCCCGGTTGACTTGTTTGCGAGTCGCGACTAGAAGCGCGGCTTCAGATTTACCCGAACCCGAACGGAACACCGACCCATGGCCAATACGCCCCAGTCCAAGAAGCGCGCACGCCAGAACGAGCGCCGGCAAGACGTGAACAAGGCGCGCCGCTCGCGCATCCGCACCTACCTGCGCAAGGTCGAGGAGGCGCTGGCCTCGGGCGATCAGGGCGCGGCGGCCACGGCCCTCAGGAGCGCGCAGCCGGAACTGGCCCGCGGCATCACCAAGGGCGTTCTGCACAAGAACACCGTGGCGCGGAAGATGTCGCGCCTGTCGGCCCGCGTGAAGGCGCTCGCCCCGGCCTGATTCCGGCCTGATTCCGGCCTGCAAGGCACTCGCAACGATCATTTCGTGGGCGCAGCAGAAATGCTGCGCCCCTTTGCTTTATGCCTTGTTTTCAAAGGGGTTGTGGCGGTTTTGTCCGCCCCGGTGGATTCGATCGAAGTCAAGCGTGAAGTTCGGTTGCGAAGACTTCCGCCACCTTGCTACCTTTGGCAGGCGATTCACATCGCCTTGGGGAACCTGATGTCGACCATCTGTCTGCGGCCCTGCCAGGCTGCATGAAACGGGCGTACCGCTGCCGGGCGCCTCGGATGAGCTTTATCAAGTCGGGCGGACGGCACGGGGTTTGCCGTTTGTCCCGCGACCGACGCGGCCACCGTGTCCGGAGGCGACTCCGGCGCACGGCGGGCGTTGGCTTGTCCGAATCCGGGCGCTGCCGGGCTCTGCCATCCCTTCGGGGTGCGGGGCCGGGCCGAAGCGAATCGCTGATGTCGCGGCTGCTTGCGGCGGAACGGTGTTGGAACGGACGGGCACATAAGAATGGCGAACGATACCTGGGGGCGTGTGCGTGATGAACTTTTCAAGGCGGTGGGCAAGAACAATTATGTGACCTGGATCGAGCCGCTGCGGCTTGCAGAGCTGAAGGGCGGCATCGCCCGCATCGAGGTTCCCAACAGCTTCATGGGCGATTGGGTGTCGCGCAATTTCGGCGAACAGATCCGCGTGCTGCTGAACAAGACCGGCGAGGATGTGGACCGGCTGGAGTTTCATGTCCCGGCCACCCGTCCCGTGCCGCTGGCCAGCATCATCGAGCCTGCCGACAAGGCCCCGAAGAAACCCGCCCGCGCCGGCATGACCAGCCGCGCCAGCGACGACGCCGACCTGCCGGGCGCGCCGCTCGATGCCCGCTTCACCTTCGACAGCTTCGTGGTCGGCAAGCCGAACGAGCTTGCCCATGCCGCCGCGCGCCGCGTGGCCGAGGGCGGGCCGGTGACCTTCAACCCGCTGTTCCTTTACGGCGGCGTCGGGCTCGGCAAGACCCACCTGATGCACGCCATAGCGCATGAGCTGCAACTGCGCCGCCCGGGCGCGCGGGTGCTCTATCTCTCTGCCGAGCAGTTCATGTACCGTTTCGTGCAGGCGCTGCGCGAGAAGCAGATCATGGATTTCAAGGAACTTTTCCGCTCGGTGGACGTGCTGATGGTCGATGACGTGCAGTTCATCGCCGGCAAGGACAGCACGCAGGAGGAATTCTTCCACACCTTCAATGCGCTGGTGGACCAGCACAAGCAGATCGTCATCTCTGCCGACCGCGCGCCGGGCGAGATCAAGGATCTGGAGGACCGCATCAAGTCGCGCCTGCAATGCGGGCTGGTGGTGGACCTGCATCCCACCGATTACGAGTTGCGCCTCGGCATCTTGCAGACCAAGGCGGTCGGCTACCGCGAGCAATATTCCGGCCTGCAGCTTGCGCCCGGCGTGCTGGAATTCCTCGCGCACCGGATCACCACCAATGTGCGCGTGCTGGAAGGCGCGCTGACCCGGCTCTTTGCCTTCGCCAGCCTCGTCGGGCGCGAGATCACGCTGGATCTGGCGCAGGACTGTCTCGCCGACATCCTGCGCAACAGCGACCGGCGGGTGACGATCGAGGAGATCCAGCGCAAGGTGGCCGAGCATTACAACATCCGGCTTTCCGACATGATCGGGCCGAAACGGGTGCGCACCATCGCGCGACCCCGGCAGATCGCGATGTATCTGTGCAAGCACATGACCACCCGCAGCCTGCCCGAGATAGGCCGCCGCTTCGGCGGGCGCGATCACACCACGATCATGCACGGCATCCGCAAGATCGAGGAGCTTCGCGGCACCGACAGCCAGATGGCCGAGGATCTGGAACTGCTGCGCCGCCTGATTTCATCCTGACCGGGGCCGGCGCGGGGCACACGTCCCGCGCCGGGCGTCACAGGGCCGACGCGGCGCCGCGGCGCGGGCGCCGCGCGGCCTTGACGGCCCTGCCGTTCCAGCCGACAGTCGCGCAAAATACTTGAGCCTCGGGGGGTTTCGGCTAGTCTTCCCCTCCCGGCGACATGGGGGATCAGGATGAAGTTCAGCATCGAGCGTGGCGCGCTGCTCAAGGCGGTCGGTCAGGCGCAGTCGGTCGTGGAGCGGCGCAACACCATCCCGATCCTCGCCAATGTGCTGATCGAGGCGGAAGGCGACCGCGTCAGCTTCCGGGCCACCGACCTCGACATCGAGGTGGTGGACAAGGCCCCCGCCCATGTGGGCCGCGCAGGGGCGACCACCGTTTCGGCCGTAATGTTGCACGAGATCGTGCGCAAGCTGCCCGACGGCGCGCTGATCAACCTTGCCGACGATGGCGCCTCGGGCCGGCTGACCGTCACCGCCGGGCGGTCCACCTTCCATCTTGCGACGCTGCCGAAGGAAGATTTCCCGGTGATGGCCTCGTCGGAATATGCCGCCAGCTTCTCGGCCCCCGCGCCGGTGCTGCGCCGGCTGTTCGACAAGTCGAAATTCGCGATCTCCACCGAGGAGACCCGCTACTACCTCAATGGAGTGTACATGCATGTCGCCACCGGCGAGGATGGCCCGGTGCTGCGCTGCGTGGCGACGGATGGCCACCGGCTTGCCCGGATCGACGCCGTGCTGCCGCCGGGCGCCGAGGGGATGCCGGGGGTGATCGTGCCGCGCAAGACGGTGGGCGAGCTGCGCAAGCTGCTGGACGATGACGAGGCGCAGATCGCCGTGTCGGTCAGCGAGACCAAGATCCGCTTCGCCACCCCGGCGATCACGCTGACCTCGAAGGTGATCGACGGCACCTTCCCCGATTACACCCGCGTCATTCCCACCGGCAACACCCGCCGACTGGAGGTGGATGCAAGCGAGTTCGCCCGGGCGGTGGACCGCGTGGCAACCGTGTCGTCGGAGCGCAGCCGCGCCGTCAAGCTGAGCCTTGACGAAGACCGGCTGGTGTTGTCGGTCAACGCCCCCGACAGCGGCGCCGCCGAGGAGGAGCTGGCTGTGGCCTATGGCGACGAGCGGCTGGAGATCGGCTTCAACGCCAAGTATCTTCTGGAAATCGCCAGCCAGGTGGACCGCGAGAACGCGGTGTTCCTGTTCAATTCCAGCGGCGATCCGACCCTGATGCGCGAGGGCAACGACACCTCGGCGGTCTATGTCGTGATGCCGATGCGCGTGTAACATCCCGCCGCAGCGGGGGTTTCACACCCCCGCACCCCCGTGGGATATTTTGACCAGCAAGAAGGGGGCAGGGTGTACCTGACCGGGCTTTCGCTGTCGCATTTCCGCTCGCACCGCCGGGCGACGCTGGTGCTGGACGGGCGGCCGGTCGCGCTCTGGGGGGCCAACGGCGCCGGCAAGACCAATGTGCTGGAGGCGGTCTCGCTGCTTTCGCCCGGGCGCGGGCTGCGCCGGGCAGGCCCCGAGGATCTGGCGCGGCGGCCCCGGCCGATCGGCTGGAAGGTGTCGGCGGTGCTGCGGGCGGGGGCGGCGATCCACGAGATCGAGAGCATGGCGGAGGCGGGCCAGCCGCGCGCGCTGCGCATCGACGCGAAGGCGGCGCCGCAGGCGGCGCTGGCGCGGATCTGCCGCATCCTGTGGCTGGTGCCCAGCATGGACCGGCTGTGGATCGAGGCGCCGGAGGGGCGGCGGCGGTTTCTGGACCGGCTGACGCTCAGCTTCGCGCCGCATCACGGCGAAAGCGTGCTGGCTTATGAAAAGGCGATGCGCGAGCGCAACCGCCTCCTGAAGGACATGGTGCGCGACGCGACCTGGTATGCCGCGCTTGAAACGCAGATGGCAGAGCAGGGGGCGCTGATCCAGTCGGCCCGCAGCGCGGCGCTGGCGCGGATCGCCGCCGCGCAGGGTGCGGGCACGACCGCCTTTCCCGCCGCCGATCTGGCGCTGACCGGCCCCGAGGATGCGGGCGAGCCGCAGGGGGCCGCCGGGCTGGCCGAGGCCCTTGCCCGGGGCCGGGCCCGCGACATGGCGGCGGGGCGCACGCTGACCGGCCCGCACCGCGCCGATCTGGCCGCGACCTATGCCGCCAGGGGCGTGCCCGCGGCGCAATGTTCCACCGGCGAGCAGAAGGCGCTGCTGATCTCGGTGATCCTCGCCAATGCGCGGGCGCTGGCCGAGGATCTCGGCGCGCCGCCGATCCTGTTGCTGGACGAGGTGGCGGCGCATCTTGACGCCGCCCGCCGCGCCGCTCTTTATGACGAGATATGCGCGCTTGGGGCGCAGGCCTTCCTGACCGGCACCGGGGCCGAGTTGTTCGACACGCTTGGCGCGCGCGCGCAAGGCTTCGAGGTGACGGAAACCGGCGGCCTGTCCGCCTTGCGCGAAAGGCCCCTGGGATGACGCCGCAACGCATGGGTCGTGCAGGGCCCGTCCGCGTGTTCTTGCGGGCCGTTGAATGACACTCGGCGCCGACGGGCTGCTGCTCTATGCCGGGGCGCTGGCGGTGCTGTGGCTGACGCCGGGCCCGGTCTTCGTGGCGCTGACCGCCCGGGCGCTGACCGGCGGCTTTCGCTCGGCCTGGCCGCTGGCGCTGGGGGTCACGGTCGGCGATGTGGTCTGGCCGCTGGTCGCGATCTTCGGGCTCGGCTGGATCGCGGGCCAGCAGGCGGCGCTGATGGACGCCCTGCGCTGGGTGGCGGCGGGGATCTTCGTGCTGATGGGGATCGGGCTCATCTCGCGCGCCGGGCGCCCGCCCGCCACCGATGGCCGGATGACGCGCCCCGGCCTCTGGGCGGGGTTTTCGGCGGGACTGGCGGCGATCCTGGGCAACCCCAAGGCGATCCTGTTCTACATGGGGGTGCTGCCCGGCTTCTTCGACCTTGGCCGCGTGGGCGGCGCCGACATCGCCGCGATCCTCGCGCTGTCGGCGGCGGTTCCGCTGGCCGGAAACCTGCTCACCGCCTTCGCCGTGTCCCGTGCCCGCGCCCTGCTGTCCAGCGCCCGCGCCCTGCTGCTGACCAACCGGATCGCCGGCGCGCTGCTGATCGTGGTGGGCGTCGCGATAGCCCTGCTCTGACCGCTAAATCTTGTGTCATCCGCGTGACATTCCCGGCGCTTGCCCGTATAAGACGGCAACCAGGAAGCAGGACGTGCAGCATGACCGACGACACCCGCGCGCCAGAAGAATATGGCGCCGATTCCATCAAGGTTCTCAAGGGCCTGGACGCGGTTCGCAAACGCCCCGGCATGTATATCGGCGATACCGATGACGGGTCCGGCCTGCACCATATGGTCTATGAGGTCGTGGACAACGGCATCGACGAGGCACTGGCCGGTCACGCCGACCTTGTGCATGTGAAGATCCACGCGGATTCCAGCGTTTCGGTGCGCGACAATGGCCGCGGCATCCCGACCGACATCCACACCGAAGAAGGCGTTTCGGCGGCCGAGGTCATCANNTCATGACCCAGCTGCATGCGGGCGGGAAGTTCGACCAGAACAGCTACAAGGTCTCGGGTGGGCTGCACGGGGTCGGTGTGTCGGTGGTCAATGCGCTGAGCGACTGGCTGGAGCTGCGGGTCTGGCGCAATGGCAAGGAACATTTCGCCAGGTTCGAGCGCGGCGACACGGTGGAACACCTGCGCGTGGTGGGCGATGCCGCGCCGGGTGAAAAGGGCACCGAGGTGCGCTTCCTTGCCTCCACCACGACCTTCTCGAACCTCGACTACGTCTACAAGACGCTGGAGAACCGCCTGCGGGAGCTGGCGTTCCTGAACTCGGGCGTGCGGATCATCCTGGAGGATGAACGCCCGGCCGAGCCGCTGCGGACCGAGTTCCTCTATGAGGGCGGGGTGCGCGAATATGTGCGCTACCTCGACCGGTCCAAGACGCCGGTGATGGCCGACCCGATCTACATCATCGGCGAGCGCGCCGGGATCACCGTCGAGGTGGCGATGTGGTGGAACGACAGCTACCACGAAACCGTGCTGCCCTTTACCAACAACATCCCGCAGCGCGATGGCGGCACCCATCTGGCGGGCTTTCGTGGTGCGCTGACCCGGACCATCAACGCCTATGCGCAGTCCTCGGGGCTCGCCAAGCGCGAGAAGGTGGAATTCACCGGCGATGACGCGCGCGAGGGGCTGACCTGCGTGCTGTCGGTGAAGGTGCCGGACCCCAAGTTTTCCAGCCAGACCAAGGACAAGCTGGTGTCGTCCGAGGTGCGCCCGGCGGTCGAGAGCCTGGTGAGCGAAAAGCTGGGCGAATGGTTCGAGGAGAACCCGGCGCAGGCGAAAGGCATCATCGGCAAGATCATCGAGGCGGCCCTGGCCCGCGAGGCGGCGCGCAAGGCGCGCGAACTGACCCGCCGCAAGACCGCGATGGACGTGGCAAGCCTGCCCGGCAAGCTGGCCGATTGCCAGGAAAAGGATCCGGCGCTGAGCGAGCTGTTCCTGGTGGAAGGGGACTCGGCCGGCGGCTCGGCCAAGCAGGGGCGCGAGCGCAAGAACCAGGCGGTGCTGCCGCTGCGGGGCAAGATCCTGAACGTGGAGCGCGCGCGGTTCGACCGGATGCTTGGCTCCGACCAGATCGGCACGCTGATCACCGCGCTTGGCACCGGGATCGGGCGCGACGAGTTCAACCTTGCCAGGCTGCGCTACCACAAGATCATCATCATGACCGATGCCGACGTGGATGGCGCCCATATCCGCACGCTGCTGCTGACCTTCTTCTTCCGGCAGATGCCCGCGCTGATCGAGGCGGGGCACCTCTATATCGCGCAGCCGCCGCTTTACAAGGTGGCGCGCGGCAAGTCCGAGGTCTATCTGAAGGATCAGGCGGCGCTGGACGAATTCCTGATCCAGCAAGGGGTTGAAGGCGCGATGCTGCGGCTTGGAACCGGCGAGGAGATCACCGGGCAGGACCTTGGCCGCGTCGTCGAGGAGGCCCGCGTGGTGCGCCGGATCCTGCAGGCCTTCCCGACGCATTATCCGCAGCGGATCATCGAGCAGGCCGCGATTGCCGGCGCGCTGATGCCGGGGCTGGTCGATGCCGATGCGCAGGGCATGGCCGATGCGGTGGCGCGGCGGCTGGATCTTGTGGCGCTGGAATATGAACGCGGCTGGCAGGGCCGCCCGACGCAGGATCACGGGCTGCGCTTCACTCGCAGCCTGCGCGGGGTCGAGGAGGTCCGCACGCTCGACGGCACGGTGCTGCGCTCGGGCGAGGCGCGGCGGTTGGCCTCGCATACCGACGCGCTGCAGGAGGTGTACCGTGTGCCCGCGAGGCTGGTGCGCAAGGACCGCGAGCAGTTGATCCACGGGCCGGTCGAACTGCTGGCGGCGATCCTGGCCGAGGGGGAAAAGGGCCTCAGCCTGCAGCGCTACAAGGGCCTGGGCGAGATGAACCCCGAACAGCTTTGGGAAACCACGCTCGACCCCTCGGCGCGCACGCTGCTGCAGGTGAAGGTGGACGATCTGGCCGAGGCCGACGACATCTTCACCAAGCTGATGGGCGATGTGGTGGAGCCGCGGCGCGAGTTCATCCAGCAAAACGCCCTCAGCGTGGAAAACCTGGACTTCTGATCCGGGGCAGGGGGGCGCGCCCTGCCTTGCCAGCGGGACAGCCTTGCCAGCGGGACAGCCTTACCAGCGGGACAGCCTTACCAGCGGGACAGCGCGTCCTCGTCGCTGTCCTTCGCCGCGACCCATGCCGCGCCCTCGGGGCCGAATTCCTTCTTCCAGAACGGCGCGCGGCTCTTGAGATAGTCCATCAGGAAATCCGCCGCGGCGAAGGCTTCGGCCCGGTGCCGCGCGGCGGTGGCGACCATCATGATCGCCTCGCCCGGTTGCAGGCTGCCATGCCGGTGGATCACCAGCGCGTCCAGCAACTGCCAGCGCGCCGCGGCCTCGCGGGTGATGCCGGTGATGGCGCGTTCGGTCATGCCCGGATAATGCTCGATCTCCATCCGCGCGAGCGTGCCGCTGTCATCGCGCACGAGGCCAAGGAAGGTCACGACCGCGCCGGCACCGGCCGCGCCCGCCGCGAAGCGCGCGGCTTCGGCGCCGAAGTCGAAGGGCTGCGGCTGCACGCGGACAGCCGTCCGAGAGCGATCGCCTTCATTGGCATTCATGCGTTCCATTGCGGCCTTTCGATCTTGCATGTCCGGGAGCGCAAAACCGGCGCCCAACCGTGACCCAGAATGCCCCCCTGACGCTTGACAGTCGAGAACGGAACGAGGCACCGGCGCTTCGCGGGCCCCGAACGTCCCGCATCCCGGCAAGCAGCCCCGGCCGCGTCAGCACATCGAGGCCCCGGATCAACAGGTCTGGGCCGACCGTTTGCTATCCGGTCCCGCGTTCGGACCGCCGGCGGATTGCCTCTCCGACCAGGACCAGGGCGATGTTGCCGGTGACGATCAAAACGGCCAGCGCATTCAGCGCGGGCGAGATCGCGAACCGGAAATCCGAGGCGACCAGCAGCGAGAGGGGCTGCGCGCGCCCGCTGAGAAAGGTGGTCAGCACAACCTCCGACGAGGAGAGCACGAAGGCAATGAACATCGCCGCGACAAGCCCGTTGCGCATCAGCGGCAGCGTCACCCGGCGGAACACCGACCAGGCAGAGGCGCCCAGATCCACCGCCGCCTCCTCCAGCCGCCGGTCGATGCGGACGAGGACCGAAGCCACGACAAGCGTCGTGAAGGGCAGGATCACGATCACCTGGCCAAGGGTCACGGTGACGAGGTTGCGCGCGACGCCAAGCTCGGACAGCAGGATCAGCTGTGCGACGGCAAGGATCAGCTTCGGTATCAGGAACGGCAGCAGAAGCAGGATCGCGAAGACCAGCTTCAGCTTCATCTTCATCTCGTAGCGGGTCAGCGCCAGCGCCGCCAGCGCGCCCAGAAACGTCGACAGGATCGCTGCGGGAAAGGCGACCATCAGGGTCGTCGCGAAACCGCCGCCCAGCCGGCCGTCCGACACCACCGATTCATACCACCTGAGCGTCAGCCCCTGCAGCGGAAAGGCGATGATCTCGCTGTCGTTCAGGCTGAAGATGAGGATCACCGCCACGGGAAAATACATGAAGGCGAAGATCAGCAGCGTCCAGCTGGCCGCAAGGGCGGAGGCGCGGAACATTCAGGCTTCTCCTGCCGCAAGGCTGCGGCCAAGCTCCGTCCGCGACAGCGCGAAGGCTGCCAGCGCACAGCACAGGCCAAGGGTTGCCAGCAGCGTGCAGGCGATGGCGGAGCCCAGGGGCCAGTCGAAGGCAGTGCCGAACAGGTCGTTGATCGCCGAAATCACCGTGACGCCAGAGGCCCCGCCCAGAAGCTGCGGCGTCAGATGGTCGCCGACCACCAGCACGAAGACCATCATGCCCCCGGCGATCAGCCCGGGCAGCGTGAGCGGCAGGGTGACGCGGCGGAACACCTCCCTCGCGGGGGCGCCCAGGTCTCGGGCTGCCTCGGTCAGCCGCTCGTCCAGCGCCTCGAAACCCAGCCAGAGGCCGATCACCATGAAGGGCAGGTAGTTGTAGACCAGCACGAGATGCGATGCGACGGGACTGAACAGCAGGACCTGCAGCGGCTGGTCGATCAGGCCGAGCCAGAGGAAAAGCCGGTTCAGCACCCCCTCGGCCCCGAGGATCACGCGCCAGGCGAAGATGCGCACCATGTCGCCGGTATAAAGGGGGACCAGAAGCAGCGTCAGGAGGGCTGACTTGCGGACGCCCCCACGCCGCGCGATGAACCAGGCCACCGGATAGCCGATCAGGGCAGTGATCGCGACCACCACCGCACCGGAGAGGAAGGCATGTCCGATCAGCGCGCGATAGGTGGCGGATCCGGCGATTCGGGCATAGTTCTTCAGCGTCGGATCGGTGCTGATCGTGACGAAATCGACCTGGAAGAACGAGTAGGCGAACAACACCGCCAGCGGGGCAAGGCAGAGCGCGACCAGCACCGCCGCCACCGGCGCGGCCAGCCAGTTGCCGATCCGGCTCATGCCCGCGGCCCTGCCGCGGCGCCGCGCGTGACCCAGGCCCGGGCGGGGTCGAAGGCAAGGCGGAGGGTTTCCCCGGGTGCGGGCGCCTCGCCGAGACGGGCAGAAAGCGGCTGGCCGCCGGCGGCCCTCAGTT
The DNA here is from genome assembly GCA_002423245.1 of Rhodobacteraceae bacterium UBA6141. Lineage (GTDB taxonomy): Bacteria > Pseudomonadota > Alphaproteobacteria > Rhodobacterales > Rhodobacteraceae > Frigidibacter. The sequence goes on from DIVD01000049.1 coordinate 24,047, forward strand.
CGACCTGCCAGCCCGAACCGGCAAAGACGGCATGAGTGACCGCGGCCTCGACGGTGGCGGCGCCCGGGGCTGCTGCGGCCTCCCGCGAAAGCTGTTCGGGGCGGATGCACAGCGCCGCGGCCTCATCAACCGCCAGACCCCTGCGCGCCGGGGCGGTGACCTCGCCGATTGCGGTGCCGATCCGCGCCCGGCCCGCGTCCAGCGCCAGCACCCGGCCCGGCACCACGTTCGAGCCGCCGATGAAATCCGCCACCCAGGCCGAGTCCGGACGGCGATAGATCTCCTGCGGAGCGCCCTGCTGTTCGATCAGCCCGGCATTCATCACGATGATATGGTCCGACAGCGCGAAGGCTTCTTCCTGGTCGTGCGTCACATGCAGGAAGGTCATGCCCAGACGGCGCTGGAGATCCTTCAACTCGATCTGCATGTCGCGACGCATCCGGCGGTCCAGCGCGGAAAGCGGCTCGTCCAGCAGCAGGATGCGCGGTTCGTTCACGATGGCGCGGGCCAGCGCCACGCGCTGCTGCTGCCCGCCCGACAGATGGCGCGGACGGCGCGCGGCCATCTGCTCCATCCGTACGGTCGAAAGCGCCGTGGCCACCTTCTGCCGCATCGCGGCCCTGTCCAGCCCGCGCCCGTCCCCCCCGAGTCCGGCCCGCCCGCGATAGGCCAGCCCGAACCCGACATTCTCCTCGACGGTCAGATGGGGGAAAAGCGCGTAGCTCTGGAAGACGGTGTTGATCGGCCGCCGCGGCGCGGGGATGTCCAGCAGCGATTGCCCGTCGAGTTCGAGACGGCCAGAAGATACCGTCTCGAACCCGCCGATCATGCGCAGCATCGTCGTCTTGCCGCAGCCCGAGGGACCAAGAAGCGTGACATAGCTTTCCGGCATCAGCCGGAAATCCACCCCGCGCACCGCATGGTAGCTGCCGTATGCCTTGTGCAGCGCGTCGGCGCGCAGCAGGGGCAGGGGCGGCCGGTCCGGCATCAGCTCGCCTTGACCTCGTTCCAGAGCGCCACCCACTCGGTGTAGCGTTCGGGGTTGGACCGCCAGACGAAGCTGTCCATCACGCTCATGTCCTCGATGAAGATGGTCTCGCGCTGTTGCCTGGTCAGCAGGTCGCGCGCCGAGGAGGTCGATTGCGCATAGGGGCCGCCCACCGCCAGCATTTCGCCATAGACCGGCCCGAGAAGATAGTCGATCAGCTTGTAGACGGCCTCCAGGCGCTCGCCCGAGACGCTGGCCGGGATGCAGAGCGAATCGGCCCAGCCGATGGTGCCCTGCCTGGGATTGGCGATGCCCATGGGCAGGCCGCGCGCGTTCAGCTCGTGATAGGGCGGCACCCAGGAATAGGCCGCGACCACCTCGCCGGCGGCGAAGAGATTGGTCAGATCGCCGATCGAGGTCCAGTAGGTGCGCAGCAGCTTCTTCTGGGCGATGAGCGCCTTCTTCACCTCTGCCAGCTGGGCGTCGTCCATCGAGAATATCCGGTCGCGCGGCACTTCCAGATACATCGCGGCGATCATGACCGCCTCCAGCGCGTAGTCGCGCATGGCCAGCTTGCCGGCATATTTGCTGTCCTCGAAGAAGACGGACCAATCCGGTTCGGCGTCCATCAGATCCTTGCGGTAGACCAGCGGGTTGATGCCCCAGTAGAACGGCAGGCCGTAGGTCTTGCCGTCCTTCTTTCCCAGAGGCGAGGTGCGGAAGGCGTCGTAAAGCTTTTCGGTGTTGGGGATTCTCGACATGTCGATTTCACGGATCAGATCCGAAGCGAGGTAGTAGTCCACCTTGTCGAAGCCGGGGGTGATCAGGTCGACCGCATCCGAACCGCCGGCGCGCAGCTTGGCGAACTGTTCGTCATCGGTGCCGATGAATATCTTCGTCACCGAGATCCCGGTCGCGTCGAGGAAGGGCTCGAGATATTCGTCCTTGGCAAGGTTCTCCCAGACCATCCAGACCAGTTCGGGCTCGGCGGCAAGCGTGCGCAGCGGCAGCACGCCCATGGCCGAGCCGGCCAGGAGCGCCTTGAGCAGGCTGCGGCGTTCGAGTTTCAGTGTCATCGGCGAGGCTCCCCATGGATGTGGTTCCCGGCCTGCCTTCCTGCATCCGACAGGCGCGTTCCCGAATGACGGTCCGGCATGAACCGGAAGTTTTACAGATGACGGGTGTGAAATTTGTGGTTCACGATCATCCCTGACGGCATCCTGTGCGCTGTTTCGCGCGGCTGCCTGTTCCGTAGTCAGTCCGCGGACCATGCAAGCGGCCCCGCGCCTTCGACCTGCTCGTGGAGATCCTCGAACCTGCGCAGCCGCTCCACGATGGCCTCGCCACCCTCGTCCGTGATTCGGCTGCAAAGGTAGTTGATCAGGCTCATTCCAGCGGCATAGCTGTCGAAGGGGCCGGCGCTGCGGATCGTGCAGCGCAAGGTCAGATCGGCGAGCTTCGCCGAGCCGATCGCGGTGGGATCGGTGACCAGAAGCACGCCGGCCGAGGCTTCGCGCGCGGCGCGCAGGACCGCGTTCAGCGCCACCGGGCGCCGCCGGAAGCCGATCGCCAGGAGCACATCGCCCGCGTGGAGCCCCAGCAGGGTTTCGGCCACCGACATGCCCGCACAAGGCAGCAACACCACATCGTCATGCAGCAGCGACAGCAGATTGCGGGCATAGGCGCCCAGAACTGCTGAATTCCGGTAGCCGATGATGAGGATCCGCCGGGCGCCGGCCAGCATCGAAACAGCGGCATCCAGGCTTTCCTTCGGGATGCTGTCGGCGGTCTGCGTCAGGTTCTTCAGATCCTGCGCGATATGCAGCGCGAAATCGCCGCTGGCGCCGCGCACATGACCCGAACCGCTGATCTGATAGAGCGGCGAGGCCCATCCGGCCGATTGCCGCGCCTCGCGCCGCAGGTCGGCATAGCTTTCATAGCCCAGCCGGCGGAAGAACCGCACCGCCGTGGCCTGCGAAGTGCCCGCGCGCTCGGCGATCTCGTTGGCTGCAAAGCTGGAAAGCGAGCCCTTTAACTCCATCACCACACTGGCGAGCCGGCGTTGCGAGGCGGTCAACTGATCGAAGGCCAGCAGAATGCGTTCATCAATGGATGCGCAAGACTTGGGGGATGCGCAAGAATTGGGCGTTTCACTCATCTCTGGTGCCTTCCTGTGGTCACTTCTGAAGTTATCATTGCGGTGATGAAACAACAATTTCATTATTGGCGGTGACCGTGTATCCCCGGGCGGGAAACCGAAAAAGCCGCCGATCCAGGTTCGGAAAAATGATGCAGAACGATGACAGTGCAAGGGGCGGCGTCCCGCCCTCCCCCGCGCCGGGTGCCCTCCTCGTGAACGCGCGTGCCCGGCGCGGCGCCTATCCCGCGGAACTGGCCCCGACCCTGTCGCGCAGCGCGGGGCAGGAGGCGATGCAGACGATTTCGGCCTGGCGCGGCTATGGCTCCACGCCCCTCGTGCCGCTGCCCGCGCTGGCATCGCGCGAGGGGGTGGCGCGGATCGACTACAAGCAGGAATCGGGGCGCTTCGGCCTTGGCAGTTTCAAGGCGCTGGGCGGGGCCTATGCCGTTCTGCGGCTGCTTGCCCGGCTCGCCTCGGCCGAGGCGGGGCGGGCGGTCGGGGAGGACGAGATCGCCGCCGGCGCCTTTGCCGCGCTGGCCGCCCGCACCACGGTGTGTTGCGCGACGGATGGAAACCATGGCCGTTCGGTTGCCTGGGGCGGGGCGATGTTCGGGTGCAGGGTCGTGATCTTCGTCCATGCCACCGTCTCGGAAGGCCGGGCAGAGGCGATCCGCCGCTATGGCGCCGAGGTGATCCGCACGCGAGGGAACTACGACGACAGCGTGCGCGAGGCGGCGCGGATGGCCGCCGAGAACGGCTGGCATGTCGTCTCGGACACCTCCTACCCGGGCTATACCGAGGTGCCGCGCGACGTGATGCAGGGCTACAGCGTCATGGCCGAAGAGGCGATGGCGCAGCTTGAGGCGCCGCCGACCCATATCTTCGTGCAGGGCGGGGTCGGCGGTCTTGCGGCGGCGGTCATCGCCACCTTCTGGGAAGCCTGCGGCGCGCAACGCCCGCTGATCACCGTGGTTGAACCGGTTTCGGCCGCCTGCCTGCTGGAAAGCGCGCGGGCGGGCGTCCCGGCGGTGGTGACCGGCGATCTGGACACCATCATGGCCGGGCTGGCCTGCGGCGAACCTTCGCTGATCGCCTGGCCGGTGCTGGAGCGCGGCGCGGATGCGTTCGAGATGATCGCCGACGACGCGGCGGCGGAGACGATGCGGTTGCTGGCCTCGGGCGAGGCGGGGGCGCGCCTTGTCGCCGGCGAAAGCGGGGTCGCGGGACTGGCCGGCTTCCTTGCGCTGGACAGCGCGGGGCGCGCGACGCTCGGCATCGGCGCGGGTTCCCGCATTCTTGTCTTCGGCTCCGAGGGCGATACCGACCCGGAGGTGTATCGGCAGATCACCGGCGAAAGCGGCGATGCCCTGCGCGCGAAAGGGGCGATCTGATGTTCCGGGGCGAAAGACTGGCGGCGCGGATCGCCTCGCTGGGGCGGATCGGCGCGCGTCCCGGCGGCGGGGTCTGCCGTCTTGCGCTGAGCGACTCCGAGAAACAGGGGCGGGACTGGCTGGTGGCCGAGATGGAGGCTCTGGGGCTTCGGATCGCGGTCGATCCGATCGGCAACATCTTCGGCACCCGCGCCCCGCGCCCGGGCACCGACGCGCAGGCGCCGCATGTGATGATCGGCTCGCATATCGACACGGTCGCGACGGGCGGCCTTTACGACGGTGCCCTTGGCGTTGTGGCAGGGCTCGAGGTGATCGCCGCGCTGAACGACGGGGGGACGGAAACCGATCTGCCGGTGACGCTCGCCGCATTCTCCAACGAGGAGGGCGCGCGCTTCGCCCCCGACATGCTGGGCAGCCTGGTCTATGCCGGCGGTCTGCCACTGGCCGAGGCGCTCGACATCGTGTCCATCGACGGCGCCCGGTTCGGGGACGAGCTGGCGCGGATCGGCTATGCGGGACATGGCCGCGGGCCGGCGCGGGTCGCCGCCTATCTGGAACTGCATGTCGAGCAGGGCCCGATCCTCGAGGACGAGGGCGTGCAGATCGGCGTGGTCGAGGGCGTGCAGGGCATCTCCTGGACGGAGGTGGTGCTGAAGGGCCAGTCCTCCCATGCCGGCACCACGCCGCTCCGGCTGCGCGCCGATGCGGGCTTCGGCGCCGGGATCATCGCCGCCGGGCTGCGCGATCTGATCGGGGCAGTCGGGCCGTCGCAACTGGGGACCGTGGGCGCGATCACGCTTTCGCCGAACCTCGTCAACGTCGTGGCCGAGGAGGCGAGGCTGACCGTCGACCTGCGCAATCCCGACAACACCGGGCTGAAGGCGGCCGAGGCCGGGCTTGCCGATCTGGTCGCCCGCGCGGCGGCCCGGGCCAATGTCCGGGCGACGACACGCAGCCTTGCCCGCTTCGAGCCGGTGGATTTCGCCCCCGATCTGGTCGCCATGGTCGAGGAGCAGGCGGCGGGAATGGGCTTCAGCCATCGCCGCATGTTTTCCGGCGCGGGGCATGACGCGCAGATGATCGCCCGCATCGCCCCGGCCGCGATGGTCTTCGTGCCCTCGAAAGGGGGCATCAGCCACAATGTGCGCGAGTTCACCACTGCCGAAGACTGCCAGCGCGGCGGCGCGCTGCTTCATGCGCTGGTCCGCCGCCTGAGCCTGAGAAACTGAGGGGAACGAATGAGCCGTATTATCACAATCGGGGTGGCCCAGCTTGGCCCGATCTCGCGCGACGAAAGCCGCGGGGCGGCGGTCGGGCGGATGCTGGCGCTGATGGAGCGGGCCGTGCGCCGTGGCGTCACCATGCTGGTCTACCCCGAACTGGCGCTGACCACGTTCTTTCCGCGCTGGTTCATGGCGGACCAGTCTGAAATCGACACGTTCTTCGAGACCGAAATGCCCAGTGCCGCCACGCGGCCGCTGTTCGACCGCGCCCGCGAACTCGGCATGGCCTTCACCTTCGGCTATGCCGAGAAGCTGGTGATCGACGGTCATTCAAGGCGCTTCAACGCCTCGATCCTCGTCTCGCCCGAGGGCGAGATCGTCTCGAGGTATCGCAAGATCCACCTGCCGGGCCATTTCGAGAACGAGCCATGGCGCGCATTCCAGCATCTCGAGAAGCGCTATTTCGAACCGGGCGAGGAGCCCTTCAGTGTCTGCGACATGATGGGCGGCAAATGGGCGATGGCGATCTGCAACGACCGCCGCTGGCCCGAGACCTACCGCGAATGTGCCCTGCGCGGCGCCGAGGTTTTGACGCTGGGATACAACACGCCGCTGCACTATCCGCTGGCGCCCGAACACGATCATCTTCAGGCGTTCCACAACCATCTGTGCATGCAGGCCGGCGCCTATGCCAACGGGCTGTGGGTCGCGGCCAGCGCCAAGGCCGGGCGCGAGGAGAATTGCGACCTTCTGGGCCAAAGCTGCATCATCGCGCCAACGGGCGAGATCGTGGCCATGGCCTCGACCGTGGGCGACGAGCTTGTCTGCGCCGATTGCGATCTCGATCGCACGCGGGAGATACGCGAGAACATCTTCAATTTCGCCATGCACCGCCGCCCCGACATGTATCCTCTGCTCTCGGGTGCGACGCGACCCTGAAGCCATGGCCAGCGCCGGAGGGCTCTGCTGCCGCACGGCTCTGCTGCCGCACGGGGCGGAAGTTCAACCGCGGCGGCCCCTGTCCCTCAATCGCACGTATGCGCGAACTGACGGCGCACGCGAGAGGCGCGGCGCTTCCGCGTTGACCGGGCCGGCTGCGCGGTGACAGATCCCGACGAAGAAGGCTGGGAGGAGCCCGGAAAGCGTCGGCGCCCGTGAGGTAACGGCCGGGACGGGGAAGGAGGAACGACCATGACCGCAATGACCGGAGCGGATCGGCCTGCCGCAGGCGCGGCGCTGGTGATCGCGGCCGCGCTGGCGCCGCCGGCCGTGCTGGCCGGGGTGACGGCCGATCCCTTTCCGACGGGTCCCTGCATCGTCGAGACCGGCGCCAGACACGGGATGGACCGTTCGACCGAACCGACCGATGGCGCGCTCGAGTTCCGGTCGCCGTCCTTCGACAGGGAGCCGTCCGCCCTGACCCTGCAGAACCGTTTCCCTCGGAGCAAATGATGGCTCTACCATCAACACAACTGGTGAGACTTCTGGACCGATTGGAAAACGTGGCGATTGTGGCTGCCGGCCTGTGCCTTGCAGTGATGATGCTTGTCGTCACGATGGACGTCGTGATGCGATACGGCTTCAACGCTCCGCTCGGCTGGGTATACGATCTTGTCGGGAAGTATCTTGTGGTGGCAGCATTTTTTCTTGCTGTTTCCGAAACCTTCCGGCGCGGCGGCCATGTCGCCGTGGACCTGTTCCGAAACATGATGAAACCCCGCGTCCGCCGGGTGATCGATATCGTCGGATATGTCCTTACTGTGCCGGTCCTTCTGGCAATGGTCGTTACCGGCATCGAAACGGCGAGGCGCGCCTACGTTCGTGGCGAGGTGATCACCGGAGTGGTTTCCTGGCCAACGTGGCTTTACTATGTCTTCGTTCCCATCGGCATCGGGCTGCTGCTCTTGCGCGTCATCCTGCACGTCGTCGATCTGATGATGGGCGGGCAGGGATATGTGCCCAGTGTCAGCGGAGAGCAGCCGGAACCGGAAGCCTCTGCTTCGGCAAATGCCTCGGGAGACGGCGCATGATTGCGGCTGCAGGCAGCGTCCTCCTCGTAATCCTTCTGGCGATAGGTCTGCCGGTCGCCTTCGCCATGGCTGTCGCGGGTACCGCAGGCATCTGGTTCGTCAGCGGCTTCGGCAGCCTGATCGGAATAATCAAGACCACAACCGTTTCCTCCGTCGCTTCCTACGAACTCATCACCATCCCGATGTTCATCCTGATGGCGGAATTCATCATAGTATCGAAAATCGCGGACGAGTTGTTCGATGCCACCGCCGTCTGGGTCGGGCGCACGCCTGGCGGACTGGGCGTGGCGACGGTTTTGGCAGGTGCCTTCTTCGGGGCCATTTCCGGGTCGAGCACTGCTTCTGCGGCGACCCTCTCCTCGACCAGCATTCCCGCGATGATGCGCCAGGGCTACACGCTGCGTTTCGCGGGCGGACTCGTCGCAACGACCGGCACGTTGGCGATGCTCATTCCGCCAAGTGTCGCGCTCGTCCTCTATGGCATCATAGCGGACGTCAGCATCGGCCGCCTGCTGATCGCTGGCATAGTGCCGGGCCTCCTGGTTGCAGTCGCCCTGATGTTGGTCGTGTTCATCACGTCGCTTGCGCGTCCATCGCAGGTGCCGGCAGGCCGGGCCTACTCCATCGGATCGAAGCTCCGAGCGCTCAAGGTAACGGGGCCGATGCTCGCGCTTTTTGCTGCGGTCACCGGCGTGCTCTATCTCGGCATCGCCACGCCGACGGAGGCTGCCGCTCTCGGTGCGTTCGGCGCCTTCTTGCTGAGTGTCCTCTATCGGCGTCTCACCATGAATGGCTTCCTCAAGGCATTGACCAGCGCGGCGCGCATCAGCTGCATGATCGGTCTGATCATCATAGGCGCCCACCTGTTCGGCTATTTCTTCACGCTTACCCGGGCGACCCAGTCCATCGCGGACTGGATCATCGGATTGAACGCCTCGCCCTACATGGTGCTGCTGATACTGCTGATCATCTATGTCCTCCTCGGCTGCTTTCTCGACCAGGTCGCGATCCTGATCCTGACCGTTCCGGTGGTTCTGCCCATCGTCGTGGGAGTCGGCTTTGACCCGGTGTGGTTCGGGGTCGTGGTCGTGATAACAGCCGAGATCGGCATGATCACCCCGCCGATGGGCATGAATGTGTTCGTGGTCGCGCGCTACACCGGGCGCTCGGTCCACGAGATCTTCGCCGGCGTAGTCCCGTTCCTGGTCGCGGTGCTCTCCCTGATCGTGATCTTCGCCGTGTGGCCGCAGATCGTCATGTGGCTACCGAACCGGATGGCGAATTAGCCATGGCCGGAAAAGGGGGTGCATTGGCGCAGACGCCGCAGACAACGGCACGGGGTGTATGGCGGCATTTTCGGGGGCGCCGGCCCGCCAGAGTCAGCGAAGTTCCGCAGAAGGGAGTCGATAGAAAGCAAGCTCAATGAGCTGACCTTCGAAATCATAGGCGAAGAGATGGCCTCCCAACTGTTTTCCGCTATCGAGCGGTTGGATATGACCACGCGTGTGGCAGACATCATGAGATTTGTTCGGCGTTGAAAAGAGGAGGATGAAGGAATGACCGGCACGTTCAAAGGAAAAACTGCGGCACTTGGCCTGATGGTGGCAAGCCTGTCGTGGGCAAGCCCCGGTTCGGCACAGGAAAAATTGACGATACGCTTGGCGGATACATACTCGAATACCCACTATATCTCAATGGAAGCTGCGCAGCACTGGATGCAGAAGGTGGAGGAAACGCTCGGTGACCGCATCGATTTCGAGTATTATCCGGCGCAGCAATTGGGCAAGTCGGCAGATATGCTTTCGCTGCTGGAAAGCGGGGTTGCCGATGTGGCGCTGACTTCGCCGGCTTATATCGGGGACCGCCTGGCGCTTGCGCAGGTGGCGGAACTGCCCGGCATGACAGGAACGCAATGCGATTCCACCGCTGCCTTCTGGGCGCTGGCTGCCGATGGGGAACTTCTCGACAGGGAGGTTTTCGAGCCCCTCGGCATCAAGGTTCTTGTTGCAGCATCTGCAGCTCCAAACAAGCTCTATACGACGGCCCGTGCCGTGGAAACGCTCGACGATATCCGCGGTATGAAGTTGCGGGCAGCCGGTCGCGCCATCGTCCAGACCATCGAGTTGTTGGGAGCCGTTCCCGTTCAGATGGCAGGTCCCGAAGTTTATCAGGCGGTGACCCGCGGCACCGTGGAAGGCGCCGTCTGGCCGCCCTTGAGCGTCAAGCCTTACGACCTCCAGAACGTCTTCAAGTATGGTACCGACGGGGTGACGCTTGGAAGCTTTGTCGTGATCTACACAATTCGTCGCGACTTCTGGGACGGCCTTGATGAAGACGTGAAGACAGTTCTCGAGGAAGCAGGCAGGGAGACGTCGCGTCATCTGTGCCGTTACGTCGATGAAAACTCCCAGGCTGTGCAGGACGAACTCGCCGAGAAGGGGCAGGTCACATTCGCAACTCTTGAGGGTGTGGAGAAGGCACGGTGGGATGAAAAGCTGAACCAAGTGCAGGAAACCTGGGCCGATGAACTGCAATCGCGTGGCCGGCCGGCCGGTGACGTTCTGAAGGCGTTCAAGGAGGCGCTGGCAGCTGAGGCCAGGTGACCTGAATTGGAGGGGGCACGGTTTCTTGAGGAAGTTCGTCGCGCGGTTCTCAATCGAGGGAGAATTTGGGCATGGACGACAGGGAACATCTCGACATCCAGATACACATGAAGGAGGAAACAATGAGAAGTGATCGTGATTTTGGATTTACCGACGAGCAGATGATGCTGCGCGAGTCCGTCCGGGACTTCGTGCGCAGGGAAATGCCCGACAGCTACGCGCGGCGTTGCGACCGTGAGAAGATTGCTCCGCTTGATGTCTTCGACAAGATGGCCGAACTTGGCTGGCTGGGGGTGGCCATTCCCGAGGAATATGGCGGCTCGGGCCTGGGCTTTGTCGAACTGGGCATCATTCAGGAAGAGCTTTCCTACGGGCTTCTGGAATTGGCCATCCTGTTCTACCGCGCCACTGTGCACGGGGCGCAATCGCTGATGACCTATGGCAGCGAGGCTCAGCGGCGCAAGTATCTGCCGCTGATTGCGGCGGGAAAGTTCAAGTCGTCGATGAGCCTGACCGAGCCCAATGCCGGTTCGGACGCGGCGGGGGTGCAGACCCGCGCGGTCCGCGACGGCGACGGCTTCGTGATCAACGGCGCCAAGGTGTTCAACTCGCAGGTGGACATCGCCGACCGCACGGTTCTGGTGACGCGGACCGATCCCGCGGCAGCGCCCCACAAGGGCATCAGCCTGTTCTTCGTGGACCCCAAGAGCCCCGGCGTCACGATCGAGCGGCTCGATACCCTGTGTTTCCGCGCGGTCGGCACCAACCGCGTGACCTACGAGGATGTGCGCGTCAGCGAGGACGACCTTCTGGGCGAGCTTCACGGCGGCTGGAAGCACCTGATGACAAACCTCAACAAGGAGCGTTTCTCGCTTGCCGCGCAGGTCACCGGCGCGGCGCAGGCGGCGCTGGACTGCGCCCTGCAATACGCCAAGGACCGGGTGCAGTTCGGCAAGCCCATCGGCAAGTTCCAGGTGATCCAGCACAAGCTGGCCGACATGCAGATCGCCGTGCACACGGCCCGGACGCTGACCTACGATCTGGCCCGGCGGCTCGATGCCGGCATCGAGTGCCGAACGGAATCCTCGATGGCCAAGGTGTTCACCTCCGAGGCCTATTTCCGGGTGGCCGACGAGGGGATGCAGATCCTGGGCGGTTATTCCATGACCCCGGATTTCCAGATGGAGCGCCATTACCGCGATGCTCGCCTGATGCGGATCGGAGGCGGCTCCAGCGAGGTGCTGCGCAACTCGATCGCGAAGGATTTGGGCCTGTGAGGCCGGGTCACCGGGTTGCGCCCGACGCTGCGGCGCATCCACCCAGAAGGCCGTACCCTGCGACGTGGTTTTTTCCCCAGCGAGGAGGCCTTCACTCCTGCCATCCGGTGGCTCGCGGAGGATGCATCGGTCCGGTTCTGATGCCCGGATTTTGCAGATGTATTCGTAGGGCGTGAGGCCGCTCAGCGTCTAGAGTCTGCGGACGAAGTTGCAAGCTGCCAGGAAGTCGGCGAGGTGGACACGCAACTGATCGTGGCGGTCGTAGTGGAGGCGCTTGATGGTTGCGTCCTTGCCACGCACGAAATCAAGCCGCCCGATCAAACGTCACTTCGGCATAGCTCCGGGATGGAACACCGCTCAGAGGCCGAGATACGCCTTGCGCACGAGGTCGCTATCCATCAGTTCCCGACCGCTGCCGCTGAGGACGATGCGCCCGTTCTCCATGACATAGGCATGCGCCGCGAGTTCAAGCGCCATGTGCGCGTTCTGCTCCACGAGCAGCACCTCGGCCCCATTGCGCGAGATCGTCTCGATGATCTCGGCGATGGTGTCGACGACGGCGGGCGCGAGGCCGATCGTCGGCTCGTCGAGCATCACGAGGCGGGGCGCCGCCATCAGCGCGCGGCCCACGGCAAGCATCTGCTGCTGCCCGCCGCTGAGCGCGCGCGCGGGGGTGCCCAGCCTCTCCCGCAGCACCGGGAAATAGCCGAGCACGGTCTCGAAATCCGCTTCGATTGCCGCCCGGTCGCTGCGGATGTAGGCGCCGGTCATCAGGTTGTCGCGCACGCTCATCTGCGCGAACAGGCGCCGCCCCTCGGGAACGAGCGTGATGCCGCTCCGCACGGTCTCGGCCGGGGTGCGCCCGCCGATGTCTTTGCCGCAGAAGCGCACGCTCCCGCGATCGGGCACGAGCAGGCCGGCGATCGCCTTCATCAGCGTCGTCTTGCCGGCGCCGTTGGAGCCGACGATGCTGGTGATCGCGCCGCGCCGGATCGCGAGCGACACGTCCTGCAGCGCCGGCACCCCATGGTAGCTGACGCACAGCCCTTCGACGGAGAGGATCGTGGTGTCTTCGCTCATCTCTTGCGTCCCAGATAGGCCTCGATCACCGCCTCGTTCCGGCTCACCTCCTCGGGCGAGCCCTCCGCGAGAAGGCGGCCGTAGTTGAGCACGATCAGACGGTCGCAGGCCCGCATCACCGCCCGCATGTTGTGCTCGACAAGCAGGATGGTCAGGCCGTGCGCCGTGCGAAGCCTCTCGAAGAGGTCGAGCGCGGCACCGACCTCGGCCCCCTGCAGCCCGGTAAGCGGCTCGTCGAGGCACAGGATCCGCGGCTCTGCCGCAAGGGCGATGGCGATGCTCAGCATCCGCTGGAGGCCGTGCGGCAGGTTGCCGGCGATCGTGTCCAGATGGTCGGCAAGGCCGGTCATCGCCGCCACCTCGCGGACCTTCTCCATGCGCTTCTCGTGGCCGCGCTGGCGATGAGAGGCGCCGACGAGGATGTTGTCCACAACGCTCATCTCGCTGAGGAGGCTGTCGTGCTGGAACGTGCGCACGAGGCCCATGCGGCTGATCGTCGTGGCGCTCGCGCCGGTCACGTCGCGCCCCATCACGACGAGACGCCCGCCGCTCGGACGGATGAAGCCGCTGATGAGGTTGAAGGTGGTGCTCTTGCCGGCGCCGTTCGGGCCGATGAGGCCGAGGATCTCGCCCGCGCGCAGCTCGAAGGAGAAGTCGCTGACGGCGGTCAGCCCGCCGAAACGCCGCTCCAGCCGCTCGGCGCGCAGGATCACCTCGCCGCCGGTGACGGTGCTTGCCTCCCCGTTCATCGCGCGCCCCCCCTGACGAGGCCGCGGACCCGCCCGGCCAGCCCGATGAGCCCGCCGGGGAAGGCGAGCAGGGCGACCACGATGACCGCGCCGTAGAAGATGTTCTCCCAGGCGGAAATCCCGGCCACCCGTTGCCCGACGAGGGTCAGCACCGCCGCCCCGACGACCGGCCCCATCGGGTGCCCCTCGCCGCCGATCTTGACATAGGCAAGCGCGAGGATTGCCACGAAATAGCTGAAGTCGGACGGCGCGATCACGTTGTTCGCATAGGCGTGGAGCCCGCCGGCGAGCCCGACCGCCGCCGCCGCGATGACGACGCACAGCACCTTCAGGAAGACGACGTTGAGCCCGACCGAACGCGGGATCGCGTCGTTGTTCCTGATCGCCTTGAACAGGCGGCCGAGGTCGCTGCGCTCGACCCCGTAGAGAGCGAACAGCGCGGCGGCGAGGAGCGCGGCAGCGAAGGCGGGATAGTGCGCGTCGATCGCCATCGGGGGGAACATGCCGACAAGGCCGGAATTACCGCCGATCACGTTGATCTGCGTGTAGATGAGGCGGACGACCTCTGTAAACGCGAAGGAGACCAGCAGGAAGTACGGACCCTTGGTGCGCAGCGTCACCCAGCCGAACAGCGCGCTGAGCAGGGCCGCCACCAGCGGCGCGAGCAGGAGGGTCAACCAGAAGGGCCAGCCGAGGAGGACCGCACAGATCGACGTCGTGTAGGCGCCCACGCCGAAAAAGGCCGCGGTGGCGATGTTGAGCTCGCCGATCTGCAGCACGAAGCGCAGCGCCGCGGCGAGCACGGCATTCGTCAGGATCCAGACGACGAGCGAGGCGTGATAGGGGTTCGTCGCCAGAAGCGCGAACAGAACGGCTGCGACGGCAAGGGCCACGCAGGCCCAGACGCCGGGCGATCTAATCTGCATTTCCGAGTATTCCCTGGGGGCGCACGAGCAGGAAGGCGATGACCAGAATGAACATCGCCAATGTCGCGGTGGAGGGGTCGAAGAAGTAGCCGCCAACGCTCTCGACCATGCCGATGAAGAGGCCGCCGACGATGGCGCCGGCGACGCTGCCGAGCCCGCCGATGATGATGATGATGAACGCCTTGATCAGGAACTCGTCGCCGCTGACGGTGGTCACCGCGTTGATCGGCGCCATCAGGACGCCCGCGCAGGCGGCGAGCGCGGCACCGATCAGGAAGCCCGAGAGCGCGACGCGGCGGTAGGGCATCCCTTGCAACATCGCCGCCTCCTGGTCCTGGGCCACCGCGCGCAGCGCGAGGCCGAGGCGCGTGCGCTCGATGAGCAGATAGAGGCCGCCCGTCACGACGATGGCGATGATCACCAGCGCGAGGCGCTGCTCCGTCAGCCTGGCGCCAAAGATGTTGATGGTGTCTGGCAGGACCTGCGGCACCGAGCGCGGCGCCCCGCCGTAGATCGCAAGATAGATCCCGTTGAGGACGAGAAGCAGCCCGATCGACAGAATGAACGAGCCATTGAGGTCCTTCAGCACGTACTGGAAGCCGAAGCTGAAGACGACCGCGCCGATGCACAGCACGACGGCGAACGCGGCGATGGCCGCCAGAAGATAGCTCGCCGGGAGCGACAGCCCGAGCGTGGCCGTCGCGAAGGGCATCACCGAGGTCACGACCAGCGCGGCCGCGGTGAAGAAGGCGCCATGCGCAAAGTTCACGATCTTCATCACGCCGAAGATGAGCGTCAGGCCGAGCGCGAACAGCACATAGACCGAGCCGATCTGCAGCGTGTTGGCCAGGAGTTGGACGAAGACTTCCATTGCACCTGCATCCGGGTGCCGCAGGCGGCGAGGCGCGCCTGCGGCCCCGGCCTTTCACTTGTTCAGCAGCGCCTCGAGCTCTGCAGGGTTGGTCCGCGTCAACTCGACCGGCTTGCCGTCCTTGACCTGCGTGACGATCACCGGGAGGAGCATCTGCTGGGGATAGCCGTACAACGCCTCGCCGCCGAAGCCGGACGGGCCATAGGAGGACTCGAAGCGCACCGTCGGAAGAGCGTCCTTCACCTTTGCCGGATCGACGCTGTCCGCGGCCTTGATCGCGGCTTGCAGGGCCATGACCGCGTCGTAGGACGAAATGGTGATGCCGTTCAGCGGCTCGCCGATCGCCTCGCGCGCGCCGGCGTTCAGCTCGCGCTGCACCTCGGTCGCCGTCGGGCCGTCGAAATCGGCGGAGGCGCCGAGATAGGCGTCCTCGGCCGCCTCCCCGGCGACCGCCGTCAGCGCGTCAACGGATGTGCCGGCCGACATGACCTTCACGCCATCCCAGCCGAGCACGTCCAGTTCCTTCAGGATCGCCCCCACATCCCCGGGCGGCGCCGCGGAGAAATCGACGACGTCCGGATCAAGCGAGGCGATCTTTGTGGCGATCGGCTGGAACTCGGTCGTGCCGCGCTCGTACCAGTCGCTCGCGAGCATCTCGACCCCGAGGCTCTTCCAGGTCTCGATCGCCAGCGGCTCCAGTTCCTGTCCGGTGGCATCGTTCGGACTGATGAGAACGGCGGTCTTCACGTCAGGGTGCTGCTCCTTCACGAAGGTGTAGAACGGCTCCAGAATCTCGAACGGGGTGTTCATCTGGGTGAAGGTATAGGGAAAATCCGGTCCCTTCACGCTCTTGCCCCAGGCGGTATTGAACAGGATCACGCCCTGACGCTCGGTCAGCGCCTGCATGGCGCGCACAGGCGCCGTGCCGATGGCGCCGACGACGAATTTCACGCCGTCACGGCTCAGCATCGTCTGGGCAGCGCGCGCGCCCTCCGTGGCGCTGTACTTGTTGTCATAGGCAACAATGTCGAGCATGTAGGTCTCGCCCCCGGCAGAGAGGCCGCCTTCGGCGTTGATGCGCTCCGCCGCCTGCTCGGCAGCCCATTCCATGCCGAGTCCCCAGGTGGCGGCCGCGCCCGACATTGGCGCCGAAATGCCGAGCTTCAGCGTCTCCTGCGCCGCGGCACCCTGCGCGAGCAGAATCGACAGCGCCGCCAACCCGAGCAGGCGAACCGGCCCCGGCCTGCGCATTCCGGACTGACTATGTGATCTTCCGTGCATTGATTTCGTCCTCCCATGTTGTCGTCTCGTCGTCGGTAGCGGATCCTCCTCGCACGGGAACCGCTGCGGCCTAGAGAATGGCCACGAGTCCTCCCGTCACCGGCAGCAGCACTCCCGTCAGATAGTCGGCGTCCGGGCCGACGAGAAATCCGACGGCACCGGCAATGTCCTCGGGCCGGCCGAGCCGCTTCAGCAGCGTACGCGCCGTGTAGGCCTCGACCATTGCCGAGGGCGCGTTGTCCATGACGGATGTCCGGATGAGGCCGGGCACCACGGCGTTGACCCGCACTGCCGGCGCAAGCTCGATGGCGAGCGAGCGCGTCAGCGAGGCGACGGCGGCCTTGGCCGCGGCGTATTCCGGCTGATCGCCGTCGCCCGCATAAGTGATCGACGCGAAATTGACGATCGCACCGCGACCGGCGTCCAGCATGGACGGGGCGACGGCGTTGACCATCCAGAACAGCGGCTTGAGGTTGAGATCGAAGGTCGCGTCGAAACGCTCCTCGCTCATGCCGACCAGCGGCTCGACCAGCGCGCCGCCACGGATCCCGCCGACGACGTTCACCAGGATGTCCGGCGAGCCTACAGCGCCCCGGAAGGCGACGAGCGCCTCCCGCACCTCATCCTGCCGCCGCGCGTCCGCGCGGACGGCGTGGATTGCCGTGTCCGGATGGCGCGCGGTGATCGCCTCGCAGCCCGAGGCGAGCCGGTTGCCCGAGATGTCCGTGAGCGCGAGGCTCGCCCCGTCGGCCGCCAGGCGCAGGGCGATCGCCCGCCCCATCGGCCCCCCCGCCCCGGTGACGAGCGCCACGCGGCCGGCGAGTGGCCCCCCTGCGGACCTCATGGCGTCATCTCCGTCATCCGCCCCTCGGCGACCCAGTCGCGCAGGGTGCGCTTGAGGATCTTGCCGGTGGGGCCGTGCGGCATCTCCTCCACCGTGAACAGCCGGCGCGGCACCTTGTAGGCCGCCAGGTTCTCGCGGCAGAATGCGAGCAGCCCGGCGGGGTCAAGCGATCGGCCGGCCCGGGGGATGAGGACCGCGGCGGGGATCTCTCCCTTCACGGGGTCGGGCACGCCGATCACCGCACACACGCCGATGTCCGGGTGGCGGAACAGAAGATCCTCAACCTCGAGCGGATAGATGTTGTAGCCGCCGGCAATGATCACGTCCTTCTTGCGGTCGACAATGAACAGGTAGCCGTCCTCGTCGAGATAGCCGATGTCGCCGCTCAGCCAGCCATCGCCAGAGAAGCTCGCGGCGGTCGTCTCCTCGTCGCCCCAGTAGCCCGCGCCGACGATGTCGCCCTTCACCCGCACCTCGCCGGTCTCGCCGGGTGGCAGCGGCGCCCCGGCCTCATCGACGATGGAGACGCGCGTGGCACCGAGAGGCACGCCCGCCGAGCCGCGCTTTCGCACGCCCACGAGCGGTTGCGCGGTGGCACCGCCACAGACCTCGGTCGCTCCGTAGAGCTCGAGAATTGGTACCCCGGTCGTCTCCTCGAATTGCGTCAGGATCTCCGGAGAGACGGGAGCCCCGGCCGCCACGCCGAGGCGCATCGAGGACAGGTCATGCCGGCGCGGATCGAACTCGCGCAGCATGTAGAGGAACATCGTCGGGGCGCCGGCCATGTAGGTCGCCCGGTGCCTGGTGATCGCGTCGAGCACCTTGTGCGTATCCCACCGCTCGATCATCACAAGGCGGGCGCCGTTGTAGACCGCGCCGTTCACCATGACCGTGGCGCCGAAGTTGTTGAACACAGGCAGCGCGCACAGGAACACCTCGCGATCCCAGCCAAAGCCCGCGTGGACCGCCATGTCGCGCAGCGTCGTGGTGATGCTGCGCTGCGTCTGAACGGCGCCCTTGGGCGCGCCCGTGGTGCCCGAGGTGAAGAACAGCGCCGCCGGATCGCCCGGGCGCAGCGGCAGCGGCGCGCAGTCGGCGCGGGCCGAGGCGAGGGCCGCGTCGAGCGGAAGGGCGCCTTCGACGCTGCCACCGGTGACAAGGATCGTCACCTCGCAGCCGGCCTCCCGGCGCGCACGGACGGCCTCGGCCGCCGTCTGCCTGTCCGCGACCATCACGCGCATCCGCGTCCGCTCCAGCATGGGACGAACCTCATGCGCCCGGTTCATGCCCGAGATCGGAGCGGCGATGGCGCCGATCTTCTGGCAGGCGAAGTAGCCGACGCTCAGAAACGGGCAACTCGGCAGATAAAGGCCCACGACATCGCCGCGCCCGATGCCGTGTTCGAGGAACACGTTGGCGAGCCGACCCGACAGCGCGTCGAAGTCGCCGAATGTTGTCTCGCCGCTGTCACTGATCAGGAAGGGCCGGTCCCGCAACAGCCCCGCTGCCGTTTCCAGGCATCGTGCCAGCGATGTCACGGTCATCTGTCCCGCCCAGCACAGCGCCTGCCTGGGCCATGGCTCGAGTGACCGTGATGATCGATGGCGAGATCAGGCATCACTTTTCAACTTTCGGATAACCATTTTTTATGACTGAAACTATTGGCCGCGCTGCTTCGATGTCAAGCGCGCATCCCTGCTCGCGCAGGGTGTCGCATTTCGCCGAGGATGGATCGAGCGGACTTGTCGGACCTTCCGGAACGCTCGCGGTTTCTTCCAGTGCGCTTCCCCCTGGGCTGGCGGGCGTGGCGGTCGGGTGGACATGATGGCGTCGCCTCCGGCGGGTAATCTGGCGGCGATGCGACTCCGGGGCGGGTGTGTTTTGCGATCGTCGGTCACCCGGCATCGTTCGGCGAAGGGTCCGGCGGGTGACCGATCGGGCTGGCGGCGTTCTGGATCAGGGGCCGGACCAGTGCAGGGCGGTGACCCTGGGCCAGAGGACCACCCGGGATGTGACAATGCAACCGTCCCTCGTGAAACGAACGGAGCCAGTCAGGGCGTGGTTACTCCTTGCCCTGTGACCCGACCGGCACCCTCGCCATGCGGCGGGGTGCTGTCGCGAACGGGGGCTACAGATGCGCTACAAGCGCCCTGTGCGGAAGCACCCTTGCCGCACCGATTTGCACGCTTGTAGCAGCCTTGCAGCGGAGGCGCAGGAGGTGGAACTGACGCCAGATAAGCGCTTGAAAAGCTTGGCGGAAGGGGTGGGATTCGAACCCACGGATGCTTGCACATCGGCGGTTTTCAAGACCGCTGCAATCGACCACTCTGCCACCCTTCCGTTACAAGTTTTCAAGACTAGAGCCTTAAACCACCCGGCCACGCTTCCAGTCGGCCTGCAGCGGCGGGCGGAGCCCGCGATCCGTCGGATCGCGCCGCCGTTGTAACCGCGTCGCCAAGGCGGCGTCCAGTGCCGCCGCCAAGCGTCTGACCCGGAGCACCAGTCACAGCCCCGTACCCGCCTCCGTCGCGGCCCGGCTTTTGCGCACGCGCTCGGTCGCGGACTTCAACTGACCGCAGGCCGCCATGATGTCCTCGCCGCGCGGGGTGCGGATCGGGCTGGCATAGCCTGCCTTGTAGATGATGTCGGCAAAGGCCTCGATCCGCTCGCGGTCGGACCGCTGATAGGGCGCGCCGGGCCATTCGTTGAACGGGATCAGGTTGATCTTCGCCGGGATGCCCTGGATCAGCCTGACCAGCCGCCGCGCATCGGCATCGGAATCGTTCACGCCCCTCAGCATCACGTATTCGAAGGTGATCCGCTCGCTGTTCGACAGGCGCGGATAGTCGCGCAGGGCGGCCAGCAGCGTCTCGATGTTCCACTTCCTGTTGATCGGCACCAGCCGGTCGCGCAGCTCGTCCGTGGTGGCGTGGAAGCTGATGGCCAGCAGGCAGCCGATCTCCTCGGCGGTGCGGGCGATCTGCGGCACCACCCCCGAGGTGGACAGCGTGATCCGCCGGCGGGACAGGCTCAGCCCCTCGCCGTCCATCACCACCCGCATCGCGTCGCGCACGTTGTCGAAGTTGTAGAGCGGCTCGCCCATGCCCATCAGCACGACGTTCGACACCAGCCGCGTTTCATCCTTCGGCGCGCCCGGCACCGGCCATTCGCCCAGATCGTCCCGCGCCAGCATCACCTGCCCCACGATCTCGGCCGCGGTCAGGTTGCGGACCAGTTTCTGCGTGCCGGTGTGGCAGAACGAACAGGTCAGGGTGCAGCCGACCTGGCTGGAAATGCACAGCGTTCCGCGGGATTCCTCGGGGATGTAGACCACCTCGACCTCATGCCCGCCGGCGATGCGCACGAGATACTTGCGCGTGCCGTCGGCCGAGACCTGCCGTGAGACCAGTTCGGGGATCGCCACCTCGAAATGGCGGGCCAGCAGAGCGCGGTAGTCCTTGGCAAGGTTGCTCATCTGCGCAAAGTCGCGCACGCCCCAGTGATAGATCCACTGCCAGACCTGCCCGACGCGCATCCTGGCCTGCCGTTCCGGCGTGCCCGCGGCGATCAGCGCCGCCCGCATCTGCTCGCGCGTCAGCCCGACAAGGTTCACCGGGCCGCCTTCGGCCAGCTTGCGCGGGATCGTCAGCACATCCTGCGTGATCGGCGCCGCAGTGATCGGCGCCGCAGTGTGCGGGGCAGCGGGGTGCGGGGCAGGGGCCTGGTCAGCCGCCGGGGCGGGGGTCTGGTCGGTCATGGCAAACATTCCGGGAAGGGGATGGGCCTCATTACAGGATTCGCGGGCAGAACGGAACAGGGGATGCAAAAAGGCCCGGACGCGGCGTCCGGGCCCGGCGTCTGTGCGGTGCCGCGCTCAGCTGGCGCAGCGCCTTGCAGCCTCGTCCATCGCGGCGGTGAAGCCCAGCAGCGAGAAGGTGTCGCGGGTCTGCGTGCCGCGGGCGGAGCGGGCGGTCAGGATGGCGGAGGTCCCGGCCTTCAGCGCGGCCACGATCCGGGCATCATCTTCGGCGGAACCGGACCAGGCCCATTCGCCATCGGTGAAGAGGCTGTACTTGGTGCCGCCCACATCCATCTCGACGGTGGAGCCGCCGGCAAACGGGTAGCCGCCGGTGAAGGAAACCTCGCCGGCCTTGCCGGGGCGAAAGGTGACGAACAGCAAAATGTCGCCGCGGCTGACCTGCGCCGGCTTCCCGTCGCGCGTGTTCACGGTTTCCTTGGGCGCCGACACGCCCCAGCATTCCTTCGGGCTCTCCTCGACGAAGACGCTCCAGTCGGTCTTTGCCGCAACGCGGTTGGTCGATTCCTGTGCCCGCGCCAGCGTCGCGCTGCCCGCCATCGTGCCCGCCACCGCGAGCGCCAGGGCCACCGGACCGGCAATCCCGCGCAGAATGCGTGATGTCATGTTCTCCAAAGCCTCCAGCCGTCTCTGCCTCATCCCGCACCCCTCGATCCGGCTCTGCCGCGCCGGGGGCCTTTTGCGCACCTTTTCGCTTGGCGGCGGGCAATTCAACTCGATATGTCGTCAATAACGCAATTCCGCCGATGGGTGAAAGCCCCAAGGGCGGAAAATCGCGCAGCTGTGAGCGAGGAGGCGGATATGGCGGCGGTTCCGATGGTCGAGCTTTGGCGCGGCGGGATGCTGGAAAGCGTCCATGCCGGGCATGCGGTCATCTGGGGGCCGGGCGGGATCAGCGCCGCCTGGGGCGACCCGGAGGCGGTGATCTTCCCGCGTTCGTCCTGCAAGATGCTGCAGGCGCTGCCGCTCGTGGAAAGCGGCGCCGCCGATGCCGCCGGGCTGACCGAGGCGCAACTGGCGCTCGCTTGCGCCAGCCATCAGGGCGCGCGGAGTCACACGGACATGGTGACGGCCTGGCTTGCCGCGCTGGGGCTGGCGGAGCCGGACCTGCGCTGCGGCGCGCATATGCCGAACGATCCCGAGGCGAGGAAACGGCTGATCTGTTCCGATACCGCGCCCTGCCAGATCCACAACAACTGCTCGGGCAAGCACGCCGGATTTCTGACCTGGACGCGCCATGCCAAGGCCGGGCCGGACTATGTGGACGTGGCTCACCCGCTGCAAAGGGCGGTGAAGGCGGCCTTCGAGGAGGTCACCGGCGAGCCGTCCCCCGGCTTCGGGATCGACGGCTGCTCTGCCCCGAACTTCGCGACCACCGTGGCCGGGCTGGCGCGGGCGATGGCCTTCTTCGCGGCCGCGAACCCCGAGGGCGATGCCCGCAACCGCGCTGCGGCCCGGCTGACCCGCGCGATGGCGGCCCGGCCAGAGCTGGTGGCGGGCGAGGGCAGGGCCTGCACCGACCTGATGCGCGCGATGGGCGGGCGCGTCGCGGTCAAGACCGGGGCCGAGGCGGTGTTCGTGGCGATCCTGCCGGACCGGCAGACCGGGATCGCGCTGAAGATCGTCGATGGAGGCACCCGCGGCGCCGAGGCCGCGATCGTCGCGCTGCTGGTCAGGCTGGGCGCGCTGCCCGCCGCGCATCCGGTCGTGGCGCAGTACCTGACCGGCCCGCAGAAGAACTGGCGCGGCATCGTGACCGGAGAGATGCGGCTGGCCCCCGGCTTTGGCTGAGCGCGCGCGCCGCGGTGCCGGTGCGGGCGCGCGGCGGCCGGTCCTGCCCGCGATCCCGGTCTCACCCGCGATCCCCTCGCGCGGCTTTCACCGCACGAACGCGGACGCGGAATAGCCCTGGATATACAGCAGCGCCGTCAGGTCGCCGTGGTTGATGCGGATGTCGCAGCGGGCCGCCACCGCGGGCTTGGCGTGCAGTGCGACCCCGGCCCCCGCCATGCCCAGCATTCCAAGGTCATTCGCGCCGTCGCCCACCGCGATCACCTCGTCATGGCCGATCCCCAGCCTTGCGCAGATCTCGCGCAGCGCCGCCATCTTCGCCTCGCGCCCGAGGATCGGCTCGGCCACGCGCCCGGTCAGCACGCCGCCCTCCACCAGCAGCCTGTTGGCGCGGCTCTCGTCAAACCCCAGATGCGCCGAGACGGCGTTGGTGAAGGCGGTGAACCCGCCCGACACCAGCGCCGCGTATCCGCCATTCGCCTTCATCGTGGCGACCAGCTCGCGCCCGCCGGGGGTATAGGTGATCCGCTCCGCCAGAACCCTTGCGATCACGCTCTCGGGCAGCCCGGCCAGCAGCGCCACCCGTTCCCGCAGCGCCGATTCGAAATCCAGCTCGCCATTCATCGCCCGGGCGGTGATGGCGGCGACATGCGGGCCGATGCCGGCCATGTCGGCCAACTCGTCGATGCATTCCTGCCCGATCATCGTGCTGTCCATGTCGGCCAGCAGCATCCGCTTGCGCCGCCCTGCGGCGGGCTGCACCACCAGATCGGCGCCCATCGCCTGCAAGCCCTCCCACATCTCCCAGCGGTCGCCCGGCAGCGAGGGCAGCGCGAATTCCGCGGCAATCCCCGGCGCCAGCCAGCGCGCATCGCCGCCCCCCCAGGCATGGCGCAGCGAGTCCACCGTGGTCTGGTGCAGATCGGCGCGCTCGGGGTTTGCCAGCAGGGTCGCGACGAGATCGGGGGCGGCAGGATCGGTGCTCATGGCGGGGGCATCCTTGGCGGCAGGGTTCCGATAGGGGCGCAGCGGCGCCGCGGTCCCGCGCCGGAAAAAGGCGGCGTCGCAATCCTGCGACGGGGTGCCGCATACGGCAATTTTCCGGCTTGCGCCAGTGCGGGCAGAGGCGTATCTGCGGCGGCGGGACACCCTTCCCCCAACGAAGGATGCGCGCTGCCGAGATTATAATATTAATATCAGATGGTTGCGGGTCGCTTCTTGCGAGCCTGTGCGGGTTTTGTGCTAAAAACCGCATCCGTCACCGTGCGGTCCTCGATCGCGTGGCCATGGGTCTTCAGCACGATGGCAGCATCTTTCCAGCCGCCGCGCGCGGCGACGGTTTTCACGTCAAACCCGGCCCGCAACATGAGCGTTGCAAATCCATGGCGGCAGCAGTGCGGGCTGCTTGGCCCGCAACGTCCGTTCCGGCACGTCGAAGTGCGCGGCGAGTTCGCCGGGCGTAGTGAAGGCTGGAAGGAGCGCAGCGTTGGGCAAGGGCGTGATCCGATATTCTCGTCTGCTGTAGTGTGGCTTACGGAGGAGGGGGCGGCATAGCCACGGGCCCGCCGATGCGGCCCCGTTTATGTGGACAACCCCTGAAATCATGCCGAAACGGGATGTTGTTGACAGGCATCCGCGGCTCCCGAGTCGTAGCGTCCATGGTGCCCGATCGGCGTGTTCGCGGCGTGTAGCGAAAGTTCGGGAATTCGCCGCCCTGTGCCGCAAAGGCGCAGGGCGGGGCGGGATCAGTTCAAAAGCGGCTGCTCGCGTAGCGCGCCGGCCAGGATAGTGTCAGCCGGGCCGGGCAGTTGCCGCAGCCAGTGGACCCGTCTCCGCCAGCCCGAACTCGCGCGCGGCCACCAACGCCTTGGCCATGTCTTCAAGCAGGGTGCGATGCGTTGCAAGGATCGCCAGCGCGCGATCTTCCGCGTCTTCGATCCTGCCGCGCACCGCCTTGAGGATCGCCGGATCCTGCAGCAGCGCGGCCTCGTCGCCCCCGCGCCAGACCGCGCCCTGAAGGCCGAGGCCGAGCTTGCTGTCGATGGCCAAGGCCAACCGGGTCGCCTGTGCGAGGTCGGACTCGATGGAGCCGCCAGCCCCCGCCGAAACGGTGCCAAAGATCAGCCGCTCCGCCGCCCGTCCGGCAAGCATCCGGCTCAGGGTGGCCGTGATGTCGCCAGTCAGCCCCGCCTGCCGCCGAAGGTCGATGTGGACTTCACCGCCGCCGCGCGTCAGCAGAACACGGGTCGCGCGGCCGAGCCCGAGGGCTGCGCAGACGATCGCATGGCCGCATTCGTGGACGGCGATGCGGTGAAGCATCCCGGCGTCCTCCTGGCCGCCAAAGCACGCAAGGAGGTATTCGAGCGTCAGCTCGCGCCCCTCGGACCGGCATTCGGCCCGCACCTGCCGGATGATCGCGTCGATGTCTGCGGGCGTGTGGCCGACGGCCCGCCGCGAGAGGTTGCGCAGAGCCGCCTCCGGGAAGGCGAGGTGCCGCCGGAACACGCCGTAGAGCGCCCCGGTATCGGGCAGGGGCATCTCGATCTTCAGATCGAACCGGCCGGCCCGCAGGATTGCGGGGTCCAGCGTCTCGGGGTGATTGCAGGTGCCGACGACGATCACGCCCTCGTCGCGCGACAGGCTGTCGAGCTCCGCGAGGAAGCTGTTGATCACCTGCACGCGGTAGTTGTGGTTGTGCCTGTCCGCATCCTGGCGGGAGCCCGCGGCGTCAATCTCGTCGATGATCAGCACTGCGGGCGTCTGTCTGCGCGCCTCGGCAAAGCTCTCGCGCATCGCGCGGAGCATGTCTCCGAGGTGCCCGCGCGCTTGCCACTCGGCGAAGGACCCGGTGACCACCGACAAGTTTGCGTCATTGCCGATTGCCCGCGCGAGCCAGGTCTTGCCGCTGCCGGGCGGGCCATAGACCAAGAGCGAGCGGCTGAGATCATGCCAGCCGATGGTGCCCGCCCGCCACAGCGCAAGATCGCGCACCAGCTGCCGTGCAGCCCGCAGCGCCCTGCCATCGCCGGAGAAGTCGACAAGGCGGGGCGCCGCGCCAGCGGATCCTGTCGGCGTGGCCACCGATCCGGACAGCCGCTCCGCCACCTCCCGCGCGGTTACGCCTCGCATTGCGAAGGCCAGACGGATGGGACTGATGCTCGACAGCACGCTGTCTTCGGGCAGGGCCGCGCGAACGCGCGCTTCTTCTATCCGCCCGGTTGCCGAGTGGCTGGTGCAGAGCGTCGCGACCAGAACGTCGCGCGACCGGCATGAGCGTGATCTGCCCGAGCCGGTCGATCGGCAGATCCGCAGGCAGCGTGGCGGTGGTGGTCTGGACGATCAGCAGCGGCTTCGAGGACTGCAGGCCCTTCACGACGTCCGGAAGGTAGTCGCGCGCGGCGGTCAGGCCGATCTTGCCGTCCGTCACACGGGGTTTGATCACAGAAAGGCACTTTTCGTTGATGTCGTTGCTGCCCTCGAAGTGGATCAGCCAGTCTTCGG
Organism: Rhodobacteraceae bacterium UBA6141; assembly: GCA_002423245.1. GTDB lineage: Bacteria > Pseudomonadota > Alphaproteobacteria > Rhodobacterales > Rhodobacteraceae > Frigidibacter. The sequence continues at coordinate 50,559 of DIVD01000049.1, forward strand.
GGATAAGATGCGTCAGCATCTGCGCCGTCAGCTTCAGATCGTCCTCGGCGACGCCGGTGAGCAGCGTGACGGCACGCGCCTGAAGCATGGCATCCAGCCTTTCGGCCGATCCGACGCTGGCCGCTAGCTGGATCGCAACCAGCAGATCGCGCCACGGCACCTGCCCCGGCGGCAAGGCGTCGGCCCGCTCGGTCGTCGCCGCCGGATCGCCGCCCGCGTCGGCGATTGCGTCCCAGTCCTCGGGCGGCAGATGCCGCAGGTCCGGGACAGCGCTCAGGATCGAGAGCGGCGAGGCCGGGGGAACATCGGCCGAAGCCCCGAGCTGCGCGGGCAGGTCATCATCGAAGCCGAAGCCGCGACGGGTTCCGCCGAGCTTCATCGTGCCGCGCGAGAGCGGGTGTTCCGCCTCGTCCTGCTGGAGGCGGCGGATCGCCTTTTGCGCGTAGGCCCACCAGTCAGGGCGGTTGGAGTCGGTGGCAGCGTGCGTGATGGCGCACCTCACCGAGGAGACGAAACGAGCGGTCGAGCAGGCTGCCGAAGCAGATGGCCGTTCTGTAGCGTCCTATGTAGAACGGCTGATAACAGCGCACCTCAGAGAAAAGGGATTTTTACCGAAGTAGGGCAGGAGATTGAGCGGCTCCCACCACCTCCTGAGGCCCAGCGCACCTAGCATAGGATGAGCGGGAGCACTTCCGCGCTAACCAATGCGAAAAAGTATGGTGATGACCCGGCGCCGAACACTGCCTGACTGGTCGATGATGGGGCTCAGGCACAGGTGAGCCGACGGCGTGGTCAGCGCGCCGACGCCGGTCACGCTGGCAAGCCGAGGGTGATCGATCGTCGAATCCATCAGGCGCGATGATCTCCCTCCCCTCAGAGCAAGGCCAGCCTCGCACAGGGCAAGAGAGGGTCCAGCAGGCTGCTGGCCGCAGCCTTCGCGCAACGGCTCCGCCGTGGAGTGAAGGCGAGGACGGGTTCCGGGGGTATCCCCTGGACGAACGTGATGTTGCGATCGGGGCTTGCCCCGATCGCAACATCACTAGTGAGTTATATCACCGCGCACAAAGCCCGATGCCCCGGTGCGACGATTTTCCAGGGTCAACTTTATCCTGACAGGAGAAGCTTAACTCATCGGGCCTCCCTGTCATGAATGCCGTCACGCCGATCACCTCCCACCAGTCCGTCACCATCCTGCCGGATCCACCGCCCATCGTGCTGAGGTTTGCCGGGCTCCACCCTGCCGATCTCGGCAGGTTCCGGATGCACGACAAACTAAGGGCGGCGACCTTTCGCATGTCGATCACGAGCACGGCCAGAAGAACCGGGTCGAGATCGGGCACTCTGGATGGATCAAGGAGTTGCGCGCCGAAGTGGCGGCAGCTTCCAGGGCCAACCTCGAGAACCATGTCGCCGCTCTGGCCACGAAATCCCGGAAGAAGCAGATCAAGGCGGTCAGGGAGACCGGGCTTGTCGATCCGTGGCGCCGATGCAGAGCGGGCCGCTGCGGGAGGGCATCCTGACGGTCAACAAGGCGTGGTTCGGCGGCACGGGATGCGATGCCTGGGCGGACGATCGGGTCGAGGCTTTCCGCGCGCATGCCATCGCGTTCCTGAAGATGCACTTCCCCGATGGCCAGCTGCGATATGCTTCGTCGCACGGAGATGAAGAGGCCTTCCACTTTCACGTCGTCGTCGCCGTCTGGACGGAACGGGCGACGGAGAACAGGGGCGTCCAGCGCCTGCTTCAGGCGTCAGCCAATCCTCTCGTTGCGGACTATGAGCACGCGCAGGATCTCGCCGGGCGGCACTTCGCGAAGATCGGCCTGCGGCGCGGCGAGCGCCATGCTGCGGCAAGGCGGGCAGCCCTGGCCAACGATGTGCCGCAGCATGGCGCGCGGCGATTGCCGCGCGGACAACTGACTACGTCCGGGCCGCCGAGGCGGCCGACGAAAAGATTCTGTCTTTGAGAACAGAGACTGTGCAGGCGGCATTGACATTGAAATCGGCGCAGGATGAAGTCGAGGCCGTCGAGCGGAAGAAGCGCGATTCCTTCGCGGCACTGGCACAGGCAGAGGTCCGGAAGCAGGTTACAGACTTGGCCGTGGTTGCGGCGCAAGAGGCGCGCGCCGAGGAGGAGCGGGCGGCGGCGGTTGTCAATGCGCAGGCCGAAGCTGTGCGAACCGCCAGCCAGACGGCCGCCGTGCGCATCGAGGCGCTTGCGAAAGGACTCGGTTTCCTTGCCGCTGGCGCCGTTGCGTGGCGGCCTGAGACGGAGGAACGGCCCGAACGGATCAGCTTCGGGCCGCAGGCCCCGAGAGATCAGGACGCCCGGCGGAGCATTGCTGAAGCTGTTGCTGGAGCCGGCCCTTGGCTGACGCGCCTCGCGAAGCTCGTCCAGGTCACGGTGGACGCAGTGCTCCGCCAGGAGCGGCAGAAGCTGGCGAGGGACGCTGCAGACCTGGCGGCGGTGCGCGCAGAAATGGGCCTGCCGGAGGATGGACGCCTCCGGCGTGTCCGGGCCGCCCACCAGATCGTCGGAAGCGACGGCCCAGGCCTCGAATCATAAGGCTGGCGACGAGGCCCGACCGTCTACTCGTTTGAAGACGCCCTGTGCCAAGAATCTCGCCTACGACTTCAGCCACACCGCAACGCGCTGGCTGAGCCAGCGCGGCAGGCGGGGGGAGCTTCGGGCACGAGGCCCGCCCTCATGCGTCCGCAGGTGGAGCATGGACGCGCCCTCGAAAGCCCGCGGCCAGAGCCATTCCGGACAAGTTCTCTGAGGGCGCGCGTCCGCCACTATCGGCGCACCAATCGCGCACCGGAAGGTGCCCAGCCCGCCTTCGGCCGAGATCCCCGCGCCTGTCAGGATGACCAGAGATCCGCCGGTCATTTCATCTGGCCGTTCCAGGGGGGTGCGCCAAACAACTGTGGATCGGCAATCTCCCATTCCTGCGGAAATCCATCCCCCTCCACGAGCGAGCGCGCGGTCAGCCGGACCACCGGGGGCTTTCCATCACTTTTGACGCTCATGCCGATCAGCCGCTTGGGGTGTTCGTCGAAGGACATGAAGCGCAGGTCGCCCGCAAAGAAGGCCTCAAGCAGCCTCGCGAGGGTCTGGGGCTCCATTCGGATCCATGGCACCATGCGGGTATTGCCATCAATGCTCACCATGACCTGGACGGTGCCCTCTTCGCGACCGGCCCTGAAGGCATGGTATTCGGGAAGCTTGTGCATGTGCTGATCTTTCTTCGCTGTCGATTCGTCGGTGATCATGGCGCCGAGATACGTCAGTTGCGGACGCTTGGCATTGCAAGCTTGCAGAAATTCTCTATTGCGGTGGCCCGCCCCATACCTCCGTATCTGTCGTGTGGACGATTCATCATGTTTCCACACAAGGAGAGCGCCATGACCCACGAATAACATCTCACGCTCGACCTGATATCCTGGCTTGCTGGGCGTTTCGGGCCATCTAGCCGCGTCGCGAAGGAGGTTTGTAGCGCGACATCGCTTCTGGGA
>DIVD01000021.1 GCA_002423245.1 Rhodobacteraceae bacterium UBA6141
GCGCCTCGGGCAGGGTGTGGCCGTCGTAGGGATTTCCCGGCAGGGACCGCATGCCGACGACGAAGCCTTCGTCGATGGTGGTGGCGAGGCTGACCTTGGTGCCGAACTCGTAGCGCTTGCGGGCCTTGCCCTTGGAGATGCAGTCGACCTCCGGCTCGTGCAGCGCGTAGATCTTGTCGCGGCTCCTGATGCACATCCCGATCGCCGTCGAGCCAGGCATCGATGATCCCGGCAAAAGCATCCGGCTTTGGCCGCTTCACCGCCGCCTTCCGCCGGTAGCCCGGCGGAACCGAAAACGCCATCATTTTGCGGACGCTGTCGCGCGAGATGTTGACCTTTCATCTGGACCATGACCGCCGAGGACATCCTCGAACGGGAACGCCGTGCCCGGACGCTCTCGATGAAACCAGGGAAAATTGGTAGCAAATGTCAGACTCGGGAACACTAGCGGTCCTTGAACTCGGGCTTTCGCTTTTCCGAGAACGCCTTCATCGCTTCGGGGAAATCATGCGCGCACAGCAGGACGCTTTGCGCGTCGCGCTCGATGTCCAGCGCCTCGAGATAGCTGCACTCTGCCGCTGCGCGCATCACGCGCTTGGCCGTCTGCACGCCGAACATCGGGTTTGCCGCAATCTCGCGGGCGGTTTCCAGCGCGCGCGCCTCGACCTGCGCGGCCGGAACGCAGTCTTCCACCACGCGCAACTCCCGGGCGGTGCGCCCGTCGATCTCGCGGCCGGTGAGCACGAGCATCCGCGCCACCCCTGCCCCGGCGCGTTGCTGAAGCAGCCAGCTCGATCCGGTGTCGGGGCAGCCGCCGACGCGGGCAAACACCTCGCAGAGCCGGGCATCTTCGGCGGCCACGACGATATCCGCCGACAGCGCGAGGCTGAGACCGGCGCCGAAGGCGACGCCGCAGACCGCCGAAATCAGCGGCTTGCGAAACAGATAGGCGGCGCGCCCGCCATCGTGAACCCGGTCAACCATCTCGGACGTGGCCCGCGCGCCCTTGGCGACCTCGGTCTGGAAACCGACGAGATCCCCGCCGCTGCTGAAATGCGCACCCCCGGTCATCACCACGACGCGGACCTGATCGTCACGGTCCGCCTCGCGCAGGCATGTCACCAGGGCCTCGACGAAGGCGATGCTGTAGGGGTTGCGCTTTTCCGGCTGAAGAAAGCGCAGGACACCGACAGGGCCTTCCCTGTCCAGACGCATCAATTCGGTCATCTCCGTCTCCTTCAGGTTCCGGTCCAGACCGGGGCGCGCTTCTCGGCGAAGGCCTTGGGCCCTTCGATCGCATCATTGCTGGCGTAGACGACCTCGTGCAGGCGCTTGCCCTCTTCGAGACCGCCCGCGCAGCCCAGATCCATGGTGGCGCGGACGCTGGCCTTTGCCGCCACCACAGACAGTGGTGCGGCGCTGGCGATCCGCCTGGCCAGATCATATGCGCGCGCGCGCACGGCATCGGGCGTGTCCTCAAGATAGTTGGTGAACCCGAAATCGTGCAGCCGTTCGATCGGCATCAGATCGCCGGTCAGCACGATCTCCATCAGGATCGGTTGCGGCAGCATGTAGAGGGCCGGCGCCGCCCAGGGCGATCCGCGCCCGATCTTCACCTCGGTGATGCCGACCTTGGTGCCCTTCAGGCCCACGCGCAGATCGCAGTTCAGCGTCAGCATCATTCCGCCGGCCATAAGCGAGCCCGTCATGGCCGCGATGATCGGCTTCCGGCAGGCGCGCATGGTTTCGTGAAAGGGATCGCGCATCTTCGAGAGGATATCGACGCCTTCATCGCGCGCGATCTGGGCGGCTTCCTTCAGGTCCATACCGGCACTGAAGACCCCGCAGTCCGCCGAGGTCAGAATGGCCACGCGAATGCTGTCATCCGCGCCGATCCTGTCCCAGGCATCCGCCAGACCGTTGGTCGCCGCCACGGAAAGCGCATTCTTGCGCTCGGGCCGGTTTATGCACACGGTCGCGATGCCGTCTTCGATCTTCACCTCTATGGGGTTCATTTGCCACGCCTCTTCTGGTCGAAAATCTTCCGGTTTCATGCCGCCACACATTCCCCCGCAGCCCGGCCGCCGCGGGGGGATGGCCATTCATTCGATGGTGAACTTGGACGAGCTTTCCTTGATCACGTCCCACACCACGTCGAGATAGTCGGCGCTCCAGTCGGTCAGCGGAACCCATTTTTCGCCGTCCCACTGTTCGACGCGCGTCGTACCGCCGCCGCCGTGATCCGAGGGTGTGATGGTGATCGGCGCCATCAGGCCCTGGGCATCGAAGTTTTCGATCGACTCGTAGCCCGCCTTCATGCTCTCGGGCGTCAGCGGCCAGCCATTCTGCTGAATCCCGAGGCGCGCCGCCTCGTGTGCCGCCGCCTGGAGCGCAACACCCATGTTGTAGTACACGTCCTGAGTGAGGATTTCCGGCCCGCTGCCCTTGCCATTGGCATAGTAGGTGTCCAGCAGCGTCCGGATGATCGGGATATCCTGCCCGCCGGCGACGTTGGTCCCGCGCAGGATGCCCTTGGCCTCTTGCGCACCGATATTGCGCAGATCGACCTCGTTCAGCCAGTTCACCGACAGGTAGCGATCCGTTGGGAAGCGGTTACGCCGCATTTCCTTGGATGCGACCACATGCGCGCCGGCCCAGACCCAGCTGAGGACGTAATCCGGATTGTCGCGACGGATCTTGCTCCATGCGCCGGACTGATCGGTCCCCGGCAGCGGCACGGGGTAGAGTTGCAGATCGAAGCCTTCCTTCTCGGCCAGGACCTTCAGAACCTCGATCGGCTCCTGCCCGAACGGATAATCAAGATAGAGAAATCCGATCTTCGCGTCGCTGAGATCGCCGCCCAGCTTGTCCTTGATGAAGGCAACGTCGTTCGCCGCCTGCTGCCAGTAGGTCGGCCCGATCGGGAAAACCCATTCGAAAACGTCGCCGTCAACCGCGTCACCGCGTCCGACGAAGGATTGCATCAGGATATTGCCGTCTTTCATGATGCGCGGCAAGGCGGCGTTGCTGACCGGCGTGGATGCGAAATAGAAGGCGAACACCCCGTCACGCTTGAGTTGTTCATAACACTCCACGCCGCGCTGCGGCTCGTTGCCGTGATCGCGGACGATGATTTCGACCGGATGGCCCTCGATGCCGCCGTTATCGTTGACATACATCGCCAGATCCTGAGCACCCTGTGCCAGTTGGGGCGTGATGAAGGTATAGGACTTGCTCAGGTCGAAGCAGAAGCCGAACCGTATCGGCTCCTTGTCCTGCGCGGATGCGGCCGCCGCGCCTGATGCGAGCGCAGCGGCCAGCGCAAGTCCCTTGACGTGCTGTCGGATGTTCATTTCTTCCTCCCTGGTGAAGCTCGCGGGACAACTTGTTGTTTTCAGACGCAGTGCCCCGCGCGGGACTGCGTCTGCTGGAGCTAAAGCCTTACTGCTCGTATTTCGACGAGCTTTCCCTGATCACGTCCCACACCACGTCGGTATATTCCGAGATCCAGTCGGTCAGCGGCACCCATTTTTCGCCATCCCACTGTTCGATGCGCGTCTTGCCGCTGCCGCCGTGATCCGAAGGTGTGACGGTCACCGGGGCCATCAGGCCGTAAGCATCGTAGTCGACAATCGACTCATAGCCAGCCTTCATGGTCTCCGGCGTCAGCGGCCAGCCGTTCTCCTTGATCGCCAGACGCGCTGCCTCCTGCGCTGCTGCCTGGATCGCAAGGCCGACGTTGTAATACACGTCGCGAGCCAGGATCTCGGGGCCGCTGCCCTTGCCGTTGGCATAATAGGTATCCAGCATCGTCTTGACGATCGGGATCTCCTGGCCACCGGCAACGTTGGTTCCGCGCAGGATGCCTTTTGCCTCTTCCTCGCCGATATTGCGGATATCAACCTCGTTCAGCCAGTTGACCGTCAGGTAGCGGTCGATCGGGAAGCGGTTGCGGCGCATCTCCTTCGACGCGATCACATGCTGTCCGGCCAGCATCCAGCTGATCAGATAGTCCGGCTTGTCACGGCGGATCTTGCTCCATGCGGCGGACTGGTCGGTACCGGGCAGCGGAACCGGATAAAGCTCCAACTCGAAGCCTTCCTTCTCGGCCAGCGTGTTCAGAAGGTTGATCGGGTCCTGCCCGAAGGGGTAGTCCAGGTAGATGAACCCGATCTTCGCCTCGCTCAGGTCGCCTCCCATCTGCGACTTGATGAAGGCAACATCGTTCGCTGCCTGCTGCCAGTAGGTCGGACCCACCGGGAAGATCCATTCGAACACCTCTCCGTCCACCGCGTCACCCCGGCCGACGGCGGACTGGATCATGATGTTGCCGTCCTTCATGAGGCGTGGCAGAAGCGAGATGCTGACCGGCGTGGACATGAAATTGAAAATGAACACGCCCTCACGCTTGAGCTGCTCGTAGCATTCGACGCCGCGCTGCGATTCGTTGCCGTGGTCGCGCACGATGATCTCGACCGGGTGCCCCTCGATGCCACCGTTTTCGTTGGTGTACATCGCAAAGTCTTGCGCCGCCTGGGCGACCTGGGGGGTCGCGAATGTGTAGGACTTGCTGAGATCGAAGCAAAGGCCGAACTTGATCGGCTCCTTGTCCTGTGCGGAGGCGACCGCCGCCCCCGATGCAAGCGCAGCGGCCAGCGCAAGCGCCTTGACGTGTTGTCCGGATTTCATCTTTCTCTCTCCCTAGCGATGGCTCGATTGCGTCTTGCCGATCTTTCGGCGCGGTGCCTCGCGTGGCACCGCGCCTGATCTCATCCGGCTGTCATTGCTGGTATTTCGAAGAGCTTTCCTTGATCACTTCCCACACCAGGTCGGAGTATTCCGCGATCCACTCGGTCAGCGGAACCCATTTTTCCCCGTCCCACTGTTCGACCCGGGTCTTGCCGCCGCCGCCGTGATCCGAGGGTGTGATGGTGATGGGGGCCATCAGGCCCTGGGCATCGAAGTTTTCGATCGACTCGTAGGCCGCCTTCATGCTCTCGGGGGTCAGCGGCCAGCCGTTCTGCTGGATCGCCAGCCGGGCCGCCTCGAAATTCACCGCGTAGATCGAGAGGCCAAGGTTGTAGTACACGTCGCGCGCAAGGGCTTCCGGGCCGCTGCCCTTGCCGTTGGCGTAGTAGGTGTCCAGCATCGTCTTGACCAGCGGCAGTTCCTGTCCGCCAGCCACGTTGGTCCCACGCAGGATACCCTTCGCCTCCTGCTCGCCGATGTTCCTGATATCGACCTCGTTCATCCAGTTGACCGTCAGATAGCGGTCGATCGGGAAGCGGTTGCGGCGCATCTCCTTGGACGCGACCACATGCCCGCCGGAGAGGATCCAGCTGATCACATAGTCGGGCTTGTCGCGGCGGATGCTGCTCCACGCGCCGGACTGGTCCGAACCGGGCAGCGCAACGGGATAGAGTTTCAACTCGAAGCCTTCCTTTTCGGAAAGGGTCTTCAGAACCTCGATCGGCTCCTGCCCGAAGGGATAGTCCAGATAGAGAAATCCGATCTTGGCGTCAGACAGGTCGCCGCCCAACTGGTCCTTGATGAAGGCCACATCGTTCGCCGCCTGCTGCCAGTAGGTCGGCCCGTTCGGGAAGACCCATTCGAACACCTCACCGTCGACCGCATCCCCGCGGCCGGCGGCGGCCTGCACCAGGATATTGCCGTCCTTCATGACACGCGGCAGAACCGCGTTGTTCACCGGCGTGGACAGGAAGTAGAAGTTGAACACGCCCTCACGCTTGAGCTGCTCGTAGCATTCGACCCCGCGCTGCGGTTCGTTGCCGTGGTCACGAATGATGAGCTCGACCGGGTGCCCCTCGATGCCGCCGTTCTCGTTGGTGTACATCGCAAGGTCTTGCGCCGCCTGGGCCACCTGCGGCGAAATGAAAGTGTAGGACTTGCTGAGATCGAAGCAAAGGCCGAACTTGATCGGCTCATTGTCCTGCGCGCTGGCCGCCGCCGCGCCTGATGCGAACGCAGCGGCCAGCGCAATGGCCTTGACGTGTTGTCGGATAGTCATTTCTTCCTCCCTGATAAAGCTTGCGGGGGCATTTTCCTGTTTACAGACGCAGTGCCCGCCGGGGCTGCGTCTGCTGGAACCGTATCCTTACTGCTGGTATTTCGACGAGCTTTCCTTGATCACGTCCCACACCACATCGGTGTATTCGGCGCTCCAGTCGGTCAGCGGGACCCAATTTTCGCCATCCCACTGTTCGATGCGCGTCGTGCCGCCGCCGCCATGATCCTCGGGCGTCACGGTGACGGGGGCCATCAGACCCTCCGCATCGTACTCGACGAGAGACTCGTAGCCCGCCTTCATGGACTCCGGCGTCAGCGGCCAGCCGTTCTTCTGGATCGCCAGACGCGCAGCCTCGTTCCCCGTCAACTGCATCGCCAGACCCATGTTGTAATACACATCGCGGACGCTCGATTCCGGGCCGCTTCCCTTGCCATTGGCGTAATAGGTGTCCAGCATCGTCTGGATGATCGGGATATCCTGCCCGCCGGCGACGTTGGTCCCGCGCAAGATGCCCTTGGCCTCCATCGGACCGATATTGTTGATATCGACCTCGTTCATCCAGTTCACCGAGATGTAGCGGTCGATCGGGAAGCGGTTGCGCTTCATCTCCTTGGACGCGACGACATGCCCGCCGGACAGAATCCAGCTGATCACATAGTCGGGCTTGTCGCGGCGGATCTTGCTCCATGCGCCGGACTGGTCCGAGCCGGGCAGCGCAACCGGATAAAGCTCCAGCTCGAAGCCCTCCTTCTCGGAAAGGGACTTCAGAATCTCGATCGGTTCCTGTCCGAAGGGATAATCGAGATAGATGAAGCCGATCTTGGCCTCGCTCAGATCACCGCCCATCTGGTCCTTGATGAAGGCAACATCGTTCGCTGCCTGCTGCCAGTAGGTCGGCCCGACCGGAAAGACCCATTCGAACACCTCTCCGTCAACCGCGTCCCCGCGTCCGACGAAGGATTGCATCAGGATGTTGCCGTCCTTCATTGCGCGCGGCAGAACCGCGTTCGATACCGGCGTGGACATGAAATTGAAGATGAACACGCCTTCGCGCTTGAGCTGCTCGTAGCATTCGACGCCGCGCTGCGGCTCGTTGCCGTGGTCGCGCACGATGATCTCGACGGGATGGCCCTCGATCCCGCCGTTCTCGTTCACATACATCGCAAGATCCTGCGACGCCTGGGCCATTTGCGGCGTGACGAAGGAGTAGGACTTGCTGATGTCAAAGCATAGGCCGAACCTGATCGGCTCCTTGTCCTGTGCAGATGCGACCGCCGCGCCTGATGCGAACGTGGCGGCCAACGCAACCGCCTTGATGTATTGTCCGGTTTTCATTTCTCTCTCCCTGACGATGGGTTGCGGGGCATCTTCTTGTTTCGAGACGCAGCCCGCGGGGGCCTTGACTCGTATTATATCCTCACGGCTGGTATGTCGCCGAGCGTTTCTTGATCACTTCCCATACCACGTCCGTGTACTCGGCGCTCCAGTCGGTGAGCGGGACCCATTTCTGGCCATCCCACTGTTCGATGCGCGTCTTGCCGCTGCCGCCGTGATCCGAGGGTGTGACGGTCACAGGGGCCATCATGCCCTGAGCGTCGAAGTTCTCGATCGACTCGTAGCCCGCCTTCATGCTCTCGGGGGTCAGCGGCCAGCCGTTCTTCTGGATCGCCAGCCGGGCCGCCTCGAAATTAACCGCGTACAACGCGAGGCCCAGATTGTAATACACGTCGCGGACGTAAGCTTCGGGGCCGCTGCCCCTGCCGTTGGCGTAGTAGGTGTCCAGCATCGTCTTCACCAGCGGCAGGTCCTGCCCGCCGGCAACGGTGGTCCCGCGCAAAAGGCCCTTCGCCTCTTGCTCGCCGATGTTTTTGATATCGACCTCGTTCAGCCAGTTGACCGTCAGGTAGCGGTCGATCGGGAAGCGGTTGCGGCGCATTTCCTTCGACGCGATCACATGCTGGCCGGCCAGAAGCCAGCTGATCACATAGTCCGGCTTGTCGCGGCGGATCTTGCTCCACGCGCCGGACTGGTCCGAACCGGGCAGCGCAACCGGATAAAGCTCCAGATCGAAGCCTTCCTGCTCGGCCAGCGTGTTCATAAGCTCAAGCACGTCCTGCCCGAAGGTGTAGTCCAGATAGATGAACCCGATCTTGGCCTTGCTCAGGTCGCCGCCCATCTGATCCTTGATGAAGGCCACATCGTTCGCCGCCTGCTGCCAATAGGTCGGGCCCACCGGAAAGACCCATTTGAACACGTCTCCGTCAACCGCGTCTCCACGGCCGGCGGCGGCCTGCATCAGGATGTTTTCGTCCTTCATGATACGCGGCAGAACCGCGTTGGTGACCGGCGAGGACAGGAAGTAGAAGTTGAACACGCCTTCCCGCTTGAGTTGCTCGTAGCATTCCACGCCGCGCTGCGGTTCGTTGCCGTGGTCTCGAATGATGATCTCGACCGGGTGTCCCTCGATGCCGCCGTTCTCGTTGGTGTACATCGCAAGGTCTTGCGCCGCCTGCGCGAACTGGGGCGAGATGAACGTGTACGACTTGGTGAGATCAAAGCAGAGGCCGAAACGGATCGGCTCCTCCGCTTGGGCGGAGGCCGCCGTCGCGCCTGTTGCCATGGCAACGGCCAGCGCCGCCGCCTTGATATGCTGTCTGACTTCCATCCGTGCCTTCTCCCGTAGATTGGGTGCGGGGCACGATCCTTTTGCGGACGCGTCGCCCCGGCTATTGCTCGCCCTGCTCTGCCAGAGCATCACTGTGCGTATTTGGACGAACTTTCCTTGACCACATCCCAGACGACATCGCTGTATGCGGCCATCCAGTCGGTCTGCGGCACCCAGGTCTCGCCATCCCACATCTCGATGCGGGTCTTGCCGCCGCCGCCGTGGTCTTCGGCCGTCACCGTGATCGGCGCCATCATCCCGTCCGCGTCGTAATCCTTCAGCGATTCAAGCCCGGCCTTGTAGGATTGCGCGGTGATCGGCAGTCCTTCAAGCTCCGCCGCCTTGCGGGCGGCCTCGAAGATGATCGAATACATCGCCAGACCGGTGTTGTAGAAAACGTCCTCGGTGTTCTTCAGCGGACCCGAGCCTTCGCCCTTGTCATAAAGCTCGCGTATCATCTCCAGACGCAGCGGCACGTCCTGACCGCCCACCACGTTCGTGCCGCGCTTCAGGCCGGTGGCCGCCTCGGCGCCGATATTGCCTATATCCACCTCGTTCAGCCAGTTGACCGAAATGTACTTGTCCATCGGGATGCGGTTGCGCTGCATCTCTTTGGAGGCGACGACATGGCCGCCGCTGAGCATCCACGAGATCATGTGATCTGGATTGTCCCGGCGGACCTTGGACCACGCGCTCGCCTGGTCGGTGCCGGGCAGTTGCACGGGATAGAGCAGAAGTTCGAAGCCTTCCTTTTCGGCCAGCGTCTTGAGAATCTCGATCGGCTCCTGACCGAACGGGTAGTCGAAATAGATGAAACCGATCTTCACGTCGGAAAGATCGCCATTGTGGACCTGCTTGATATAGGCGATGTCATTGGCAGCCTGTCCCCAGTAGGTCGGGCCGACGGGGTAAACCCATTCGAAAACGGTGCCGTCCACCGCATCGCCGCGCCCGACCAGAGACTGCATGAGAATGCGCTGGTCTTGCATTGCGCGCGGCAGGATCGCCAGAGACACCGGCGTTGACAGGGTGTCGAAGACGAAGACGCCCTCGCGGCTGAGCCTCGAGTAGCATTCGATGCCACGTTGGGGCTCGTTGCCGTGGTCACGGACGATCACCTCGACCGGTTCCCCGCCAATTCCGCCCTTCATGTTGATCAGCTTCGCCAGATCCATCGCCGCCTGCGAAATCTGCGGCGAGGCGAAGGTATAGGCCTTGCTGAGATCGTAGCAGACGCCGACCTTGAACGGCTCGGCCATTGACGACGTGCCGGACAACATGGCCCCGGCCGCGGCAAGCGCGAACAACAGCTTGTTCAGTCGTTTCATTTCATCCTCCCAGATTGCTTTGCCGACGAGGCTAGCTGAGCCACCGCTTGCGGCGGCTGTAATGCTTGACGTTGTGGAAGTCCGTGCCTTCGCCGCCGCCCAGGTAGAACTCCTGGATGTCGGAGTTGGCCTTGAGGGCCTCGGCCGTGCCGTGCATCACGACGCGGCCGTTTTCGATCAGATATCCTTCCGAGACGATTTCGAGGGCGGCGAGCGCGTTCTGCTCCACGAGAAGAATGGACACGCCCTCCTCACGGTTGATCTTTTGAATGATGCCGAATATCTCGGCCACCAGGAACGGGGCAAGCCCCAGGCTCGGCTCGTCCAGCATCAGCAGGCGCGGCTGGGTGACCAGAGCACGCCCGATGGCAAGCATCTGTTGCTCGCCCCCCGAAAGATAGCCCGAGGCCGAATTGCGACGCTCGGCAAGGCGGGGGAAATAGGCGTAGATCTTTTCCTTTTCCGCGTGCAGCGCCGCCCTCGACATGCCGCCCGGGGCGGCCGCGGTCAGGTTCTCGTCCGGGGTCAGGTGTTCAAAGACACGCCGTCCTTCGATGACGTGGCAGATACCCCGTTCGACGCGCTTCTGCGCGAGCATTTCGGTGATGTCCGCCCCCTCGAACCTGATCTCGCCGCGGCTGATCCGCCCGCGCTCGGTCTTCAAAAGGCCGCTGATCGCTTTCAGCGTGGTGCTCTTTCCCGCCCCGTTCGAGCCCAGAAGCGCGATCATCTCGCCCCTTGGCACCTGGACCGAAACACCTTTGATCGCCAGCATCACGTTGTCGTAAAGCACCTCGACGCTGTTCATCGACAAAATGGGCTCGACTTCGGGCTTTTCTTGCATCGCCATTCCCCTTTACTTCCTGATCTGATCGAAGGGCCAGACCATCAGATAGTCCCTGACATTGCCGTAGAGCTTTCCAAGGCCCAGCGGCTCTATCAGAAGAATGATGACGATCAGCGCGCCATAGATCGCGTTCGGGATATGGGCCAGCGTCTCGACACCGATCTGCACGCCAAGCCCTTGGCTTATCGAGGCGACGGCGCTGTTCACCAGCCCCGGAACCAGAAGGATCAGGGCGACCCCGAAATACGAGCCGATGATGCTGGACAGGCCGCCGACAATCACCATCGCAAGCACCTGGATCGACACGTTCACCGAGAACTGTTCAGGCGCGGCAAGGAAGAAGAAGGTCGCGACCAGCAGGGCGCCGCTGACCCCGGCGATGAAGGACGAGGTCGCGAAGGCCAGGATCTTGTAGTAGAAGCTGTTCACCCCGAGGATCGCGGCGGCGTAGTCTTTTTCGCGCACGGCCACCAGCGCGCGGCCAAGCCCGGTGCGCTTCAGGTTCAGCATGAAGATCGTCACCAGCAGGCACCAGCCGAAGGCGACATAGTAATAGCCCGTGTCCGAGGTGATCTGCTGGCCCAGCAGCGCCAGCGTCGGCGCCTGCAGCGAGGCATGGGAGCCGCCCGAGATCGCCGCCGAGTGTGTCAGCACCCAGTCCATGATGAACTGCATCGCCAGCGTGGTCAGCGCAAGATAGAGACCCTTGACCCGCAGCGCGGCGAAGGCGAACAGGCTGCCGATCACCGCCGCCGCCAGGCCACCGATGATCAGGGCGATTTCCCAGGGCACCCCGAACCGCACGGCGTGGATCGCCGAATAGGCGCCGACGGCCATGACCGCGGCATAACCCAGATGAAGCTGGCCGGCCCAGCCCGTCACCAGGTTCAGCCCCAGCGCCGCCGCCGTCCAGATCAGCCAGGGCAGCATGTAGCTGTTCAGGTAGAGCGACGGGATGATGAACGGCGCCGCCAGACCGATGATCAGGCAAAACGCCGCCATGTTCCGGTCTGCCGGAACCCCGTAGATGCGGCTGTCGGAAACATAGTCCGTGTGATAGACACCGGAAAGTCGATAGAACATCGCTTAGACCCTTTCGATGTCGTGGCGGCCGAACAACCCGTGCGGACGGATCATGACCGTGAGGATGAGGACGGCAGCGACGATGAGATCCCGGCTTCCGCCCCCGACGAGCGGATCGAGGAAGTTCGCGCCGACATTCTCGATGATGCCGAGGATGATGCCGGCGACCACCGCGCCGAGAATGCTGTCGAGACCGCCGAGAACCGCCACCGCAAGACCCTTGAGCAGCAGCAGCGAAAGCGACTGGTCGACGCCCTGGATCTCGCCCCAGATGACGCCTGCCGCAACGGCCACGACCGAAGCCAGCGCCCAGGACAGCCCGACGCCGCGCTCCACCGAGATGCCGACCGACCACGATGCGGTGTAATCGTCCGCGATCGCCTTCAGCTTGATGCCGGCGCGGGTGCGGAAGAACAGCATGAAGGCGCCGAACAGCACGAGAGTGACGATCGACCCGACAAGATGGATACGGCTGATGAACAGGTCGCCAAGGAACAGCGGTTCATAGCTGACCCCCAGTTCCATCGAAGCGGAGGTCGCGCCCCAGATCGCCATCGTCGTGCCGCGCAGGAAAATGTCCAGCCCCAGAGTCATCATCAGGATCATGATGACCGGACGGCCGGCGAGGCGCCGCAGCGCGACGCGCTCGATGCCGAAGCCGAGGCCGAACATGACGATCGCGGCCAGCGGAATGGCCACCCAGAGCGGCATGCCCAGGCCGTCCGCGAAGGCAAGGACCACATAGGCCCCGAGCATCGTCAGAGCGCCCTGCGCGAGATTGGGCACCGAGGATGCCTTGTAGATCAGCACCAGTCCGATGGCGAAAAGCGAGTAGAGCAGGCCCGTCATCGCTCCGTTGACCGCAAGCTCGGCTAGAAAGACGAGTTCCATTTATACCTCCCTGATGGGAAGGATTCTGTCGACCTTCCCTGTTTCCCCGGTCTCGTAAGTCACCTGCGCACTGAAATGGATCTCCTTGGAACCGTCGTAGAGTGCCGCGATGACATCCGCGTAGCGTTCCTCGACGACCTTCCGGCGCAGTTTCCGCGTCCGGGTGATTTCACCGTCGTCCGGGTCGAACTCCTTCGGCAGGCTGACGAACCGCTTCAGGCGCAGCGGCTCGGGCAGAGCCTTGTTGACGCGCTGGAACGCGTCGCGCAGCAGCACCGCCACCTCATCTCGCTGAGACAGGTCCGAATAGGAGACGTAAGGCACGCCATGCACCTCGGCCCAGTGCCCCACCGCCTCGAAATCGGTGCAGACCATCGCGGTCAGTTCATGCCTTCCGGCGCCGATGACAGCGGCGTCCTTGATGTAGGGGCTGAATTTCAGGCGGTTCTCGATGTAGTTGGGCACGTAGCGTTCGCCGTCGGCCGTATGCATGACCTCCGAGACACGGCCCAGAACCACAAGATGACCGTCATCCTCCAGATAGCCGGCATCGCCGGTATGCAGCCAGCCGTCCACCAGGGCCTCGGCCGTGGCCTCGGGCCTGTTGAAATACCCCTCGAACACGCTTTCTGAGCGAAGCAGGATCTCGCCGCTTTCGGCGATCTTGACTTCGACGCCCGGAACTGGCTTGCCCACCGTGTGAAGCCGCACCTCCGAGGGCGACTGGATCGAATTGATCGCGCTGTTCTCTGTCTGGCCGTAGAACTGGCGCAGCTTGATCCCGAGGGCGCGGTAGAACACGAAGGTGTCCTCGCCGATCGCCTCACCGCCGGTGAAGGCGTTCCTCAGTCGGCTCATGCCGAACTGGTCCTTGATCGGGCCGAAGATGATCACCTCGCCCAGCAGCCTGCCCAGGGGTTCCAGCAGCCCGCCGCTCTCCCCGTTCAGCTTGCGGGTCTCGGCCGCAATGGCCCGGTCCATGAAGAAATGGTAGAGCTTCTTCTTCAGCCAGGTCGAATCCTCCATGCCGACCTGGATCGTGGTCAGCATCTGGTCCCAGCTTCTGGGGGCCGCCAGATAGAAGGTCGGGGCGATCTCGCGCATGTCGCGGACAACCGTTTCCTGGCGCTCGGGCACGCTCACGGTGAAGCGAAGCATCAGCGCCGCCGCGACCGTGATGGCGTAGTCGCCCACCCAGGCCATCGGAAGATAGGCAAGAACTTCCTCGTTCACGCGGAATACTCCGCCGGCGTGACCGTTCCGCACCGCGGCCAGCAGGTTCTTCTGGCTCAGGACGATGCCCTTCGGCTTGCCGGTGGTTCCCGACGAATGCAGGAAAACCGCCGGATCCCGCGGGCTCGTCCGGTTCAGAAGCTCCTCGCGGCGGCGCGGATCCTCGTCGAGACGGCGCGTGCCGGTTTCGACCAGGTCATTCCAGGACATGAGGCCCTCGGCCTCATAGAGCCCGAGCCCTCTCTCTTCGTCATAGATGATATGCTGGATGCCGCTGGCGCCCGCGTCCCGCAGATCGAGGATCTTGTCCACCTGCTCCTGGTCTTCGGCAAGCGCCGCGACGATGTCGACCTCGCCAAGGAAATGCTGAAGCTCCTCCAGCGTTGCGCCCGGATAGGCCGGCATCGCATAGCCGCCCAGCAGCGCGACCGCGAGCATGCCGCCATAGAGCCGCGCGCGGTTGTCGCCCAGCACAAGCACGGCCTTGCCCGGCCCCACGCCCAGTTTCTCGAGCCCGGCCGCGCAGGCCAGCACGCTTTCGGTGTACTCGGCCCAGGTGGTTTCCTTCCAGATGCCGCGTTCCTTTTCGCGCATCGCGATCGTCGATCCGTAGCGTGAGGCGTTCCGCGCCAGCAGCTTGCCGAACGTGAGGTCAACGGAAGAAAGCTCTGTCGTCCCGTCAGCCATGCGACCCTCCGATATATGCTTCGATGACCCGAGGATGCTTGATGACGTCCTTGGGAATGCCGCTTGCAATCATTTCGCCGTAGTTCAGTGCAAGCATCCGGTCGCAGATGCCGATGATGACATCCATGTGGTGCTCGATCAGCAGGACGCTGATGCCGCGTTCCGCGCGCGCGTCCAGGATGAAGCGGGACATGTACCCCTTCTCCTCCTGGTTCATGCCCGCCATCGGCTCGTCGAGGATCAGCATCTTCGGCTCTGCCACCAGGGCCCGTGCAAGCTCGACCCGCTTCTTCAGCCCGATGGGAAGACCATCGACCATCTCGTGCCGGATGCTTTCAAGCTGCAGGAACTCGATGATTTCCTCGACGACCAGCCGGTTGCGGATCTCCTCGGGCCGCGCCGCCCACCAGTAGAGAGCCGTGCGGATCACGCCCGGATGCATGTGGATATGCCGCCCGAGCAGAATGTTGTCGAGAACGCTCATCCCGTTGAACAGGGCGAGGTTCTGGAAGGTCCGGGCGACCCCGAGCTTTGCCACCTTGTGAGGCGCAACGCCGGTGATGTCCTGTCCGGACAGCCGCACCGTTCCCTCGTTGGGCGGATAGAACCCGGTGATCGCGTTCGTCAGCGTGGTCTTGCCGCTGCCATTCGGGCCGACCAGGCCGAATATCTCCTGCGGTTGAATGACGAAATCGACGCCGGTCACGGCCACGATGCCGCCGAACCTGCGTTCGATTCCCTTACACTCCAGTATCGGCATGTCACTGCCGAGAGCGCGCGTCGAATTGCTATTGGTCCTCATCAAGTCCCTCTTGCCCCACCTTGATCAGCATCGCGCTCAGGAGATCCGGAAGTAGTCCGGTCGGCCCGTGGGCCATGGATCGCCCCACATCTGCTGTCCACCATCGATAGTCAGAACCTCGCCGGTGATGAATTTGCCCGACGCGGCCGCCATGTAGACGACACCCTCGGCAACATCCCATTCGTCGCCGGCATGTCGCATCGGGTTCGAATCCTGAAAGGTTTTCGCGCCTTCCTCGGGATAGTTGTAAAAACCGTTGCTTTCACAGCAGCCCGGCGCCACGCAGTTCACGCGTATGTCTAGCGGCGCCCATTCCACGGCGACGGATTTCGACAGGTAGATCACCCCGGCGCGCGCCGCACATGTATGCGCGATGCCCGGCAGGCCGCGCCAGATGGTCGCGACGATGTTCACGATCGATCCGGGCTGCTTGTACGCCACCCAGTGCCGCGCGGTGGACTGCATCATCCACCAGGTGCCATTGAGATTTGTATCTATGACAGCGTTCCAGCCCTTGGGAGTGTAATCCAGCGCGGCTTGTGGAAACTGCCCCCCCGCATTGTTCACCAGAACGTCGATCGACCCGTAGGTCCGGTTCACCTCGGCAACGAAGTCGTTGACCTGATCCGGATCCCGGATCGTCATCGGGGTGGCAAGCACCTTGCCGCCGAAGCTTTCCAGAAATTCCGTGGCCGAAGCCAGCTTCTCCTCGTTGCGCCCGTTGATGGCCAGGTTGGCCCCGAGCCGGGCAAACAGGGTCGCGATCGCAAGCCCGAGTCCGCCGCCGGCACCGGTCACGACAACCGTCTTGCCCGCGAACAATCCGGGCGCATAGACGGTCGGACGCGCCGCAAGATCTTCGCGTGAAGACCCGAACTGTGTCTTTTCCATGATGTCTCCTCCCCTTCCCCATTCGGGGTATTTGGCGATAATCTAACGCGCGTTAGAATTTTGGTCAAGGCGGGAATTCAGGTCGAACCGTCCGCGCGATTCTACCGTAGGGTACTGAAATCGCCCGTTTTCTTTTCGGCGATGAAGGGCAGAAGCAGCATCCTCGGCGTCAGGGGCGCCATGCGGAACAGGGGTCGCGGGGACCGAAGGCTTGACATGATGCTCGCTGGCATGATCCACCCCGCCCTTACGTCATCCGGACGCTGCAGTGAAGCCACCGCCGGATCTGCGGCCCATGCAGTAACAGCCTGGCCCCCACTGCGCAAGGATCTTCAGCGGCGTGGATCGCAGGAGGCCGCGACGGCCCCGCCTGCGCCCTCAGCGGGCAACATTGCGCAAGGGCCGCAGGACGTGAAGGCCACATGCGCCCGTCATTCACGACCGAGGCCGACCCGCCCGGCTTCGTGCAGGGCATTGATCCGGGCATCGTCCAGGCCAAGCTCGCGCAGGATCTCGCGGGTATCCGCGCCGGGCGAGCGGCCCAGCCAGCGAAGTTCGCCGGGCGTGGAGCTGAAGTGCGGGATCGGCCCGACGACCTGCGTCTCCTCGCCCTCGACCGAGACGATGTCGCCGCGATGGCGTATCTGCTCGTTCGCGACGACGTCCTCGATGCTCAGGACCCGCGACGCGACCGCGTCATGGCGGGCAAACTCCGCCTCGACCTCGGCAAGCGTGCGCTGCGTGACAAAGTCATGGATGGCATCGAAGATCGCCGCCATATGCTGCGTCATCAGGGCGAGCGTCGCGAATCTCGGATCGTTGGCCAGCGCGTCCCCGCCCACGGCCCGTAGCAACCGCTGCGCCGTCTCCGTGCTGCCCGCCGAAACGGTCAGCCACACGCCATCAGAGGTGCGAAACACGCCGCCCGGCGCAAAGTCCATCGGCTGGCGCAACCCGTTGCGCCGGGGCGAGATATGCGCGCCCGTCAGGGCCGGAACCGGATAGTCCATGATGCGCAGCAGCGCCTCGAAAACCGCAAGATCGACGACCTGACCGCGCGCAAGCCCCCTTTCGCGGGCAAAGAGCGCGATCATGATTCCCAGCGCGCCCATCAGCCCGGTGGTGCCGTCGGCGGCCGGAAATCCGGGATGCATCGGCGGCCCGTCGGCAAAACCGGTCAGATGGGCCAGACCGCTCATCGCCTCCGCCGCGCGGCCAAAGGCCGGAACGCCCCGCATCGGGCCCGCCTGACCGTAGCCCGACAACCGCAGAATGACCAGATCGGGGTTCCATTTGTGCAGGGTTTCCGGCCCCGCGCCCCCGCGTTCGAGCACGCCCGGCCGGAAGTTCTCGATCAGAATGTCGGCTTCCTCGACCAGCCTGCGCAGGATGTCGCGGCCCTCGTCCGACTTCCAGTCGAGGCTCAGGATCCTCTTGTTGCGGCCCAGCGTCTTCCACCAGACCCCGACCCCGTCATCCGCCTTCGGCCCAAGCTCGCGCAGCATGTCGGTCCGGCCCGGCACCTCGATCTTGATGACCTCCGCCCCGAAGTCGGACAGCAACGCCGAGGCAAGCGGCGCCGCAATGACGTGACCGAGTTCGATGATTTTCAATTGATGAAGTGGGCCAGCCATCCGGTTTCCAAGCTCCAAATCTAACATGTGTCGGATCGCTAGCGCGACGAGCTGCAGAACTCAAGGCGCGAGTTGTCAGGCGGCCCGCGCCCGCGACGCTCCCCCTCCCGACGCGGGGCTTCACGCGCGGGATAAGCATCGTCCGGGAAGATCAGCCGCCCGATCCGTCGGCAGGCGTCCGCAGCTCCCGCCCCATCGCGTAGAACTCGTCGTTCGGGCGCAGGCTGGCGGCGTTGGCGATCCGGTTCGACATGCCGAAGAAGGCGGCGATGGAGGCGATGTCCCAGGCGTCCTCCCCGGTGAACCCGTGGGCGTAGAGGGTGGCGAAGTCGCCCTCCTCCACGGACTGCGCGCCTTGCGAGACTTTCACCGCGAAGTCGAGCATCGCCCGTTGCCGCTCGGTGATGTCGGCCTTGCGGTAGTTGACCGCCAGTTGGTCGGCGATCAGCCTGTCCTTCGCGCGGATGCGCAGGATCGCGCCGTGGGCGACGACGCAATACAGGCACTCATTCAGGCCCGAGGTGGCGACGACGATCATCTCGCGCTCCGCCTTGCTGAGCGCCCCCGGCCTGTCCATCAGCGCGTCGTGATAGGCGAAGAAGGCGCGGAATTCGTCGGGGCGGCGGGCGAGAAGCAGGAAGACGTTGGGCACAAAGCCCGATTTTTCCTGCACGGCAAGGATGCGGGTGCGGATGTCGTCGGGAAGGTCGGGGATTTCAGGGGCGGTGAAGCGGCTGATCGGATGCGGCATCGGGTAGTCCTTTTGCTCGGCAGGGCGCCATCAGGCCCGCGCTGGAAACGCAGGCAGCAATCGCAAGGCGGAAGCCCCGGCATGGGGCTTCCGCCGAGGGGCGGCGTTTGTCAATGCGCGCCGGGGCCCGATGTTTCGAGGATTTCCGCTTCGGCGCGTTGCCAGATTTCAAAGGAAATCGGGTTCTCGCTTTCCTCGAGGATGTGGCCGACCAGCCCGATGGCCCGCGCCATCACGCCAAACCCCCGCACGATCTTCCACGGGAAGCCGAATTCGCAGCAGATCGCGCCGATGGCGCCCGTGGCGTTGATCGGCAGCATCTTGCCGGACCTTTCCTCGGCCACGGCCTGAATCTTCTGGATCAGCGCGACGTATTCGCCGGACTTGCCGTTTTCGGCCGCGATCTGGAACAGGCGCGGGGTGCGCGGGTCCACCGGCTTGTGCAGGGGATGGCCCAGCCCCGGAACGATGGCCTTGCGGGCATTGAACGCCTCGACTGTTTCGACGGCGAGCGCGTCCAGATCGGCGCCGGTGCCCAGCCTGTCCTGCGGCAGCGCCTCGTAGAGCATCTTCGACGCGCCTTCCATCGAGCCGACAAAGACGGTGCCCAGCCCGCACAGCCCCGCCGCGACCGCAGCCTGCAGCGATTCCGGCGCGCCCATGTAGGTCATGCGCGCCGCCAGGGCCGAGGGCGTGATGCCATGCTCGACCAGGGTGATGACGATGGCATTGAAGACCCGGCTTTCCTCGGGCGTGGCCTTGCGGCCCGTCAGTTGCAGGAAGGCCAGATCGCCGAGGTTCATGTGCCCCAGAATCTCGTTGGGCAGGTCAAGCCCGCGCACGCAGATCCTGTCCGGGGTGCTCCAGGCGATGTTGGAGCTGATCTTTCCCTTGCGCCGTGCCATCAGACCGGATCCCACGAAAACACGTCAGCCGACACTTCCAGCGGCGTGAACTGCGATTTGAGCGCGGGAATGGCGCGTTCGGCGATTTCATCCGCGGTCCAGCCCTCGCCGGAATGGATGGAGCGGACCGGGCGGGGCTGGCTGAACAGGAAGATCTCGTTCATCCGAACCCCGAAAATCTGGCCCGACACACCGGCCGCGCGGTCGCTCATCAGGAAACAGGCCATCGGCGCGACCTTCGCGGGGGTCATCTTCTTGACCTTCTCGACCCGCGCCTGCTGATCCGGCGTATCGGTCTTGATCGACGAGATCATCCGGCTCCAGGCGAAGGGCGCGATGCAGTTCGAGCGCACGTTCCAGCGCTTGAGGTCGAGCGCGACCGATTTCGAGAATGCCGCGATGCCCAGCTTTGCGGCCGAATAGTTGGCCTGCGCAAAGTTGCCGATCAGCCCCGAGGTCGAGGTCATGTGCACCAGCGCGCCGCTTTCCTGTTCGCGGAAGTAATCTGCCGCGGCGCGGGAGGTGTTGAAGGCGCCGTAGAGATGGACCTTCACCACCGCGTCGAAATCCTCATAGGTCATCTTGTGGAAATACCCGTCGCGCAGGATTCCGGCATTGTTCACCACGGCGTCGATGCGGCCGAATTCCTTGACGGCGGCCTCGACCATCGCCCGCGCGGCCTCCGGATCGGCGACAGAGCCGCCATCGGCGATCGCCTCGCCCCCCGCGGCCCTGATTTCCTCGACGACCTTCTGCGCCGCGCTTTCGCTCTGGCCGGTGCCCTTCAGCGAGGCGCCCAGATCGTTCACCACCACCGCCGCCCCTTCGGCGGCCGCCATCAGCGCAATGTCGCGCCCGATCCCGCCACCCGCTCCGGTGACCAGGACCACCTTTCCCTCAAGTGCCTTTGCCATCTGGGCTCCTCCCTCAGCTTGCCTTGCGATACTTGTCCAGTCCGCCGGAATGCATCACCCGGCCCATCAGCGGTGCGCCGATGATCTGCTCTGCCTTGACCGCCGCGGCGATCAGCTTGTCGAGGTCGATCCCGGTTTCGATGCCAAGCTCGTGGCACAGGAATACCGCGTCCTCGGTGCAGACATTGCCGGCGGCGCGGGCATGGCCGTGGCCGGCGAAGGGACAGCCGCCAAGCCCGGCGACCGAACTTTCGAACATGTCCACCCCCATCGACAGGGCGGCATAGAGGTTGGCGATGCCGAGGCCGCGGGTGTCGTGAATGTGCATGCCGATGCGCGCGTCGGGTGCCATCTCGCGCAGTGCGCCGATCATGCGCTTGACCGCCTCGGGGTTGCCCCAGCCCATCGTGTCGGCGATCACGAGAATCGGAACCGGAATGTCTTCCTCCTTGCAAAGATCGAGGATGAAGCGGAAATCGTCCAGAATGCGGCTCTGCGGGATCGGACCCTCGTAGTTGCAGCCGAAGGCGGTCATCACATAGGCCGCGTCGACGGTATAGCCCTCCTCCTTGTAAAGGCGCACCCATTCGCGCTGCTTTTCGCGCATCTCGGCGGAGGAGCAGTTGTTGTTCGCCTGCGCGAAAGCCTCGGACGGGTAGAACAGCAGCCGCGGGTCGATATCGACCTCATGCGCCGTCAGGGCCTTGCGAAAGCCCTTGTCGTTCAGCCAGAGCGAGGTGTATTTCACGCCGGGCTTGCGCTTGATGCGCTTGAACAACTCGCCGGTATCGGCCATCTGCGGCACGTATTTCGGGCTGACGAAGCTGCCGACCTGAATGCGCTTCAGGCCGGTCTCGCTGAGCATGTCGATCAGCTCGATCCGCTCCTCGATCGGGTAGATCTTCTTCTCGATCTGGAAGCCTTCGCGCGGGCCCTCCTCACGGAATTCGACGAATTTCGGAAAATCGCTCATCTGGTCACTCCTCGGATGGCAGGATCTCGGCGATGACCTGGCCTCGATCGACCATGTCCCCTTTCGAGATCGAAATGTTGCTGGCGACACCGCCAGCGGCGGCGCGGATCGAGATTTCGAGTTTCATCGACTCCATGACCGCGATCACGTCGCCCGCGGCGACGGTCTGTCCGTCGGCGACCCTCACCTGCACGATCATGCCGGTCAGCGGAGAGGTCACGGCACGATCAGCCACCGCGTCGGCACCCGCAAAGTCAAGCGCCGCGGCCGGCCGGAAGACGAGGCGACCTTCGGGCGTGTCCAGTTCGATCACCCCGGCATGCAGCCGCGCATCGACCACGAACACCTCATCGCCTTCGCCAAGGCGCCAACGGCCCGGCGCGATTTCCCGCGCAGTCAGCGTGGTCGCACCGTCGTTTTCCGACAGGACGGTGTATTGGCCGCCGGGCTTGACGGGGCCGACGCGCAACTCCTCGGATGCGCCGGCGGAATCGGTCAGCGTCACACGCTGCCCCGCCTCCAGTGCAGCACCGCCAAGGCCGAGCCTCCAGCCGGTGAACCGGTTGCGGTTGCTCCAGGGGTCTGCACAATCATCGCGCCGGCCGGCGGACACGAAGACAATGGCGGCGGCGGCTTTCCAAAGCTCGGGCCGGGCAATCGCGGGCGGCTGCGTCAACTCCTCGATCCGGGCGTCGATCCAGCGCGTATGCACCTGCATTCTCTGGAATTCGGCGTCCCGCGCCAATGCGGTCAGGAAGGCGCGGTTGGTCTGCACGCCCTCGACCGCGACATGGTCAAGCGCCGTCGCCAGCCGCGCGAGCGCGGTTTCCCGGTCGGGCGCGTGCACGATCAGCTTGGCGATCATCGGGTCGTAATAGGGCGTGACCGCGTCCCCCTCGGCAACGCCGCTGTCGATCCGCAGGCCGCCGGGCAGGCTGAGCGTGGTCAGCGTGCCGGTCGAAGGAGCGAACTGCATCGCGGGGTCTTCGGCGTAAAGCCGCGCCTCTACGGCGTGGCCATTGATCCGCAGATCGTCCTGCACGAGCCCCAGCCCCGCGCCTTCGGCGATGCGCAGATGCAGGGCGACCAGATCGAGCCCGGTGATCGCTTCGGTGACGGGGTGTTCCACCTGGATGCGGGGGTTCACTTCAAGGAAGAAATACGCGTCCCCTGCAACCAGAAACTCCACCGTTCCAAGGCCGCGATAGTCGAGCGTCTCGCCCAGGCGCACCGCATCATGGGCGATCTCGTCCAGAAGCGTGCGGGGCAGACCCCAGGCCGGAGCCTCTTCGATGACCTTCTGGTGGCGGCGCTGAAGCGTGCAGTCGCGTTCGAACAGGTGCACCACATGCCCTTTGCCGTCACCGGCGATCTGCACCTCGACATGGCGCGCCTCGGGCAGGAAACGCTCCAGCAAAAGGCCCTC
The DNA here is from genome assembly GCA_002423245.1 of Rhodobacteraceae bacterium UBA6141. Lineage (GTDB taxonomy): Bacteria > Pseudomonadota > Alphaproteobacteria > Rhodobacterales > Rhodobacteraceae > Frigidibacter. Next base: position 23,059 of record DIVD01000021.1, read on the forward strand.
GGACCCGAAGGTGGATTTCGCTTCGCGCAGCGCCCCCTCGATATCCTCCGTCAGCGTGGCCTCATCGGTCACCAGCCGCTGCCCGCGCCCGCCGCCGCCGCCCACCGCCTTGAGCAGGACCGGCAGGCCCATCTTGCGCACCTCGGCGGCAATCTTCTGGGGGTCGGAATGCGCGCCTTCCGCGCCCGAGATCACCGGCACCCGGGCGGCAACCGCCGCCGCCTTGGCGCTGGCCTTGTCGCCGAAGCGCTCCAGCGTCTCGGGCGTCGGTCCCATGAAGATCATGCCGGCGGCTTCGACGGCGCGGGCAAAATCGGCGTTCTCGGCCAGAAAGCCATAGCCGGGATGGATCGCATCCGCGCCAACGGATCTGGCGGCGGCGATGACCGCGTCGATCTTCAGGTAGCTTTCCGAGGCAGGACCGCCGCCGATGCAGACCGACTTGCCGATCTCGCGGACATGAAGGGCGTTGGCGTCGGCTTGCGAGTGCACGCCGACGGGGGTGATGCCGCTGGCCCGCGCGGTGCGCGCGATCCGGCAGGCGATTTCGCCGCGGTTGGCGATGAGAAGCGTCTTGATTTTCATGCTGTCCGCCTCACATCCTGAACACGCCGAAATGCGTTTCGACCTTGGGCCTGCGCGAGGTCACGTCGAGCAGGATCGCCATGACGTCGCGGGTTTCGCAAGGGTCGATCACGCTGTCGATCCACAGGTTCGAGGCGAAGTTGTACGCCACTTGGAATTCCTCGTATTGCTTGCGGATCGGGGCCTTGAAGGCTTCCTCCTCCTCGGGGGTCCACTTCTTGCCTTCGCGTTCGTTGATCTGGGTGCGCACCTGCGTCAGCACGCTCGCGGCCTGTTCCGGCCCCATGAGCGCCGACCGGCCGGTGGGCCAGGCGAACATCGCGTCGGGCTGGAACGGACGGCCGAGCATGGCGAGGTAGCCGGCCCCGTAGGAGCCGCCGGTGATGATGCTGAACTTCGGCACCCGCGCCGAGGACATGGCGGTGATCATCTTGGCCCCGGCCTTGGCGATGCCCATCTGCTCGACCTCGCGGCCGACCATGAAGCCGTTCACGTCGGCGAGGAACAGCAGCGGAATGTCGCGCTGCACGCAGAGATTGATGAAATGGGTGGCCTTCAGCGCCGACTCGACGAAGAGCACGCCGGTATTGGCGAGAATCCCGACTTCATGGCCGTGGATGCGGCCCCAGCCGGTCATGATCGTGTCGCCGTAAAGCGGCTTGAACTCGTGAAAATCGCTGCCGTCCACGAGCCGTGCGACGATCTCGCGGTTGTCGGTGGGCACCTTGGCGTCGCGGCTGACGATGCCGTAGATTTCCTCGACCGGGTAGGCGGGCTCGGATGGCGCCTCGGGCGTCTTGCGGGGCACGGGCTTCTCGCCCAGATGGCTGACGATCTCGCGGGTGATCGCCAGCGCATGCGCGTCATCCTCGGCCAGATGGTCGGTGACGCCCGAGACGGAAGAGTGCATCTTGCCGCCGCCCAGCGATTCCGCATCGACTTTCTCGCCGGTTGCCGCGAAGGTCAACTCCGGTCCGCCCAGATACATGAAGCCCTGACCGCGCACGATCACCACCTCGTCGCAGAGCGCCGGAATATAGGCGCCGCCCGCGGTGCAGGGGCCCATGACCACGGCGATCTGCGGCACCCCGTCGCCCGACATGCCGATCTGCTGATGGAAGATCGAGCCGAACTGGCCATCGTCGGGGAAGATGTTCGCCTGCTCCGGCAGGAAAGCGCCGCCGGAATCGACCAGGGTGATCACCGGCAGGCGGTTCTGCCAGGCAATTCTCTGCGCGCGAACGTGCTTGCGGCAGGTCATGCCGAAATAGGTGCCGCCCTTCACGGTGGCATCATTGGCGATGATCATGCACTGGCGCCCCTCGATCACGCCGATGCCGGTGATGATGCCGGCGCCGGGGGGCACGCCGTCATACTTGTTCAGGCCGGCGAGTTCGCCAAGTTCCAGAAAGGGCGTTCCGGGGTCGACCAGCCGCTCGATACGCTCGCGCGGCAGGATCTTGCCTTTCTTTTCATGCCGTTCCCGCGCCGCTGCGGGACCTCCGACGCGCTGCTGCAGGCGAAGCGCGTGCAATTCCTCGATCTTTTCCCGGTAATACGCGTCGTTGTTCCGGAAGTCCTCGGACCCGGTGTCGAGAAGGGATTTCATTCTTGTCATGGCAGGTTCGGATACTCTCTGAGGACGAAGGCGACCTTGGCCGCACCGGGTTTTTCGAACGTGTCTGGCGCGACCAGACGCACATCGGCCTTGAACACCAGCGCATCGCGGAGCCGTTGTTCGATCTTTTTCTTGAGGCTGGCATCGTTTGCCGGGTCCTGTCCGGGCCCGCGCTCGACGATCACCTTCAGCGCACCTTGCGTGGTGTGGCCCTGGAAGTCCGCCACGACGCGCATCACGCCGTTCGTTTCGGGCACCATTTCCGCCACGACGCTGTTGATCGCCGAGGGGAACACGTTGGCGCCGCGCACGATCAGCATGTCGTCTGTCCGGCCGGTGCAGCGGATCTGCGGCCCGGTGCGCCCGCAGGAGCATTCGGTGGCGGTGACCTCTACATAGTCGCCCGACCGGAACCTTACCAGCGGACTCGCGCGGCGGCCGAGCGCGGTATAGACCATCTCGCCCTGGGCGCCTTTTTCCCAGGGGATGATCTTGCCGCTCTCGGGGTCGAGCAGTTCGGTGAGCACATAGTCCATGTTGACCATGTGCATGCCCGTCTGGGCGTCGCATTCGGCCCAGTAGGTCACGCCCAGATCGGTGCCGCCCAGCATTTCTGTGCATGTCGCGCCCCAGGCCGCTTCGATCCGGGCCCGGATCGCGGGAATGCCGCCGCCCGGCTCGCCACCCACGATCACCCGCTCCACGCCCAGCTCGGTGGCCTCGCAGCCGACGATCTCGGGTGCCTTCTCGGCCAGGTGCAGCACGTAGTTCGGAGCACCGACGATGCAGCGCGGGCGAATGTCGGCACAGGCCCGGAGCAGCCGCTCCGCTCCGCCATCGGCGCCGATCGGAATGTCGATCGCGCCCATGTATTGCAGCCCCTGCATCACAGGGATGCCGCCGACAAAGCCCTTGGCCAGCGAAAAGGCATGCAGCACCATGTCGCTCGGCCGCACGCCGTTGGCAAAGAAGCAGCGCGCGGTCATCTCGTGCCACATCTCGGCGTCGGACTCGGTCAGCGCGACATAGGACGGGCTGCCGGTGGTGCCCGATGAGGCCTGCATCTGGATGATGTCCGCCATCGGCGCGGCCCGGTGCTTGCCGAAGGGCGGCTCTGCCGCGAGGCTTTCGCGGATCTCGGTCTTGTAGGTGAAGGGCAGCTTCTGCAGATCCTCGATCGTGCGGATCTCGTCGAAGCTCACGCCGGCCGCGGCAAATTTCTCCTGGTAGAACGGGGAGTTCGTCTTGAGATAGTCCATCTGCTCACGCAGACGCTGCTCCTGGATGCGGCGCACCTCGTCGAGGGGCTTGCCCTCGATCTCGTGCCAGAAGCGGTCGTTCACCTTGGCGGCGGCATCTTGCCGCCGGAAGCGCATTCCAAATTCCATGTCATCCTCCATGACAGCCGGCGATCAGTAGGATCGCGGCAGGCCCATGACCTTTTCGCCGATGAAGCTGAGGCACAGCTCGCGGTTCACGGGCGCGGTGCGCAGGAGCCTGACCAGCGGATACATTTCGTAAAGCCCGGTATCCTCGGTAAAGCCCGATCCGCCATGCGCCTGAAGCGCGGCGTCCACCGCCTCGATACCGGCTTCGGCGGCGGCGTACTTGGCCATGCTCGAAGATGCCCCCGCCGGCAGCTTGTTGTCGTATTCCCAGGCCGCGCGGCGGGTCATCAGGCTGGCCATCTCGACCGCCGTGTATCCCTTGGCCATCGGGTGCTGCACACCCTGATGCGCGCCGATGGGCTGGCCGAAGACATTGCGTTCGGACGCATAGGCCACGCCCTTCTTCAAGGCGAAGCGGCCGATGCCGCAGCACAGCGCGGCGAGGATGATGCGTTCGGGGTTCAGGCTGTCGAACAGGATCGAGAAGCCGTTGTCCACCTCGCCGACCACATCCTCGGGGCCCAGATCCACATCGTCGAAGAACAGGGTCCACTGTTCTTCGGGCAGGGGGATCGAGATCTTCACCCGCTGCTTTTCTACGCCCTTCTTCTTCAGGTCCACGGCAAACAGGGTAAAGCCGTCGGTCTTGCGGGTGACCTCAGTATGCGGCTTGGTCCGCGCAACCACCAGGCAATAGTCTGCCACCTCGGCCCCGGTGATGAAGGTCTTTTCGCCCGACAGGCTGAACCGGTTGCCCCGGCGCTTGGCCAGTGTCGTGGCCTTCATCGTGTTGGAGCCTGCACCCGGCTCGGTGATCGCGAAGCAGAACTGAATCTCGCCCCGGCAGGCGGCGGGAAGAAGCTCCTTCTTGTGGAACTCGGTCCCGTGCTTGGCGATATGGGCCAGCGACATGGTCGGGCCGACCACCATCATCAGCAGCGGAATGCCGTGATTGGCGGTGCCTTCCATGAACAGGGCCATTTCGGTCATGCCAAGGCCGGCGCCGCCATATTCCTCGGGCACCATGATGCCAAGATAGCCGTCATTGGCGATCTGCTGGAACATGTCCCTGGGGAATTCATGCTTGCGCGCGTGCCGCAGCCAGTAATCGTTGTCGAATTTCTGTGCCAACTGCCCGCCGTATTCGTAGATCTGGCGCTGTTCGTCGTTCAGAGTGAAATCCATGGTTATTCCTCAAGCCCCGAAAGTAGGTTTACGGCGGTTTTCGAAAGCATCAAGCCCTTCGGCCACATCATCGCTGGGCAGCGCGCGCACGGCCGCGTCGCGCTCGAGCCGCATCTGCTGGTCGATGCCGAGATCGGCGCCTTCCCGCGCGAGCCGCTTCATCTCGGCGATGCCGGGGCGCGAGCGGGTGGCGATCGTCTGGCAATACTCCAGCGCGGCCTTGTGCAGGTCCGCGTCCGGCACGACATAGTTGACCAGTCCGGCCTCCCTCGCCTCGGCGGCCTTGAGCCAGCGGGCCGAGAACATCAGGTCAAGCGCCCGGCGCAGGCCCATCAGCCGCGTCAGCCGTTGCGAGCCGCCCCAGCCGGGGATCAGGCCGAATTGCGCATGTTGATCGCCGAACTGGGCGGTTTCGGCGGCAAAGCACACGTCGCAGGACAGCATCAGCTCTGTCCCGCCCGCCAGGCACAGCCCCTGCACGGCCACGACGACCGGGAGCGGGCTGGTTTCGAGCGCGCGCAGGTTCTTCATGCCAAAGGCGATGAAATGGTCCAGCGCGGCGGGATCCTTCAGTTTGCCCTTCACTTCGGTCAGGTCGGCGCCGGTGCAGAAGTGCTTGCCCTGCGCCCGGATGAGGATCGAGCGGATCTCGCGGTTGGCCTCGAATTTCGCACGCGCGGCAGAGATGTGCTCATGCACCTCGAGCGACAGGCAGTTGAACTTTTCGGGGCGCGCCAGCTCGATGATGCCGACGCTGCCCTCTATGCTTGCGATGACCGGCTCGCTCATTTCGCAGCCCCTTTCGCCTTCTTGTCGTATTGAAGCGCCATCCGGCCGACCCTTTCGCGCGCGATCACCAGCTTCTGGATCTGCGCGGTGCCGTCGCCGATCTGCAGGCCGAGAACGTCGTTGTAACGCTGATGGTGGGGCAGGTCGGTGGTATAGCCGTAATGGCCGTGCAGGATCAGGCACTGGTGAATGATCTCGCAGGCGGTCTTGGGCAGGTACCACTTGCACATCGCCGCCTGGGCGGTGTGCGGCATTCCGCGGTCGCGCAGGTCAAGCGTGTAATAGCAAAGCTGGCGCATCATCGTCAGTTGCGTCTCGGCCTCGGCCAGCGGGAAGCTGACGCCCTGATACTGCACGATGGGCGCGCCGAACGCCTCGCGTTCCTGGACATAGGCCCAGGTCTCGTCCACCGAGGCCTGCGCCGCGCCCAGGCATTCCAGCCCGATCAGCGCGCGCGAATAGTCGAACCCCATCATGATCGTGCCGAAGGCGCGGTCCTGTTCGGCCATCATGTTCTCGGCGGGCACGAAGACATCGTCGAAGAACACCGATCCGCGCCCGACCGGCTTGGTGCCGATGTCGTCGAAATGGGTGCGCTTGATGCCCTCCTGGTTCAGATCGACGAAAAAGGCGCTGACTCCGCGCGCGCCGCCCTCGGGGTCGCCCGTGCGGGCGAACACCACCGCGGCATCGGCCTGGGCCGCAAAGCTCATCGAGGTTTTCTCGCCGTTCAGCCGCCAGCCGTTGCCGGACTTCGTGGCCTTGAGGATCAGGTTTGCCGCATCGGACCCGCCGCGCGGTTCGGTCAGGCCAAGGCCGATGATCGCCTCGCCCGCAATCACCTTGGGGACCCATTTCGACGCGATCTCCCTGGAGGCGTGCTTGGCCACCATCCCCCCCATGAGAGAGCCCAGAAGCTGCACATAGCTGACGTTGAAATCGGCATAGGCGATTTCCTCGGTGATCAACCCGGACGTCACGCAGCTTTCGCCAAGCCCGCCGAACTCCTCGGGCAGATCCGGGCCGATCAGACCCAGGGCGCCGATCTCCTTGAGCAATGCGCGATCGAACGTATGACCGCTCGCGCGCTGCTGGTAGCTCGGCGCGAGCCTCTCGGTCGCGAATCGCCGGGCTGTCTCCTGAAAGGATTTCTGGTCTTCTGTCGGCTGAAACCGCATCTCGGTCCTCCCCATGTCCGAAAATTGTCCTTCCCAAAAATCTAACAAATGTTAGAATGTCGATCAAGAGGAGTTTTGGAGGAAGACATTCATGGAAAACGCGCAGGACGCGAGCTTCGGGACCATGCTTTCGCCCATCCGCGCAGGCCGGCGCACGCTGCGGAACCGGATCATCATGGGCTCGATGCACACCCGCCTCGAGACCGAGCCCGACGGCATCGCCAAGCAGATCGCATTCTACGCGGAACGTGCGCGTGGCGAGGCGGCGATTCTGGTGACAGGCGGCTTCTCCCCCAATGCCGAGGGGATTTTCGACCCGGAAGGCCCGCGAATTGATGACCTGGAAGAGGCGATGCAGTTGCGCCCCATCTGCGAGGCCGTGCAGGCCGAAGGCAGCCTGATCTGCGCCCAGCTTCTGCATGCGGGGCGATACGCGAAGATCGAGGGCTGCGTGGCCCCCTCGCCGATTCGGTCCCCGATCAACCGCTTCACCCCCCGCGAAATGACCGACGCGGATATCCAGCGCACCATCGCGGATTTCGCCGCCGCCGCCGCCAATGCGCAGGCGGCGGGGTTCGACGGTGTCGAGATCATGGGGTCCGAGGGCTATCTTCTCAACGAATTCACCGTCACGCATACCAACCGGCGCGAAGACGACTGGGGCGGCAGCGCCGAGAACCGGCATCGTTTCCCGGTGGATGTCGTGCGCGCGGTGCGCGACCGCTGCGGGCCGGATTTCCTGATCATCTACCGGATCTCGGCCGCCGATCTGGTCGAGAACGGCGCACCCCAGGACGAAATCGCGGCGCTCGCCCGCAAGATCGAGGCGGCGGGCGCCGATATCCTGAACACCGGCATCGGCTGGCACGAGGCGCGGGTGCCGACGATCGCCTACCCGGTGCCGCGGGGCGCCTGGCGCAGGGCTGCGGCCAATGTGAAGGCCGCGGTGTCGATCCCGGTCGTCGCCTCCAACCGGATCAACACGCCCGAGCTTGCCGAGGAGATCCTGGCCTCCGGCGACGCGGACATGATCTCGATGGCGCGCCCCTTCCTTGCCGATCCGCATTTCGTGAGGAAGGTGCGCGAGGGCCGCGCGAACGAGATCAACACCTGCATCGCCTGCAATCAGGCCTGTCTGGATTTCATCTTCTCGGATCGCCCGGTAAGCTGCCTCGTCAACCCGAGGGCGGGGCGCGAAACCGAGTTCCGCGACACGCCTGCCGAGACGCCGCGAAAGGTGGCGGTCGTGGGCGGCGGCGCCGCCGGCATGGCCGCGGCCGCCGAGGCGGCGCGGCTGGGCCACGATGTCACCCTCTTCGAAGCCGGGGACAGGCTCGGCGGCCAGTTGACCCTTGCGCGCGCCGCGCCGGGCAAGGACGAGTTCGACGAAACCCTGCGCTACTATTCCGGCCAGATGCAGAAACGCGGCGTCAAGCTGCGCCTCGGGCAGCGGGCGGGCGCGGATGATCTGCAGGGCTTCGACCATGTCGTCATCGCCACGGGCGTGACGCCGCGCATTCCCGATCTGCCGGGCGTGGACCATCCCAGCGTCGCCACCTATGCCGAGATCCTCTCGGGCGCGCGCGTGGCGGGCGAGACAGTCGTGGTGATGGGGGCCGGAGGGATCGGCCATGACGTGGCCGAGTTCCTCGTGACCGATCCCGCAGAGGCGCACGACATCCCGGCCTTCTGCGAGACCTGGGGCGTCGATGCCACATTCTCGGCGCCGGGCGGGCTTGCGGGCGATCCGCTGGCGCCGAGACCGGCGCAGCGCAAGGTGCTGATGCTGCAGCGAAAGACCTCGAAGGCCGGTGCCGGGCTTGGCGTCTCGACGGGCTGGATCCTGCGCAACGCGCTGCGCAAGCACGGCGTCGAGGCCCTGGGCGGCGTCGTCTATGAAGGCATCGACGACGCGGGGCTGCACATCCTCGTGGACGGCGCGGCAAAGGTCATCGCGGCCGACACGATCGTGCTCTGCACGGGTCAGGAGCCCGAACGGGCGCTTGCCGAAGAGCTTGCCGCCCGCGGCGTCACGGTCACGATGATCGGCGGCGCGAAGGAGGCCGCCGAACTCGACGCGCTGCGCGCGATTGATGAAGGGGTGCGTCTGGCGCAAGCCCTGTGACGTTCCGCCGCTGCCCGGCATCCGCGCCGGGCAGCGGCGCTCAGAATGGCGCGGAAAGCCTGACTGGCCGCCCTACATGCGCTTGGCGACCTCTTCGAGCATGACTTCGGTCGCCCCGCCGCCGATGGCCTGAACGCGGGCATCGCGCGACATGCGTTCCACCGGCGTTTCCCGCATGTAGCCCATGCCGCCGTGGAACTGCACGCAGTCGTAAAGCACGGAGTTCACCAACTCGCCGCAATAGGCCTTGACCATCGAGACCTGCTTCACGCAGTCGAGGCCGGCCGCATCCAGCGCGGCGGCATGATAGACCAGTTGCCGCCCCGCCTCGATCCGGGTCTGGCAGTCCGCCAGCCGCTGGCGCACCGCCTGCTTGTCCCAGAGCACGCCGCCAAACGCCTTGCGCTGCCTGACGTAGTCCACCGTCATGTCCAGCGCGGTCTGCGCCTCGGCACAGGATACCGCCCCCAGCACGATCCGCTCGTTCTGGAAGTTCTTCATCACCGAATAGAAGCCCCGGTTCACCTCACCCAGCACGTTCTCGGCGGGGACGCGCACATCCTCGAAGATCAGCTCGGCCGTGTCCGAGCACAGCCAGCCGGTCTTGTTCAGCGCCCGCCCGACCGAGAAGCCCGGCGTGCCCTTCTCGACGGCGAACATGGTGATCCCGCGCGAGCCCTTGGCGTCGGGATCGGTCTTGGCACCGACGAAATAGATATCGCCATGCACGCCGTTGGTGATGAANNTCTTGGTGCCGTTCAGCACCCAGTCCGATCCGTCCTGCACGGCGCGCGTGCGCATCCCCGCCACGTCGGAGCCGGCGCCGGGTTCGGTCACCGCGACGGCGGCGATCTTCTCGCCCGAGGTGATCGACGGCATCCAGCGCGCCTTCTGTTCGGGAGAGCCGGCGTTTTCCAGATGCGGCGAGGCCATGTCGGTATGCACCAGAACCGTGGCCGAGAAGCCCCCGAAGGTCGAGCGCCCGACCTCCTCGGCCAGCATCACGCTGGACATCACGTCCAGCCCCGCGCCGCCGTATTGCGGATCGTAGCGCATCCCCAGCACGCCCAGATCGCCCATCCGGCGCAGCACGTCGCGCGGCACCATGCCGTCCTTTTCCCACGCATCGGCCCTGGCCGTCACCTCGGTCTCGATGAACCGGCGCAACTGGGCGCGGATCATCTCGATGTCTTCGTTGAACGGGCCTGTGGCCACGCCGATGCTGTCCTGTCTGGTCATGTTGCATCCTCCGGAGCGAGTTTGATGAGGGGCGCCTTCCCGGCCACAGTGTCGCCGGGGGCGCAATAGATTTCGGTCACCACGCCCGAGATGGGCGCGGGCAGGCTTTGCAGAAGCTTCATCGCCTCCAGCACCACCAGCGTGTCGCCCGCCGCGACGCGGTCGCCGGGGGCGACGCGGATCTCGGACACGGCGCCGGGCATCGGCGCGACAAGCATGTCGGTCCCGGTGCCGCCGCCGGCGGCGCGTTGCAGGTGCTGGTCCTCCAGCGTGCGCAGTTGCAGTGCCATCATGCCCGCGGATGTCTGCAGATGCACCCGCCAATGGTTCTCCGCACGCTCGACATGGGCGTTGCGCCGGACGGGAACGCCGTCGATGCGCCCGGTGAGGCAGCCCGCGTTCAGGTGGGGCGCCTCCAGCGTGACACCGCCGCCGCCGCCCGCCGGCCCCGCCGCAAGCTGCGCCGCCCCGCCCGCCACCCGGATCGGCGCCTCGCCGGGCATGTGCCAGTACAAGGCCGCGCCGGGACGCCCCGCCGGCGCCGTGAGACGCCAGGCGCCAAGGCTCTGCCACGGCGTGAGCGGCGGCGGCGACAGATGCAGATGCAGCGCGATCGCCGCCAGGGCCGCGTCCTCGGCCGAGGGGGTGGGCGCTGTCCACCCGTCCGGGAACATCTCTGCCAGGCCCGAGGTGTGATGCCGGAACGCCTGAAAATCGGGATGGCTCAGCAGCGCGCGCTGATAGGCGAGGTTCAGCCCCACACCGCCGACGGCGAAGGCGTCAAGCGCGGCGATGGTCCGGCGGATCGCCCGCTCCCGGTCCGGCGCATGGACGACGAGTTTCGCCAGCATGGAATCGTAGTGATGGCCCACGACCGAGCCTTGCTCCACCCCGCTGTCCAGCCGCACATTCGCCGGCGGCGCCCAGAGCGTGATCTGCCCCGTTTCCGGGCGGAAGTTCTCTGCCGGGTTCTCGGCAGAGACCCGCACCTCGATGGCGTGGCCCTCGAACCGCAGGTCGGACTGCGCCATGGTCAGCGCCTCGCCCCGCGCGATGCGCAACTGCCATTCCACGAGGTCGATCCCGGTGATCGCCTCGGTCACCGGGTGTTCGACCTGAAGCCGGGTGTTCATCTCCAGAAAGTAGTATTCGCCACGCGCCGCGTCATAGAGGTATTCCACGGTTCCCGCAGACCGGTAGCCGATCGCCTGCGCAAGGCGCACCGCGGCATTGCGCATGTCGTCGCGCAACGGCGCCGGAAGATCGGCGGCCGGAGCCTCCTCGATCAGCTTCTGGTGATTGCGCTGAAGCGAGCAGTCGCGGTCGCCCAGATGCAGGACGGTGCCGTGGCTGTCGCCCAGAACCTGCACCTCGACATGGCGGGCGCGCGGCGCATAGCGTTCCAGAAACACCGCCGCGTCGCCAAAGGCACCCTTCGCCTCGGACCGGGCGGCGGCGATGGCCTCTGCCGCGTCCTTGAGGTCAGTGACAAGGCGCATCCCGCGCCCGCCGCCCCCGGCGCTTGCCTTGACGAGGAACGGCGCTCCTAGCGCCCAAGCCTCCTCCAGCAGGCGCGCGTCGGACTGGTCGGCGCCCCGATAGCCCGGAAGGACGGGCACGCCGGCCGCCTCGGCGGCGGATTTCGCCTCGATCTTGGAGCCCATGCGGGCGATGGCGACGGGATCGGGCCCGATGAACACCAGCCCTGCCGCCTCGACCGCGGCGGCGAAAGCGGCGTTCTCGGACAGGAAGCCATAGCCCGGATGCAGCGCGCCCGCGCCCGCCGCGTGCGCGGCCTCGAGAATGGCGGGGATGTTCAGATAGCTCTCGGACGGCGCGGCCCCGCCAATGCAGAGCGCGACATCTGCCTCGGCCACGAAGGGCGCATCGCGGTCGGCTTCGGAAAAGACCGCCACGCTCTCCAGCCCCAGCTTGCGGCAGGCCCGCTGGATGCGCCGCGCAATCTCGCCCCGGTTGGCGATCAGGACACGATCGAAGCTCATTTCACCCGCCATGAGGGCACGCCCTTGCCGAGGAAACTGTTGATCCCTTCGATGCCCTCGGGGGTCTCCCAGGCGTCGGCCAGCCGGTCGGCGGTGTAGATCATGTTGGTGTCAAGATCGTGGGCCGCGACATAGGCGATCAGCGCCTTGGTATCGGCGACAGCCCCCGGCGCGGCCTGAAGGTGATCATGCACCACCCGGTCCACCGCGGCATCCAGCGCCTGCGGGGCGACCACCTCGGTCAGAAGGCCGATCCGTTCGGCGCGCGCGGTGTCGAACAACGCCCCCGACAGCATGGTCTCGCGCGAATGCACCTTGCCGATGCGCGCCACGACATAGGGCGAGATATTGGCCGGCAGAAGCCCCAGCTTCACCTCGGTCAGGCCGAAGCGCGCCCCCTCGGCGCCGATGGCATAGTCGCACACGGCGATCATGCCGACGCCCCCGCCATAGGCCGGGCCGTTGATCCGCCCGATCAGCGGCTTGGGCAGCGTGTCGAGCCGGCGCAGGAGCCGCGCCAGCGTGGCGCTTTGCTCGACACGTTCGGCGCGGGTCTTCTCGACGTTCGAGGCGAACCAGTTGAAGTCGCCCCCCGCGCAGAAGCTCTTGCCGCTGCCGGTCAGGATCACGATGCGCACGCTGTCATCTGCGGCGAGGCGCTCGGCGGCATCGTGGAACTCGGCGATCAGCTCGCCGTTCAGCGCATTGTGCTTGTCGGGGCGGTTGAGCGTCAGCGTGGCGACGCCCCGGGCATCGGTCTCGAGCAGGACCGTGTTGTAGGTCTGTGTCATTCGTGGCCTCACATTCTGAAGACGGGCGTATGGCGCCCGGGCCCGGGCACCGATGTCACGATGGCCAGGCACAGGCCCAGGATGTCGCGGGTCTGGGCCGGTTCGATCAGCCCGTCATCCCACAGCCGCGAGGTGGCATAATAGGGGTCGGACTGCTCGCCGTATTGCGCGCGCACCTCGGCCTCGATCCGCGCCAGATCGGCCTGCATCCTCGCCGGGTCGCCGCCCTTTTCGCGGCGCAGTTCCAGCATCACGTTCGTGGCGATGTCGGCCGACATGGTGGCCAGCTCGGCCGTGGGCCAGGCAAACAGGAAGCGCGGCGCGAAGCCCCGGCCGCACATGCCGTAATTGCCCGCGCCGTAGGAGCCGCCAAGGATCACCGACAGCCGGGGGACCTTGGCCACCGACATGGCGTAAACCAGCTTGGCGCTGTTCTTGGCGATGCCGCCGCGCTCGGCCTCGGTGCCGACCATGAAGCCCGAGATGTTGTGCAGGAACAGCAGCGGGATGTTGCGCTGATCGCACATCGACACGAACTGCGCGCCCTTGAGCGAGCTGTCGGACAGAAGCGCGCCGTTGTTGCCCAGGATGCCGACGCGGTAGCCATGGATGCGCGCCGTGCCGCAGACCAGCGTCTCGCCCCAGCCGGGCTTGAACTCGCGGAACTCGCCCGCGTCGATCATGCGCAAGAGCACCTCGCGCATGTCATAGGGCTGCTTGCGATCGGCGCTGACCACGCCGAGCAGCTCTGCCGGGTCATGCGCCGGGGGGGCGGGGGCTGCATCGGGCTGCATGGCGCGCGACTGGCCCAGTTCGGCCACGATGTCGCGCATCAGCGCCAGCGCGTGAAACTCGTCCTCGGCCAGGTGGTCGGAGACGCCCGAGACCAGGGTCTGCATCTCGGCCCCGCCCAGCGTCTCGCCATCGACCTCCTCGTTGATCGCCACCTTGACGATCGAGGGCCCGCCCAGATGGATGCGGGCATTGCCGCGCACCATGATGACCTCGTCCGAGAGCGCGGGAATATAGGCCCCGCCCGCCGTGCAGCCGCCGAACACCGCCGAGATCTGCGGCAGGCCGCTGGCCGACATGTTGGTCTGGCGGTAGAAGGCGTTGCCGAAATCGCGGGCACCCGGAAAGACCCGGTCCTGCTCGGGCAGATAGGCGCCGCCGCAATCCACCAGATAAAGGCAGGGCATCCGGTTTTCCGCGGCGATCTCCTGCGCGCGGATGTGTTTCTGCACCGTCTCGTGATAGAAGGAGCCGCCCTTCACCGTCGCGTCGTTGGCGATGAACATGCAGGGCAGGCCATGCACGATGCCGATGCCCGTGACGATGCCGGCGCCGGGAACCTCGCCCCCGTATTGCCCGCAGGCCGCAAGCGAGGACAGTTCCAGAAAGGCGGTGCCCGGATCCACCACGAGGTCGATCCGTTCGCGGACCAGAAGCTTGCCGCGCTTGCGGTGGCGTTCGACCATCTCGGGCCGGCCGCCTGCGGTTGCCGCGGCGATCCGCTGGCGCAGGGTCGCGGCGCGCTCGCTTTGGGCCGCGTGATTGCGCGCATAGACATCCGATCCGGTCAGCACTGCTGTTTCGAGGCGCGCCATGGCTCAGCCCTTTCCCTGTTCAAGCAATCCGTTGAGAAATACGTCGGCATAGGCAGAGGCGAGCGTATCGGCGCTGCCGCGGGCGGGGTCGAACCATTCGAGCGTGGCATTCAGCGCGCCGATCAGCATCAGGCGCAGGCGCCGGATGTCGAGATCGGCGCGCAATTCGCCGCGCTGCTGAAGCCGGGCCAGCACCGCGTCCCACTCGGCCTCATAGGCGCGGCGCACGGGCAGATTGGCGTCGCGGACGGATTGCGGCACCTGCCCGAAGATGCGCACATTGGCCGAAGAATAGTCGCTCACATCCAGAAGCGCGCGAAGATGCGCCCCGATTGCGGCGCGCAACAGCGCCCCGGCCCCGGCATCGGCGGGCTGGTCCTCGACCGCGCGCTTCATGCTTTCGTGAACGGCCAGGATGCCTTCATCCAGAATGGCCACCACGATCTCGTCCTTCGATCCGAAATGGTAGTAGATGCTGCCGGCCTTGATGCCCGCCTCGGCGGCAATCTTCCGCAGCGACACCGCGCCATAGCCCTGTTCGCGGAACAGCCGCGCAGCAACGTCAAGCACCCCCTTGCGCCCCACCGGGCCTCGCTGGGGCTCCGGCCTGCCGTTCACTGTCGCTGCGTCAGACATGCAAGCTCTTGCACTCCCCCCTGCATAACTAACAGTTGTTAGGCATTGCTGCGAGAGTGTCAATCGTCCCTGAGCGGATTTCCGGCGACAGGCGGCGAACCGCCCGATACCGGCGCCCCGTCCCTGCGGATCCTGTCGTTCAGGTCCGGGAGCCGGACCTGAACCCTTCGTGTCAGATCGTGAAGCCGCCGCCGCAGATGATGTGCTGGCCCGAGATGAAGTTCGATTCCGGCAGGCAGAACAGGTAAACCGCGCCGGCGGCCTCTTGCGGGGTGCCGACCCGGCCCAGCGGGATCGAGCGTTCCATCTGCGAGAGCAGATCGGGGTTGACGCCGACCTTGATCTCCTTGTCTTCGACGGTGATCGTGCTGTCGCCCGTGGCGCTGCCCTCGGTCAGCCGCGTGCGGATCGGCCCGAAGGCCACGGCGTTGACGTTGACCTTGTAGCGGCCCCATTCCTTGGCCATCGTCCGGGTGACCCCGAGGATCCCGGCCTTGGCGGCGGAATAGTTGACCTGGCCGGCGTTTCCTCCGGTCCCGGCGATCGACGAGATGTTCACCACCTTGCGGAACACCTCCTGCCCCGCCGCAGCCTCTTCCCTCGCCTTGGCGCTGATCACCGGCTGGGCGGCCCGCAGGATGCGGAACGGCGCGGTCAGATGCACGTCGATGATGGCCTGCCACTGTTCGTCGGTCATCTTCTGGATGACGCTGTCCCAGGTGTAGCCGGCATTGTTCACGATGATGTCCAGCTCGCCGAAGCTGTCCATGGCGGTCTTGATGAACCGCTCGGCGAACCCGGTCTCGGTCACGCTGCCGATGCAGGTGGCCACCTCGCCCCCCGCCGCGCGGATCGCCTCTGCCGTTTCGTTGGCCGGCTCGGCATCCAGATCGTTGACCACCAGCCGCGCCCCTTCCGAGGCCAGCTTGAGCGCGATTTCACGGCCGATGCCGCGCCCCGAGCCAGAGACGAGCGCCACGCGCCCCTCGAGTTTTCCCGTCATGTTCCCTCCTCCCGAAGACGCTGTCAGACTTTTTCGTAAAGTGTCACGACACAGGCCCCGCCGAGGCCCAGATTGTGCTGAAGCGCCAGCCGCGCGCCTTCGACCTGCCGTGCATCGGCCTGACCGCGAAGCTGCTGCACCAGCTCGGTGCATTGCGCAAGGCCGGTCGCCCCCAGCGGATGCCCTTTCGACAAAAGCCCGCCGGAGGGGTTGGTCACGAATTTCCCGCCAAAGGTATTGTCGCCCTCGTCCACGAATTTCCCCGCCTCGCCGCGGCCGCAGAGGCCGATCGCCTCGTAGGTGATCAGCTCGTTATGGGCGAAGCAGTCATGCAGTTCGATCACGTCCAGATCCTGCGGGTCGATGCCTGCGGCCTCATAGACCTGATCGGCGGCGCGCTTCGCCATCGAGAAGCCGACGACCTCGCGCATGTCATGGGCGCCGAAGGTCTCTGGCCCGTCGGTGGTCATGGCCTGGGCCGCGATCCGGACCGAGCTGTCAAGGCCGTGCCGGTCGGCGAACTCCTTCGAACAGACGATCGCCGCCGCCGCGCCGCAGGTCGGCGGGCAGGCCATCAGCTTGGTCATCACGCCGGGCCAGACCACCTGGGCCGCCAGAACATCCTCGGTCGTGACTTCCTGGCGGAACAGGGCCACCGGGTTCCTGGCCGCGTGGCGGCTGGCCTTGGCGCGGATCTTGGCGAAGGTTTCCAGCGTGGTGCCGAACTCGTCCATATGCGCCTTGCCCGCGCCGCCGAAATAGCGCAGGGCAAGCGGAACTTCCGGGTGGCCCACCAGATCGTCGGTTTCCTCGTCGAAGGATGCGAAGGGGCTGACCCGGTCATGGAACATCGCGCCGATCGCGCCGGGCTGCATCTGCTCGAAGCCAAGCGCCAGGGCGCAGTCCACGGCGCCGCCTTCGACCGCCTGACGGGCGAGGAACAGCGCCGAGGATCCCGTCGAGCAATTGTTGTTCACGTTCACGACCGGAATCCCGGTCATGCCGACCGCGTACAGGGACCGCTGGCCGCAGGTGCTGTCGCCATAGACATAGCCTGCATAGGCCTGCTGAACCTTGTCATAGCCCAGCCCCGCATCGGCAAGCGCGGCACGGGTCGCCTTGGCCGCCATCACGTCGTAGCTTTCGGATTTGCCGGGCTTCTGGAACGGGACCATCCCCACGCCGACCACATAGGCCTTGTTGCTCATCTCTCTCTCCCATAGCCGAACGCCCCGATCCGGGGCCAGGCACGCTCATTTTCTATCAATCGTTAGATTTTGCATCCCGCCGGGAAGATCTGTCAAGCGTCACAGGCGCCATCGGCCCGGCGGGCGCGCCGCCGCTTACGCCGCCAGAGCCGGAAGTTCCGCTCATGATCGCGGCGCTGAATGCGCCGCCGCCTCGTCCTCGCTGCGCGCGGCGGTCCCGCCCACAGCGTCCCCATCACATGATCCGCGCGCCGACCGGCCGGCATCCGCGCCACCTGCCCCGCCGCCCCAGTCCCCCAGCGCCGCCTGCCACAGCGTGATCGCAGCCACCGCCGCGGTATCGGCACGCAGGATGCGCGGGCCGAGCGAGACCGGCCGCACGAAGGGCAGCGCGCGCAGCCGCGCCCGCTCGGCATCCGAGAAGCCGCCTTCCGGGCCGATCAGCACCGCCCAGGGGCCGGGCGCCTCGCCCGACAGCGCCTCTGCCGCGCCGACCAGCGTTTCATCGGCCCACAGGATCCGCCGCCCGGCATTCCAGCCCGCCAGCACGCTGGCCAGCGGCGCCAGATCGGCCACTTCGGGCACGAAAGTGCCGCCGCACTGCTCTGCCGCCTCGAGCGCATGGGCCTGCAGGCGGTCCTGCCGGATGCGGTCGGCGTTGGTGAAATCGGTCTGCACCGGCAGGATGCGGGCGGCGCCAAGCTCTGCCGCCTTCTCGACGATGAAATCGGTGCGCGCCTTCCTGATCGGCGCGAACAGCAGCCACAGGTCGGGCGGCATCCGCTGCGGCGCGGTCTGCGCCTCGCATGTCAGGATGCCGCCGCGCCTGCCCGCCTCTGCCACCCGCGCCAGCCATTCGCCATCGCGCCCGTTGAACAGCAGCACCGGCGCGCCCGCCGCCAGCCGCATCACCCCGAAGAGGTAATGCGCCTGCGCCTCGGTCAGGGGAAGCGATTGCCCCTGACCAAGCGGGTGGTCTACACAAAGCCTGATCTTCGCCGCTGCCATGAGGCCGAACCTATGACCGCGCCCGCCGGAATGCCAGAGCCAGAAGCCGCGGGCCAGGTCGCCGATGCGGTGCGCGGCAACTGGGTGGACCACGCGGCGCCCGCGTGGTCGCGACCCTGGCTGCGGCTGTCGCGCGCCGACCGGCCGGTGGGCACCTGGCTGCTGCTGATCCCCTGCTGGTGGGGGCTTGCGCTGGCGGCCGCGGCGGATGCGCCGCGCTGGTCCGACCTGTGGATCGCCGCCGCCTGCACCGCCGGGGCGTTCCTCATGCGCGGCGCCGGCTGCACCTGGAACGACATCACCGACCGCCGGATCGACGCGGCGGTGGCGCGCACGAGGTCTCGGCCGATCCCCTCGGGGCAGGTCACGGCCAGGGGAGCCGCCGTCTGGATGCTGGCGCAGGCGCTGGCGGCCGCGCTGATCCTGCTGACCTTCAACGGCTTCGCCATCGCGCTGGGCATCGCGGCGCTGGTGCCGGTTGCCGTCTATCCCTTCGCCAAGCGCTTCACATGGTGGCCGCAGGTCTTTCTTGGCCTTGCCTTCAACTGGGGCGCGCTTCTGGGATGGGCCGCCCATGCCGGCAGCCTGTCCTGGCCGCCGCTGCTGCTGTATGTCGCGGGGATCGCCTGGACGCTATTCTACGATACGATCTATGCCCATCAGGACAAGGAGGACGACGCGCTGATCGGGGTGAAATCCACCGCGCGCCTGTTCGGCGCCGACACCCCGCGCTGGCTGGCGCTGTTCCTGGGGCTGGCGGCGGCGCTGATGGCGCTGGCGGTGCTGATCGCGCTGCCGCCGCGGGGCGAGCCGCTGCCGCTGGTGCTGGCGCTGGCGGCGGCAGGGGCGCTTGGCGGGCACCTCTGCTGGCAGATGCGCCGGCTGGACATCGACGATCCGGCGCTTTGCCTGCGGCTCTTCCGGTCCAACCGCGATGCCGGGCTGATCACTACGCTGTTTCTTGCCGCCGCCGCCCTCGTCTGATTGACTCCGCCCGGCCTGCGCTTATGCAAGGTCCGTTCCGGAACAGACAGAGGCCGCCCGAATGCGTCTTGCCCCGAAAGTCTTCGGCATCCACACGCTCGGCCTCGTCGCCTTCGTGCTTGCGGCGGTGCTGTCCTTCCTTGCAGCCACCTGGGCCGCCTCGGCGATCGAGGATGTCTCGGCGACCGCCGTGCGCCGCGCGCTGACCGAGGAGGGCCATTCCTGGGTGGGCGTCCGGGCCGACGGGCTGAGCATCACCCTCACCGGCGAGGCCCCGACCGAGGCGATGCGCTTTCGCGCGCTTGGCGCCGCCGGGTCGGTCGTCGATGCCGGGCGGGTGATCGACGCGATGACGGTGCCCGACCCCGCCGCGATCAAGGCGCCCGATTTCTCGGTCGAGGTGTTGCGCAACGATGACGGCATATCGCTGATCGGGCTTGTCCCCGCGTCGGAGGGGCGCGACGGGATCCTTGCCCGCATCGGCGCGCTTGCCCGTGGCGGCACCGTCACCGACATGCTGGAAACCGCCAGCCACCCCGCGCCCGCCGGCTGGGATCAGGCGCTGGACTTCGGCCTTGATGCGCTGGCCGACCTGCCACGCTCCAAGATCTCCATCGGGGCGGCGCGGGTGGCGATCACCGCCATCACCGACAGCGCCGAACAGAAGGCGCGGATCGAGACCAAGCTGCGCCGAAACGTGCCCGCCGGCGTGGTGCTGTCGCTGGACATCTCTGCCCCGCGCCCGGTGATCACGCCCTTCACCCTGCGCTTCGTGATCGACGAGGCCGGCGCGCGCTTCGATGCCTGTTCCGCCGATACCGAAAAGGCCCGGGGCCGCATCCTCGCCGCCGCGCGCACGGCCGGGGCCGAGGCGGCGGAGTGCACCATCGGCATGGGTGTGCCCTCGCCCGCATGGGCGGGCGCCTCCGAGGCGGCCATCGCCGCGATGGCGGAGCTTGGCGCAGGATCGGTCACCCTGTCGGATGCGGACGTGTCGCTGATCGCCGCCGACAGCGTGAGCCAGGCCGATTTCGACCGTGTCGTCGGAGAACTTGAAACCGCGCTGCCCGAGGTCTTCTCGCTGACCGCCGTGCTGACGCCGAAGCCGCAGGCGGACACGAACCAGGGACCGCCGGAATTCACCGCCACCCTGTCGGAGGACGGCCGCGTCCAGGTGCGCGGCCGCCTGCCCGATGCGCTGACCCGCAGCGCGGTGGAAAACTTCGCCCGCGCCCGGTTCGGCAATGCCAACATCTACATCGCCACCCGGATCGACCCGGCGCTGCCCGAAGGCTGGCCGGTGCGCGCGCTCGCCGCGCTCGAGGCGCTGGACGCGCTGGCCGAAGGCTCGGTCCGGGTGCGCCCCGATCTGGTGCGCGTGGCGGGCGTGACGGGCAGCACCGAGACGGCGGCGAACATCGCACGGCTTTTGTCCGGGCAACTGGGCGAGGGGCAGGAATTCGACATCCAGGTGCGCTATGATCCGCGGCTCGACCCGGTGCTGGCCCTGCCCACGGCCGAGGAATGCATTGCGACGATTGCCGCGGTGCTGGAGGACGGGCAGATCGCGTTCGAACCCGGCTCTGCCACGCTTTCCCCCTCCGCCCGGCCGCTGCTGGACCGGATCGCCGAAACGCTGAAGGATTGCGCCGACTTCCCCATCGAGGTCGCCGGCCATACCGACAGCCAGGGCCGCGAGGAGATGAACCTCGCCCTGTCCGAGGACCGGGCCGAAGCGGTCGTTGCCGCGCTGATGGAGCGCCGCATCCTGACAGGCAACCTGCACCCCACCGGCTATGGCGAAAGCCGCCCGGTGGCGCCGAACGACACCGAGGAGGGGCGCGAGGCGAACCGGCGGATCGAGTTCACCTTGCTGCCCGAAGCCGGGGCCGCCGCGACGCCCGCCGACGCGCCGCTGACCAGCAAGGCCGATGTGCCGGGCGCGGGCGCCGCCGAGGACGCGGACGCCGCAGGGGATGCAGCGCAGATCGCCCCCGAACCCCGCCCGGACGACTCCCGCCCTGAGGCGGCACCGTTCGAGGAGAGCGGAAGCGGCGATGAGGGCAGCGGCGATGAAGGGCCGGCCATGAGCGGAGACGAGGGCGCGGCGGCGGAACAGCCCGCAGTCGAAGAACCCGCACCCGCAGTCGGGGCCCCGGCTGCGCCAGTCGTCGGCTCCGCCGAGGCCGTCGCGGAAATCGTCCCGGTCGCGGTGCAGACACCGGATGGTGACACGGTCAAGCCACCGGCCCGCCCTGCGCCAATCGAGGCGCGCGCCGCCGAAGCCGCGGAGACGGAAGCGGCAGACTAGGACGGGGTGCAACCCGCCAGACGACAGGCAACGGGACAGGCGACGGGGATACCGCATGAACAGAACCGAATTCATCATCGCCACGGCGATCATCCTCTTCGTCGCCTTCGGCCTTGGCTGGTTCGCGTCATGGCTGCTGCACCGGCTCACCCGCGTGACCCAGGCGGAAATGGGCGAGCTGGACCAGATGGCCCGGTCCCTGCACGAGGCCGAGGAAACCCGCGATCAGGCGCTGGCCTATCTTGAACAGCGCGAGCGGGAACTGGTCAGCCAGCTCAACCAGACCGAGGCAGAGCTGCGCGCGGCCATGGAGGGCCTGCGCGACGCGCGTCAGGAGGCCGAGGAACTGCGCAGCTACATCGAGCGCGTCAACCGCGGCTGAGACGGCTGCGCGGCGCGGCAGGGCTTGCGCGGGGGGTCCGCCGCGCCCCCGCCGTCATGCAATGCGCTCAGAGGGGCGCCGACAGGACAAGCCCGGCCGCTCCGGCGGCAACTGCTGCGAGGGTGGCGGCAAGGAGCGGCAACCAGAAACGGACCGGCCCTGCCAGCACGGCCAGGGACATCCGGCCAAGGGCGTTGGCCGCGAGGGCGATCAGGATTGCCGTGCCGATCGTCGGCAAGCCGACCTCGGCCGCATCGAGACGCACCGCGCTGAGCACGGCAACATCCACGTCGAACATGCCCGACAGGGCCGAGGTCGCCGGGAGGCTCGATCCTCCGAACCGATCGACGAGGGCGGCGCTTGCCGTCGAGACAAGCGCAAACAGGGCGGCAAACACCAGCAGGGCGCGAACTTCGAACGGGTTGCGCAGCAACTCCTGCGGCTGCCGGGCACTGCTGCTGCGCAGAAGCAACGCGAGCCCCGTAGCCCCCAGCACGGCCGCCGCACAGAGCGCCGGCACTGCGACAATCGCCAGTATTTCCACGCGCAGAAGCGCAACGACGACCAGAACGCGCAGGATCGACACCATTCCGGCGAGGGCTGCCGCACCGACCAGCGGACGCACCTGCGGAGCGCCCTTCGCCATCCGCGCCAGCGCGACCGTGACGGCCGTCGAGGAGGCCAGCGCGCCCGCCAATGCGCTGACCAGCAGGCCACGGGTCGCGCCAAGCACGCGGACAGCGACATATCCGGCGAAGGAGATCGTGGCGATCAGCACCGTGAAGAACCAGATCTCGCGCGGGTTCATGCCTCCCCAGGGATCAATCGTCCGGTTCGGAAGGATGGGCAGGATGATGGTCGTCATCACCGCCAGGACCAGAGCCGAGCGCAGTTCGATCCAGCGCAGGCGTCTGAGGCTTGTGTGCAGGATTTCGCGGCTGGCCAGAACCGCGGCCAGCGCCGCGCCCCCGGCGGTGGCGATCCGATAGTCGCCGATGACCGCCAATCCGCCCAGGCCGAAGACCCCGAGGCCCGCCATCACCCCGGTGACGCTGAAGTTGCCGTCGTGGCCGGCCTCGCGGAACTGGAACAGGCCGAAGAGGGAGGCAACGCCCAGGAACCCCGCCGCGAAGATCACCGGCGCATCCAGCGCGGTGGTCAGGATCGCGAAGACCCCGCCGAGAAGCCCGAAGATGCCGAAGGTCCGCAGTCCTGCGGTGCGGCTCCCGGCAGGCTCCTCGCGCTCGCGCCAGCCGCGCTCGAGCCCGACCAGCAGCCCGATCGCCAGCGCCACCGCCAGCCTGAAAAACTGATCCAGCATCGCCTTGCCACTCCCCTGCCCTGAAATACGGGAGCGAATGTCCTTGCCGCCCACCGTAGGAGGGAAAAGCGCAACAGGCCAGAGCCGGAAAGCGGAGCAGGCGGGGGCTGGCCGCGCATGGCGCTTGCATCCGGCCTCTGCCGCAGACATGGGTTGGACCATGAGCGAACGGGCGCACGATCTGCATATCCCCTTGCCGGCCCTCGGCTGGACGGAGTTCTTCGCCGCCCAACTGGAGCCGGAAGAGCTGGCGCTGGCGCCGATGCGCATCGCGACGGTGCACCGCGCACGGATGACCGCGATCGGCGAGGCCGGCCCGGTGCGGCTGACGCTGCCGCCCAGGCTCGGCACCGCGGGTTTCGCGGTGGGTGACTGGGTTCTGGCAGAGCCGGACACGCATCTGCTGATCCGCCGGCTGGACCGCAAGGCGCTGCTGCAGCGGCGCACCGAGGGCGCGCGCGCGGCGCAACTGATCGCGGCCAATGTCGATACGCTGTTCATCGTCACCTCGTGCAATGACGATTTCAACCCGGCGCGGCTGGAGCGTTACCTCGCGCTGTGCAACGAGGCCGGCACCCGGCCGGTGATCGTGCTGACCAAGGCCGATCAGGTGGAGGATGCTGCGCCCTATCACGCGCAGGCGGCGGCGCTGCAACGCGGGCTGGAGGTGGTGGCGGTGAACGCCAGGAGCCCCGAGGCGGCAGCGGTGCTGGCGCCTTGGTGCGGGCCGGGGCAGACCGTGGCGCTGGTCGGTTCATCCGGCGTGGGGAAATCGACGCTGCTCAACAACCTTGCCGACAAGACGGGTGAGGAGGCGCAGGAAACCGGCGAGATCCGCGAGGATGACGCGAAGGGCCGGCATACCACCACCGCGCGCTCGCTGCACGGCATCAAGGGCGGCGGCTGGGTGATCGACACGCCCGGCATGCGCACGCTTCATGTCAGCGATGTTGCCGCGGGGCTGGAGACGCTGTTTGCCGAGATCACCGAGCTTGCGCCCGGCTGCCGGTTTCGCGACTGCACCCACGCGCATGAGCCGGGCTGCGCGGTGCAGGCGGCGGTGGCGGCGGGCAGGCTCGATCCGGCGCGGCTGGACCGCTGGCGCAAGCTGGTGGAGGAGAATCGCGGCAACACGCCGGTGGAAAGCGGCCCGCGGGGGAACCGGACGGTGGGCCCGCCGAAGAAATGGTAGCGAAGAAACGGTAGAACGGAGCGGCCACGGCGCGGCCGTTTCGGCCTTGCGCGATTGGCGCTGAACGGGTAAATGCCCTTCCGGTATGCCGATGTAGCTCAGCTGGTAGAGCAACGCATTCGTAATGCGTGGGTCGGGGGTTCGAGTCCCTTCATCGGCACCATTCCCCGAAAAGCCGGATTCCCGGACAAGCCGGGTAGAAGCGGCCGCCCACCCCGCAGGCAGGCGGCCTTGCAGGTCACGCGGCCCGGTTCAGCCGGGTTTCCGCCAGCTTCGACAGCTTCGCGTCGGTTGCCTTTTCCTCTTCCAGAGTTTGCGCGAAGAGGTCGGCGCATTCCTTGCGGCCCAGTGCCTTCGACCAGGCTATCAGCGTGCCGTAGCGGGTCATTTCGTAATGCTCGACAGCCTGCGCAGCGGCGGCAAGGGCCGCGTCCATGACGCCGGCATCGTCGATGTCGCCGGCAATCTCGTTCGCTTCCTTGATGATGCCGTCGATCGCCGGGCAGGTCACCGCCTTGGGCTTCTTGTCCAGAAGGCCGAACACCTTTTCCAGCCGGTCGACATGGCCACGGGTTTCCTCGAGGTGCTTCTTGAAGCCGCTTTTCAGTTCGCTCGAGCGGGCCTTGTCGATCATCTTCGGCAGGGCCTTCTCGATCTGCTTCTCGGCATAGTAGATGTCCTGCAGGGTGTGCAGGTAAAGGTCGTCCATCGTGTGGATATCTTTGCCAGAGAGGGCCATCGGGTCATCCTTTCATCGGTTGCGCGGCACGAGTATGCCGCCTTGCCCCCTCAGAACGATCCCCGGGAATGAATGTTCCCGCTGGTGCCCGGCGCAGGCCGGAATCCGCAGGGGCATGCCACGGAGGAACGGCCCCGAAAAATCGGAGGGCCCCGGCACCCCTACCGAGACCCTCCACCACCCCACGTGCTCCCTACTCACCACACGTGACTGCAAAAGGTCCCGGCCTACTGGCCTGTGAGGTGAACCTAGAGCGTCCGGCGATTCCCCGCAAGCCGCGATTGCGAAAAAATCTACGTTAAATCAGGTCATTACGGTCAACGGGGCGTTAACGCTGCCGGCACAGCGCCTTTCAAGCGGCGGTCAGTAGCGGTAATGTTCCGGCTTGAACGGGCCATCGACGCTGACGCCGATGTAATCCGCCTGATCCTCGCGAAGCCGGGTCAGCTTGACCCCGATCTTCTTCAGATGCAGGCGGGCGACCTTTTCATCCAGATGCTTGGGCAGGATATAGACGCCGGGGGCATACTCGCCCTGTTTCGTCCACAGCTCGATCTGCGCCAGAACCTGGTTGGTGAAGCTGGCCGACATCACGAAGGACGGATGCCCCGTCGCGTTGCCAAGGTTCAGCAGACGGCCCTCGGACAGCAGGATGATCCGCGCCCCCGAGGGCATCTCGATCATGTCCACCTGGTCCTTGATGTTGGTCCACTTGTGGTTCTTCAGCGCGGCGACCTGAATCTCGTTGTCGAAATGGCCGATATTGCCGACGATCGCCATGTCCTTCATCTCGCGGATATGCTCGATGCGGATCACGTCCCTGTTGCCGGTGGTGGTGATGAAGATGTCGGCGCTGGCGACCACGTCTTCCAGCAGCACCACCTCGAACCCGTCCATTGCCGCCTGCAGCGCGCAGATCGGGTCAACCTCGGTCACCTTCACGCGCGCGCCGGCGCCCTGCAGGCTTGCGGCACAGCCCTTGCCCACATCGCCGTAGCCGCAGACCACCGCGACCTTGCCGGCCATCATCGTGTCGGTGGCGCGGCGAATGCCATCGACCAGCGACTCCTTGCAGCCATACTTGTTGTCGAACTTCGACTTGGTGACCGAGTCGTTCACGTTGATCGCGGGGAAGGGCAGCAGGCCCTTCTTGTGCAGGTCATAGAGCCGGTGAACCCCGGTGGTGGTTTCCTCGGACACCCCCCTGATCGCGGCGCGCTGTGCCGTGAACCAGCCCGGGGAGTCGGCAAGGCGCTTCTTGATCTGGTTGAAGAGGCACACTTCCTCGTCCGAACCCGGCACGTCGATCAGCCCGGTTTCTCCGGCCTCGACCCGCGCGCCAAGAAGGATGTAGAGCGTGGCATCCCCGCCATCGTCGAGGATCATGTTGCAGGTGCCGTCCGGGAACTGGAAGATCCTGTCGGTATAGGACCAGTAGTCTTCCAGCGTCTCGCCCTTGGTGGCGAACACAGGGATGCCGGCAGCGGCAATCGCGGCGGCGGCATGGTCCTGGGTAGAGAAGATGTTGCAGCTTGCCCAACGCACATCGGCGCCAAGCGCCTTCAGCGTCTCGATCAGCACGCCGGTCTGGATGGTCATGTGCAAACTGCCGGCGATGCGCGCGCCCTTCAGCGGCTGCGCGCTGCCGAACTCCTCGCGCAGCGCCATCAGCCCCGGCATTTCCGTTTCGGCGATATCAAGCTCCTTGCGGCCATAGCCGGCGAGGGAGATGTCCTTGACGATGTGATCCATGGCAGCCGAGGCCTCCTGTCCCGAATAAGTCAGGACAGGACGTAGCATCGCCGTGCTGCTGCGGCAATCCGCAGGGCGGCCATCTGCCCGCGCGCGCCTTCAGCCCGCCGCGAGCGTATCGAGCGAGGTTTCGCCGGCCCAGTCGCGCCCTGTCTCGACGACGCAGGAAATTCCATCGGCCCGGGTCGCGAGCATGGTCCAGGTTCCCAGCCGTTCCGATGCCCAAAGCTCGACAAGGATGCCGTCGCGCTCTTCGGGGACGGTCACGCGGGTTTCGTGGAAGTCGTTCGCCAGCGTTTCGGTCACGGTGACGCGCAGGTCGCAATAGGGCTCGTCATAGCCCTGCTCGTCCCCATAGGCGGTGACAAGCTCCATGACGGCAAGATTGCCGAGGCTGGGAGAGGCGATGTTGCGCTGCACCGCATTCGAGGGCGCCGCGAGCCGGTAGGAAAAGGATTCGGCCCGTTCGGTCATTGCCAGGGTTGCGGCTCCCGCGCCAAGCCCGAGGAGCGCGAAAACGGCGGCGGTGTGGATCGTTTTCATCATCGGCTCCCATTCGCTCCGGGTGTGGTGCGGGCAGATCGACTCGCGGGAGAACAATTCCGAAAGCCGCACAAAAGTTCCGCGCGGGCGTTTACAGGAACCGCGAGGCGGCCGTAATCAGGGCGCGTGACTTGTCGGAAATGACATGGGAACCGATGCGGCCATGCCCAAGCCTTTGCAAAAACCCCCGCGTGCCTGGCAACGGATGCTGTCCGGCCGCCGGCTGGATCTGCTCGATCCCGCGCCGCTCGACATAGAGATCGAGGATATCGCCCATGGTCTTGCCTTCGTCGCGCGCTGGAACGGGCAGACGCGGGGCGACTGGGCCTATTCGGTGGCCGAGCATTCCTTGCTGGTGGAGGAGATCTTCGCGCGGCTGGTGCCGGAGGCGCCGGCAAGATGGCGCCTCGCGGCGCTGCTGCACGACGCGCCGGAATATGTGATCGGCGACATGATCAGCCCGGTGAAGGCCGCGATCGGCCCCGCCTATGGCGAGCTTGACCAGCGGTTGACCGCGGCGGTGCATCTGCGCTTTGGCCTGCCGGCGGTGCTGCCCGCGGGCGTGAAGAAGGATATCAAGCGCGCCGACAAGGTGTCGGCCTGGCTGGAGGCGGTGCAGATCGCCGGTTTCAGCGCGGCAGAGGCGGACCGGTTTTTCGGCCGCCCGAACCACAGGCTGATGCAGGGCCTGGAAATCCGGCTGCGGGCGCCGGCCATCGTGCGGGCGGATTACACCGCCCGCCATCGCAGCCTGATCGCACGGATGCCGTAAGGCCCTGCGTCAGATCGCCAGATCCTCAAGGCTTTTGCCATCCTTCAGCGCAGCCTCGATCCAGCGCGGCCGACGGCCCCGGCCGGTCCAGGTCTGCGAGCGATTTGCCGGATTGGCAAATTTTGGCGCCGCGGATTTACGCTTCTTCTGAAGCTGGACCCCGGTGAGTTCGGCAAGCGAGAACCCGTATTCCTGGGCCGTTTCCTCAAGCGCGCTCAGCGCCTCATTCTTCTTGCGGTCCTCGAAAGAGGCAATCGCGCGCGCGACTTGTGCCTGAAGGTCGTGCAGTTCTTTCAGCGAAAGGTCGTCCAGGTTGAAAGCGTCCATAGGTGATCCCTTAATATCGTCCCTTGGCTGCATTTAGGTCCGGATCTCGGAAAAAGCAAACGGAAATCCCCGAAGCAGGCTTTGGGGATTCCGGCGGAAGATTCTCAGCGCGGGCTGCGTTTCGCCAGGATACGCTGAAGGGTGCGGCGATGCATGTTCAGCCTGCGCGCCGTTTCGCTGACATTGCGGTCGCACATCTCATAGACCCGCTGGATATGTTCCCAGCGCACGCGGTCGGCGGACATCGGGTTTTCCGGCGGCGGCGGCAGCGCCTCGCCGGTGGACAGAAGCGCGGCGGTGATGTCATTCGCATCGGCGGGCTTCGACAGGTAATCCGTCGCGCCCATCTTTACCGCGGCAACCGCGGTTGCGATGGCGCCATATCCCGTCAGAACCACGATCCGCGCATCGGGCCGGCGCTCGCGCAGCGCCTCGACCACGTCGAGCCCGTTGCCGTCTTCCAGCCGCAGGTCGACCACCGCATAGGCCGGGGCGGATTGCTGGACGATGGCCTTGCCCGCGGCCACGCTTTCCGCCGTGACGGGCTCGAAGCCGCGTTTGGCCATCGCGCGCGCGAGCCGGGTAACGAAAGGCGCATCGTCATCGACCAGCAGCAGGCTCCGGTCGGACCCCAGATCGGCATGTTCGTCCTCGGCCATTTCGCGCCTCCCCTGGTTCGCCCGTCGAACCGTTCTAGGCCCTCGGCCGGCCGCGGTCAAATTTCCCGCTAGCGCGCCGCCTCGATGAAGCAGGCAGTGCGCTCCGCCATCTGCTCTGGCGTCACGTCGCGGTTGAAATATTCGACAAATCCATGGCCCGGCAAGACCAGGTAGGTCTGGGTGGAGTGATCGACGAGGTAATAGTCATCGCTCGCCGGCTGCGCCTTGTAATAGGTGCGATAGGCCTGGCTCGCAGCGCGGACCTGTTCCTCGGTGCCGGTCAGGGCGATCATGCGCGGATGCATGATGCTTGCGAACTCTGCCATCACCTCGGGCGTGTCGCGCTTGGGGTCGATCGAAATGAACACCGGCGTCACCTCATGGCCCATTTCCTCCAGCGCATCGACCGCCTCGGCATTGCGCGCAGTGTCGAGCGGGCAGATATCGGGGCAGAAGGTGTAGCCGAAATAGAGCAGGCTGGGCCTGGTGATGACATCGGCATCCGTCACGGTGCGGCCGGTCTGATCCACCAGCGTGAACGGCCCGCCGATGGTGCCCGCCCCGCCCGCGACCACGCCCTGCCGGCAGGCGGCGAAGGGATCATCGCCGCCGCGGGTCAGTGCGAAGCTGACCACCAAGCCTATCGCGAGGACCGATACCGCCGCTATCGCGAACCTCTGCGTCGAAACCGCCATCCGAACAAACCCCGTCTTGTGCCTCGCGCATTGATCCTCCATCCGGCGCTCACTATCAATCCCGCAAGCAAGATTGCGACAACCGGACCCGATGACCGACACCCCCGGCGCCATTCCGCGCGAAACGCACAGCGACTGGGTCCGGCTGCAGACGCTGATCCTGCTGCGATGGGGTGCGATCACCGGGCAGATGGTGGCGATCACCGTCGCCTGGCGCGTCTATGGCATCCAGTTGAACCTTGGCGCCTGCTTTCTGGTCGTGGGCGCCGCGATCATCGCCAACCTCGTGTCGATGTTCGTCTATCCGGGCAACAAGCGCCTCACCCAGACCGAAGCCACGATGACGCTGCTGTTCGACACCGCGCAGCTTGCGTTGCTGCTGGCGCTGACGGGCGGGCTGCACAACCCCTTCGCGCTGCTGATCCTTGCTCCCGCCACCATCGGCGCCTCTGCCCTGCAGACGCGGGCGACGGTGTTCCTCGCGGCAGCGACCATCGCGATGATCACGCTCAGCGCCTGGGTGAACCTGCCGCTGCGGATGGCCGATGGCAGCCAGATCCGGGTGCCGCCGCTGGTGGAGTTCGGGCACTGGCTGGCCATCGTGATCGGCGTCGTGTTCTTCGGCATCTATGCGCGGCGCGTGTCGTCAGAGATTCACTCGATGGGCGATGCGCTGCTGGCCACGCAGATGGCGCTGGCGCGCGAGCAGAAGCTGACCGACCTTGGCGGGGTGGTGGCAGCGGCGGCGCATGAACTCGGCACCCCGCTGGCCACCATCAAGCTGGTCAGCGCCGAGCTGATCGACGAGCTGTCCGACCGGCCCGACCTGCGCGAGGATGCCGAACTGATCCGCAGCCAGGCCGACCGCTGCCGCGACATCCTGCGCTCGATGGGCCGCAGCGGCAAGAGCGACCGGCTGATGCATGCGGCGCCGATCCTTCAGGTGCTGCGCGACGCGGCAGAGCCGCATGCCGCCCGCGGCAAGGCGCTGCATTTCAACGCAGCGCCCGGCCCCGGCGGCGATGCCCGCCAGCCGGTGATCCTGCGCCGGTCGGAGGTGATGCACGGCTTGCGCAACCTGATCCAGAACGCCGTGGATTTCGCCAGCGCGAACGTCTGGATCGATGTGGAATGGACGCCCGGGCGGATCGCCATCCGCATCGTCGATGACGGGCCGGGATTTCCGCCGCAGCTGTTCGGACGGCTGGGCGACCCCTTCACCCGCCGCCGCCGCAGCGGTGAGGACCGCGTGCAGCGCCCCGAATATGAAGGCATGGGCCTGGGCCTGTTCATCGCCAAGACCCTGCTGGAGAGGACGGGGGCGGAGCTGACCTTTGCCAATGCGGCCGATCCCTTCCTGTCGGCTGACGAGCGCCCGCAGCGTTGCGGCGCGGTTGTCGAGGTGATCTGGCCGCGCGAGCGCATCGCCGCGCCGGACGCCGCGTTCCTGGGCGAAAATCCGCTGATCGAGGATTGATTCGGGCCCCGGTCTGTGTTCATCTTGTGGTTGTGATAGGCGGTTTTCCGCGCCCGCGTGGATCTACGCGGCAACAGCATCGGATTTACGCGGCATTAACCTTTCTTTCCAACACTGTCCCCAGGATTCCGCAGGCGGCAACCGCGAAGGACCAAGACAGAAGATGGCATTGAACCTGGCCTTCGGCCTCACACTCGTGACCACTTCCATCGGGTCGGCCCTTGCGTCGCTGATGCTCCTCTCCGCCCTTGCCCCGGGCCGCCGTCCGCCGCGAAAGCTGGCAGAGGTGGAGCCCGTGATGGAGGAGACGGTGTTCCTGTTCGACGATCAGGCCCTGATCGACGCGTCGGCCCCCGCCCGCGCCTTGATGGAGGCGACACCCCTGCGCGGCAGCGACTGGGCCCGCCTCTGTGCCTTCCTCGGCCCGCGCTTCGAGCGGTTCGAGGCAGAGCTGGCCCGGCTTGCCGAATGCGGGCTGGTCGAACTGCAGGCGAAGGGCCCGGCGCCGCTGCGGCTGAAGGCAGAGATGATCTCGGGCCTCGCGCGGATCACCCTTTCGGACCCCGAGGCCGAGGGACAGGGCCGCATGGTCGATGCCCTGAGCCTGCGGGCGATGGAGGACGAGCTTGAGGGTCTGCGCGAGGCGGCAGACGCGGCGCCGGCGCTGGCATGGCGGCAGGACGCCCGCGGCGAGGTGACGTGGGCGAACCGGGCCTATCTGCTGCAGTCGGGCGCGCTGACCGGGGACGCCGAAGATCCCTGCCTCTGGCCGCTGCCGCGGCTGTTCGACCTCGGCCCCGCATCCGCGGCGGCGCAGCCGGCACGGAGGATGCGGCTGGACGTGCCGGGCGAGGACAAGCCGCTGTGGTTCGACTGCCACAGCCTCGAGACCGCCGGCGGCACGATCAACTTCGCGCTGCCGGCCAACGCGACGGTGCGGGCCGAAACCGCCCTGCGCGAGTTCGTCCAGACCCTGACCAAGACCTTCGCGCATCTGCCGATCGGCCTTGCGATCTTTGACCGGCAGCGGCAACTGGCGCTGTTCAACCCGGCGCTGATCGACCTCACGACGCTGCCCGCCGAGTTCCTGTCGGGCCGCCCGACGCTGTTCTCGTTCCTCGACCGGCTGCGCGAGGCGCGGATGATCCCCGAACCCAAGGACTATCGCAGCTGGCGCCAGCAGATGACCGAGCTGGAAAAGGCCGCCTCCACCGGGCAGTATCACGACACATGGACGCTGCCCACGGGCCTCACCTATCAGGTCACCGGCCGTCCGCACCCCGATGGCGCCGTGGCGCTGCTGATCGAGGACATCTCGGCCGAGGTTTCGCTGACCCGCCGCTTCCGGTCGGATCTTGAAATGGGGCAGGCCGTGATCGACAGTCTGCCCGAGGCGATCGCCGTGTTCTCGCCGGCGGGGGTGCTGGTGATGTCGAATGCCGCCTATGCGCGGATGTGGGGCACCGATCCCGCGACCACGCTGGGCGAGGTCGGCGCGACGGACTCGATGCGGCTGTGGCAGGGCGCCAGCCTGCCGAACCCGATCTGGACGGGCGCGCGCGACTTCATCTCGCAGATCGGCCCGCGCACCGACTGGACGGGAGAGGCGGTCCTGACCAGCGGCCAGCGCATCAGTTGCCGGTTCCAGGCCATCGCGGGCGGGGCGACGCTTGCCGGGTTCCTGCCGCAAGAGGCGGATCCCCCGCTCGCCCTGGCCGCGCGCCGCCCGCGGCGGCGCCGCGATGCGGGCGCCGCGGGCGAGCGCCACGGCGAAGATCCCGGCAACGAACCGCTGGCCGCCGCCGGACGCGCCGGAGCCTGACAGGCGGACGCGGCCGCCCGTGCGGCCATGGCTGCCGAACCTGCGCGCTTGCGGCTGCGGCGGGGGCGGATAAAAGTCGGGCGCATGACCGATACCCAGCCTCCTCGCGCCCTCCCGACCCCCATGACCGCGCGGCTGCGCCTGCCGGATGCCGAGGCGACGGCGGCGCTGGCCCGGCGGCTGGCCCCGCAGCTTCGCGCCGGTGACGTGCTGCTGCTGCAAGGCCCGATCGGCGCCGGTAAGACCCATTTCGCGCGGGCGCTGATCCAGTCGCTGCTGGCCGCCGAGGGCCGGGCCGAGGACGTGCCCTCGCCGACCTTCACGCTGGTGCAGACCTATGCGACCAGAACGCTCGAGATCTGGCATGCCGACCTCTACCGCCTGACCTCCGCCGCCGAGGCCGAAGACCTGGGGCTGGAGGATGCCTTCGCCGAGGCGCTGTGCCTGATCGAATGGCCCGACCGGCTGGGCAGCCTCGCCCCCGCCGACGCGCTGACGCTGAGCTTCGCGCCCGAACCGGGCGGCGATGGCCGGCTGCTGACGGCACGGGCGGGCGATCCCCGCTGGCGGGCGATCCTGACCGCCCTGGCCGAGGCACCGCCAGCGGGCGCGCCCCGCGATGCCGCGCGCTTCATCGCCGCCGCAGGCTGGGGCGACGCGGCGCGCAGCCGGCTGGCGGGCGACGCCTCGAGCCGCAAGTATGACCGGCTGATCCGCGCGGATGGCAGCAGCGCCGTGCTGATGGATGCCGACCCCGCGACGGGCGAGGACGTGGCGCCGTTTCTGGCCATCGGCCGCGCGCTGCACCTGCGCGGCCTGACGGCCCCCGCCGTGCTGGCAGAGGATCGGGCGCAGGGGTTCCTGCTGCTGGAGGATCTGAGCGATGATCTCTTTGCGCGGGTTCTGGCGCGCGACCCCGCGCAGGAGCCCACGCTCTACGCCGCCGCAACCGATGTGCTGACGCATCTGCACGGCGCGCCGCTGCCCACGGGCTTGCGCGCCTATGATGCGGGGACGATGGGCAGGATGGCCGCGCTGGCGATCGACTGGTATCTGCCCGGCGCGAGCGGAAGCCGGGCGGACGCCTCCGCCCTCGCCGCACTGGTCGGCGCGCTGCGCGACCGGCTCGCGCCCGGCGATCCGGTGATGGTGCTGCGCGACTACCATGCCGAGAACCTGCTCTGGCTGCCCGCTCGCAGCGGCGTTGCCCGCGTCGGGCTGCTGGATTTTCAGGACGCGATGGCCGGTCCGCGCGCCTATGACCTCGTGTCTATGCTGCAAGACGCCCGCCGCGACGTCCCCGAGCCCATCGAGGCCGCGATGGTCGCCCGCTACACTACGCGGAACCGGCTGGACCAGAGCCGCTTTTCGGCGGAATACGCGCTGTGCGGCGCGCAGCGGAACCTGCGGATCCTGGGCGTGTTCGCGCGCCTGTCCATGCATTACGGCAAGCCGCATTACGTGGACCTGATCCCCCGCGTCTGGGGCCTGTTGCACCGCGATCTGGCCCATCCGGCGCTGGCCGAACTGCAGGCCGCCGTCGCCGCCACCCTGCCCGCGCCCGATGCCGCCGGCCTGCAAAGGATCAAGGACCAATGCGGACTGCACCCGCTGCGTTGATGCGCCCCGAGGCGGTGCTTGTCTATGCCGCCGGGTTCGGCACCCGGATGGGCGCGCTGACCGCCGACCGGCCGAAGCCGCTGATCGAGGTGGCGGGGCGCGCGCTGATCGACCATGCGCTTGCGCTGGTGCCGCCGGGGATGCGGGTGGTGGTGAACACGCATTACCGCGCCGGGCAGATCGCCGCCCATCTCGCCGGGCGGGGGCTGCTGCTCTCGCATGAGCCGGAGCTGCTGGACACCGGCGGGGGCCTGCGCGCGGCGCTGCCGCTGCTGGACGCGGACCCCGTCCATACGCTGAACAGCGATGCGGTCTGGACCGGCCCCAACCCGCTGACAGCGCTGGCAGACGCCTGGGACGCGGGGCGGATGGACGCGCTGCTGCTGGTGCTGCCGGCGGCGCGCGCCACGGGCCATGCCGGCCCCGGCGATTTCGCGATGGCGGCGGATGGCGGCCTGTCCCGCGGGCCGGGCATCGTGCCGGCGGTGGTGCATAGCGGCGCGCAGATCATCTCGCCCCGTCTGCTGGCGGCGGTGCCGGACCGCGTCTTCTCCAGCAACCGGCTGTGGGATGCGGCGATGGCGCGCGGGCGGCTGTTCGGCGTGATCCATCCCGGCGGCTGGTGCGATGTCGGCCAGCCCGGCTCGATCCCGCTGGCCGAGGCGATGCTGGCAGAGGCGGGCGGCAATGTTTGACCCCGCCCCCGCCCCGCGGCTGTTCGCGCTGCCCTGCGGCGCCGATTTCCCGGCCGCGCTGGTGGACGGGATGATCGCGCGGATGGCGGGTCAGCCGCCCGAGGCGATGGCGCGGGTGACGCTCTACCTCAACACCCACCGGATGCTGCGCCGCGTGCGCGAGGTGTTCGGCACGCGCGGCGCCCGGCTGCTGCCACGGCTGCGGTTGGTGACGGACCTTGGGCGCGACCCGCTGGCGGGTCTGCCGCCCGCGATCCCGCCGCTGCGCCGGCGGCTGGAACTGGCGCAACTGGTCGCCGGCCTGGTCGCGCGGCAACCCGATTTCGCGCCCGGCACCGCCACCTATGACCTCGCCGACAGCCTTGCCGCGCTGATGGACGAGATGCAGGGCGAGGGCGTGGATCCCGCCGCGCTGGAACGGCTCGACATCGCCGACCACGCCGCCCATTGGCAGCGCGCGCTCGCCTTCATCCGCATAGTCGCGCGCTATTTCGACGGGTCCGAGGCCCCTGACCCCGAGGCGCGCCAGCGCAAGGTGGCCGAGGCGCTGGTGCGGGCCTGGGCCGAGGCGCCGCCCGCCGGCCCGGTGATCGCGGCAGGCTCGACCGGCTCGCGCGGGGCGACGGCGCTCTTTCTTCAGGCGGTGGCGCGGCTGCCGCAGGGCGCGGTGGTGCTGCCGGGCTTCGACTTCCATCTGCCGGATGCGGTGCGGACCGGCCTCGATGCCGGCACGTTCCCCGCCGAGGACCATCCGCAATACCGCTTCCGGGCGCTGACCCGCGCCCTGGGCCTGACCCCGCGCGATGTGGCGCGGTGGACGGATGCGCCCGCCCCCAACGCGGCGCGCAACCGGCTGGTCTCGCTGGCGCTGAGGCCCGCGCCGGTCACCGACCAGTGGCTGACCGAAGGCGCGCGGCTGGATGATCTTGCGCAGGCGACGGAGCGGCTGACGCTGATCGAGGCGCCCGACCCGCGCAGCGAGGCGCTGGCGATCGCCCTGCGGCTGCGCAAGGCCGCACAGGACGGCATCCGCGCCGCGCTGGTCACGCCCGACCGGATGCTCACGCGGCGGGTCGCGGCGGCGCTGGACCGCTGGGGCATCGTGCCCGACGATTCCGCGGGCCAGCCGCTGCTGCTGTCGCCGCCGGGCCGGTTTCTGCGCCATGTGGCGGGGCTGGCCGGGCAGAAGCTGACGGTCGAGGCGCTGCTGACGCTGCTCAAACATCCACTCTGCGCCTCGGGCGGCGACAGGCGCGGCCCCCACCTGCGCTTCACGCGCGAGCTGGAGCTGCACCTGCGCCGCCACGGGCCGGCCTTTCCGGGCGCGGCGGATCTGGCGGCATGGGCCGCGAGGGGCGCGCCGGACGGCCGCGCCGACTGGGCGGCCTGGCTGGGCAAGACGCTGGACGGGGCAGAGGCGCTGACGGCAGAGCGCCCGCTTCTGGCCTGCACGGAGACGCTTCTGGCGCGGGCAGAGGCGCTGGTCGCCGGGCCGGGCGGCAGCGCCGCACCCCTCTGGGCCGAGGCGGCGGGGCGCGAGGCGGCGCGGATCATGGCCGAATTGCTCCGCGAGGCGCCGAATGGCGGCAGCTTCGCCCCGCATGACTTCGCCGACCTCGTGGCAACACTTCTGCAGGCCGGATCGGTCCGTAGCCCGCACGCGCCGCACCCGCTCATCGCGATCTGGGGCACGCTGGAGGCGCGGGTGCAGGGGGCCGACCTCGTGATCCTCGGCGGGCTGACCGATGGCGTCTGGCCGGAACTGCCGCCGCCCGATCCCTGGCTGTCGCGCAAGATGCGGGCCGAGGCGGGGCTGCTGCTGCCCGAACGCCGCGTGGGGCTGGCCGCGCACGACTTCCAGCAGGCCATCGCCGCGTCCGAGGTGGTGCTGAGCCGCGCCCTGCGCGACGCCGAGGCGGAAACCGTGCCCTCGCGCTGGCTGAACCGGCTGACCAACCTGCTGAACGGGCTGGCGGCGCAGGGCGGGCCAGAGGCGCTGGCGGCGATGCAGGCGCGCGGGGCGGCGCTGGTCGCGGATGCGCTGCGGCTGGAGGCGCCGGAGGCGCCCGCACCGCGCGCCAGCCGCCCTTCGCCGCGCCCGCCGCTGGCGCATCGGCCAGGGGAGCTTGCGGTGACCGGCATCCGCACCCTGATCCGCGATCCCTATGCCATCTACGCGCGCCATATCCTGCGCCTGCGCCCGCTGGACCCGATCGGCGCCGCCCCCGATGCGCGGCTGCGCGGGCAGGCGCTGCACCTGATCGTGGAGCGGTTCATCCGCGAGCGCCGGCCGGGCGAGACCCCGGAAGACGCGCGCACCCGCCTGCTGGCCGTCGCCGATGCGGTTCTGGCCGAGGAGATTCCCTGGCCAAGCGCGCAGCGGCTCTGGCGCGCCCGGCTGGCGCGGGTCGCGCCGCGGTTCCTGGCTGCCGAGGCGGGGCGCGCGGCGCGCGGCACGCCGGTGCTGATCGAGAAAACGGGCTCGGTTGCGCTGCAAACGCTGAACTTCACGCTCACCGCCCGCCCCGACCGGATCGACCTGCTGGAGGATGGCCGGGTGCATATCTACGACTACAAGACCGGCGAGCCGCCGAGCCTGAAGGCGCAGGAGCACTTTGAAAAGCAGCTTCTGCTTGAGGCGGCGATGGCCGAGCGCGGCGCCTTCGAGGCGCTTGGCCCGCGCGAGGTGGAGGCGGTGACCTATATCGGCCTTGGCACCGGGGCAAGGCTGGTCACCAACCCGCTGGAGGATGGCATCGTCGGCAGGACATGGTCGGGGCTGCACCGGCTGATCGGCAGCTATCTGCTCGAAGGGCGCGGCTACACCGCCCGCCGCGCGATGTTCGAGACCCGCGATGTCAGCGACTACGACCACCTGTCACGTTATGGCGAGTGGGAGCTGAGCGAGCCCGCCCCGCCGCTGCGCGTCGGCCCGGAGGATGCGCCATGACCCGCAACGCCGCCAGCGCGCGGCAGGTTCTGGCGGCAGAGCCTGGCGCCTCGACCTGGCTGTCGGCCAATGCCGGGTCGGGCAAGACCCGCGTGCTGACCGACCGGGTGGCGCGGCTGCTTCTGGGCGGGACAGAGCCGCAGCACATCCTGTGCCTGACCTATACGAAGGCGGCCGCCTCCGAGATGCAGAACCGCCTGTTCCGCCGTCTGGGCGAATGGGCGATGCTGGAGGAGGGGCGCCTGCGCGCGGCGCTGGCCGAGCTTGGCATCGACGGGCCGGTGGGCGCCGAGACGCTGGCCGAGGCGCGGCGGCTCTTTGCCCGCGCGATCGAGACGCCGGGCGGGCTGCGGATCCAGACGATCCACTCGTTCTGCGCGGGTCTGTTGCGGCGCTTTCCGCTGGAGGCGGGCGTGTCGCCGGATTTCACCGAAATCGACGACCGCGCCGCGGAACTGATGCGCGCCGAGATCGTCGAGGAGCTGGCAGGCGGGGGTGACATCGGCGCCGTGGACGCGCTGGCGGGGCTGGTCGCGGGCGATGATCTGGCGCCGGTTCTGGCCGATCTGTGCCGGAACGGTGACGCTTTCGCCCGTCCGCTGACCCCCGCCGAGGCGCTGGCGCTGTTCGGCCTGCCGCCCGACTGGGACCGCGCCGCGCTGATGGCCGAAGTGCTGGCGGGCGGCGAGGCGGACTTGCTGGCGGCGCTGATCCCGCTGCTGGCCGGCAGCGGTGCGAATGACCGCAGGGCGGCCGAGCGGCTGGCGGCGATCGACCTTGCGGATGTCGAGTGCCTTGCCGCGCTGGAAGAGGTGCTGCTGACCGGCAAGGCCGCGAAGCATCCGTTCACCGCCAAGCTCGGCGCCTTCCCGACCAGGGATCTGCGGCTGGGCCCCTGCGCGCCCCTGATGCCGCGGGTTGATGCGCTGATGCAGCGGGTCGAGGCGGCGCGGCCCCGGCGCATCGCACTGGCGGCTGCCGAGCGCGCGGCGGCGCTGCACCGGTTCGCGGCCGCCTTCCTGCCGCGCTATCACGCGCGCAAGGCGGCGCGCGGCTGGCTGGATTTCGACGACCTGATCGCCCGCGCCGGGCATCTGCTGTCGGACCGGAGCGTGGCGCAATGGGTGCTGTTCCGGCTGGACGGCGGCATCGACCACATCCTTGTGGACGAGGCGCAAGACACCAGCCCCGGCCAGTGGGCGGTGATCGAGCGGCTGAGCGAGGAGTTCACCGCAGGCGAGGGCGCGCGCGAGGGCGGGCGCACGCTGTTCGTGGTCGGCGACAAGAAACAGTCGATCTACAGCTTCCAGGGCGCCGACCTCGGCGCCTTCGACCGGATGCGCGGCCAGTTCGCCAGCCGCTTCGAGGCCGCGGGCGCCGCGATGCGCGACCTGACGCTGGATTATTCCTTCCGCTCTGCCCCCGCCGTGCTGCGCATCGTGGACCTTGCCTTCGAGGGCCGCGAGCATCGCGGCATCGGCGGCGCGCCCCGGCATCTGGCCTTCAAGGCGGAGATGCCGGGCCGGGTGGACCTGTGGCCGCCGATCCCCAGGGCAGAGCGCGAGGAGCCGCCCGCCTGGGACGCGCCGGTGGACCAGTTGCCCCAGGCGCATCCCGCGGTGCAGCTTGCCCGGCGGATCGCGGGCTGGATCGCCGGGACCATCGCCGCGGGAACGCAGATCCCGGTTCCGGGCGGCGCAAGGCCGGTGCATGAGGGCGATTTCCTGATCCTCGTGCAGCGCCGGTCAGAGCTTTTCGCCGAGATCATCGCGGCCTGCAAGGCGGCAGGGCTGGCGATTGCCGGAGCCGACCGTCTGAAGCTGGGCGGCGAGCTTGCGGTGAAGGACATCCGCGCCGTGCTGGCCTTTCTGGCAACGCCCGAGGACGACCTGTCGCTGGCCGCCGCCCTGCGCTCGCCGCTGTTCGGCTGGACCGAGGCGCAGCTTTACGCGCTTGCGCAGCCCCGCAAGGGCTATCTGTGGGCAGAGCTTCGGGGCCGCGCGGATCACGCCGAAACCCGCACGATCCTGACCGACCTGCGGGATCTGGCGGATTTCCTGCGTCCCTACGAGTTGATCGAGCGGCTGCTGACCCGGCATGGCGGGCGCAAGCGGCTGGTTGCCCGGCTGGGGCCGGAGGCAGAGGATGGCATCGACGAATTGCTGACCCAGGCCCTTGCCTTCGAACGCAGCGCGGTGCCGAGCCTGACCGGCTTTCTGGTCTGGATGGAGGGCGGCGATGTCGAGGTGAAGCGCCGGCCCGAGGCGGCGGGGCGCGCGATCCGGGTGATGACGGTGCACGGCGCGAAGGGGCTGGAGGCGCCGGTGGTCATCCTGCCCGACACGATCCGCGGCGAGCGCAACAGCGGCGCGCAAATCCTGCGGCTGGAGGATGGCGTGCCGGTCTGGGGCGCGAATGCCGCCGACTCGCCCCCGGTGATGGCGGCCGCGCGCGAGGCGGCGAAGGCGCGCGAGGCGCAAGAGCGGGACCGTCTGCTCTATGTGGCGATGACGCGGGCGGAAAGCTGGCTGGTGGTCTGCGGCGCGGGCGATCCGGGCAATGGCGGCGAGCAGTGGTGGAGCCTTGTCGCCGCGGCAATGGAAAAGGCGGGGGCGGAAGCGGTGCAGACGGGCTTCGGCCCGATCCGGCGCTTTGCCTCGGGCGAGTGGCCCGCGGATGCGCCGGGCAGGGCTGGCGCGCCGCAAGCGCCCGCCTTGCCGCTGCCGGACTGGGCCTTGCAGGCGGCGCCGCCCGCGGCGGGGCCGGAAAAGCCGCTGTCCCCTTCGGCTCTTGGCGGGCCGAAGGCGCTGTCCGGCGAGACGGCGGGGCTGGACGAGGACGCCGCCCTGCGCCGGGGCCGG
Organism: Rhodobacteraceae bacterium UBA6141; assembly: GCA_002423245.1. Lineage (GTDB taxonomy): Bacteria > Pseudomonadota > Alphaproteobacteria > Rhodobacterales > Rhodobacteraceae > Frigidibacter. Next base: position 64,524 of record DIVD01000021.1, read on the forward strand.
CAGTTGCACCTGCTGCTGGAACATCTGCCGGACTGGCCGGCGGAGGCGCAGGCCGAGGTTGCGCTTCGGCTGCTGTCGGTGGGCGAGGACAGGGCGGATCCGGCAGAGGCAGCGGCGCTTCTGGCCGAGGCGCAGGCGGTTCTGGCCAGCCCGGCGATGGCGCCCTGGATTGGCCCCGACACGCTGGCCGAGGTGGAGATCACCGCCCGCCTGCCCGAGCTTGGCGGGCGGCTGATCCACGGCGTCCTCGACCGGCTCTGGGTCGGCGAGGACCGCGTGCTGGCCATCGACTACAAGTCCAACGCCATTGTCCCCTCGCGCCCCGAGGATGTGCCCCCGGGCCTGCTGCGCCAGATGGGCGCCTATGCCGCCGCGCTGGAGCAGATCTATCCCGGCCGCCGGATCGACACCGCGATCCTGTGGACGGGCACCGGCGCGCTGATGCCGCTGCCCTGCGACATGGTGAGGGCGGCCTTGCGCGCGGCCACCATCCCTTGACCTGCCGGGGCAGCGTCCATAGTTTCAGGATCAACCCGTTTCATCAGGAGAAGACCGATGGCCACCCATCCCGTGACCGATGCCACCTTCGACGCCGAGGTCCGCCAGTCGGATATCCCGGTCGTCGTGGATTTCTGGGCCGAATGGTGCGGCCCCTGCCGCCAGATCGGCCCGGCGCTGGAAGAGATCGCCGCCGAGATGGAGGGCAAGGTCAAGATCGTGAAGGTCAATGTCGACGAAAACCCCGACAGCCCGGCGAAGCTCGGCGTTCGCGGCATCCCGGCGCTGTTCATGTTCAAGGACGGCAAGGTCGTCTCGAACAAGGTCGGCGCCGCGCCCAAGGCCGCGCTGCAAAGCTGGATCCAGTCGGCGATCTGACCGCCCTCTCCGCCCTCTCCGGCACCGGAGCGAACGGGGCGCCCATGATGGCGCCCTTTTGCCTTATCGCAAATCCGGGAAGGCCCTGCGCGCGATGGCGCGCAGGGCGGCAAGGCGCGCCTGCTGCAACAGGTCGGACCTGGCCGCCGCCACCGGGATGCGCGCCCAGTCCGCGATGATCTGGTTGCGCAGCAGGAAGGCGATGCCGGCATCGCCCGGCGCCGCGAAGACATAGCCGCGAAAGAACGCGGCAAGCGCGCGCGGCGGCACCACCTCGCCTTCGGGGATCTGCGCCGGATCGGTGCAGGTGACCGCGAAGTTCAGCAGCAGCCGCGCCACGTCATGCCCGACCGGAGCGACCTGCGCCGGTGCGAAATCCAGCCCCCAGATCCCGGCCTTCCCCGGCGGATCGCCCGCCATGATGATGTTGCGAAGGTTCATGTCGCCGTGGCGCCCGGCCGCGCTGGCAGGCTGGCCGTCATGGCGCGGCGCAAGGGCGATCACCCGCTCGCTCAGCGCCGCGAATTCGCGCGCCAGCGGCACCTGCCTGCGCCCCGCCAGCACCGCGTCGCGCTGGCGCTGCAGATGGGCGCACACGGCCCGGGGGCGATAGTCGCGCATCCCCGCATCGGTCGAGGCATGGAACCGCGCCAGCCAGCGCCCGCAGGCCTCCAGCGCGGCGTCAAGCTGTTCGGGGCGCGTCGCCTGCTCCATCACCGCGGCGGCGGTTTCGCCGTGCACATGCTCCATCAGCATCGCGTGCGAGTCGGGCAGCGCGGCCAGAACGCGCGGCACGCCCGACCCCATCGCCCGCAACGCCGCCTGCTGCGCGGCAAGGCTGCCGGCGAACAGCGCCGCATCCGCAGGCAGGGGCGCCAGCTTCNNCCAGCTTCAGCACCAGCGGCGGCTTGTCCGGCGCGGTCATCCTCAGCACGATCCGGCTGCGCGTGGGCTCCTCGCGCCAGGACAGCAGCCCCGGCACATAGCCGGCCGGCTCCAGCCCCGCCATCGCGGCCAGACCCGGCCAGAGCGCCATCGCCGCCTGTTCCAGCCCTGCCCTGCCCATTGCGCCCCTGTCTCCTCTGCCCCCGCAGGCCGATGCTGGCCGATCTGCGCGTCGGGGGGAAGCCCCGCGCGGGAAATGGGCGGGGTTGCGGCCCCCCGCGCAACGCCCATATTCAGGGACGGGCACACAGGACGGGCACAACGGAAGGCACCGACATGACGCGCGACGAGTTTCCCGGCTGGCACGGCACCACGATCATCGGCGTGCGGCGCGGCGGCAAGGTGGTGATCGCCGGCGACGGGCAGGTGAGTCTAGGCCAGACGGTGATCAAGGGCACGGCCCGAAAGGTGCGCCGCCTGTCGCCCGGCGGGCATGTGGTGCTGGCCGGCTTCGCCGGGTCCACCGCCGACGCCTTCACCCTGCTGGAACGGCTGGAGACGAAGCTGGAGGCCGCCGCCGGCCAGTTGGCCCGCGCCTGCGTGGAGCTGGCAAAGGACTGGCGCACCGACAAGTATCTGCAGAAGCTGGAGGCGATGCTGATCGTCACCGATGGCGACGCCTTGCTGGTCGTCACCGGCGCGGGCGACGTGCTGGAGCCGGAGCATGACGTGGCCGCCATCGGCTCGGGCGGGAACTACGCGCTGGCGGCGGCGCGGGCGCTGATGGAGACGGATTTCGACGCCGAGACCATCGCCCGCAAGGCCATGGCGATCGCGGCCGACATCTGCGTCTATACCAATGGCAACCTGACCGTGGAGACGCTGGCGCAGGGGGACCGTCCTGGCTGACCCCGCGTTCGGGCCCCGGGCCGTGCCGAGCCCCGGGGCCGTCATAACCGGGCCGGGCGCCCCCTGGACAGACCTGCGCGCCCGCCTGATGCCTGCACTGCCGGACCTTCCCGGCAAGCGCCGCCTGCCGCCACATACGGAGACCCCATGACCGACCTGACCCCGCGCGAGATCGTCTCGGAACTCGACCGCTACATCATCGGCCAGAACGACGCCAAGCGCGCCGTGGCCGTGGCCCTGCGCAACCGCTGGCGGCGCAAGCTGCTGGGCGATGACCTGCGCGAGGAGGTGTATCCGAAGAACATCCTGATGATCGGCCCCACCGGCGTCGGCAAAACCGAGATCAGCCGCCGTCTGGCGAAGCTCGCCCGCGCGCCGTTCATCAAGGTCGAAGCGACGAAGTTCACCGAGGTCGGCTATGTCGGCCGCGATGTCGAACAGATCATCCGCGATCTGGCCGATGCCGCCATCGTCGAAACCCGCGCCCGGATGCGCGAGGAGGTGAAGGCCCGCGCCCACAAGGCGGCCGAGGAGCGGGTGATCGAGGCGCTGGCGGGCACCGACGCGCGCGAGGCAACGCGCGAGATGTTCCGCGGCAAGCTGAAGCGCGGCGAGCTGGATGCGACGGTGATCGAGCTGGAGGTGACCGATACCGCCCCCGCGATGCCGATGTTCGAGCTGCCGGGCCAGCCCGGCGCGATGGGCATGGGCGCGATGAACCTCGGCGAGATTTTCGGCAAGGCCTTCGGCGCCCGCAAGACCCGCAAGAAGCTGACCGTGGCCGACAGCTATGACCTGCTGATCGGCGAGGAGGCCGACAAGCTGCTGGATGACGAGGCGGTGAAATCCGCCGCGCTGGAGGCGGTGCAGGAAAGCGGCATCGTCTTCATCGACGAGATCGACAAGGTCTGCGCCCGCGCCGAGGCCCGCGGTGCCGACGTTTCGCGCGAGGGGGTGCAGCGCGACCTGCTGCCGCTGATCGAGGGCACGACCGTCAGCACCAAATACGGCCCGGTCAGGACGGACCATATCCTGTTCATCGCCAGCGGAGCGTTCCACATCGCCAAACCCTCGGACCTGCTGCCTGAATTGCAGGGCCGCCTGCCGATCCGGGTGGAATTGCGGGCGCTGACCGAGGAAGACTTCGTGCGCATCCTGACGGAGACGGACAACGCCCTGACCCGGCAATACACCGCCCTGATGGCGACCGAGGAGGTGACGGTGACCTTCACCCAGGATGGCATCGCCGCGCTGGCCCGCATCGCCGCCGAGGTGAACCGCAGCATCGAGAATATCGGGGCGCGGCGGCTTTACACGGTGATGGAGCGGGTGTTCGAGGAGCTTTCCTTCACCGCGCCGGACCGGGGCGGCGAGGCCGTGGTGGTGGATGCCGCATTCGTCGAGACGAACCTCGGCGATCTGTCCCGCTCTGCCGATCTGGGCCGTTACATGCTGTAGCTCTGGCGCATCGGGGCGCGCCGGACTACGCAGGGCGCGAGTGAGACCCGGAGCCCGCATGACCGCCCTCCGCCCTGCCCTGCTGTTGCTGATGCTGGCGCTTGCCGCCTGCACCCCGCGCGGCGCGCTCGTGCTGGACCCGGCCGCGGCCGAGGTCGGCACGGTGCGCCGCGTCTTCGTCGGCACCACGCGCGGCAAGGACGAGGACACGGGCACCGACTACGCCCGCTTCCGCACCCTCGACACCCGGTTCGTGCGGGTTGACGTGTCGATCCCGCCCACGCATCAGCCGGGGCGCATCTCCTATGCGCGGCCGGGCCGGGCGCCGGACCCGCAGACGGATTTCCTGACCACGCGCCAGATCATCTATCAGGAGCCGGGCGCCTTCCGGGCCGATCTGGCGCGCGCCCTGCGCGAGGCGCCGCGCGGATCGCGCGAGGCGGTGATCTTCGTTCACGGCTTCAACACCACCTTCGCGGAGGGCGTCTATCGCATCGCGCAGCTCTCGCATGACCTGAAGATGCCGGGCGTGGCGGTGCACTACGCCTGGCCCTCGCGCGCGGCGCCGCTGGCCTATGCCTATGACCGCGATTCCGCCCTGTTCGCGCGCGACGGCCTGGAAGACCTGCTGCGGCAGGTGACGGAGGCGGGGGCGGAGCGGGTGGTGCTGGTCGCGCATTCGATGGGCGCCGCCGTGACGATGGAGACGCTGCGGCAGATGGCGATTGCCGGCCGCCCGGCGCGCAATATCGGCGGCGTGGTGCTGATCTCGCCCGATCTCGACGTGGACCTGTTCCGCGCGCAGGCGAGCAGGATCGGCGAGCTGCCGCAGCCCTTCGTGATCTTCACCTCGGAGAAGGACCGTGCGCTGGCGCTGGCGGCGCGGCTGTCGGGCGAGACTGCGCGGCTGGGGAACGTGACCGATGTCTCGGAGCTGGCGGGGCTGGAGGTGACGCTGGTCGATGTCACCTCCTACTCCACCGGGACGGGGCATTTCACGCCGGGCACCTCGCCGGCGCTGATCGGCATCCTGTCGCAGATCGGCGAGGTGGACGACGCCCTTGCCAGCGGCCAGACCGGGCGCACGGGCCTGTTGCCGGGCGTGGTGCTGACGGTGCAGGGCGCCACGCAGATCGTGCTGTCGCCGGTGACGGCGCTGGCGGGTGTCGCCGGACGGTAACGCGCTGCTACCGGCGCCGCAGATAGACGTAATAGGCCCCCGCGCCGCCATGCTTCAGATGCGCCGGGGCAACCTGCAGCACCAGCGCCCCCAGCGGCGGCAGGTGCAGCCAGTGCGGCACCTGGTGGCGCAGCACGCCCTGCCGCTGCGGGATCGGGCCGCTGTCCGGCCCGCGCCTGCCCTTGCCGGTGATGACCAGCACCAGCCGCCGCCCCGCCGCGTGCGAGCGCACGATGAAGTGGATCAGCTCGGGATGCGCCTCGGCCAGCGTCATGCCATGCAGGTCGATCCGCGCCTCCGGCTCCAGCCGGCCGCGGGTCATGTTCCTGTGCGCCTTGTGGTCCATCCTGACCGGGGCCGCGGCCAGCCGGTCGGCCACCGAGGGCGCGAGGTCCATGCGGAAGGCAAGGTCCGGCGCGGACTGGCCGATGCGGAAGTCCTGCACCTCGGGGCGGGGCCTGTTCTTCGGCGCATCGACCTGCGGCACCTGATGGGGCGCTGCCGGTTCGGCAGCGGAGGGGCGGGCGGCGGAGGGGTGGGCGGGGTGCAGCGGCTGCGCGCTGGCGACGATGCGCTGCCACAACTCGCGCTCGTCCGGGCGCAGGCCGCGCGGGCGCCGGCTCATGGCTTCGACCCCGGCGCCATCCGCTCCGCCAGGGCGGGCGGCAACAGCACCACCAGCCGCCCGGCGTCCTTCATCCGGCCCGCCATCTCGCCCGCCTCGGCGCCCGACCCGCAGAAGAGGTCGCCCCGCTGCGGCCCGCGGATCGCGCTGCCGCTGTCCTGCGCGATGCACAGCCGGGCCAGCGTGCCGGTTTCCACCCAGACCGGCGCGCCGGGCAAGATGTGGTCGCTGTCCACCGCCAGGCTGCGCAGCGGCGTGACCGGGCGGCCCATCGCGCCGATGGGGCCAGAGCTTTCGGGCAGGTCCAGCAGCTTGAAGAACACGAAGGAGGGGTTGTGCCAGAACAGCTCCACCGCCTGCCCCGGATGCGCGGCGCACCAGGCGCGGATCGTCTGCGCCGACATCGCCTCGGCCGACACCTCGCCGCGGCGGATCAGTTCCTGCCCGATGGAGCGGTAGGGCTGGCCGTTGCGCCCGGCATAGCCCAGCCGCAGCACCCGGCCATCCTCCAGCCGCACGCGCGCCGATCCCTGCACCTGCGCCAGAAACGCCTCCACCGGGCTGTCGAGCCAGACAAGCTCCTGCCCGCGGAGCAGGGAGCCGAGTTCGATCGCGGCGCGGGTGGGGCCGATCAGGCCGGCCGCATGTTCGGCAGGAAGCGCGTAAAGCGGCCAGGCAAAGCGCACGGTGGCAGTCAGCGAGCCGGGCAGTTCGGGTTCGTAATAGCCGGTCAGCAGCGCCGGCGGGGTGCCGATCTCGACCGGCACGAAATGCCGCTCGAAGAAGGCGCGCGCATCGCCGCCGGTATCGGCGGCCGCAGCGGCCCAGTCGGGCCCCAGCAGATCGGCCGACACGAAAAACGCCGCCCGAGCGGCGGCGTGGTCGTCCCTGTCCCAGCCGGGAAGGGCGGCGTGCTGCCGTCGCCGCGCCGCGATCATTCCCCGGTGGCCACCAGTTGCCAGTTCGGATCGGCTGACCCCATCTTGCGCGCGAAGGTCCACACGTCGCGCTGCTTGCGGGCCGCCTTGGGGTCGCCCTCGACGACCTTCCCGGCAGCATCACGCGCGACGAAGATCAACTCGCCCACGAAGCGCACCGAGATCTCGCCCTCGCCGGTGGCAGGATCATATTCCGCCCCGTGCAGCGCCAGTTCGCGCAGGCCGATGAACTGTGCCTCGATCTTCAGGCCCTGCGCCTCGCGCGCGGCCAGCACCCTAGCAAAGCTGTCATGCACCTCGGGCGCGAGGAAGGGCCTGACCGGCGCAAGGTCGCCATTCTCGAACGCCATCAGGATCATCTCGTAGGCGCTGCGCGCGCCCTGCAGGAAATCGCCCACACCGAAGCCGGGCTCGGCCTGCTTCATCGCGGCCAGCGCCCGGGCGGCATCGCTGCCCTCGGGAACGTGATCGGTGATGTCGCGGTCCGGTCCGCCCTCTATCACCTCGAAGTCGCGGCGCACCGCGCGGCCTTCGGGCAGCGGTGCGGCAACGGGCGGTTTCTCGAATCCCTCGCGCGTGCCAAGGACGGCTTTCAGGCGCAGGATCAGGAAAATGGCGATCCCGGCCAGCACAAGCAGTTGAATGACAGCGTTCGACATGAGCGGACCTTTAAAAACGGGCGGCCAGAAAAACGGGCGGGCGGAAACTGGCGGGGTTGGTACATCTGGCCGTCGCTACCTATGTAGGACAGGGGCGAGGTCAAGTCCACCACCGCCCGGACCCGAGGACAAGCACAGGAAACCTGCCGATGTGGCTTTTCGTGGCCTTTCTGGCCATCCCGCTGATCGAGATCGCGCTGTTCATCCAGGTGGGCGGGCTGATCGGCCTGTGGCCGACGCTGGCGCTCGTCCTGCTGACCGCCGTGATCGGCACCTGGCTGATGCGGCGCGAGGGGGCGCGGGCGCTTGAGGACCTGCGCCGGTCGTTGAACGAGTTGCGCGATCCCACCGGGGACATCGCCCATGGCGCGTTGATCCTGCTGGCGGGCGCGCTGCTGCTGACGCCCGGGTTCTTCACCGACACGATGGGGATCTTGCTGCTGATCCGGCCGGTGCGGCTGTGGCTGATGGCCCAGGCGGGCAGGCGCGTCACCGTCACGCGCTTCACCGTCGGCGGGGCGCCGATGAACGGCGGGCAGCCTTACCGCCCGCGCCCCCACAGCGCGCAGCATGGCCCGCAACCCACGGTGATCGACGCCGATTTCGAGGAGATCGACAGCGAGACCGATACCGGGCGCGACACCGGGCGCGACTCGCCGCGCGGCCGCTCTGGCTGGACGCGAGGCTGATGCGCGCCGCGGCATTGAGCCGGACGGGCCGAGGTGCTACACCCAGCCCCGACCGACACGTTCCAACGGGAGACGCAACAGATGGCCGAGAACGGGAACGGGGCAGAGCCCAACTCCGAAACGCCGCAACCGGCGCCGCAGGCGCCCCGGATGCAGGTGCTGGCGCAGTTCATCCGCGACATGAGCTTTGAAAACGTCGTGGCCCAGAAGGGCCTGACCAATGCCGATGTGCAGCCCGAAATGTCGGTGCAGGTCAGCCTCGACGCCCGCAAGCGGCCGGTCGAGAACCAGTACGAGGTGACGACCAGGTTCAAGATCACCTCGGCCAACCGGGCCGACAAGGCGCCGCTGTTCCTGCTGGAGCTGGACTATGGCGGGATCTTCCATGTCGAGGGCGTGCCGGAGGAACAGATGCACCCCTATCTGCTGATCGAGTGCCCGCGCATGCTGTTCCCCTTCGTGCGCCGCATCGTTTCGGACGTGACGCGCGACGGCGGCTTCCCGCCGCTGAACCTCGACACCGTCGATTTCCTCGCGCTCTACCGTTCCGAGCTTGCCCGGCGCGCCGAGGCGCAGAAGGCACAGACGCAGACGCTGATCTGATCGCCGCGCCTTCACTCTGCGCCGCCGCGGGGTCCCTGCGGCGGTCCTTCCTTCGGGGCTGAAGATGACCGACCTGATCCCCGCCTGGATCGACGCTACCCTGACCCCGGTGGACAAGCTGGAGGTGCACCGCCGCGGCCTGCGCCACAAGGCGGTGTCGGTCTTCGTGCTGGAGGGCGAGCGGGTGCTGATCCAGCGCCGCGCCGCGGCCAAGTACCACACGCCGGGCCTGTGGGCGAACACCTGCTGCACGCATCCGCATTGGGACGAGCCGGCCGCCGATTGCGCCCTGCGCCGCCTGCGCGAGGAACTGGGGATCGAGGGGCTGGTGCTGAGGCCGGCCGAAGCCGTGGAATACCGCGCCGATGTCGGCGGCGGCATGACCGAACACGAGGTGGTGGAAATCTTCGTGGCCGAGGCGCCCGCCGATCTGTCGATCACCCCCGACCCTGCCGAGGTGTCCGCCCTGCGCTGGATCTCGCTGCGCGACCTGCTGGAGGAGGTCGGGGACGCGCCGGAGCGCTTCACCCCGTGGCTGCGCATCTACCTGCAAGACCACCGCGACCGCATCTTCGGGCGCCACGCGGGCAGCAACTGAAGCAGCCCGTGGCAAAACTGCCCGGCGCGTGCAAGATGTGCCGGCTGGACGGAACCGGCGAATCCCTGTTCGCATTGACCTCTCGGGTCTGGCGTCCCCGCCCCGGACCTGCGAAGCTTGGCGACGGCGGCGGGTCAGGCGAGGAACGGCAAAGGGGTAACCGGATGCGCAACGGGCTCTGTGCAGATCTGAAGCGGGGTTCGAGCGCGCCGCGCCTGCCTGGCCGCGGGATTCTGGGTCTTGCCGTCGCGGCCCTGGCCCTGGCCCCTGCGGCGTTTGCCTTCGACCTGCAGATCCGCGTGGCGGGCGACCCCGATGATGCGCTCGCAGGCGCAATCGCGGGTGCCTCGCTGCTGAACAGCACCCGCGAGGATGAAGAGGCCGACGCGCAGGACATCTTCGCTTCTGCCCGCGCGGATTACGGCCGCATCCTTGGCGCGCTTTATGCAGAAGGCCGCTATTCGGGCGTGATCCATATCCTGATCGACGGGCGCGAGGCGGCGGAGATCCCGCCGCTGGACGCGCCGCACAGCATCCGCGTCGTCACCATAAGGGTTGATCCCGGCCCCCCCTTCCGCTTCAGCCGGGCCGAGGCGGCGCCGCTGGCGCGCGGCACGGACCTGCCCGACGGCTTTGCCCGCGGCGCGCTCGCACGTTCGGGCGAGATCGTCGGCGCGGCGGATGCGGGCGCCGAGGCCTGGCGCAATGCCGGCCATGCCAAGGTGCGCGTCGCCCGGCAGCAGGTGACCGCCGATCACCGGAACGCCACGCTGGATGCGCGGATCGGCTTCGACCCCGGCCCGCGTGTCACCTTCGGGCGCATGACGATCACCGGCAACGAGCGGGTGCGTTCCCGCCGGATCGCCAAGATCGCGGGCTTTCCCACCGGCGAGGTCTATGACCCGGAAGAACTGAAGGACGTGGCGGACCGGCTGCGCCGCACCGGCGCCTTCCGCTCCGTCGCGCTGACCGAGGCGGAGAGGCTCGGCCCCGGCGGGACGCTGGATTACCAGCTTGTCGTGGACGAGGAGCGCCGCCGCCGGCTCAGCTTCGGGGCCGAGATCTCCAGCCTCGATGGCGCGCAGGTCTCGGCCAGCTGGATGCACCGCAACCTTCTGGGCGGCGCCGAGCGGCTGGTGGTCAACGCCGAGATCGGCGGCATCGGCGGGCAGAACGGGGCCGAGGATTACAATGTCGGCGTGCGGCTGGACCGCCCCGGCACGCCGTTCCGCGATTCCACCGCCTTCGTCGAGGCGCGGGTCGAACGCGCGCAGGAAGAGGATTACACCGCCGACACCGCGCGCGTCGCCTTTGGCCTGACCCGCTACATCACCGACCAGCTGACCGCCGAGGCGGGGATCGGCTACGAGGTTTCCAAGGTCACCGACGATTTCGACGAGATCACCTACAAGCAGCTTGTGCTGCCGGTCACGCTGACCTGGGACAACCGCGACGATCCGCTGGACGCGACCCAAGGCTTCTATGCGCGCGGCGAGCTGACCAGCTTTCGGGGCTTCGATACCACGGGCACCGGCGCGCGGATCGCACTTGACGGGCGCGCCTATCGCGGCTTTGGCGCCGATGACCGGGTGGTGCTGGCGGGGCGGATGCAGGGCGGCGGCATCTTCGGCGCGGAGCTTCTGGAAACCCCGCGCGACTATCTGTTCTACTCGGGCGGCGGCGGCACCGTGCGCGGCCACCCCTATCAGTCGCTCGGCGTGGAGATCGACCGCGACGGCGAGACGCAAAAGCTTGGCGGCAACCGCTTCCTCGCCGTTTCGGCAGAGCTGCGCGCCGCCATCCGGGGCAATTTCGGTGCCGTGGCCTTCTATGACGCCGGCTTCATCGGGATCGACGACTTTTCCGAGGATTCGGGCGCCTGGCATTCCGGCGCGGGCCTCGGCCTGCGCTATGACACCGGCATCGGCCCGATCCGGCTCGACGTGGCGGCGCCCGTCTCGGGCGATACCGACGAGGGCGTGCAATTCTACCTTGGGATCGGACAGGCGTTCTGATGATGATTCGGTGGCTTCTCTCCCTTGCGATCTGCCTGTTCCTGCCGATGGCGGCGGCGGCGCAGGACGATGCGCAATCCGAGGCGGACCGCGGCTGGCTGACCTCGTTCCTGGAAGACAGCCTGTCGGGCGCCGGGCGCGAGGTGCGGATCGAGGGGTTCGAGGGCGCCTTCTCCTCTCGCGCGACCTTCACCAGGATGAGCCTTGCCGATGACGAGGGCATCTGGCTGACGATCAGCGATGGCGCGATCCAGTGGAACCGCTCCGCGCTGCTCGCCGGCCGGATCGAGATCAGCGAACTGACCGCCGCCGAGATCGACCTGCCGCGCCTGCCCGGCAGCGCCGGGGGCGGGACGGACCTGCCCAAGCCCGAAGCCTCGGGCTTTGCGCTGCCGGACCTGCCGGTCTCGGTGCGGATCGACACGCTGCGGGCCGACCGGGTGATCATCGGCGAGCCGGTGTTCGGGGCCGACGCGACGGTTTCGCTGGACGGCAGCGGCCAGCTTGCGGACGGCGAGGGCAGTGTGGATCTGACCGTCACGCGCATCGACGGGGCGCAGGGCGAGCTGTCCTTGTCCGGCGCCTATGCGAACGAGTCCCGGCAGGTCACGCTGGACCTGCTGCTGAGCGAAGGGCCGGACGGCATCGCCGCCACGCTGCTCGGCATTCCGGGCACCCCCGCGCTGACGCTGGCGGTCGCCGGCACGGGCCCGCTGGACGATTTCGGCGCCGATGTGGTGCTGACGACCGACGGGGAGCCGCGCCTGTCCGGCCGGGTGGAGGTGCTGGCGCAGGTGCCTCAGGGCCAGACGGAGCCGGTACGCAGCTTCCGCGTCGATCTGGGCGGCGATGTCGCGCCGCTGTTCCTGCCGGCCTATCGCGATTTCTTCGGCCCGGAGATCCGGCTGGTCGCTGCCGGCGCGCGGCAGCCCTCGGGCGCGGTTTCCCTGTCGGACCTGAGCCTGCGGGCGCGCGGGATCGACCTGCGCGGGCAACTGGAGTTGGGCGCGGACGGCCTGCCGGTGCTGGCGGACCTGTCGGCGCGGTTGGGGCTGGAGGATGGCAGCGAGATGCTGCTGCCCGGCTCGGGCACGCCGACGCGGCTGCGGGCGGCGGTGCTGACGCTGGGCTTCGATGCCGCCGAGGGGCCCGACTGGCGCCTTGCGGGCGAGGTGATGGGCCTGCGACAGGGCGATCTGGGCATCGCCCGGCTGCGGCTCGATGGTGCGGGGCAGATCGCGCGGCCGACCGGAGCGGGAGCGGCGGCGGTGACCGCCGCCTTCGACTTCGCCGCCACCGGCATCACCGCCGCCGATGCGGCGCTGGCGCAGGCGATCGGCCCGCGCCTGACCGGCCGAGCGCGGCTGGACTGGCAATCGGGCGGCGCGCTGAACATATCGGAGCTTGTGGCCGAGGGCGCGGACTATGGCCTGAATGCCGAAGCCGAGGTGACCGGCCTTGACAGCGCCTTCACCATCGACGGCACCGCGCGGGCCCGGCTGGATGACCTGACCCGCTTTTCCGGCCTCGCCGGGCGCCCGCTGTCCGGCGCGGCAGAGGCAGAGGTCGCGGGCAGCTATGGCCTGCTATCGGGCGTCTTCGACCTGACGGCAGAGGTCGCGGGCACGGATCTGACCGCGGGCATAGCGGAACTGGACGCACTGCTTGCCGGCCGCTCGCAGATAGCGGCCTCGATCCGCCGGGACGAAACCGGGACCGAATTGCGCTCGCTGACGCTTCGTGCCTCATCGCTTGCCCTGGATGGCTCGGGGCAACTTGCCACCGGGGCCAGCGACCTGACGGCGACGCTGAACTTTGCCGACCTTTCGGTGATGGGCGGGCCCTATCGCGGCAGCCTTTCGGTCGAGGCGGGGCTGAAACAGGCGGGCCCGTTGAGCCGTTTCACCGTCAGCGGGACGGGCAGCGACCTTGCCATCGGCATCCCGCAGGCGGACGGGCTGCTGGCCGGTGACACCACGCTGACCTTCATCGGTGGCCTGCTGGACGGGGCGGTGACGCTGGATATCGCGCGGATCGGCAATGCGCAGATCGCGCTCGACGCCGGCGGGCGCTATCAGGCGGGCGCGAGCGATCTGCGCGCATCGGTGGACCTGCCGGACCTTTCCGCGCTTGGCGGCGGCTATCGCGGCCGGCTTGCAGCCGAGGCACACCTGACCGAGGACGGCCCGGTGCGGCGGCTGGAGCTGACCGGCACCGGCAACGGGCTTGCCATCGGGCAGGCACAGGCGGACCGGGTGCTGGCCGGGGAAACCTCGCTCGACCTTGCGGCAGAGATGGAGGCGGGCGAAATCCGTGTCGAACGCTTCAACCTCAACAACCCGCAATTGACCGCCCGCGCAACGGCGCAGGCGGAGGGCGCCAGCCGCAGCGTCGATCTCGAGGCGCGGCTGGCCGACCTTGCGCTGGTGGTGCCGGGCTTTCCCGGCCCGCTGACCGTTTCGGGCCGCGCCGAGGACCTGGGCGGCAGCTATCGGCTGGACCTGACGGCGCAGGGGCCGGGCAGCACCGATGCGCGCGTGACGGGCACCGTCGCAAGCGATTTCGCCACCGCCGACCTCGCGATCGAGGGCAGCGCGCAGGCCGGGCTGGCGAACCCGTTCCTAGCGCCGCAAAGCGTGGAGGGGCCGCTGTCCTTCGATCTGCGGCTGAACGGCGCGCCGGGGCTGGGCGCGCTGTCGGGGCGGGTTTCCACCACCGGCGCCCGCTTCTCGGCCCCCACGGCGGGCATCGCGCTGGAACAGATCGCCGCCAGCGCCGAGCTGTCGGGCGGGCGGGCACAGCTGTCGTTCAACGCCCGCGCCTCGGAAGGTGGGCGGATCGAGGTGACCGGGCCGGTGAGCCTGGCGGCCCCCTACGAAGGCGACCTCACTGCCCGGTTCGACAACACCCGGCTGCGCGATCCCGAGCTTTACGACACGCGGGTGAACGGGGGGCTGACGATCCGCGGCCCGCTGGCCGGCGGCGCGACCATCGCGGGCCGGCTGGAGCTGACCGAGACCGAGATCCGCGTTCCCTCCACCGGGTTCGGCGGCGCGACGGCGATCCCCGATCTGCAGCATGTGGCCGAACCTGCGCCGGTGCGCGCCACCCGCGCCCGCGCCGGGCTGATCGGCACCGAGAGGGCGGGGTCCGGCGGCAGCGCGCGGCCCTACGGGCTCGACCTGCGGGTGATCGCGCTGAACCAGATCTTCGTGCGCGGCCGCGGCCTCGATGCGGAACTCGGCGGGCAGGTGCGCCTGCTCGGCACCACCGCCGATGTGCAGCCGCAGGGCAGGTTCGAGCTGATCCGCGGCCGGCTGGACATCCTGGGCCAGCGTTTCACCCTGGACGAGGGGCTGGTGGAGCTGCAGGGCAGCATGGAACCCTACATCCGCTTTTCGGCCTCGACCGAGACAGACGGCGATACGGCCACCATCATGATTTCCGGTCCGGCCTATGAGCCGGAGATCGACTTCCTGTCGTCCGCCGGCCTGCCGGAGGAAGAGGTGCTGGCCCGGCTGCTGTTCGGCCGCGGGCTGGACAATATCTCGCCGCTGCAGGCCGCGCAGCTTGCCTCGGCCGTGGCGACGCTGTCCGGGCGCGGGGGCCAGGGCATCGTGGGCCGGCTTCGGCAGAACTTCGGCCTCGACGATTTCGACCTGAGCACCGGCGCCGATGGCAATGCCGCGCTGCGCGCAGGCAAGTATCTGTCCGAGAACCTTTATACCGACGTCACGGTGGGGGCAGCGGGCAACAGTTCCATCAGCCTGAACCTCGACGTGACGAAGAACATCGTCATCCGTGGCGCGGTGGATGCCGAAGGCGGGTCGGGCGCAGGCGTGTTCTTTCAGAAGGACTACTGACGCCGCGAGCCGCGAGGCGGCCCCGTCAACGCCGTCGGTCCAGGGCCGGTTCCCGACATGACCGCAGCTTTCTTTCCGGAACCTGGCCGCCGCAGGGCCGTTGTTAGGGCATAGCAAGGGGCCATCATGGCCCGCCCGAAACTGAAAGGAATGCGACATGAAAAAGCTTCTTGCATCGACCGCAATCGTTGCGATGACCGCTCTGCCGCTCGCCGCACAGACCACGACCGACACCACCGCGCCCGGCTCGATGCCCTCGACGACGACCGACTCGACGGCTCCGTCCGCGACCGGCAGCGCCGCCGCCGACAGCACGATGGGCACCGGGGACTTCACCTATACCGCGATGAACGACGAGATCATGGCGTCGGACTTCATCGGCAAGCCGGTCTATGTGTCGGAAGGCGACATCCCGGCCACCGCGGTCAACGATGCCGATGCCGAATGGGAGAATGCCGGCGAGATCAACGACGTGCTGATGAGCCGCGATGGACAGGCCAAGGCGATCCTCGTCGACGTCGGCGGCTTTCTCGGGATCGGCGAGAAGACCGTGGCGGTAGACATGGGGCAACTGCGGATCATCGAGGACGGTGACGACGCGGGCGACTATTTCGTGGCCTTCTCTGCGAGCCGCGAAGCGCTTGAGAATGCGCCCGAGTTCGAGATGGACGAGTCCGATGACGCGGCAATGACCGACACGACCGCCACCGGCGCGGCGACCACGGGCATGGCCGGCACCGACACGTCGGCTACCGGCGCGACCACGGGCATGGCCGGCACCGACACCGCAGCCACCGGTATGGGCGCGGGCATGGGTTCGGGCGACACGGTTGAAGGCAGGATCGATCCGACCACGCTGACCGCCGAACAACTGCAAGGCGCAGCGGTCTATGATGCGAATGACGAGCGTGTCGGTGACATTTCGGAACTGGTCCTCGCCGAGGATGGCACCATCAGCAAGGCGGTTGTCGATATCGGCGGCTTCCTTGGCATCGGCGCCAAGCCGGTGGCGCTGAACTTCGATCAGCTTCAGATCACCTCGGAAAACGAGGATGGCTCGGATATCCGGGTGCATCTGATGGCAACCGAAGAAGAACTGGAAGCGATGCCCGAATATGAGGACTGACCTTCCGAGGCAGCTTCGGAAGTAGCTTTATTTACGAGTGCAGGGCCCGGGCAAACGTCCGGGCCCTTTCGCGTGGACGGCCCGCGGCGCGACCGCGCCAGCCATGGCTTGTGACAGCCTCAACTTCTGCTGGCGGGGGGAGCGCCCGCGGGAAGGATGCCGCCGATCTCGAAGCGGACGCGCAAGGCATATTCGCCATTCTCGCTGACGATCTCTGCCGTGCTCTCGAGCTGGCTGGCAAAGGCATTGATCAGCTTGGAGCCGATGCCCTGGGGATCGCCTTCAGTCCGCTCCGGCATGGGGCTGCCTTGCGAGTTCACGATCTCCAGCGTGGCGGTGCCGTCTTTCTCGTCGCGCAGCGACAGGCGGATCCAGCGCTGGCCGCCGCATGATGGCGGGGTTGCATATTTCACCGCGTTGGTCAGCGCCTCTGTCGCCAGCAGCGACACCGGTACCGCCTGATCGGGGTACAGCGTCACCGGCGCAAAATCCGTCTCGATATGCAGGTTCGAGCCGGGCGCGACCGACATCGCGGTCATCTGGTTGACAATGTCCCCCAGCAGCTGATCGGCCTGCACCGCCGACAGAGTTTCCGCCTGATAAAGGTTGCGGTGAATGGTGGCGAGACTGGCAACCCGGTCCTGCACGCTTTTGAGCACGCGCCGCGCGCCCGGTTCCTGCACCTGCCGGATCTGCATGTTCATGATAGACGCGATAAGCTGAAGGTTGTTCTTCACCCGGTGGTGAATCTCTTTCAGCAGGACGGTCTTTTCCTCCAGCGAGGCTTCGAGTTCCGCCTCGTCGCGGATCAGGATGCGCGCAAGGTTGTGGAAGGTCTGGCTGACATCCGCGATCTCGGCCGGCGCATCCTTCAGCACCTCGGGCGGGGTGTCGCGCCGGCCAAGGGCAAAGCGGCGCATCTGGCCGCGAAGCTCGCGCACATGGCGGATCACCAGACGGTCCACCGCCGCATAGGCAACGATCAGGCTGGTGAGCCACATCGTCAGAGGAAACAGCAGGGTAGCGGGGGCGATCAGGTCGCGGCCAAGCTGCGCCTGCTCCGGCGGCCAGCTTCCGACGACATGCACCAGGCCCGGCACCAGATCCTGCACGGCGAAGACCCGCGTCTCGCCCACACCGTCGCGCGACCGGAAGATCGCATCTCCGGCGCGCAGCAAGGACAGCGCATCGCGCGCGGTCGGAAGCACTTGCGCCACTTCGGCAAGGCGATGGTTCTCGACGAAGATCGGCTCGCCCGCAGAATTGAGCAGCACGATGTTCACGCCGTTTTCGCGCCCGCGCCGGGTGCGCAGCAACTCCAGCGTTGTATGCCGGATCGACAGGGCCAGCATCCCGAGCAGCACGCCGTCCCGTGTCACCGGGTGCGACACGATCAGCACCGGCTCTCCGGTCACCTGCCCCGCGGAAGCGGCGGTTACCATCGGCTCCGGCGAGGCGAGGAAGGCGCGGAAGGTCGGGGCTGCGGACATGTCGAACGGGTCGCCAGACGAAGAGCAGGTCATCCGCCCGTCCGTGGGCACCAGCCCGGCAAAGGCGTAGATCGGGCTGCGGCTGACGTAATCGGTCAGGATCTGCGAGCAGGCGGCGTCATCGTCTGCCGTTTCCAGCAGCGCCTGCGACAATGCCTCTGATGCGCCAAGCGCGCTCTCGATCATCGCCCGCTCGCCCGCGGCGGCATTGGCGGTGCGTTGCAGCAGCGCGGTCTCTGCCGCGCGCTCGGCATCCTCGGCCATGCGCCAGGTCTGGACCAGCGCGATCAGGCCAAGCGGCAACAGGGCCACTGACAGAAGAAAGGCCAGGCGAAAGCCCAGCCGTTCGGTGAATTTCAGTTTTCCGCGCAGCCCGGATTTCATGCGGTCATCCCGATGAGGCGGACGCCGCCATCACGGCCATTGTTGCCGGGTCTGTCATGGTCAACTCCTCGCCCTCGGCCAGCTTCAGCAGCTCTGACAGGCGCTTTCGGCCCCGGTTGGCGCGGCTCTTGATCGTTCCCACCGCGACGCCGCACATCTGCGCGGCCTCTTCGTAGGCGAAGCCGGAGGCTCCGACCAGGATCAGCGCCTCGCGCTGTTCATCGGGAAGCTGCTCGAACGCGACGCGGAAATCGGCAAGCGCCAGGCGTCCGTCATGGTCGGGTTTCGTCGCCAGGCGGCTGGCATGGATACCGTCCACGTCCGCCACCTCGCGCCGGGTCTTGCGCCGGGCGGAGTAGAAGGTATTCCGCAGGATCGTGAACAGCCACGCGCGCAGATTCGTGCCGCGCTGGAAGCGGTCGATATTGCTCCAGGCCTTCAGGATGGTGTCCTGCACGAGGTCATCCGCAGAAGAGGAGTTCCGCGTCAGGCTCAGGGCGAAGGCCCTGAGCGCGGCAAGATGTGTGACCAACTCGTCGCGCGGATCAACAGTACCGTCGTTCATTTCGCGCGGTCCTGTTCCTTGAGTTGCTGAAGAAGCTGCATGAACTTGTCGGGAACAGATTCCTCTACCATTTGCTGATAGACCCGCCTCAAATTCTCGTCTATCTGCCGCTCGACAGTTGGCTTGTTGTCTTCGGTGCCGCTGGATTTCATACTGTTTCCCGGGACTTATTTTTTTTTGGTTGCGCGCTGGAACAAAAACAAGCGGGCGCGCGTTCGGTTCCCTGAAAAACAAAAAAATTGTCGGAGATGACATGACAGACGGGAAACCCACGGACATCACGGCGGCGATCGGGCCGGAGTTGCCGTACCTGCGCCGCTATGCGCGTGCGCTGACGGGCAGTCAGGGCACCGGGGATCGCTATGCGGTCGCCACGCTGGAGGCCATTCTGGCGGACCGTTCCATGTTCGAAAACGATCTTCCGCCTCGCGTGGCGCTGTTTCGCGCCTTTCACGCCATCTGGTCCTCGGCCGGTGCGCCGGTCGCGGAGGGCGGCAGCGATGCGCTGGAGGCGCGTGCGCAGGTGCACCTCTCCGGCCTGACGCGCAACACGCGCGAGGCGTTGCTGCTGCGCACGATCGAGGAGATGCGTTTCGACCAGATCGCGCAGATCATGGATGTCTCGCAGCCCGAGGCCGAGGAGCTTGTCGCCATCGCGATGCGCGAGATGGAGCGCAGCGTGCTGGGCCATGTGATGATCATCGAGGATGAGACCATCATCGCGATGGACATCCAGAGCATCGTGCAATCCATGGGCCACCGTGTCACCGGCATCGCCCGCACGCGTGAGCAGGCCGTGGCGCTCGGTCGGAAGGAACGGCCGAACCTCGTGCTGGCAGATATCCAGTTGGCCGACAACTCCTCGGGTATCGACGCGGTGAATGACATCCTGGCCGAGATGGGGGATATCCCCGTGATCTTCATCACCGCCTTCCCCGAGCGGCTGCTGACGGGCGAGCGGCCAGAGCCTGCCTTCCTGATCTCCAAACCCTACCTGGAAGAGCAGGTTCGCTCTGCCGTCAGCCAGGCGATGTTCTTCGCCTCCACGGAAACGCTGGCCGCCTGATGGCTGCCGGTCCCAGTCGGTCAAGGGCCGGTCTCGGCCGGCCCTTCCCTGTATGGTCATGTCTGGCTTCGGATTGCCCGCGCGATCAGGGCGATCACGAACAGCACGAGGAAGATGAAGAACAGAACCTGTGCGACGCCGGCAGAGGCGGTGGCGATACCACCAAAACCGAACACGCCGGCGATGAGGGCGATGACGAGGAACACGGCGGCCCAATACAGCATCAAGGCTCCTTTCGCATGGACGAAACGGTATGGGCCAGCATCGGGCGACTGACCGGTTGCTGGACGAACGCGCCAGCGGGATTGAGGTTCCCCGCCGATGCCGCAGCCGCACGAGATCTTGGGGCATCGGGCAAGGAACCGACCCCCGTCGCCGGCGTTGTCGTCACGACAGAAACCACGTCTTGAAGGAGACCCGAACATGGCTCGCCTACCCGAACTTCCGAGCGGCAACAACGGCAACGGCATGCCGGTGGACGCCGATTATGCCGCGCTTTCCAACCAGATCGCCGCATTGAAGGCCGATCTTGCCAACATCACCTCCACGATCGGCGACATGGGCCGCCAGCAGGGCGCGTCGGCGGTCGAAGCTGCGCGCCTGCGCGCCGAACAGCTCAAGGACATGAGCGCCGAGCAGATCGAGGCGCTGCGCCTGCGTGCGAACGATGCGGCCGCGCAGGCCGATGCCTTCGTGAAGGAGCGTCCGGCGGTGGCTGTTGGCGTGGCCGCGGCGCTTGGTTTCGTGCTGGGTCTGCTGACGGCCAGGCGCTGAGCCGGCGATGTTCAATGCGCTCCTGACCGATGCCAGGAATACCGCGGAGCGGACTGCCCGACGGGCGATCCGCTCCGCAATGCTGGGCGCCTGCGCCGCAGTTTGCGGCGCTGTCGCGCTTGGTTTTCTGACGGCAGCGGCATTCCTTGCGCTGATGCACGATCACGGGGCCATCGCCGCGGCCTTGACCCTGGGGATCGGCTATCTGGTGCTTGCCGCGCTGTGCCTCGTCACCCTGTCCGCCGGCCGCGCGCCTGCGGCGCCACCCCCGCCCGCCATGAAGCCCCGCCCACCGCTGGGTGAGGCGTTCCTGCTGGGCATGGAGGCCGGGCGCGGCTTCGGCAAGGGGTTCCGCAGCAGGCGCTAATCCGTGGCCTCCGCGGCCGGCCGGTCCAGCCGCGGAATGCCCAGCACCCGGTTCAGTGCCGCCCCCAGCAGCACCGCATAGGCTGACAGGTAGAACCACATCAGCAGGGCCACCGCCGCCCCCAGCGCGCCATAAATGCGGTTGTACGAGCCGAAATTCGCCAGATAGAGCGAAAACGCCAGCGAGGCCGCGGCCCATAGCAGCGCCGCCAGCCCTGCGCCCGGTGTGATCCATCCGGCGCGATGGCCGGTGCCGGTATTCGGGCCGAACCGATAGACCAGTCCCAGCGTCGCCAGCACCAGCAGGAATGTCGCTGCCCAGGGCAGGCCGGCCACGATCCGCCCCTCGACCGGACCCAGCGGCAGAAAGGCCAGCACGATCGGCACCAGCACGATGGTGATCAGCGCGGCAATTGCCATTCCCAGTACCGCCAGCGTCAGCCCCATCGCCACCACCACCTGCCCGAGGCCGCTACGGCTCGGCGAGCCATAGATCGCGTTCAGCCCCTGCACGACCGAGGCAAGCCCGGTGCGGGTGGACCAGAGCGCCACGCCCAGCGAGATTCCGGTCCGCCAGCCGGCCTGCCCGCCCGAGGCTCGCACCAGCGCCTCGACCTGCCCGGTGATCAGGCCGAACGCCTCTGGCGGGATGAAGCCCTCGGCGACTTCGAGATAGCTTTGCAGGGCAGCGGGATCGGCCATCCAGCTCCACACCGAGACGACGGCGGTGAGCGCCGGGAACAGCGCGAACATCGCGTAGAACGCCACCCCCGCCGCGACGAGGCCCAGGTTGCGCTCGTCCGCCAGGCGCCAGAGTCCGGTCACGATCGTCCAGGGGGTCAGGGCCTGTTGCGGCATCCGGTAGTCCCTTCTTCAGCGGTCACTGGCATGACCGGCCGATGATGGACTGCCGGGATGCGGGATACAACCCTTTGCGCCGAATGAATTATCGCAGATAACGCCGGGGGCGGGAGCCGCGAAACGGGCCTCTTGGTGAGGGACAGCGGGGCAAGACCCGTCTCGCGGCATCCGGCTTCTGGCGGGGACCTGTTGCCGGATCACCGGGCGGCCCGGCAAAGCCGCGCGGTTCGTGCTGACAACTCCGCAAACAGCGCCCGGGTTCCCGCCCCGGCAGATTTTTTTGCCGCTGCCGTGTTTGCCCGCGTCAGGCGAATCGCCGCCAGATCGCCGCCTCGCCCAGGCTGGCGACGAAGGCGTCGTGCGCCTCCGCCTCGGCCTCCGTCAGCCGCGGCGGCAGCGGGACCGGGCGCGGACGCGGACGCCAGGCCGCTTCTGCCTGCGCGCCGGCCTTCCGGGCGGGGGCGCCGGAGAGCGCAAAGTCCGGCTGCCGGCCGCCGATCAGCTCCAGATACACCTCTGCCAGGATCTCGCTGTCCAGCAGCGCCCCGTGCTTCTCGCGCGAGGAGTTGTCCACCCCGAACCGCCGGCACAGCGCGTCGAGCGATGCGGGCGAGCCCGGAAACCGGCGCCGCGCGAGCATCAGCGTATCCAGCACCCTGTCGGCCCCGATCAGCGGCAGCCTCGCCCGGGACATCTCTGCGTTCAGGAATTTCACGTCGAAGCTGGCATTGTGGATCACCAGCCTCGACTCCGTTCCGATGAACTCCCAGAAGGCGGCGCCGATCTCGGCAAAGCATGGCTTGTCGCGCAGGAACTCGTCGCCAAGACCATGAACCTCGAGCGCTTCGGCGGGCATGGGGCGCTCGGGGTTGATGTACTGGTGATAGGTCCGCCCGGTCGGCATGTGGTTGAACAGCTCCACCGCCCCGATCTCGACGATGCGGTGGCCGTCAGCGGGTTCAAGGCCGGTGGTTTCGGTATCGAGGACGATTTCACGCATGGCGGGCCCGGATGGTTTCGATCAGATCGTGCACGGCGGCGCCGGTCTCTTCAAGCCCGGTGGTCTCGATGACCCAGGTCGCGCGGGCGCGTTTTTCGGCATCCGGCATCTGCCGCGACAGGATCATGTCGAGCTGCTCGGGCGTCATTCCCGGGCGGGCCAGCACCCGGGCGCGCTGCACCTCGGGCGGGGCGGTCACGACCAGCGTGGCATCCATCCCGGCATCGGAGCCGCCCTCGAACAGCAGCGGAATATCCAGAACCACCAGCGGCTTGCCTTCTGCCGCGGCCAGAAATGCGGCCCGGTCGGCGGCGACCAGCGGATGCACGGCCGCTTCGATCCGGCGCAGCGCGCCCGGATCCTGCGCGATCCAGTCCTTCAGGATGGCGCGGTCAACGGCGCCCTCCCGCACCGCCGCGGGATGCAATGCGGCGATGGCAGGCACCGCGGCGCCGCCGGGCGCATAAAGCCGGTGCACCGCGGCATCCGCATCCCAGACCGGCACCCCCGCCTCGGCAAACATCGCCGCCGTCGTGGATTTCCCCATGCCGATGGAGCCGGTAAGGCCGAGCCGGAACGGGCGCGCGCTGCCGCTCATGCCGCCAGTACCGCGTCGCGCGTCGCCTGATCGACCTCGGGCCGGGTGCCGAACCAGCGTTCGAACCCGGGCGCGGCCTGATGCAGCAGCATCCCCAGCCCGTCCACCGTCACGCAGCCCATCGCCGCGGCGGTTTCCAGAAACCTGGTCCGCAGCGGCGTATAGACGATATCCGTGACCACGGCAGAGGGCATCAGCCCGTCCAGCGGCACCAGAAACTCCGGCTTGCCGACCATGCCAAGCGATGAGGCGTTCACCACCGTCGCCGCATCGTCCAGCATGTTGCCCGCCTGCACCCAGTCATGGACCACGACCTTGGCGCCGAATTCGGCCCGCAGCGCCTCTGCCCGCGGGCGGGTGCGGTTGGTGACGCGGATCTCGGGTACGCCCACTTCCAGAAGCGAGGCGACGACGGCGCGCGCGGCGCCGCCCGCGCCAAAGACGGCAGCGGGGCCAGATCCAGGCTTCCAGCCCGGCGCATTCTGCCGAAGGTTGGCGATGAAGCCGTACCCATCGGTGTTGTCGGCGTGAATCTTGCCGTCCTTGCGAAAGATCAGCGTATTCGCCGCCCCGATCAGCGCCGCGCGGTCGGTGACCACATCGGCCAGTTGCAGCACGGTTTCCTTGTGCGGGATCGTGACGTTGCAGCCGACGAAGCCCATCTTCGGCATCGCCGCCAGCACCTCGCGCAGATCGGCCTGCGACACCTCCAGCGGCACGTAATGCCCGGCAAGCCCGTATCTGCGCAGCCAGTAGCCGTGCAGGCGCGGCGAGCGGGATTGGGCGACCGGCGAGCCGATGACCCCGGCCAGCGGAACCTTGGGAAGATCGGTCATGCCGGCATCTCTCCGCGCAGCCGCAGCCAGTTCAGCAGCGGGATCAGCGGCAATCCCAGGATGGTGAAATGGTCGCCCTCCACGCGAGACATCAGGCAGATCCCCTCCCTTTCGATCTGATAGCAGCCGACGCAGTGGCGGATGCTGTCCCAGTTCCGAGTGACGTAATCGTCGATGAAGCCGTCCGACAGCTCGTGCATCGTCAGCCGCGCCTCGCCGACATGGCGCCACTCGGGTTTCGAGGCCCGATATATCACGGCGGCCGACAGCAGGCGGTGGGTTTTTCCCGAAAGCGCCCGCAACTGTGCCCGCGCTGCATCAGGCGTGGCGGGTTTTTCGAACACCTGACCCTTCAGGTCCAGCACCTGGTCCGCGCCCAGCACAAGCGCCTCGGGGTTCCGGTCCGACAGCTTGCGCGCCTTCATCTCGGCAAGCGCATCGGCGAGGTCGCGCGGGCTGGCGCCTTCCGCTTCCAGCGCGGCGCGGATCGCCTGCTCATCCACGCGCGCGGGCAGCACCTGCGGCGACAGACCGGCAGCGCGGAGCATCGCCGCACGGGTCTCGGAGGCGGAGGCAAGCAGCAGCGGAGTCGGCATGGGACGTTCCTGTGGAAAACCCGGCGCCAAGCCGGGGGAGGCCGTGGGGGCAAGTGGCCCTGGCGACTGCTGGCGGAAATCCGGGGCGGCTGTCAAGCATCCGGCGGCGGCTTATCCACGCTGGCGCAAGGTTTTCCTCAGCCTGTGGACCTCCGGGGACGGTCGCAGGCTGGCGGGATCCATGCACAGGCGCTCGTCGGAAGAAAGCGTCTCAACCACTTGCAGTCTGGCACTATTTACAGATTTGTTCCCACATCTGAAAACTGCCAACAGGGTTTTCCACAGGCACTTTGACCTGTGGAGAAACCGCTGCGATCCCGTGCAATCCCGTTATCCCCAGCCCCTACTGACATCATCATCTCTTCTTTCTTTCTTCTTTTAAGTTAAGAGAAGGCGGAGACCTTCGCGGCCGAGGCCCCCGACCATGACCATGACCATGACCATGACCGATCTGCTCGCCACGCTTTATCCCTGGATCAAGGCGCTGCACATCATGGCGGTGCTGACCTGGATGGCGGGGATCTTCTACCTGCCGCGCCTGTTCGTCTATCACGCCGAACGCGGCAGCAACGGCGCGGCAGAGCCGGACGCCTCGTTGCGGATGATGGAGGGCAAGCTGCTTCGCTACATCATGAACCCGTCGCTGATCGCCGTGTGGCTGTTCGGTCTGATGCTGGTGTTCACGCCCGGCATCGTGGACTGGTCCAGCATCTGGCCCTGGACCAAGGCCGCCGGCGTGATCGGCATGACCTGGCTGCACATGTGGCTGGCCGCGCGGTGCAAGGAGTTTGCGGCCGGGACCAACAGCCGCAAGGGCCGCACCTACCGGATGATGAACGAGCTGCCGACGGTGCTGATGGTGGTGATCGTGCTCTCGGTCGTGCTGAAGTTCTGATTTTGTTGACTCGGGGCCGTATCGGGCTTATGTGACGCCCTCAGCGGGGCCGTCCGGCCCGACGCATCTCCCATTCCTTCGCCGCGATGCCCCTTGCCGGGCCCGCCATCATTTGCCGAGTGCCATGACCGAGACCCAGGAACGCCTGAACCTTGCCGAACTGAAGGCGAAAAGCCCCGCCGACCTTCTGGCGATGGCCGAAGAGCTGGAGATCGAGAACGCCTCGACCATGCGCAAGGGCGAGATGATGTTCTCGATCCTGCGCGAATATGCCGACGAGGAGGGCTATGAGATCGGCGGCGATGGCGTGCTGGAGGTGCTGCAGGACGGCTTCGGCTTCCTGCGCTCGCCGGAGGCGAACTACCTGCCCGGGCCGGATGACATCTACGTCTCGCCCGAGACGATCCGCCAGTACTCGCTGCGGACCGGCGACACCGTCGAAGGCGTGATCCGCGCGCCCGGCGAGACCGAGAGGTATTTCGCGCTGACCAAGGTCGAGGTGATCAACTTCACCGACCCGGAAAAGGCTCGTCACAAGGTTGCCTTCGAGAATCTGACGCCGCTCTACCCGACCGAGCGGCTGAAGATGGAGATCGAGGATCCGACGATCCGCGACCGGTCCGCCCGGATCATCGACCTCGTGTCCCCCATCGGCAAGGGCCAGCGCGGGCTGATCGTGGCGCCGCCGCGCACGGGCAAGACGGTTCTGCTTCAGAACATCGCCCAGTCGATCGCCACCAACCATCCCGAGTGCTACCTGATCGTGCTGCTGATCGACGAGCGGCCCGAGGAAGTGACCGACATGCAGCGCAGCGTGAAGGGGGAGGTCGTCTCCTCCACCTTTGACGAGCCGGCGACACGGCATGTCGCGGTTGCGGAAATGGTGATCGAGAAAGCCAAGCGTCTGGTGGAGCACAAACGAGATGTTGTGATCTTGCTGGACTCAATCACAAGACTTGGGCGCGCCTTCAACACCGTGGTCCCATCGAGCGGCAAGGTCCTGACCGGCGGTGTCGATGCGAACGCGCTGCAACGGCCCAAGCGCTTCTTCGGTGCGGCGCGGAATATCGAGGAAGGCGGGTCGCTGACCATCATCGCCACCGCGCTGATCGACACTGGCAGCCGCATGGACGAGGTGATCTTCGAGGAGTTCAAGGGCACCGGCAACTCGGAAATCGTGCTGGATCGCAAGGTCGCCGACAAGCGCGTCTTCCCGGCGATGGACATCCTGAAATCCGGCACAAGGAAAGAGGATCTGCTGGTCGATCCGAAAGATCTGCAGAAGACCTATGTCCTGCGCCGGATCCTCAACCCGATGGGCACAACCGACGCCATCGAGTTCCTGATCTCCAAGCTGAAGCAGACCAAGACCAACGCGGACTTCTTCGATTCGATGAACGGCTGACCTGCCGTCCCGGAGGCGCAGATGGATACGATCTTTGCCCTGGCCTCTGCGCGTGGCCGGGCCGGGGTTGCGGTCATCCGCATCTCTGGTCCGCTTGCCTGGGACACGGTGCGCGACTTGGCCGGCGCTGTGCCGGAGCCGCGGGTCGCCAGCCTGCGCGTGTTGCGTGAGGGGGGCGAGGTTCTCGATCAGGCGCTGGTGCTGTGCTTTGCGAAGGACGCGAGCTTTACCGGCGAGGATGTCGCCGAGCTTCACTTGCACGGATCGACGGCAACCATCGCCGCGGTGCTGCGCGTTCTGGGTGACCGCCCCGGCCTGCGTATGGCCGAGGCGGGGGAGTTCACCCGCCGCGCGCTGGAGAATGGCTGCCTTGACCTCGCGCAGGTGGAGGGGCTTTCCGATCTGATCGAGGCGGAAACCGAGGCGCAGCGCAAGCAGGCGATGCGGGTGCTGTCCGGCGCGGTCGGCGCGCGGGCCGAAGGCTGGCGCCGCCAGCTGATCCGCGCGGCCGCACTGATCGAGGCGACCATCGACTTTGCCGACGAGGAGGTTCCGGTGGATGTGGCGCCAGAGGTGACGGCGCTGCTGGATGCCGTGATCACGGATCTGGCGGCAGAGGCGGAGGGGGCCAAGGTTTCCGAACGCATCCGCGACGGGTTCGAGGTGGCAATCGTCGGCCTGCCAAACGCCGGAAAGTCAACGCTCCTCAATGCCTTGGCGGGGCGCGAGGCGGCGATCACCTCAGAACATGCCGGCACTACGCGCGATGTGATCGAAGTTCGGATGGACCTTGCGGGTCTGCCCGTGACGATCCTTGACACGGCCGGTCTGCGCGAGACCGGTGACGCGGTAGAGGCGATCGGGGTGGAGCGGGCTCTTGCGCGGGCGAAGGCGGCGGACCTGCGGGTGTTCCTGATCGCCGAGGACGGGCTGCCCGAGGGGCTCGCGCCGCTGCCCGAGGATATCGTCTTGCGGGGAAAGGCGGATATGGGCGGCGGCGTGTCGGGCAAGACCGGCGCCGGCCTGGCCGAACTGATCGCTCGGGTGACGGCCACCCTTGAAACCCGCGCGGCCGGTGCCGCGGTTGTGACGCGGGAACGGCACCGGCTGGCAATCCTGCGCGCGCTGAAGGCTTTGGTCTCGGCGCGGGTTGAGGTATTGAAGGGCGCGGACAGGGCGGAACTGGCCGCCGAAGACATGCGCCATGCGATCCGTGCCCTTGATTCGCTTGTGGGCCGTGTCGATGTGGAGCATCTGCTGGGCGAGATTTTCGCCAGTTTCTGCATCGGGAAGTGAGGAGTGTTTCACGTGAAACATTTTGACGTCATCGTCATCGGCGGAGGACATGCCGGGTCCGAGGCCGCGCAGGCAGCGGCGCGGATCGGGGCGCAGACCGCGCTGGTCACGCTGCGCGCGGCGGATATCGGCGTGATGTCCTGCAACCCCGCGATCGGCGGGCTCGGCAAGGGGCATCTGGTCCGCGAGATCGACGCGATGGATGGCGTGATGGGCCGCGTTGCCGACAGGGCCGGCATCCAGTTCCGCCTGCTGAACCGCCGCAAGGGGCCGGCGGTGCAGGGCCCGCGGGCGCAGGCAGACCGCAAGCTTTACCGCCAGGCGATGCGGGCGGAAATGGCGGCGCGTCCCGGCCTCACCGTGATCGAGGGCGAGGTTTCCGACTTCCTCATGGACGGCGCCCGTGTCGCCGGGGTTCTGCTGGCCGACGGCTCGCGGATCTCGGCGCACTCCGTGGTACTGACCTCCGGCACCTTCCTGCGCGGCGTCATTCATATCGGCAACGAGCGGCGGCCGGGGGGGCGGATGGGCGACCGGCCTTCGGTGCCGCTGGCCGAGCGTCTCGCGGCGCTGAACCTGCCGCTTGGCCGCCTGAAGACAGGAACGCCGCCGCGGCTGGACGGTCACACCATCGACTGGTCCGTGCTGGAACAGCAGCCGGGCGACGATGAACCTGTGCTGTTCTCTTTCATGAACAAGGCGCCCGTCGCCCGGCAGGTTGCCTGCGGCATCACCCATACCAATGCGCAGACGCACCAGATCATCCGCGACAATCTTGGCCGCTCCGCCATGTATGGTGGCCATATCGAGGGTGTCGGCCCGCGCTATTGCCCCTCCATCGAGGACAAGGTGGTGCGTTTTGCCGACAAGGCCTCGCATCAGGTGTTTCTGGAGCCGGAGGGGCTCGACGATCCGACCGTGTATCCCAACGGCATTTCGACCTCGCTTCCCGAGGACGTGCAGCACGCCTATGTGCGCTCGATGGCCGGGCTGGAAAACGTCACCATCCTGCAGCCCGGCTATGCCATTGAGTATGATTACGTTGACCCCCGCGCACTTGCCGCGACGCTGGAGCTGAAGGCGGTCCCAGGGCTATATCTTGCGGGTCAGGTGAACGGAACCACAGGATATGAGGAGGCGGCGGCACAGGGGTTGGTCGCCGGGCTGAACGCCGCCCTTGGCGCGCAGGGGCGCGATCCGGTGATCTTCTCGCGCGCGAACAGCTATATCGGCGTGATGATCGACGACCTGGTGACGCGCGGCGTTTCGGAGCCTTACCGCATGTTCACCTCGCGCGCGGAATTCCGGCTGTCGCTGCGCGCCGACAACGCGGATCAGCGGCTCACGCCGCTTGCCTTGTCGCTTGGATGCGCCAGCGAAGATCGGGCGCGGGCCTTCGGCGACAAGATGGAGGCGATGGAGGCGGGCAGGGCGCGGCTGGAGGCGATGAGCCTCTCGCCCTCCGAAGCGGCCGCCGTGGGCATCCGCGTAGGCCAGGATGGTGTGCGTCGCAACGGTTTCGCGCTGCTGTCCTTCGCCGATGTGGGGTTCGAGCAGCTGGAACGGGTCGATCCCGCGCTTGCGGACCTCGAGCCGGAGATTCGCGAGCAGATCGCCCGCGACGCGCTTTATGCCAACTACATACTCCGCCAGGACGCGGACGTTCAGCAGATGCAGCGGGATGAAAGCCAGGAGATTCCGCCGGGCTTCAACTATGCCGATCTTGGCGGATTGTCCAACGAACTCAAGGGCAAGCTGGCGCGTATCCAGCCGCGCAGTCTTGGGCAGGCGGGGCGGATCGACGGGATGACGCCGGCGGCGATGACGCTGATCCTCGCGCGGCTGAAGCAGCTTGGCCGGCAGCGGGCGGCGGGATGACTCTTGGCCTGAATGTTTCACGTGAAACATCGGAGCGGCTGGAAGCCTACGCCTCCCTGCTGGTGAAGTGGAACCCCGCGATCAACCTGGTGTCGAAATCGTCACTGGCAGATCTTCACACCCGCCACTTCGCCGATTCCGCCCAGCTTTTCGACCTTTGCCCGCCGGATGCCCGGCATTGGGCCGATCTCGGCTCGGGTGGCGGCTTTCCGGGGCTCGTGGTGGCGATTCTCGCCGCGGAATCGAGGCCGGGTCTGGCGGTCACGCTGGTCGAATCGGATGCCCGCAAGGCCGCCTTCCTGGCGACGGTTGCCCGCGAAACCGGCATTCACGCAACGGTGATTGCGGACCGGATCGAGGCGTTGCCGCCCCTTGGCGCCGACGTGCTTTCCGCCCGCGCCCTTGGGCCGCTGCCGCAATTGCTGGGTTTTGCAGAGCGGCATCTTGCGAGGGACGGCCTCGCGCTGTTCCCCAAAGGCGCGACACATCAGGCAGAGATCGACGAATCCCTTGCGGAGTGGCGCTTCGAGTTGCAGAAACATCCCAGCAAGACCGATCAGCGCGCGGTCATCCTGGCAATCGAAAGTGTCTCTCGTGTCTGATCCGACCCGGCCTGCGGGCCCCAGAATCATCGCCATCGCGAACCAGAAGGGCGGCGTCGGCAAGACCACGACCGCGATCAACCTTGCGGCCGCGCTGGCAGAACAGGGGCACCGGGTGCTGGTGGTGGACCTTGATCCGCAGGGGAACGCCTCCACCGGCTTCGGGCTCGAGCCGCAGCAACGCGGACTCACGACCTATGATCTGCTGATCGAGGACGCCGCGCTGCCGGATGTGATCCGCGAGACGGGCAGCGCGAATGTCTGGATCTGCCCGGCGACCACGGATCTGAGTTCTGCCGATATCCAGTTGGTTTCAAACGAAAAACGCATTTTCCTTCTGCATGATGCGCTGCGCCAGGCGGCGATCGACAGCTACGGTTTCGGCTTCGTGCTGATCGACTGCCCGCCCTCGCTCAGCCTGCTGACCGTCAACGCGATGGTCGCCGCGCATTCGGTCCTGGTGCCGCTTCAGGCCGAATTCTTCGCGCTGGAGGGCCTGTCGCAACTGATGCTGACGATCCGCGAGGTGCGGCAGAGCGCAAATCAGGACCTGCGGATCGAGGGTGTGGTGCTGACCATGCACGACATGCGCAACAACCTGTCGCAGCAGGTGGAAAGCGATGCCCGCGAAACCCTGGGGGATCTGGTCTTCACCACGGTCGTGCCGCGCAATGTGCGGGTGTCTGAGGCGCCATCCTATGCCGTGCCGGTGCTGACCTATGACCCGCTGTCCAAGGGCAGCCAGGCCTACCGGGCGCTTGCGCGCGAGATGCTGGCAAAGATGATGGCCGAAGCCTGAGGAGGATCCGATGACCGAAAAGAAGATCGAGCGTCGCGGCCTTGGCCGCGGTCTGTCTGCGCTGATGGCTGATGTGAACATCACCACCGCGCAAAGCCCGCGCGAGGCGCCGCGCCGCGCCGATCAGCGCGTGCCGGTGGAAAAGCTGGTGCCGAACCCGAATCAGCCGCGGCGCGATTTTGCGAGGGAATCGCTGGAGGAACTGGCGGCCTCCATTCGGGAAAAGGGGGTGATCCAGCCTCTGATCGTGCGCGAACGGCCGGGCGGAACCTTTGAAATCGTTGCCGGGGAACGCCGCTGGCGGGCCGCGCAACTGGCGCAGGTGCATGACCTGCCCGTGGTGGTGCGCGATCTGGACGATACAGAGGTGCTGGAAGTCGCCATCATCGAGAATATCCAGCGCGCCGACCTGAACCCCGTCGAAGAGGCGATGGCCTACCGGCAACTGATGGACCGCTTTGGCCATACCCAGGAAAAGATCGCCGAAGGGCTGTCGAAAAGCCGCAGCCACATCGCCAACCTTCTGCGCCTGCTGACGCTGCCAGAGCCGGTGCTGGACCATCTGCGCGAAGGCCGGCTGACGGCGGGACATGCCCGCGCGCTGATCACCACCAGCAACCCGGCCGAACTTGCCGCGCAGGTGATCGCGCGTGGCCTGACGGTGCGCGAGACGGAAAACCTGGCGAAGGGCCCTGCAAAGCCTGCTTCAGGCGCTGCGCGCAAGGCACCCGAGGCTGACAAGGACGCCGATACGCGCGTGCTGGAGCTCGACCTGGGTGCTACAATTGGTATGAAGGTTCACATCGACCACAAGGGAGAGCAGGGGGGAACCCTCAGCATCGCCTATCGCAGCCTCGACGATCTGGACGAGCTTTGCCGCGCCCTGTCCGCTATGCGCTCGGCCGCGACCAGATGAACGCCGCGCTGCAAGCCAGCGCCAGCGTCTGCGCGCCAAGCGCGTAATGCGGCAGCCGCAGCCAGATGCCAAGCCCGATGCTGACGGCAAATGAGACCGTCGCCCACCACTTGCCTGTCAGGCTGATGGCACCCCGCTCGCGCCAGTCGGTGATGGGCGGGCCGAAGACCGGATGCGTGACCAGCCAGTTGTGAACCCGCTCCGACGACCGGGCAAAGGCGAAGGCCGCAAGCAGCACGAAAGGCACGGTCGGGATCACCGGCAGGGCTGCGCCGACCAGCCCGCAGGCCAGCGCCATCCAGCCAAGGGTTGCCCAGAGGATCCGCATCAGCCCATCAACGCCCGGATCACGCCGTTCAGGACCGCGCGGCCGTCGCGGGTGGCGCGCAGGCGGTCGCCGTCCTGCACGATCAGGCCCAGATCCTGCAGATCGTCCACTGCCTTCGCCTCCAGTTCCGTTCCGGCCAAAGCGGCCAGCCGCGCCTGACTGATGCCTTCGGCCAAACGCAGTCCCATCAACAGATATTCCGCGGCCTGATCTTTCAAGGCCAGCGGTTCACGAACCGTCTCGCCGTTGCCTGCCTCGGCCATTTCAAGCCAGCGCAGCGGCGCCAGTCCGGTTTCCGTGGCGTGACGGACACCGCCAAGGGTCAGCCGGCCATGCGCGCCCGGCCCGATCCCGGCATAGTCGCCATAGCGCCAGTAGATCAGGTTGTGCCGGCTTTCCGCGCCATCGCGGGCGTGGTTGGAAACCTCGTAGGCCGGCATTCCCGCCGCCTCGCAGATCTCCTGCGTCAGGTGATACATGTCGGCGGCACTGTCCTCGCCCGGCAGGCCGCGCAGGCCGCCGGCGGCATGGCGCGCAGCAAAGGCGGTGCCCTCCTCGATGGTCAACTGATAGAGCGACAGATGGTCGATCGCCATCCCAAGCGCCTCGCGCAGTTCCGACGCCCATGCCTCGGGCGTCTGGTCCTGCCGCGCATAGATCAGATCAAAGCTCACGCGGTCGAAGGTGCCGCGCGCCACGTCGAAGGCCGCCCGCGCCTCGGCCACCGAATGCAGGCGCCCCAGCCGGCGCAGATCGGCATCGTTCAGCGCCTGCACGCCCATCGACACGCGGGTCACGCCCGCATCGCGATAGCCGCGAAACCGCCCCGCCTCCACGCTGCCCGGATTGGCCTCCAGCGTGATTTCGGCGTCATTTCCCATCGGCCAGGTGGCGCGCACCTTGTCCAGGATTGCCGCGACAAGCGCCGGATCCATCAGGCTGGGGGTGCCGCCGCCGAAGAACACGGTGTTCAGCACGCGCCCCTGCGTTTCGGCGCCCACCCGCTCGATCTCGCGCAGATAGGCAGCCCGCCAGCGGGACTGGTCGATCTCGGCCGCAACATGGCTGTTGAAATCACAATAGGGGCATTTGGAGGCGCAGAACGGCCAATGCAGGTAAAGCCCGAAGCCGCCGTTCTGCCAGTCTTCCATGGATCCCTCCCGCGATGAGGTGACGTCAAGCGCGATCTTCATCTCCAGCCGGATCGCCCCTCACCCTCGCCCCGCCGGAAGGCCAGGCTGGAGGGCGGGGCGCGTCATCCAAAACATGCCGCCACGAACCGGGCAAAGGCATCGGCCCGGTGACTGATCCTGTTCTTCAGGGCGGGGTCCATCTCGGCAAAGGTCAGCTCATGCCCGGCCGGCATGAACATCGGGTCATAGCCGTGCCCCGCAGCCCCGCGCAGCGGCCAGACCAGGGTGCCCTCGACCTTGCCCTCGAACACGCTGTCGTTGCCATCGGGCCAGGCCAGCACCAGTGTCGAGCGGAACCGCGCGGTGCGGGGCAGGGGCGCCGCCCTTGCCTCGCATTCCGCCCAGGTCCGGGTCATGGCCACCATGAAGTCGCGCCCGGCCGAAGTTTCCGCCCAGTCGGCGGTATGGACGCCGGGCGCCCCATCCAGCGCATCCACCTCGAGGCCGCTGTCATCGGCCAGCGCCGGCAGGCCGGTCGCCTTTGCCGCCGCATGGGCCTTGATCCGCGCATTGCCGATGAAGGTCTCTTCCGTCTCGGCCGGTTCCGGCAGCCCCATCTCGGCCGCGCCCACCACCCGCACGCCGAACGGGGCGAGCAGTGCCGCCATCTCCTCCAGCTTGCCGGCATTGTGGGTGGCGACCAGCAGCCGGTCGCCGGTGAACCGCCGCATCAGGCCACCGCCGCCTGCTGCGCCGCGACCAGCTCCGCGATCCCGGCCTCGGCCAGATCCATGAGCTGCCCCATCTCGGCGCGGGTAAAGGTCGCGCCTTCCGCCGACATCTGCACCTCGATCAGCCGCTGCGATCCGGTGAGGATGAAGTTGCCATCCGTTCCCGCCTCGCTGTCCTCAAGATAGTCGAGATCCAGCACCGGCTGCCCGGCATAGATCCCGCAAGACACCGCCGCCACATGCTCCATGATCGGGTCGGTGCTGATCTGGCCGGATTTCAGCAGCCTGTTCACCGCCAGCCGCAGCGCCACCCAGCCCCCGGTGATCGAGGCGCAGCGCGTGCCGCCATCCGCCTGGATCACGTCGCAATCAATGGTGATCTGCCGCTCGCCCAGGGCCCGCATGTCCACGCCCGCCCGCAGCGCCCGGCCGACAAGCCGCTGTATTTCCTGCGTGCGGCCCGACTGCTTGCCCGCCGCGGCCTCGCGCCGGTTGCGGGTATGGGTGGCGCGCGGCAGCATCCCGTATTCCGCCGTGACCCAGCCCTTGCCCGATCCCTTCAGGAAGGGCGGCGCCTTTTCCTCGAGCGAGGCGGTACACAGCACATGGGTTTCCCCGACCTTGATCAGGCACGATCCTTCGGCGTGTTTCGTGATCCCGGTCTCGATTGAAATCGGGCGCATTTCGCTTAACTTCCGGCCAGAGGGGCGCATGGGCTTTCCTTTCCTCGCATTCGCGGCCAATTACAGGCCGCCTTGGCTGCGATGCAACCCCGGACTGTCCCGCAGCCTCAAGTCGCCGTTGACGCCGCGCCCGCAGCCTTTCTAATGGCCCGGTGCGCCGGAAAGGGAATGATGAACGAAGGGTCGAGACTCCTTGCCGAAATGAACGACCGCAGCCGCGAAGTGTTTCGCCGCGTGGTCGAAGGCTATCTTGAAAGCGGAGAGCCCGTCGGCTCGCGCACCCTGACGCGCAGCATGTCGGAAAAGGTCAGCGCCGCCACGATCCGCAACGTGATGCAGGATCTGGAGTATCTCGGCCTGCTCGGCAGTCCGCATGTCTCCGCGGGGCGGGTCCCCACCCAGCTCGGGCTGCGGATGTTCGTAGACGGGCTGATGGAGGTCTCCACCGTCTCCGCCGAGGACCGCGAGCGCATCGACGCCACGATGGGCGGCAACGAGCCCGATGTCGGCCCCTTGCTGGACCGTGTGGGATCCGCGCTCTCGGGGATCACCCGCGGCGCGAGCCTCGTGCTGGCGCCCAAGCACGAGGCGCCGATCCGCCATATCGAATTCATCAGCCTCGCCGCCGACCGCGCGCTGGTGGTGCTGGTCTTTGCAGATGGCCATGTCGAGAACCGCGTCTTCCGCCCCCCGGAAGGCCAGACGCCAAGCTCGCTGCGCGAGGCGGCCAATTTTCTCAACGCGCTCGCCGAGGGGCGCACCCTGTCGGAACTGCGAAGCCATATCGGGCACGAGATCGCCCAGCGCCGCCAGGAACTGGACGGGCTCGCGCGCGAGATGGTGGAAAGCGGCCTTGCCCTGTGGGAAAACGAGGGTGGCCCCTACGAGCGGCTGATCGTGCGTGGCCGGTCGAACCTCGTCGGCGCCGCAGAGGCGGAAGAGCTGGACCGCATCCGCGAGCTGTTCGACGACCTCGAACGCAAGCGCGACATCGTCGATTTCCTTGAACTCGCCGAAACGGGTGAGGGGGTGCGCATTTTCATCGGGTCCGAGAACAAGCTTTTCTCACTTTCGGGTTCCTCTCTGGTGGTGTCTCCCTATATGAACGCTGACCGCAAGATCATCGGCGCCGTGGGCGTGATCGGACCGACGCGGCTGAACTACGGGCGCATCGTGCCGATTGTCGATTACACGGCGCAACTGGTCGGGCGTCTGCTGTCCGACCGGAGCAAGGGATAGAACATGAGCGAGATGAAAAAGGACGAAATCCTGGAGGATCAGGCACAGATCGCCGAACCGGCAGAGGAGGCGGCCTTCGACGAGATCGAGGCCCTGCGCGCCGAGCGCGACGAATTCCGCGACCGTTTCATGCGTGCGCTGGCCGATGCCGAGAACTCGCGCAAACGGGCAGAGCGGGACCGGCGCGAGGCGGAGCAATATGGCAGCTCCCGGCTCGCGCGCGACCTGCTGCCGGTCTATGACGCGCTGCGCCGCGCGCTGGATACCGCCGGCGAAGAGCAGCGCGCCGCCGCCGCCGCCCTGATCGAGGGCGTGGAGCTGACCCTGCGCGAGCTGATCAAGGTGTTCACGAAGCATGGGATGGAACCGATCGTGCCGCAGGTCGGCGACCGCTTCGACCCGCAGCAGCATCAGGCGATGTTCGAGGCCCCCGTGCCCGGCACCCAGGCCGGCGACATCATCCAGGTGATGACCGAAGGCTTCATGCTGCACGATCGCCTGCTGCGCCCGGCGCAGGTGGGCGTCAGCTCGACGCCGAAGTCCTGACCCTGCCGTTGCGGCGGGGGCTTCGCGCCCCCGCACCCCCGCGGGATATTTGCACCAGCAAGAAGCAGCTAACGGTTTTTTAACCAGACATCGCCAGAATGGCAGTACGGTACAGGCGGGGACGCCGATGACCGTCCGGCGAGAAGCGGCCCGCACCGGATATCCGGGCGGGCCGTGCTGTTTCTTGTTGGTCCAAATATCCCGGGGGCGCGGGGGCAGAGCCCCCGTTCACGCGCGATCCGCCAGTGCCGCCTTCAGCGCATAAAGCGCCGCCAGCGCCTCGCGCGGGGTCATTTCGTCCGGGTGCAGCGCCGCCAGCCGTTCCTCCAGCAGGTTTGCCTTGGCGGGTGGGGCAGGGGGCGCGGCGGCGCGTGACATGCTGAACAGCGGCAGGTCGTCGACGATGGCCTGCCGCCGCGCGCCGCCCTCGCGCTCGCCCGTCTCCAGCGCCTCGAGCACCACCTTCGCCCGCTCGATCACCGCGGCCGGCAGTCCCGCGAGGCGCGCCACCTGCACACCATAGCTGCGGTCGGCCGCGCCGCGCGTCACCTCGTGCAGGAAGATCACCTCGCCCTCCCATTCCTTCACCCGGACGGTGGCGTTCTCCACCCCCTCCAGCTTCGCGGCCAGCGCCGTCATTTCGTGGTAATGCGTGGCGAAGAGCGCGCGGCAGCGGTTCTGCCCATGCAGATGCTCCAGCACCGCCCAGGCGATCGACAAGCCGTCATAGGTCGCCGTGCCGCGGCCGATCTCGTCCAGGATCACCAGCGCCCGATCGTCGGCCTGGTTGAGGATCGCGGCGGTCTCGACCATCTCCACCATGAAGGTGGACCGCCCCCGCGCCAGATCGTCGGCGGCGCCGACGCGGCTGAACAACTGGCTGACCAGCCCGACATGCGCCCGCCGCGCCGGAACGAACGCCCCCGCCTGGGCCAGAAGCGCGATCAGCGCGTTCTGCCGCAGGAAGGTGGATTTCCCTGCCATGTTCGGCCCGGTCAGCAGCCAGATCGCCGGGGTGCCGCCCGCGGTCAGGGCGCAATCGTTGGCGACGAAGGGCGCGCCGCTGCGTTTCAGCGCGCGTTCCACCACCGGGTGCCGCCCGGCCTCAACCTCGAAGGCGCGGCTGTCATCCACCAGCGGCTCGCACCAGTCGCCGCCTGCGGCGAGATCGGCGAAAGCGGCGGCAAGGTCGATCTCTGCCAGCGCCCGCGCCGCTTCGGCAATCGCGCCCGCCTGCGCCAGGACGGCGCCTTTCAGGCTGTCGTGGAGCCGCTTCTCGATCTCCAGCGCGTGATTGGCGGCGTTCAGGATCCGCGTTTCCATCTCGTTCAGCGGCAGCGTGGTAAAGCGCACCTGGCTGGCCGTGGTCTGGCGGTGGATGAAGGTCTCGTTCAGCGGCGGGGCCAGCATCCGGTCGGCATGGGTGGCGGTCGTCTCGATGAAATATCCCAGCACGTTGTTGTGCTTGATCTTCAGCGCGGCGATGCCCGTCTGCGCGACATACTCCGCCTGCATCCGCGCGATCACGCCCCGCCCCTCGTCGCGCAGCGCCCGCGTCTCGTCGAGTTCCGGGTCGAACCCTGCGGCGATGAACCCGCCATCGCGGACCAGCAGCGGCGGTTCCGTGACCAGCGCCGCGCCCAGCAGCGCCAGCAGCGGCTCCTGCCAGCCAAGCGCCGCTGCGGCAGATGTCAGCCGCGCCGGCGCATCGGCGGGCAGCCGTGCCGCGATCCGCTCGGCCTGTTCCAGCCCGGTGCGGATCGCCGCCAGATCGCGCGGCCCGCCCCGGTCCAGCGCCAGCCGGCTCAGCGCGCGGTCGATATCGGGGCAGCGTCGCAGATCCTCGCGCAGATCCTCGCGCAAGCGGCCTTGTTCCAGCAGGAAGCGCACCGTCTCATGCCGCGCGCGGATCTGGCCGAGGTCGCGCGACGGCGCCGAGAGCCGCCGCTCCAGCAGCCGGGCGCCCCCTGCCGTCACTGTCCGGTCGATGGCCGCCAGCAGCGAGCCCTCGCGCCCGCCCGACAGGGCCTGCGTCAGCTCCAGGTTGCGCCGTGTCGCCGCGTCGATCTGCATCGCCGCCCCGGCGCTTTCCTGCACCGGCGGGCGCAGCAGCGGCAGCTTGCCGCGCTGCGTCAGCTCCAGATAGTCCACCAGCGCGCCCGTCGCCGAGAGTTCGGCCCGCCCGAAGCTGCCGAAACCCTGCAGGCTGCCGACGCCGTAGAGCGCGCAAAGCCGCCTCTCCGCCCCCAGGCTGTCGAACGATCCGCGCGACAAGGCTGTCAGCGCGGCGCCGGACTCCGCGACCAGCCCGGCGCAATCCGCCTCGTGGGCCTCGCTCACCAGCACCTCGCGCGGGGCCAGCCGCGCCAGTTCGGGCGCCAGCCGCACCAGCGGGCAAACCATCACCCGGAACTCGCCGGTGGAAATGTCGGCCCAGGCCAGCGCCGCCTCGCCGCGCACCTCGGCCCAGGCGGCAAGGTAGTTGTGGCGCCGCGCCTCCAGCAGGCCTTCCTCGGTCAGTGTGCCGGGCGTGACCAGCCGCACCACCTCGCGCGCGACCACCGACTTGCCGCCGCGCTTCCTCGCCTCGGCCGGGTCTTCCATCTGCTCGGCGATCGCGACGCGAAACCCCTTGCGGATCAGCGTCAGCAGATAGCCCTCGGCGGCATGGACCGGCACGCCGCACATCGGGATCTCCTGGCCCAGATGCAGCCCGCGTCTGGTCAGCGCGATGTCCAGCGCGGCCGCGG
Source organism: Rhodobacteraceae bacterium UBA6141 (assembly GCA_002423245.1). Classification (GTDB taxonomy): domain Bacteria; phylum Pseudomonadota; class Alphaproteobacteria; order Rhodobacterales; family Rhodobacteraceae; genus Frigidibacter. The sequence goes on from DIVD01000021.1 coordinate 104,685, forward strand.
CGGCGACGGCATCGTCGAAGAACATCTCGTAGAAATCGCCCATCCGGTAGAACAGCAGCGCGCCCGGATTGGCCTCGCGGATCTGCAGATATTGCGCCATCATCGGCGTGACGGTCGGTTCGGACACGGCGCACCCCCTATCGTGTCGGCGGACCCTAGCGGAGCGGGCGCGGCCGGAAAAGACCCTCTGCCTGCCCGTCCTGCCCGCCCGCATCCGGCAACGCGGCATGCACAAAGCGTTGTGACGCGGCAGCAGGGGCGCTAAGACCCGCAGGCTTGCAGGAGGAGCCGGCCCCAGATGTCCATCAAGACCCGCATCACCCCCGAAGAGGCGCTGGCCTATCATCTCGACCCCACCCCCGGGAAATACGAGATCGTGGCCACCACCCCGATGGCGACGCAGCGCGACCTGAGCCTTGCCTACAGCCCGGGCGTCGCCGTGCCGGTGCAGGCCATCGCCGACGCGCCGGAGACGGCCTATGACTATACCGTCAAGGGCAACATGGTCGCCGTCATCTCGAACGGCACCGCGATCCTCGGCATGGGCAACCTTGGCGCGCTGGCCTCCAAGCCGGTGANNACGTGAACGCCATCGACATCGAGCTTGATACCGAGGATGCGGACGAGATCATCAAGGCCGTCAGCCTGATGGGGCCCACCTTCGGCGGCATCAATCTCGAGGATATCAAGGCCCCCGAATGCTTCATCATCGAGCAGCGGCTGAAAGAGATCATGGACATCCCGGTGTTCCATGACGACCAGCACGGCACCGCCGTGATCTGCGCTGCCGGCCTGATCAACGCGCTGGAGATCAGCGGCAAGAAGATCGAGGATGTGAAGATCGTGCTCAACGGCGCCGGGGCGGCGGGCATCGCCTGCCTGGAACTCCTGAAGTCGATGGGCGCGCGGCACGACAACTGCATCATGTGCGATACCAAGGGCGTCATCTGGCAGGGCCGCACCGAGGGCATGAACCAGTGGAAATCGGCCCATGCCGCCCGCACCGATGCGCGCACGCTCGATGAGGCGATGAAGGGCGCCGACGTGTTCCTCGGCGTGTCGGCCAAGGGGGCGGTCACGCCGCAGATGGTCGCCGGCATGGCCGGGAACCCGGTGATCTTCGCGATGGCCAATCCCGACCCCGAGATCACCCCCGAAGAGGCCCATGCCGTGCGCGCCGATGCCATCGTGGCGACCGGGCGCAGCGATTATCCCAACCAGGTCAACAACGTCCTCGGCTTTCCCTACCTGTTCCGCGGCGCGCTCGATATCCACGCCCGCGCGATCAATGACGAGATGAAGATCGCCTGCGCCCGCGCCCTTGCCGAGCTTGCGCGCGAGGATGTGCCGGACGAGGTGGCGATGGCCTATGGCCGCAAACTCTCCTTCGGGCGCAACTATATCATCCCGACGCCCTTCGACCCGCGGCTGATCCATGTGATCCCTCCCGCCGTCGCCAGGGCCGGCATGGATACCGGTGTCGCCCGCCGCCCGATCATCGACATGGCCGGCTATGTGCAAAGCCTGCGGGCACGGATGGACCCGACCGCCAGCATCTTGCAAGGCATCCACGTCCGCGCCCGGCGCGCGCAGGCAAGGATGATCTTTGCGGAAGGCGACGATCCCCGCGTGCTGCGCGCCGCCGTCGCCTGGCAACGCGCCGGGCTCGGCAAGGCTCTGGTCGTCGGCCGCGAGGCGGATGTGAAGGACAAGCTGGAGGCCGCCGGGCTTGGCGATGCCAGCCGCGAGCTGGAGGTGGTGAATGCCGCAAATACCCGGCACCTCGACGCCTATCGCGATTTCCTCTACCGCCGTTTGCAGCGCCAGGGCCTCGACCGCGAGGATGCGCACAAGCTCGCCTCGCGCGACCGGCACGTGTTTGCCGCGCTGATGCTGGCGCACGGGCATGGCGACGGCATGGTCACCGGCGTCACCCGCAAGTCGGCGCATGTTCTGGAGCTTGTCAACCATGTCTTCGACGCGAAGGCCAGCGACGGTGCCGTGGGCATCACCGCGCTTCTGCACAAGGGCAAGATCGTGCTGATGGGCGACACGCTGGTGCACGAATGGCCCGACGAGAACGACCTTGCCGACATTGCCGAACGCGGCGCGCAGGTGGCGCGCGGCCTGGGGCTGGAGCCGCGGGTGGCGTTCCTGTCCTTCTCGACCTTCGGCCATCCGGTATCGGAGCGTGCGACGAAGATGCATCAGGCGCCGGCCGTGCTCGATGCCCGCGGGGTCGATTTCGAACATGATGGCGAAATGACCGTCGATGTGGCGCTGAACCCCGACCAGATGGCGCATTACCCGTTCTGCCGTCTGACCGGCCCCGCCAACGTGCTGGTGGTCCCGGCGCGGCATTCGGCCAGCATCTCGGTCAAGCTGATGCAGGAAATGGCCGGCGCCACGGTGATCGGCCCGATCCTGACCGGCGTGGAAAAGCCAATCCAGATCTGCTCCACCGGATCGACGGTGAACGACATCCTCAACATGGCGGCAATCGCCGCCTGCAAGCTGGGGCAGCTTCGCTAGATGATCTTCAACCTCGGTTCGATCAACATCGACCATGTCTACCGGGTGCCGCATCTTCCGGCGCCCGGCGAGACGCTGGCGGCGCTTGGCTATGCGGTCGGCCTCGGCGGCAAGGGCGCGAACCAGTCGGTCGCGGCGGCGCAGGCCGGGGCGCGGGTGCTGCATCTGGGCGCGGTGGGTGCCGAGGGACTCTGGGCGCGTGATCGGCTGGCGGGCCTTGGCGTGGACGTGGCCGAGGTGGCGGTGCTGGATGTGCCGACGGGCCACGCGATCATCACAGTGGACCCGGGGGCGGAGAACAGCATCGTCCTCCTTGCCGGGGCGAATCGGGCGCTCGACCTTGGCACCGTGCAGGCGGCGCTGGCCGGGATCGGCCCCGCCGATACGCTGATGGTGCAGAACGAGACCGCCCATGCCCCCGCCGCCGCCGCGCTGGCGCGGGCAAGGGGCGCGCGGGTGATCTGCTCCGCCGCGCCCTTCGATGCCGCCGCGGTGCAGGCGATGCTGGCCCATACCTCCATTCTTGTGCTGAACGCGGTGGAGGCCGATCAGCTTTGCGCCGCGCTCGGCTGCCCGCTGGCCGGGGTGCCGGTGCCCGAGCTGCTGGTGACGCGCGGCAAGGACGGCGCGGAATGGGTTTCAAACGCCACGGGCGCGCGCGAACGGGTGGCGGCGATGACGGTGGAGGCGGTGGATACCACCGGCGCGGGCGACACCTTCACCGGCTATTTCGCCGCCGCGCTGGATGCGGGGCAAGGCCCGGCCGGGGCGCTGCGCCTCGCCGCCGCCGCCGCCGCGCTGAAGGTCACGAGGGCCGGCGCCGCCGAGGCGATCCCGGCGCTGGCCGAGGTGAGGGAGTTCCTGTCGCGCCAGGGCGGATCGCGCGCTTCCCGTTGCCGCTAGCGGCGGGAGCCTGGCGCCCGATGACGGCAGCGATGATCCTGTCGCGGCCGGTCCGGGGCGTGTCGGCGGGCTCGGCCCCGGCCACACAGGCGAAACGGGTGGCGGTTCGGCCTGCGGCATGCCCGCTCTGGAATGTGCGCGTTTAGCTGCTAGAGTCTCCGCAGATCGCCCCTCGCGCGGCGCGGGGCGGGGCGCTGGCGCGATGCCAGCCATCGAAGCCCTGGGGGATGAACGTGATGATCGAGAAACGCGACTTCTACATCGGCGGCCGCTGGGTTGCCCCGGCCACAGCCCATGACTGCGAGGTGATCGACCCGTCGACCGAAGAGGTCTGCGCAGTGATCTCGCTTGGCGCCGATGCCGATGCCGATGCCGCCGTCGCGGCGGCCAAGGCGGCGCTGCCGGCATGGTCGGAGACGCCGCCCGCGGACCGGCTGGCCCTTATCGGGAAGATCCTCGACATCTACAAGCGGCGGCAGGCCGAGATGGGCGCGGCGATCAGCCTTGAAATGGGCGCGCCGATCGACATGGCGGTGGACGATCAGGCCGAATCCGGCGCCTGGCACATCCAGAACTTCATCACCGCCTTCAAGGATTTCGAATTCCTGCGCCCGCTCGGCCCGCAGGCACCGCAGACCCGCATCGCGCTCGAACCCGTGGGCGTGGTCGGGCTGATCACGCCGTGGAACTGGCCGATGAACCAGGTCACGCTGAAGGTGATCCCCGCGCTGCTGGCGGGCTGCACGATGGTGCTGAAGCCGTCCGAGATCGCGCCGCTGTCGTCGCTGCTGTTCGCCGAGATCCTGCACGAGGCCGGTGTGCCGCCCGGCGTCTTCAACCTGGTGAACGGTGACGGGGCGGGCGTCGGCACGCGGCTTTCGACGCATCCCGATATCGAGATGATATCGTTCACCGGCTCGACCCGCGCCGGCATCGCCATCACCAAGGCCGCGGCCGATACCGTCAAGCGCGTCTGCCTTGAACTGGGCGGCAAGGGCGCGAACCTGATCTTCGCCGATGCCGATGACAACGCGGTGCGCCGCGGGGCGCGGCATTGCTTCAACAACTCCGGCCAGTCCTGCAACGCGCCGACACGGATGCTGGTGGAGCGACCGATCTATGACCGCGCCATCGACATCGCGCGCGAGGTTGCCGAAACCACCCGTGTCGCCCCGGCGCGGGACAGCGGCAACCATATCGGCCCGGTCGTCTCGGCCGCGCAATACGACAAGATCCAGCGCCTGATCGCCAAGGGGATCGAGGAAGGTGCCCGCCTCGTCGCGGGCGGGCTCGGCCGGCCGGAGGGGCTCAACCGCGGGTATTTCGTGCGGCCCACGGTCTTTGCCGATGTGGTGCCCGGCATGACCATCGAGAGGGAGGAAATCTTCGGCCCGGTGCTGTCGATCATCCCCTTCGACACCGAGGAAGAGGCGGTGGCCATCGCCAATGACACGATCTACGGCCTGACCAACTATGTGCAGAGCCAGGACGGCGCCCGCTGCAACCGCCTCGCCCGGCGGTTGAAATCCGGCATGGTCGAGATGAACGGCATGCCCCGCGGCGCCGGCGCGCCGTTCGGCGGGGTCAAGGCCAGCGGCCGCGCGCGCGAGGGCGGGCATTGGGGGATCGAGGAGTTTCTCGACGTGAAGGCGATCTCGGGCTGGCACGGGGAATAGGCTTCCGCCGCGCCGGGCCCGGTTGGCCGGTGCCCCCGGTTTGCGGAAGGCGGGGGCTCTGCCCCCGTCTCCTGCGGAGACTCCCCCGGGATATTTCTTCCAGCAAGAAGCCGAAGGTGATGCGGGGGGCAAAGGCTGGGCTGGCAGGGACTGCCGGCGCGCTTGCCGCTTCGGGCGCGTTTGGGCGGGGTCGAAACGGGCGCCTCAGAACGGGCAGGGCGCCGAGCAGGTCTGCATGACGCCCGTCTGCGGATGGCGAAAGCGCAGCGATTCGGCGTGCAGCATCAGCCGGGCGAAGTCGCGGGCGGGGCCCTCGGCATAGAGCGGATCGCCCAGGATCGGGTGGCCGAGCGCCATCATGTGCACCCGCAACTGATGGCTGCGCCCGGTCAGCGGGAACAGGCGCACCCGCGTCGTGCCATCGGGTGCCAGCTTCACCACCCGCCAGTCGGTCACCGCCGGCTTGCCCGTCTCATGGTTCACGTGCTGGCGCGGGCGGTTCGGCCAGTCCACCGTCAGCGGCAGGTCCACCCGGCCCTTTTGCGGCGCAAGGTGGCCCCAGAGCCGCGCGAGATAGACCTTGCGGGTCTGCCGATGCTCGAACTGGCGGCCCAGGTTCTTCTGCGCCGCGGCCGACAGCGCGAAGACGATCACGCCCGAGGTGTCGAGGTCCAGCCGGTGCACCAGCAGCGCTTCGGGGAAGGCCGCCAGCACGCGGGACTGCAGGCTGTCGGCGCGATCCTCGCCGCGGCCCGGCACGGACAGAAGGCCCGCGGGCTTGTCCAGCACCAGCACGTCGGCATCGCGGTGGAGGATGCGCAGCGGGGTATCGGGAGGGCTGTAGGTGAACCCGGTCATGCGCCTGCTCATGCCCATGCCGGGGCCGCAGCGTCAAGACCGTTCGAGCGCTGGGCGCCGCGCCGGCTCAGGGCCGCTCGATGGCGATGGCAGTGCCCTCGCCGCCGCCGATGCAGATCGCGGCGATGCCGCGCTTCAGCCCGCGGGTTTCCAGCGCGTTCAGCAGCGTCACCATGATGCGCGCCCCCGATGCGCCGATCGGATGGCCAAGCGCGCAGGCGCCGCCATTCACGTTCACCCGGTCATGCGGCACGCCAAGTTCGGCCATGAAGGCCATCGGCACCACGGCGAAGGCCTCGTTCACCTCCCACAGGTCCACGTCGTCCACCGCCCAGCCCAGCCGGTCCAGCAGCTTGCGTGCGGCGGGCACCGGCGCGGTGGGGAAATCGGCAGGCGCCTGCGCATGGCTGGCATGGCCGAGGATGCGCGCCCGCACCGGCAAGCCATGCTCGGCCGCCGCCGCGCCCGATGCCAGCAACAGCGCCGCCGCCCCGTCGGAGATCGAGGAGGAGTTCGCCGCCGTGACCGTGCCGTCCTTGCGGAAGGCGGGCTTCAGCGTGGGGATCTTCTCGGGCCGCGCCTTGGCGGGCTGTTCGTCGGCGGTCACCGTCACCTCGCCGCCGCGGGTGGTCATGGTCACCGGTGAGATCTCGTTGACGAAGGCGCCCGAACCCTGCGCGGCCAGGGCGCGGCTCAGCGAGGCCATGGCGTAGTCATCCTGCGCCGCGCGGGTGAACTGGAAGGCGGTGGCGCAATCCTCGGCGAAGGTGCCCATCAGGCGGGCGCTCCCATCCGCATCGCGCTCATAGGCATCCTCCAGCCCGTCGAGGAACATGTGGTCGATCACCCGCCCATGCCCGAGCCGGGCGCCGCCGCGCATGTCGGGCAGCAGGTAGGGGGCATTGGTCATGCTCTCCATCCCGCCGGCCACGACCACGCCCGCCCGGCCAAGCGCGATCTGGTCGCAGGCGATCATCGCCGCCTTCATCCCCGATCCGCACATCTTGTTCAGCGTCGTCGCCGGCACCGATTGCGACAGCCCGGCACGAAAGCCCGCCTGCCGCGCCGGGGCCTGACCCTGCCCTGCCGGCAGAACGCAGCCCATCAGCAGGTCCTCCACCAGCGCCGGGTCCGCCGCCGCATCCTTCAGCGCCGCCGCGATCGCAGCCCCGCCAAGCGCCGCTGCCTCCAGCCCCGCGAACACGCCCTGAAAGCCGCCCATCGGCGTGCGCGCCGCGCCGACGATCACCACGTCCTGCATGTCATCCCCCTCTGGCTGGCTACCCGCCCCTCTGGCTGGCTACCCGATGGTAAGGATTGCGCCTTAGCCTGCAAACCGCAACCCATGTGGCAGGAGACGGAGATGAATCTTTACGCCGAGGCAGGGGCGGGCGCGCTGAACGTGCTGGTGGGCGAGGAGCGGATCGACGCCGCCGTTGCCATTCAGTTCAAGGACCGGATGCGCGAGATCGCGCTGCAACCATCGGAACGGGTGGTGCTGGACCTGTCGCAGGTCACTTTCGTCGACAGTTCGGGCCTTGGCGCCATCGTCGCCGTGATGAAGATGCTGGCCCCCGCACGGCGGCTGGAGCTTGCGGGGCTGACGCCGAATGTGGCCAAGGTGTTCCGGCTGACGCGGATGGACAGCGTGTTCACCATCCACCCGCCGGCACCCGCCGCGCCCCCGGCGCCCGATCCCGCGCCTCTTGCGGCAGACCGGCATGGCGGCTGATCTGGGCGCGGGCGAGCCGGCACCGCGGCCAGAGGTGCACGGATCCTGCAAGGAACCAGCCGCCGAAGCGGATCTGGAACTGACATTGCAGGCCGATGCGCTGTCGGTCCGGCATGCGCTGCGCGTGATGCAGTTGCGGCTGGCCGGCACCCTGCCCGAGGCGGTGGCCGGTACTCTTGAACTGGTACTGGCCGAGGTGCTGAACAATATCGTGGAGCATGCCTATCGCGGTGAAGGCGGCTCCATCGAGTTGTGCATCAGCGCGAGACCCGGCGCGCTGGTCTGCCGAGTCGCCGATCAGGGCGTGCCGATGCCGGGCGGCGAACTGCCGGACCCGCCGCGGCCCGATCCCGCGCTGGCCATCGAGGATCTGCCCGAAGGCGGCTTCGGCTGGATGATGATTCGCGAGCTTGCGCAGGATCTGCAGTACCGGCGGGATGCGGGCCGGAACGAGCTGCGCTTTCGCCTGAGTCTCGGGTGATCTCGGGCGCCCGTGCAGCGGCTGGCCGGTCCCGGCAGCCATGTGCATCGACCGGCCCGAGCCCCCGGCACCGGCGACGCGCCGGCTACGATGCCGCAATTGTTCCCCGATCGCTCCCGACCGCTGCCACCATCAACCGCCATCCTCGGGCAACCGCCATCCTCGGGCCTGTAACTGCACAAGGCTGCCCTCGGCGTCGCGGTCAACAGCCCCCGCCCCAGGTCCGGGGCGCCGAGGACTATCCCTGCGGCCATCGTCCCGCGCCCCGACGGCTATCCCCCCGGTCCGTCCCCGATGCCGGGATGCGCGAGCGACGGGTGGGCGGGCCCTTTCGCCTTGCCAGCAGGCGGGCGCATGGGGGTCAGGCGGGCTCAGTTCAACTGGAACTGCAGCGGATAGCGGCCATCCTCGAAATCGCCGAAAAGGTCGGCCAGGTCGGGATGGTCCACCGGCTCGCCGGTATCGTCGGGCACGAGGTTCTGTTCCGACACATAGGCGACGTAATAGCTTTGGTCGTTCTCTGCCAGCAGGTGATAGAAGGGCTGGTCGCGCGAGGGGCGGCTGTCCTCGGGGATCGCGTCATACCACTCCTCGGTGTTCGAGAACATCGCGTCCACGTCAAAAACCACCCCCCGGAACGGATGCTTCCGGTGGCGCAGGATCTGCCCGAGATGATACTTCGCTTGCGTCTTCAGCATGTGGAGCTCCCGGTGCTCCTGATAGCCTGCCATCTGGTGCAATGTCCACCGCCCGGAACGGCTTCCCCCGCGTCTTTGTGATTTCCCCGCGCGCCGATTTCACGTAGTCTCGCCGCAAAACAAGAAAATGCGAGGGGCCATGAGCAGACTTCTTCGCGTGTCGGTCTTCGTGCTGGCCGCGTCGTGCGGCGGCGGCAACCATTCCGCCCCGCGCAACATGGACGATGCCTGCGCCATCGTCAGCCAGCGGCCCGAATACCTGCGCGCCATGCAGCAAAGCGAGCGCCGCTGGGGCGTGCCCGTCGCCGTGCAGATGGCGACGATCTATCAGGAATCGCAGTTCATCGGCAATGCGCGCACGCCGTTCAGCTATGCGCTTGGGGTGATTCCGATGGGCCGGGCCTCCTCGGCCTATGGCTACAGCCAGGCGATCGACGGCACCTGGGAGGAGTATCGGGCGGATACCGGCAACCGCCGCGCGAAGCGGGACCGAATCAACGACGCCACCGATTTCATGGGCTGGTACATGCACAAGTCGGCCGAGGGGCTCGGCATCCCCAAATGGGACGCGCAGAACCAGTATCTTGCCTATCACGAGGGCCGCAGCGGCTATGCCCGGGGCAGCCACCGCGACAAGATCTGGCTGCTGAACGTCGCGGCACAGGTCGGCCAGCGCGCCGTGATCTACGACACGCAGTTGCGCAACTGCCGCTAGGCTGCCCCCTCTAGGCCGCCCCCTCAGCGCCGCCGCGTCTCGAAGTCGATGGAGAAGGTGGAGGGCGGGAAATCGCCCGGCCGCAGCGGACCAAGCCGTACCAGCGTCTGCGCGCCGGTTTCATCCGTCACAACCCACTGCTCCAGCTTCAGCGGCGAGGGCGAGAAGAACAGCGTGATGGTGCCGATCTCGGGGTGCTCGGGGTCTTGTGCCGTGACCGTTGTCATCCCGTTCGACTCGCCATGCGCCACCACCATCCGCGCGCGGGTCAGGTCCACGTTGCGCGCAAGGATCAGGTTCAGCGGCGTGCGGGCCAGCGGGTATTGTTCGGGCGGCTGGTTCGACTTGGCGTCGAAGATCGCGACCTGCCCGCCGCTGGCCAGCACCAGCGTATCGTCGCCGGAATACTCGAACCGCATCCGCCCCGGCCGGTGGATCAGCAGCCGCCCGGTGGAGGTGGAGCCGTCGGCGTTCCGTTGCGTGAATTCCGTCTCCGCGCTGGTGATGCTGTCGAGATAGCGGGAAATCGCGGCCAGCGATACCGGCGCCGCGAAGGACGGCAGCGCGAGAGCGAGCCAGAGGGCGGGGGCAAGCAGGATGCGAAGCGTTTTCATGTGGCCAATCTAGCCGCTTCCACCGCCGCCTGCATCCCCCCGCCGATCACATCGCGGCCATCGGCAGGGGAGGGGCGATCACTGCTCCGGCACCAGAATCTCGCGCTTGCCGACATGGTTCGCCTGGCTGACCAGCCCCTGCTCTTCCATCTGCTCCACCAGCCGCGCCGCCTTGTTGTAGCCGATGCCAAGCTTGCGCTGGATGTAGGACGTGGAAATCTTGCGATCCTTCAGCACCACCGCCACCGCGGAATCGTAAAGCGCATCCTCGGACTCGCCGCCGCCAAGGCCAAGCACGGCGTCGATATCCGCCTCCTTCTCCTCGTCCGGTCCCTCGACCACGCCCGACAGGTAGTCCGGCGGGCCGTAGGATTTGAGATGCGTGACGATCTCCTCGACTTCCTCGTCCGAAACGAAGGGGCCGTGGATGCGGGTGATGCGGCTGCCGCCCGCCATGTAGAGCATGTCGCCCATGCCCAGCAGTTGCTCGGCCCCCTGCTCGCCAAGGATGGTGCGGCTGTCGATCTTGGAGGTGACCTGGAAGGAAATCCGCGTCGGGAAGTTCGCCTTGATCGTGCCGGTGATCACATCGACCGAGGGCCGCTGCGTCGCCATGATCAGGTGGATGCCGCTGGCCCGCGCCATCTGCGCAAGCCGCTGGATGCAGGCCTCGATCTCCTTGCCGGCGACCATCATCAGGTCGGCCATCTCGTCCACGATCACCACGATATAGGGGAGCGTCCTGGGCTGGAATTCATCGGTTTCAAAGATCGGATCGCCGGTTTCCTCGTCAAAGCCGGTCTGCACGGTGCGCTTGAACATCTCGCCCCGGTCCAGCGCCTCGCGCACGCGGCCATTGTAGCCTTCGATGTTGCGCACGCCCATCTTCGACATCTTGCGATAGCGTTCCTCCATCTCGCCCACGACCCATTTCAGGGCGACGACCGCCTTCTTCGGGTCGGTGACAACGGGGGACAGCAGGTGCGGAATGCCGTCATAGACGCTGAGTTCCAGCATCTTCGGGTCGATCATGATCAGCCGGCATTCGTCCGGCGACAGCTTGTAGAGCAGCGACAGGATCATGGTGTTGATCGCGACCGACTTGCCCGACCCCGTGGTCCCGGCGATCAGCAGGTGGGGCATCTTGGCAAGGTTCGCCACCACCGGCTCGCCCGCGATGTCCTTGCCGAGCGCCAGCGGCAGCCGCAGGTTGGAATCGCCGAAATCGCGCGCCGAGAGGATCTCGCGCAGTACCACCTTTTCGCGGAAGGCGTTCGGCAGCTCGATCCCGATCACCGTGCGCCCCGGCACCGTGGACACGCGGGCCGACAGCGCCGACATGGAGCGCGCGATGTCGTCGGCAAGCCCGATCACCCGGCTGGCCTTCAGCCCCGGCGCGGGCTCAAGCTCGTACATGGTGACGACCGGGCCGGGCCGGACGCTGACGATCTCGCCCTTCACGCCATAGTCGTCGAGCACGTTTTCCAGCATCCGCGCGTTTTCCTCCAGCGCCTCGTCGGCAAGGGAGTGCCGCTGGATCGAGGCCGGGTTGGTCAGCAGCGACAGCGGCGGCGCCTCATAGGCGAGCGGCGCGGGCTCGTCGAAGCGCAGGCGCGGCTGCGCCTCGGCCTGCGCCTGGCGCGAGGGGGCGGGGGCCTTCTTCGGCAGATGATGCAGCACCACCTTGCGTGGCTCGGCGGGGGGCGGCGGCGCCCAGACGCCGGCATCGGCCTCGTCTTCAGGGATATCGGCAAGGGCGGTGTCGTCGAAATGCCCGGCATGGCCGTCCTGCGCCAGCAACGGGTCGATGCGGTCCAGTTCGTCCAGGCTGGACTCGTCCATTTCGGCAGCCACGGATCGGGCCGGCAGCGACGGGGCCGGAGCGGGTGCCGTCCTCGCGGTCAGTGGCGGTTCGGCCATGCGCAGGGCGGTGCCCTGCGGCGGCACCCGCACCTGCGGCATGAAGCGGGGTTCGGCCTTCAGCGCCGCCGCCTCCACCGGCTCCGGCATCCGGCCACGGATCGCGGCGAACAGCGGGCCGGCGGCGGCAGCCTGACGGGCGGCAGCGGCGGCCATGGCGGCGGCGGTCACCGGCGGCTCGGCCCGGAGCGGCCGTGCCTGCGGTTGCGGGCCCTGCGCGGGATGGCGCCGGTCGGCCGCGATCTGCGCGCGGGTCTTCACCGCATCGGCAATGCGGGCGCGGATGCGGTCCTCGGAGGGCGCCTCGGCAGCCCAAGCCCCGCGCGCCATCCGCGGCTCCACCAGTTCCGGCTCCGGCTCCACCACGCGGCGGATCATCGCGGGCACCCGGGCCAGCAGGCCCTGCTTCTGCGGCGGGGGCTGCCAGTCCGCTGCATCCTCGACCAGCGCATCCTCGTCCGGCATCTCTCCATGGCGCGGATCGGCCCGCATCCCCCGGTGGGCGGCCAGCGACGCGGGCACCGCGCGTTCCGCCTCGGCCCAGCCCGCTTCCTCTGCCGCGCGCTCGCGCGCCAGCGCCCGCCGCTCGCGTGCCTTGTCGGCGGCCACCCGCGCCGCGCGCAACGAGGCCCCGGCCCCGCGCCCGGCCAGCATCAGGATGCGCGTATAGACCAGCACCGCGCCGACCAGCAGGAACCGCAGGATCGCCCGCGATTCCGCCCGGTCGAACCCGGTCACGAAGGCGCCGACGACCAGCATCGCGGCGCCCACCAGCAGCGAGATCATCTTCAGCCCGAAGGTCGCCTTCACCGGCGCAAGACTGATCAGCGCGCCCAGCACCGTATCGCCGAACAGCCCGCCAAGGCCGAAGCTGTGCGTCCACAGCGGCCCCGGCATCAGGGTGGAGGCATAGACCGACATCAGCGCCACGCCGATCGGCACGAAGATCACCCGGCCAAGCGCCCGCTCCTCGCCGCGATGGGTGATGAAGCGCAGCCCCCAGGCCAGGAAGGCGATCGCGATTCCCCAGGCGCCATGCCCGGCAATGACGTAGACCGGCGAGGCGATGGCGGCCCCGAACCGGCCGAGGAGGTTCATCGCAGGCTCATCCGTCGCGGCAAGGAAGCTCGGGTCATCGGGGGAATAGCTTGCCAGCATCATCGCCGTCAGCACGCCAAGCACCACCAGCACCGCGCCGAGCAACTCCTTGCCGCGCCGTTCCAGCGCCGCCTGCGTGTTCTGGTCCAGAAGCGGATCGCGCTGCCTCGCCTGATAGGACGCCATCTTCCTCACCTCACCCGTACAGGCAGTCGCGAAGCCGGATCAGCCCGCGCTGCACTTCCTGCTTTTCCGCCACCATCGCCACGCGAATATAGCCCGCGCCCGGGTTCTGCCCGCCGACATCGCGCGCCAGATACGCCCCCGGCAACACCCGCACCCCGGTTTGCGTCCACAGCTTCACCGCCGCCGCCTCGCCATCGTCAACCGGCAGCCACAGGAAGAAGCCGCCCGCGGGCGATCTGTAGCCCTGCATCCCGGCAAGGACCGCATCGGCAACGGCGTATTTTTCCACATAAAGCGCACGGCTCGCCGCCACATGCGCCTCGTCGTTCCACGCCCGCTCGCTGACCGCCTGCAGGGGCAGCGGCACCGGCGCGCCCTGATAGCTGCGCAGCCGCGAAACCTGCGCCATCGCCTGCGGCCCGCCCGCCACGAAGCCGGAGCGCGCGCCCGCCAGGTTCGAGCGTTTCGACAGCGAGTTGAACACCATCACCCGCTCGGGGTCGGTGCCCGTCGCCGCAGCCACCTCCAGCGCGCCGGCGGGGGCCTCGCCCCGCCAGATCTCGGAATAGCATTCATCGGCAAAGACGGTGAAATCATGCCTCTCGGCCAGCGCCAGCAGCCGCGCCAGATAGTCCCGCGGCGCCACCGCGCCCTGCGGGTTGGACGGCGAGCAGAGGTAGGCCACCGTGACCCGGTTCAGCAGATCGGCGGGCAAGCCCTCGTAATCGGGCAGAAATCCGGTTTCGGCGGTCGCGGGCACGAAGATCGGGTCGGCCTCGGCGGCGACGGCGGCCACCGCATAGACCTGGTAGAACGGGTTCGGCATCAGCACCGCTGGCCGCTGGCCGTTCTTCCGCTCGGGGCTGACGGCGAGGCAGGCGTTGAACAGCGCCTCGCGCGTGCCGTTGACATTGACCACCTGCGTCATCGGATCGACACTCACGCCATGGCGGCGCCCGATCCAGCCCGCGATCGCGCTGCGCAACCCTGCCGTGCCATCGTTCGGCGGGTATTTCCCGAAGCCGGCAAGATTCGCCGCCAGCACCTCGCCCACCCAATCGGGGAAGGGGTGCTGCGGCTCGCCGATGGTCATGGCAATCGTCTCGCCCCCGGCAGGGAGATGATCCAGCAAGGATCGCAGACGCGGGAACGCGTATTCCGGCAGGTTCGAGAACCGCTCGGGAAATGCCATGACTGCCTCTTTCGTCGGGGTCGTTGCGCCCCGTATGGGCAAACTCTAGCCAATCGCTGCCGGGCGGTCCACCAAAAGCGATGGATGCCCGGCGGTTGCGCGGCGTTCTTGTGGCATTTCAGCCCAGGGCCGCCTCGGCCGCATGGCCAAGGCGCAGCAGCCGCTCCTCCTGTCCCGGCGCGCCCATGAGCGAGATGCCGGTGCCCGCCACCCCGGTCGGCAGCGTCAGCGCGCACAGGCCAAGGAGGTTGCCGATCCGGGTGTTGCGCAGCGCCAGCAGGTTCTCGGTGGCGAAATAGGCCGGATCCGCCAGCAGCCGCGCGGCATCGGGCGGCAGGATCGGCGAGGTTGGCACCAGCACCGCATCATGGCCCGCGACCTCGGCCGCCCATTCGCGGCGCAGCGCCTCCAGTCGGCGCCAGGCCGCCACATATTCGGGGGCCGACACCGCCTGCCCGCCGCGAAAGCGTTCCAGGATCGGCGGATACATCCTGCCGGGCGCCGCCTCGATCACATCGGCCCAGAGGCCATAGGCCTCGGGCGCGAACAGGCTGGGCGCCAGTGCCAGCGCCAGATCGGCGATGCGCAGTTCGCGGCGGTCCACCTGCGCGCCAGCCTCGGCCAGCCGCGCCACCGCGCTCTCGAAGGCGGCCACCGGCACCTCGCGCGCCTCCTCGAACGGCAGCCCCTCCAGCACCAGCAGCCGGGCGCCCTTCACCTGCGCGCCGGCCAGATCGGCGGGGCGCCCGCCCTCCAGCGCGGCCAGCAGCAGCGCGCAATCCTCGACCGTGCGGGCCAGCGGGCCGACGGTATCGAAGCGCAGCGCCAGCGGCACCACGCCTTCCAGCGACAACCGGCCATGCGTGGTCTTCAGCCCGACCAGCCCGTTCCAGGCGGCGGGAAGGCGCACCGAGCCGCCGGTATCCGACCCGATGGCCGCCGCCGCCAGCCCGAGCCCGACCGACACCGCCGCGCCCGAGGATGACCCGCCCGGCGCCAGCGCCGGATCGGTCACATTGGGCGGCGTCGCGGTCATCGGGTTGATCCCGAGGCCCGAGAAGGCCAGTTCCGTCATCTGCGTCTTGCCAAGGCAGACCAGCCCGCCCGCCGTCGCCGTTGCCAGCACCTCGGCATCCGCGGTCGGCACCCGGCCCTCCAGCAGGCGCGAGCCGGCCTCGGTCGCCACGCCCGCCGTGTCGAAGAGATCCTTCCAGCTGACCGGCACCCCGTCCAGCAGCCCGCGCCGCAGCCCGGCCCTGGCGCGCGCCGATGCGGCCCCGGCCTCGGCCAGCGCCCGGCTTTCGGTGAGGCGCGCATAGATGCGGCCTGCCTCCGGGTGCGCGCTGGCCGCCGCCAGATAGGCCTCGGTCAGCGCCAGCGGGTCCAGATCGCCCCGGCCGATGGCGCGGCCCTGTTCCGCTGCGGGTTTGGTAAGCCAGTCCTGCATCGCGCCGTCCCTTCGTTTGATCACGCGCAGGCTAGCGGCCGAAGGGTGCATGGACAATCCCGCACGCCGCGCCATATCTGGGTGCATGAAACCGGATACCGACGTGCTCATCGCCGGCGGCGGCCTGAACGGCCCCGCGCTTGCCCTCGCCCTGGCGCAGGCGGGGCTGGGCGTGACCGTGGTCGATGCGCAGCCCGCCCGTGCCCGCGCCGATGCCGGGTTCGACGGGCGCGCCTATGCGCTGGCCCTCGCCTCGAAACGGCTGCTGGAGGCGACCCGGCTCTGGCCCGCGCTGGCGGACAAGGCGCAGCCGATCACGGCGGTACGGGCCAGCGACGGGCGCGCGGGCGAAGGCGCGGCGCCCCTCTTCCTCGATTTCCGGTCGGCAGAGCTGGAGGACGGCCCCCTCGGCTACATGCTCGAGGACCGGCACCTCTATGCCGCCTTCCTGACCGCTATGCAGGCCGATCCCCGCATCACCCATATCCCCGCCACCAGCGTGGTGGCGCAAGCGCCGCTGCCTGCCGGGATGGCCGTCACCCTTTCGGACGGGCGGACTCTTGTCACCCGGCTGCTGGTCGGCGCCGATGGCCGCCGCTCGGGCGTGGCCGGCCGCGCGGGCATCACCCGCACCGGCTGGCGCTATGGCCAGACGGCGCTGGTCGCCGCCATCGCGCATGAGCGCCCCCATGGCGGCGTGGCGCAGCAGTTCTTCATGCCCTCCGGCCCGCTGGCGATCCTGCCGCTGACCGGCAACCGGTCCTCGATCGTCTGGAGCGAGGGCGAGGCGGCGGCGGACACCATCGCGGCGCTGGACGATGCGGCGTTCCTGGCGGTGCTGCGGCCCCGGTTCGGCGATTTCCTCGGCCACACAAGCCTTTGCGGGCCGCGGTTCACCTATCCCCTCGACCTGACGCTTGCGGACGCCTACACCGCCCCGCGTCTCGCGCTGGTCGGCGATGCCGCGCATGGCGTGCACCCGATTGCCGGGCAGGGGCTGAATCTTGGCCTGCGCGACGTGGCCGCGCTGGCGGAGGTGGTGGCGGAGGCCGGAAGGCGCGGCGAGGATATCGGCGCGCCGGATGTGCTGAACCGCTATCAGGCCTGGCGGCGGTTCGAGTCCACGGCGCTGGCGCTGGGGATCGACGGGGTCAACCGGCTGTTTTCCAACGACAACCCGCTGCTGCGCGCCGGGCGCGACATCGGCATGGGCATCGTGCAGGCGATTCCGGCGCTGCGGCGGGGCTTCATGCGGCAGGCGGCGGGCCTGTCGGCCGGGCCGGGCGGCAGGCAGCCCCGGCTGCTGGCCGGCAAGCCGCTTTAGCTGCCGCCACGCCTTGCCGGCGATGGCGCCGGACCCACCGCTCACAAGTCATTGCGCCAGGAGTCTTCGCTGGACTTTCAGAACGCTTGCCCTGCAAAGTGGCGGAAAGCCTGGACGAGGGTCTTGATGAAACCGGACATGGCCGACGAGACTGCGCTTGTCGCGCAGCTTGCGACCGGCGATCGGGCTGCGTTCGAATGCGTGTACCGCAAGCACAATGCCTCGATGCTCCGGATATGCGAGGGGATGATCAGGAACCGGGCCACAGCGGAAGAGGTCGTACAGGACAGCTGGGTCGCGGTGCTGAACGGGATCGGCAGGTTCGAGGGGCGGTCCTCGCTGGCGGGGTGGATCTTCGCGATTCTGGTCAACAAGGCCCGCTCGCGTGCCCAGCGGGACGGGCGCATGATCTCGTTCGAGAGCGATGGCGAGGAGGACGGGCTGGCCGCCGCCTTCGATGGTCGAGGGCGGTGGAAGGACATGCCCGACCTTTGGGAAACCATCACGCCGGACAGGATTGTCGAAGGCCGAAACATGTTGGCGCATGTTGCCGCTGCAATCGACGCGCTGCCAGCGTCGCAAAGGTCGGTGCTGATCCTGCGGGGCCAGCAGGATCTGGATCCGTCGGAGGTTTGCGCGATCCTGAACATTTCGGAAGGCAACATGCGCGTCCTGCTGCACCGTGCGAGGCTTTCGGTGCGCAACTCGCTTGACGCGATCCTTGCCGGAAGCCGGTCGTGAGGCGCCGCTGCAGTTTTCGGGCATCATGCTGTAACGGGCCGCCACTTCATCTGTCATCACAAGATGCCTGAACGAGGAATAGCCAGATGCTGAGCTGCAAGGAAGTTGCCGAACGCGCGAGCGCCCTGATCGACGGGGAACTCGGGATGTTCGACCTGCTTCAGATGCGCCTGCACCTGGCGATGTGCAAAGGCTGCAGCGCCTTCGTCCGGCAGATGCGCATCACGCGGGATCTGACCGCATCTGCCGCGCTTCTCGACGATCAGCGCGCCGACGAGGTTGACCGCCGCATCGCCGCGATCCTTTCCCGGCTTCCCGACGGCAGGCACACCGGCCCCTGAACTGCGGGAAAGCGCAGGGCGCGGCCGCCGGCCCCCCGCCTTGATCCACCTCGCCGGGACCTGGCGAGGCTCGCGGTCGCGGCGGTTCTGGATCTGGTCCGGTTGGCCTCCCGGCCGGGATCTGGCGCCGAACGGGAAAGCGGCCCTCCTTCCGGAGGGCCGCCTGGCTTTGGGCCGGTCAAGGCTCAGTTCGGGTAGGTGGCGAGGTCGATCTTCGAGTAGATCTCCTGGCGCAGCAGATCGGCATAGGGCTGCGGGTTCTCGCGGATCGGATGCAGGGGCTCCACCAGCCCCTGCCATTTCTCGATCAGGGCGCGATAGGTCGCGATAAGCGCGTCGGCGTCTTGGATGCCGCGCTCTTCCCTCGAGAGGCGGGCGATTTCATTCAGGTCGGCAACGCGGAAATCGACGAGGTCCTGAAGGAATTCCGGCGTGGGTTCGTGAACTGTCAGCCCCAGGCCCGCGGCCTCTTCCAGCACCTCGAGGTCGTCGGTTTCGTAATACACCTCGGCCTGCGCCACGGCCTCGGGCAGGTGCTTGGCGAATTTCTCGCGCTCGTCGAGCGAGAGCGAGTTCCAGAACTTGGGGCTGAGGGCAAAGATCGAACCGGAGTGATAGGTGCCCAGCGGCAGCTTCGTCAGGTGCTTGGCGACCTCGATCAGGCTGTGCCCCTTGAGCGCGCCGATCGGCTGCACCGCGGCGGTGACGACGCCGTGGCTCATCGTGTCGTACATCTCGCTCGACGGCACGTTCACCGGCTGTGCCCCCAGGCGCGTTGCCCAGCGATCCCAGACCGACCCGCCGGTGCGTATCTTGACGCCTTTCATGTCCGCGATATCGACGATCGGCACGGTCGTCAGCAGCACATAGGGGGCGGTGCTGATCCCGCTGAGCGCCACCATGCCGTTCTTGGCGAACTCGTCCTTGCAGGGCTGGCAGTTCAGCATCACGAATTCGCTGGTCGCGCCGGCCATCACATAGTTGTCGTCCCCCAGAAGCGCCAGATCCGCCACAAGCTGCGCATAGGGCATTTCCGACGCAAAGTAGGTCAGCGCCAGCAAGCCCACATCGGCCACGCCGTCGCGCAGACCGGAAAGCGTGGGTTTGGGGCCGAGCAGGGCGCCGCCCGTGAAAAGCTTGAAGTCGAAGGCGTCGGGAAACTCGGCCTCCACTGCTTCGGCAAAGGCGGCATGGCCGCGCGATGTCGCGTGATTGGGCGATGTCCAGGTGGTCATCGTCACCCGTTTCTCGGCCAGGGCCGGTGTCGCCGCAAGAACGGCAGTCGCGGCCATCAGGGCCAGCGTTCGGGTCAGTCTCATGTGGTCTCCTCCTCTTCTTCAAAGTCCCGCGGACGGGGTTGCCGCAGCCAAACGTGCCGCATCAGTTGCCGAGTTCGGACAGGAACATGACCAGGTCGGGAAAGGCGATCATGATGAACAGCACCAGCACGTCGGCGGCCAGAAACCACATCACCCCCCGGAAGATCTGCGAGATCGAGACCGCGTCGCCGACAATGCCCTTGATCACGAAGACGTTGAGGCCCACCGGCGGCGTGATCAGGGCCATCTCGACGAGCTTGGTGGCGAACACGCCAAGCCAGATCAGGCTGATATGGTTCGCCTCGTAGATCGGCAGCAGGATCGGCAGCGTCAGCAGCAAGATGCCCAGCGGATCGAGGATCATTCCCATCACGCAAAAGACCACCGCCGTGCCGACGACCAGCATGACGTAGCTGGCCCCCATGTCGATCACCATGTCCGACATCGCCGCGGGGATGCCACTGATCGCCATGAACCTCGAGAACAGGTTGGCCCCGACGGCGATGATGAAGATCGCCGCCGTCATCTTGGCGGTGTCCATCAGCGCGATCTTCGAGACGCGCCAGCTCAGCGAACCCCGCGCCGCCGCGATCACGAAGGACAGCGCGGCGCCGACACCGCCGGCCTGGGTGGGCGTGAATATCCCGGTGAAGAGGCCGCCGAACACGCCGGCGACCAGCAGCAGCAGCGGCCAGGTGTCGCCCAGTGCCTCCATCCGGTCCGACCAGGTCACGGTTTCCTCGAGTCGCGGCGCCAGGGCGGGATTGATCTGCGACCGGATGACGATCACCCCCACATAGCACACCATTGTCAGCAGGCCCGGCACGATCGCGGCCAGGAACAGCTTGCTGATCGCGACCTCGGCAAAGATGCCATAGATGATCAGAAGGATGCTCGGCGGAATGAGCGAGCCCATCGTGCCGGCCGCGGCAACGACGGCGGTGCTCAGGCCGGGATCGTAGCCGCGCTTGAGCATCTCGGGCACCGCGATGCGGCCCATGGCCGCGGCGCAGGCGATGCTCGATCCGGCTGCCGCGGAGAAAAGCGCCGCGCCGCCGACGCTCGCAACCGCAAGCCCCCCCGGCAGGAACGACAGCCAGACCCGCGCCGCCTTGAAGATGCCCTTGGTGATGTCGGTCTGGTAACAGACATAGCCCATCAGCAGGAACATCGGGATCGAGCTCAGCGTCCAGTGCGCGGCGAAATCATAGGGAACCGCTGTCAGCAGGCCGAAAGCCGCGCCGCTGCCCAGCATCGCCCAGAAGCCGAAGAACGACACGACGCCGAGCGCGACCGCGATCGGGACGCGCAGCAAGATCAGAACGATGACAGAGACGATGCCGGCAAGGCCGATCTGGAAAAAGCTCACGGTTCCGCTCCTAGTCGTACATGTTGTGATCGGGGCGGGCCATGCCCGCATCCGTGAACGGCCGCTGGATCAGCTTGGCCAGCAGAAGAAGCACCATCAGCCCCGTGCCCAGCGGCAGGAAGAACCGCCCGGGCCATACGGTCACCGCCACCATTCCCATGGATTTTTCCCCGATCGTGTATTTCTCGACGGCGTCTATCCATGTCTGCCAGGTCAGCAGGCTGTAGAACACCACCGACAGCGCCAGAGCGAGCATGTCGAGAACGGTCTTCGCCCCTGGCGAGAGCATATCGTGGATCAGGTCGACCTGGATGTGCTCGTTGCTCAACTCGACGAAAGCCAGCGGCAGGAAGACAAGCCCCACCATGTAGTAGTAGGACACGTAATCCACGGTTCCCGGCAAAGGATCGGCGGCAAACTGGCCAAGGATGACATCGAGCGAGACGTGCACCATCATCAGCGCCGCCAGAGCCGCGGCAACAAAGGTGATGATCCGCGCCACCCATCCCAGCGGCGCAATTACTGACTCCATTCGCTGCTTCCTCCCTGTCTTGGTTGCGACCCGCACCGCTAGGCTAGGCCCCGCGGAACACCGGCGTTCTCTTGTTCAGAAACGCCTCGATCCCCTCGGCGTGATCCGCGCTCTTGATGATCTGCCCCTGAATGATGGTCTCCATCTCCAGGAAGCTTTCCAGCGAAGGCTGCACCGCGGCGCGCATCAGCCGCTTGGCGCCTGCCAGCGCGAGCGTCGGGCCCGAGGCCAGATCCGCGGCATAGTCCTCGGCGGCACGGTCCAGCCTGTCGTCGGGGTGCACCTGGCTCGCCAGACCCAGCCCCAGCGCCTCCTCCGCCGGGACCAGCCTTGCGGTGAAGGCAAGGTCGGTCGCGCGCTGCCGTCCGATCAGGTTCTGCAAGAAGAAGGCCGCGCCGCCATCCGGGGCAAGGCCGATCTTGCGAAACACCTGGCCGAGCTTCGCAGTCTCGGACAGCAGGAGAACATCGCAGGCCAGCGCCAGGCTCAGCCCGATCCCCACCGCGGGACCGCGCACCGCGGCCACCACCGGCTTTTCGCAGTTGTAGATCGAAAGGATCATCTGATGCGCCCGGTAAAGCCGCGCCCGGTCGCCCCAGACATCGTCCTTGCCCATGGTCGAGATATCCGCCCCGGCGCAGAAGGCCCGGCCCTCGGCCCGCAGCAGCACCGCCCGGACCTCGGGGTCGGTCTGAAAGCTGCGGAAGGCTTCCAGAAGCCCGACCCGCATCCCGAGGCTCAGCGCGTTCAGCTTGTCCGGCCGGTTCAGCGCGACCACGGCCAGGCCGCCCTTGCGTTCAACGGTAATTTCGTCTGCCATGACCGCCCTCCCCTGGCGAAACATCATCAGTCGGCGAAGACCGCCCTCGCGATTCCGTTCTTGTGGATCTGGGTCGTGCCGCCGGTGATGGTCAGCATCCGCACGTCGCGCACCATCCGCTCCAGCGGAAGCGAGCCGAAATAGCCGTAGCCGCCGAACATCTGCATGGCGTCATGGGTCACGCGCTGCGCCATCTCGGTCGCCTGAACCTTGGCGATCGAGGACAGCGTCGGATCGGGCTGGCCCCGGTCGATCAGCGACAGCGCGGTATAGCACAGCGACCGGGCCGCCTCGATCTGCACCTTCATGTCGGACATCATCCATTGCAGCCCCTGCATGTCCGACAGCGCCTGGCCGAACTGGCGGCGGGTCTTCATGTAGTCGCGCGCGAGATCGAACGCCCCCTTGGCCACGCCAAGCGCCAGAACGCCCATGCCGACGCGGGTGCCATTGTAGACGCCCAGCGGGCGGACAAAGCCGCTGGAGTTCTCGGCCACGCCCTCGGTCACGACGTTTTCGGCCGGCACCCGCACATCGTCGAAATGGATCTCGCACTCGTTGCAGCCGCGCGCGCCCATCTTCTGCTCGAGGATGTTCACCGTCACGCCGGGGCTCTCGCGTTCCACCAGCACCGTGCCGATGCCGCGCGCGCCCTTGCTGTCGCAGAACCGCGCATAGACCAGAAGATAGTGCGCCCGGTCCCCGAAGGTGGTGAAGATCTTGCCGCCGTTCAGCACGAAGCCGTTGCCGTCGGGGCGCAGCGAGGTCGTGACCGCCGTGGCGTCCGAGCCGGCCTCGGGTTCGGTCCAGCAGATCGCGCATTCGATCTCGCCCGCGGCAAAGCGCGGCAGGAAGGCACGTTTCAGCGCGTCGCTGCCGCAGGTGGCGATGATCCGGGGCGAGACGTTCTGGTCATGGACGATCAGCGCGGTGTTGAAATCCACCTTCGCCAGTTCCTCGATCACCAGATAGCAATCCACCAGCGGGACCCCGCCGCCGCCATACTCCTCGGGAAGGGTCATGCCCAGATAGCCAAGCTCGCCCAGCCGGTGGTGGTTTTCCTGCGGATAGAGGCCCTCGCGGTCCCAGCGGGCGGCGCGGGCGCGGAACTCGCCCTGCGCCAGCTTGCGCGCGGCGTCCTTCAGCGCGATCTGCTCCTCGTTCAGCAGCGAAGGGTGCATGGGCCTAGTCCCTCCGCTGGTTGAAGCTGTGGCCATAGACCATGGAGGCGATGGTGTTGCGCAGAATCTCCACCGTGCCGCCGCCAAGCGCGAAGCCGCGCGCGTCGCGCACCATGCGTTCCAGCGGGTATTCGCGCGTGTAGCCGTTATGGCCGTGCATCTGCAGCGCCTCGTTCGTTACCCGCTGCGCCATCTCGTTGGCGTAGAGCTTGGCCATGGCCGCGTCCATCGGGTCGGGAAAGCCGTTCGGCGCGGGGTTGGTCGCGGCCCGATAGACCATCAGGCGCGCGGCGTGGATCTGCGTGGCCATGTCGGCGATCTTCCATTGCAGGCCCTGGAATTCCTTGATCGGCCGCCCGAACTGGTGACGGATCTCGGAATATCCCTTGGCGGCCTCGAACGCGCCCTGCGCCAGCCCCACGCACATGGCCGCGTTGCCCACCCGTTCCGGGCCGAAGCTGCTCATCAGGAGCGCGAAGGAGCGCGAGCTGTCCGGGTCGCCCTCGACCAGAACGTCCTCGGGGCCGGCCCGGTAATCCTCGAGGATGATCTCGGCCTCGGTCAGGCCCCGGCCGCCCATCTTCAGCGATATGTGGCCGATCCGCGCGCCCGGCTTCTTCAGATCGACGATGAAGGCGCCGATCCCCCTGGCCCCGCCGGCCTTGCCGAAGCGGCAGAAGACCATGGCGTAATCCGCGACATGCGCGCCGGTGGACCAGCACTTGTTGCCGTTGAGAATCCAGCCGTCGCCGTCCTTGCGCGCCGTGGTGCGCAGGTCGGTGACCGCCGAGCCCGCCTCGGGCTCGCTGATGGCGATGGCGATGAACTTCCTGCCGGCGGCCATGTCGGGCAGGAACCGCTTCTTCTGCTCGTCGTTGCCCAGAACGGCGATCGCCCGCGACGGGCCGTTGAGGTAAAGCTGCGAGACCAGCGCGGTGTTGAAGCAGACCCGCGCCATTTCCTCGAGGAACACGGTGCCCTGGATCACCGGCGCGCCGGAGCCGCCGTATTCCTCGGGGATGAACATGCCCAGATAGCCAAGCTCGGCCAGCTTGTCGCGGTTCTCGGCGGGAAACTCTTCCTTGTCGTCCCAGTATGCGGCCTTCGCGGCGAACTCCCGTTCGGCCAGCCTGCGCGCATCCTGGCGAAAGTCTTCCAGTTCCGGATCGAGCTTGAACATGTCAGTCTGACTCCTCTGATAGGGTGGAAAGCCCAGCCTGGCGCAGCGCGGTCAGGATGCGCGCCGTATCGGCGCCTGCTGCCGGTGCGGGCCGGGGCGGCATCGGGGCGTGGCTGGCAAAGCGCATCGGCAGGCCGGGAACCGGCACCGTGCCCAGATCCGGATGCGGAAGATCGTGGATCATGCCGCGGGCGCGCATGTCCGCGTCGGCCACCACCTCCGCCAGCTTGCGCACCGGCGCCCCCGGCACATGCGCCTCGCTCAGCGCCGCGAAGATCTCGGAGCGGTCATGGGCCGAGGTCCATTCGGACACCCATCCATCGACCTCGGCGCGGCGTGCGCAGCGCGCGGGCCCCTTGGCCAGCGCGGGGTCGTTCGCCAGATCCGGGCGCCCCATGGCCCGGGCCAGGTGCTGCCAGTGCCGATCGTTCAGGCACATGATCGCCACCTGCCCGTCCCGCGCCGGAAACAGGTCATAGGGCGCGACCTTGAGCACCGCCTGACTGTTGCCGGCCCGGTCCGAGAACCCCTCGGGCGCAAGCAGGAAGCTGGCGATGTTGGAGGCAAGCGCATGATGCGTCACGTCCTGCATGGCGATCTGCACGAAGTCGCCGCGCCCGGTGGTGCCGCGCGCATGAAGCGCCGCCATGATCCCGCCGAACAGGTGGATGCCGCCCAGGAAATCGGTGATCGCGGCCCCGCATTTCACCGGCGGCCCATTGGGGAACCCGGTCACCGACATCAGCCCGGTCAGCGCCTGAATGGGAAAATCCATCGCCGGCGCATCGCGGTAGACAGAATCGGCCGCGTAGCCCTTGCCCGACCCCATCACCAGCCGCGGGTTGCGGGCAGAGAGCGTGTCCCAGCCGACGCCGAGCTTCTCCATCGTGCCGGGGCGCGAATTCTCGATCAGCACGTCGGCGGTGTCGGCCAGTGCCAGCAGCGCCTCCCGCCCCTCGGCGGAGTTCAGATCCAGCGTCACGCTTTGCTTGCTGGAATTGAGCATCATCGCCGCCGGATTCTCGCGCCCGTCCGCCACCCCGCGGATGACATCGCCGGCGGGCGGTTCGACCTTGATGACCTCGGCCCCCATGAGCGCGAACATCAAGCCGCAATAGGGCCCGAGATAGACCTGCCCGAGGTCGATCACCCGCAGACCGGCCAGGGGGCCGCCCGTCGCCGCCGCCGTCACGATCCGCAAAAGCGCGGCTGGCGCTTTTCCCTGAAGGCGGCCACGGCTTCGAGGTGATCGTCGGTCTGCATGATATGGGCCTCGGCGGTGGCCTCGATTTCAAGATAGGTGGCGAAATCGCAGTCCATGCCACGGTTCAGCATCGCCTTGCCCAGCCCGAAGGCACGGGTCGGCCCCTCGGCCAGACGCGCGGCAAGCGCGAACGCCTCGGCGTCGAGCGCGTCCTCGTCGTGAATCGCGTGGACGATCCCCAGATCGCGCGCCTCCTGCGCGCCGATCACCTGGGCGGTCATGAACATCGCCTTGGCCCGCTGCGTCCCGACCACCCGCGCCAGCAGGTAGAGCCCGCCGCCATCGGGCACGATCGCCACGCGCGCATAGGCCTGGCAGAACCGGGCCGAGGGCGCGGCAAGGATCACGTCGGCCAGAAGCGCGATGTTGAACCCCACCCCGAAGGCCGGCCCGGCCACCGCCGCGACAACCGGCTTTTCAAGGTCGTAAAGCATCCGGGTGACGCGGTGCTGCTGTTTCAGGCGGTCGCGCATGGCCACCGGTGTCGAACCGGCAAAGGTGTTGATGTCGCCGCCGGAACAGAACGCGCCTCCGGTTCCGGTGATCAGCAGCGCGCGGACCCGGTCGTCATCGCGCACCTCGGTGACGATGCGCTCCATTTCCCTGCGTGCGTCCTGGTCGATCGCATTCTTCTTCTCGGGAAAGTCGAAGGTCATCCGACCGACGCCCTCCGAGCGGCTGTAGAGCAATGGCACCGCGTTCTCCTCCCAGACGAGTCGGCTCCTGACACGCTAAAGGCGGGCCGGGCCGCCGCACATAGCCGGCCCGGAAAATCAGACTTGTGCGAAATGCGCGGCGGGGCGTTTTCCGGTTGCGATCTGCGGGCGGGGATGTTCCGGTCCGGGTATCTGGGTACTGTACGCCCCGGCGAGGCTTCATCTTCGCCAGACCCCGTTGAAACAATGAAGAAGATGGATCCATGTATTCCGACACCCCTCTCGGCCGCCTGCGCCTGCCCGTGATCTGCTCACCCATGTTCCTGGTGTCCGGGCCCGATCTGGTCATCGCCCAGTGCAAGGCCGGCGTGATCGGCAGTTTTCCGGCATTGAACGCGCGCGAACAGGAGGGGGAGCCACCGCTGCTTGAAGCCTGGCTCAAGCGCATCACCGAAGAGCTTGACGCGCACAACCAGGCCAACCCCGATCAGCCCGCCGCCCCGTTTGCCGTCAACCAGATCGTCCACCGCTCGAACGACCGGGTGGAGCGGGATGTCGAGATCTGCGCGCGCTGGAAGGTGCCGGTCTGGATCACCTCGATGGGCGCGAGGGAAGATGTCAATGAAGCCGCGCATGGCTGCGGCGCCATCGTGCTGCACGACGTGATCAGCAACCGCTTCGCCCGCAAGGCGATCGACAAGGGGGCCGACGGTCTGATCGCGGTCTGCGCCGGGGCCGGCGGCCACGCCGGTGCCCTGTCACCCTTTGCGCTGGTCCAGGAAATCCGCGAATGGTTCAGCGGCCCGCTGGCCCTGTCGGGCTCCATCGCGACCGGGCGCTCGATTCTGGCCGCGCAGGCCATGGGCGCGGACTTCGCCTATATCGGATCGCCCTTCATCGCGACGACGGAAGCCGCCGCCAGCGAAGGCTACAAGCAGATGATCGTCGAGAGCGGGGCCGAGGATATCCTCTACACCAGCCACTTCAGCGGCGTGAACGCCAACTACCTCAAGCCCTCGATCCGGGCGGTCGGCCTCGATCCCGACAATCTTTCGGGTGAGGGCAACAAGCTCAACCTCTCCACCGGCGACATTCGCCCGAAGGCATGGCGGGACATCTGGGGATGCGGCCAGGGGATCGGCGCCGTCAGCACGGTGACGAGCACGGCGGACTATGTCGGCCGGCTCGAACGCGAATACCAGGACGCCAGAAAGGCGCTTTGCGCCTGAGAAGCCGGAACGGCGCTTCGCGCCTGGGAAGCCGGAACGGCGCT